>NZ_VUNM01000025.1 GCF_009695655.1 Sharpea porci
TATTTGGGTCCTTGACTGTATACCAGCCTTCGTCTGTTTCGCCTGTCTTCACTCTGTCACCGGCTTCTGGGTTGTCCAATTCAGTATCAGTGCCTTCGATGAAGTATTTCACTCTGACAGCACCGCCATTATCAAACAATATAACGCCAACTCTCTCTGGTTCAGTAGGCAATAAACCATTTGTCGTTACCGCAAATGAATTCCAGGCTGCCTTCTTTTCATTTTCTTCAGTTCTTTTTGCTTTCGCAAGATCTGTGAAGAGAATGCTTTCATCAGGAAGATTTGTTTTATCGCCTTTTTCTGGTGCTTTCATATCAAACGTAAGAGTAATATCCTGCCCTTTGACAAAGATTGTATCGTCTTTAAGTTCTAATTTAAAGCTATGAATAGTACTCCAGTCATTAACTTCTTTTGTCCAGTTTGCTTCTTGAGCAGTTGCTGGATCTGTATGAACGAATGATGTATTTGGGTAATTCACTCTATTATAGAGATCAGTTCTCTTTGGATTTTTTGAAGTACTGTAGTATACATCTACTTTATCAGCCCAAGCTTTAGGTAACTGTACAGGACCTTTAAGGATTGGTGTAAATGCACTTCCTCTACTTGTATTATCAACAATTCCTAAATCACCAACGGAAGGAAGAACATCAATAAAGCCTAATTGAGAAATATTTCTACCTGTAGTATTTGTAAGATGTAATTTATATGAAATATCCCCACCTAAACTTGCCTTACCAAAACGAGAATATTCCGTATCCATATTACCTTTTACAGACTTTTCAATCTTAAGGTCTTCTTTTGTACGTAAGTTATAATTATTGCTGGCTTTAATAATCTTTTGATCATTTGATAAGCCATCATCATTAATATCTTTTGTATCTATTTCAATAGTATTAGTATCTGGAGTAGAAGCAACAAGTTCTTTAGATTTCGTACTTCCAGAATAAGAAATCAATTGCATATTCTTTGGTGCATCATCAGTAATATCAACATCGAATGTTACTGCTAACTGGTCATATGGGGCAACATAATCCTTATCCCACACAACTTTCACTAACTGCTTACCTGTACCCTTATAATCATCATCAATAACTTTACCTGTACCAGTAATACTATTAGCTGGAATATTTAAACGATATTCCTGATGATAGAACTTGAAGTTACCATCACCTTTTAGCTTTACACCATATGGAAGAATAATAGCTGAACTTATTTCACCATCTAGATTAACAGGAGATGCATATGGCGTATTAATGAAATGACGAACTTGATTTTCACCTACTTTTACAGTATTTCCATCAGCATTACTAAAACGAATACCTGATTTTACTAATGGTGTATTTTCTGTATTTTTAATAACCTGAAGTGTTCTTGGACCAATATTATCTGATGTTTTATCAGCTGATTTCACATATGTCTTTCCATTTGATAGCGTCATTTCCCAAGTATTTTGCCATCTAAGTTCACCTTCATAACCCTTCTTGATATTAAAGAATGGATAGGCATCTAATGAAACACCACCAAATATAGGAGAACCATCGGCATTTTCATAAACAACTTCATAACTATCAACATGATCTTGAGGAGTGATACCAAAGGCAGTACGTGATACTAAAACTTGATGAATACCAGTTTGTTTTGAGAAGTCAACTGTTTGTGATTTTGTTGTGCCATTATCTAAATGAAGGATAATTGTAACAACAGGATCAGATGCTAAACGTAAAGGTGGCTGACTTGAATGATAGTAACTCTTTGGTGTTTCAAGACGTACACCAGAGAAAATGAGTTCAGGACTAAATATTTGTTTCGAGACAATTTTCTTATAGCCTTGTTTCAAGACATCTCCTAAATTCCATTCAGATCTTGCATCAACACCATCTCTTGTCAGTTTATCTGTTTGATTAAGTGCTATAGCGTAATAATCATGGAAGAGAAGGGAAACGTTGTCTTTAACTGATGGGTTTGTGTTTTGTGCCCCAGTTACAGCATTAATTTGATTAACAGCTGTTCCACTTGTAAGAGATGTATACCAGCTTCCATCAGGAAATTTTGTATTATCGCCATCAGGAGCAATAGACATCTGTGCTTTAGATTCTTTTGTTATTTCTTTTCCATCAATACTTGTCGTTGTGAAAGTGACTTTATTTTCTAGTTTCTGAAGTTGATTTGTTTCCTTTGTCACTTCTGTAAGAAGCTGAATTTCAAATAAATATAAAGCTTCACCTCTAGCTGAACTTTCTTCCTGTTCTTTAAGAGAAGGTGCAGTAGCTGTCCAAGTAACTGTCTGGCCATTTACTTTAGCTTCACTTAGGTTTTTACTAATAATAGTCGCATTTGAATATGTAAGACCTTCAGGTAATGTATCTGTTACAGTAATTTTACTGCCTGGTTTCATATACATACCTGCACGTTGTGCTAAATCAACTGAACCTTTAAGATTCCAAATTGCTTTTTCACCCTTTTTAGGTGCTTCTTCTTTAGAATTCTCAACACCTTTATAAACCTTTGAGACAGATTCATTATATGCAGATTTAATCTGGAATGATGCTGTACGAGGAGTTGTGAATGATGTGCCATCTTCTTTATTAAGACTAGCTTCAAACGAAAGTGTTGTACCATTTGGTGTTATCCCATTATAAGTATTGATAGGGATTTGTACGACTGCTGATACGCCTGTTTCAACATTTTCAAGATTCCAAGATAATACTTTATTGTTTTGATCAAATGTTGGTTTTGTACCTAAGATTGATAAGCTTTCTAATGTATCTTGATGAAATGCATAATAAGTATCATCTTTAGGTAATTGCACTTTAACTTGTGCTTTACCTGAAAGATCCTCATTAATTTGTTCTTGTGAGCCTGCAATTTTCACATGCATTTCAAGAATCCCCGTATCTCCTGCATTAACACTCGATTGCACTGCATTAAGCGCAATATCATAATTCTCATTGCTTTGTGCTCCAGCTGCAAAAGCTTTAATCCCCATTGGCATGATCATCATACAAATCGCAATTAAATACTTATACAGCGAAGAAATCATTTTCTTTGACTGTCGTGTCATGTTTTTTACCTCTTTTCCCACTAGATTTTGGCACACGAAAAACAAGAGAAGACTTTCAATCTTTTCCCTCAGTGACCAATTTATTTGAAATACCAACTAAGAAGTACAGGCAGCTTCCTATTGATATCCCTAACCTCTTTACAAAGAAAGATAAGCTATATCAGCATCAATTAATGATTAAACTAGAAAGAGAAACGACTCATATAGCTTATACATTCTCAAATACTTCTATCAGCACAATCTTCCATATCATACTGATAACTCATGAGCAATCATAAAACATATCATCAAGCTGGTGCTATATTATTTGTTATGAGCTAAGTATTGTTATGTGTATATATTATTTGAGTGTTACACTCAAATTATGAAATTATCAAATATAGCCCCAGCAATATCACAGCTTTATAATCATCATTAGATTAACGTAATGTTTATTGTAGAGATAGTACTGAATATGAACGATTTTATGCATATTTCGTACTTGATGACTTTGTATCTGGATCTTGGATATCTCTATAAAAATACATAGATATCAAGTTGATTGACTTTAATCTTCTTTATATGTTTTACAGTTAGAAAACTAATAAAGGCGAAATATATTGATTAAATCAATACTTTTTCGCCTTTTTGCATATTATTTCAGCTTCGTACTTTTCTTGGAGTTAACGACCCGCTATATTTTTTTAGATATTTCTATGTAATGATCTCCCTTGATGGCTGAATGTCAAATGTCTTTACCAGCGCATCTTCCATCTCACACGCCTTAGTTCACAATTAGATTACCAAACAGAAATCATCTTAAGAGGGATTATCTCATATCAAAAATAATCATCGTAAAACACAAAAGACCTAGATTGTAAATGATCTAGATCTTTCTATTCATGATTATGCCACTTAGCGTATTGCAGCGAATACATATGAACCATTTGCGCCAATAGTTTAAATTAGATATTTGATAAACCTATACCTTCTTCAATAAGATGATATCATTTGCTTCAAAAAAATGTTGCTTTCAAAAAAAAGGAGTTTCTTGCACTCATATTCATTTTCAATCTTCCATAAATATGTTTCTATCTTCGATGACTATCTAATAAGGTATTCTAAAGTAATCTAGATAAGACTTATATTGATCCTGCGCACTTAGGCATGTATCCCTCAAATAGCCTCTCTCATGACTCCATTCTTTTAGTCCCCGATAGTAAAACATCTTCAGTTCATCCTCAATTATGAAAGGAACAATACCATATCTCAAACACTCTTTAAACATGATGAGTCTACCTACTCGACCATTACCATCCTGAAAAGGATGAATGCGTTCAAACTTAACGTGGAAATCCAAGATATCATCAATGCCCTTGTCTTCTATTTCATGATACTCTTGAAGTAATTCCTTCATTCTTTGAGGAACATCTTCAGGAAGTGCTGTCATTCTTCCGCCAACTTCATTGGGTAATTTTTTGTAAGCTCCTACTCTAAACCAATCTTTCCTAGCATCACTCGTACCATTTTTCAAGATTGCATGGAGCTCTTTAATAAAATTCTCAGTTAACTCAGACTTAGCGCGGTCTATGATTTTGTCAACACAGCGAAAATGATTAATAGTCTCTATAACATCGTCTATATTGACAGCTTGCTTTTCTAATCTAATAGTATTTGTATCAAAAATATACATTGTTTGATCAAGTGTTAATCTACTTCCTTCAATATGATTAGAATGATATGTTAATTCGATTTGCGTCTTGTGGTATATTCCTCTTGTATATTTTGTACTTTTCTGCTCTTGTAAAATATCTAATAAGTTATTAGATTTGTCTTTCTTTTGATTTTTGCGTTTTGGCTTTATCGCATTTTCAGGAATTTTCCAAGTTTTACCTTTAAGAAAGGCATCCTTTACACGTCCCTGGGCACAATAGTTTCTCACACTTCGCTCAGATATATTCCATTTTTTTGCAATTTCTCTTACACCAAGATATTTCATTCTTTGTTCCTCACCATAAATAAGTATTTTCATGATCCTGATATTATTATATAACTTTATCGGCAAAATTTCTCTTCAAATTCATACATCTATAATATTTTTTGCCGATAAAAGATGCCGATTATTTGCAGTAGAGTAGAGGAAAGAAATGAATTTTGTTCCTCTCATTGCAGTATATGTTCGGTTCGCATATATAGTGTTACATTCATTCACTTACTTCAGGCTATTTTAAATTATAATCAAGGGGATTGACCAAACCAGGTCTATCGCTTTTTCTTATCACAAGATCTCAAGACTGAGCTCATAGTTGACGCGATCACCATTTAACTACCTGTGTTCGATTTTATTCCGACTGAGTTAGTGCAATACCCGACATACAAACATAAAAGACCTAGATTGGGAATGATCTAGGTCTTTCTATTCATGATTATTTGGGAAGTTGTCATGAATACGTAGTCTATTTGGGAAAATTGTATTTTGGGAAAAATTATGAAAACTCTTTTTTGACTACACTTATAGAATACACATTATTCGTGTGAGAATTATGCATAAAATATGTGAAATCATGTGAATCTTTATTATGCAATAGTTTGAGATAGCGTATTGGCTGTTTTCATAGCTGCAACGACATCTTCTGGTGTAACTTCAAATGGCATATTACCCATCGTGTCATTTGGAGAGCATGCTTCTGTTGCTGCTTTCAACAACAACTCATCACTGACATTTTCCATATTCAAATCTTTAAATGATGTTGGAAGATGGCACGCTTTACAGAATTTAATAACCTTTGTGATTTCTTCAAGAGAACGATCTTCTAAAACAAGCTGAGTGATTGTGCCAAAGGCAACCTTCTCACCATGAAGATATTGATGTGTTTCAGGTATTACTGTTAAACCATCATGAATTGCATGAGCAGCCGCTAAACCACTAGATTCAAATCCAAGGCCGCTTAAATAAGTATTCGCTTCAACAATATTCTCTAATGCTTTGGTTGTCACTTTGTTTTCGACAGAAGCTTTAGCCTTCAGGGCATCTTCAAATAATGTATCACGACATAATGTTGCGAGGGCAAAGGCTGCTTTTGTGACATGGCCTCCTGGCATTGTCAAAGCATCACTCTTAACACAGGCAGCTGCTTCATAATATGTCGCAAGAGCATCACCAACACCGGCCATCAAGAAACGTACTGGCGCATGAGCAATAATATCCGTATCCATCAAAACCATATCTGGATTAGCTCTTAAAGGCAAATAAGCATCAAATTCACCATTAGGCTTATAGAGAACGGACAATCTTGAACATGGCGCATCGGTAGAAGCTGTTGTTGGCACAATGATGACAGGTAAGTGTGCATAGAATGCGACAGCTTTAGCAGCATCCAATGTCTTACCACCACCAATACCAATAACGACATCACATTCACCTAACTGTTTTTGATGTTTTTCCACTTCTTCGCTTGAACATTCACCACCAAAGACTGCTGAAGTAAAAGGTACATTTGCTTCTTTAAAAGAACTTTCAATGTCATCTAAGTCATGTACATAGGCATGATGACCAATCATCATATAGGCACCTTTCGTACCTAATTCCTGATAGTAGGAAGCAAGTTTCTTAATTTCACCTGCTCCCTGAATATAACTTCCTGGTGCACAAATAATTTTTGTCATAAAGCAACATCTCCTTTTTTATAAGTCACTAACTTGTTTATTAACACCATACAAATTATACCAGTCTTTATTAAAATCTTCTATTGCCAGGGAAATATTCTTATTTTCAAAGATTGTCTTAAGAACACCATAGGGTGCTGTAATAGCCTGAGCTCCAGCTGCCAATGACTCTTCCACCTGTCCTAAGGCATGGAAGCTAGCTGCAAGAATCTTACAATCATAGCCATCCATGGCGATTCTGCTTTCAACCTTGTCAATAAGGTCATATGGATCACCACCAATATTCGCAATACGATTGACATAAGGGGCAATATAGTCAGCACCTGCTTCTAAAGCCATATAAGCTTGCATCACTGTATAGATAGCAGTTGCTGTTACATTTCTACCTTCTGCTTTTAATGCTTTGATGGCTTTTACACCTTCATAGCTTGTTGGGATCTTTATATAAACATCTTCATCTATTTCTTCAAAGATACGTTTCGCATCTTTCAGCATATCTTCACAGGTTGTACCTACAACCTGAATATGAAGGCTTCTATCTTTTCCTATGATATGTCTGACTTCACGCATATGTTCAAAGAAATCTTTTGGTGCTGTCTTTTTGACAATACTTGGGTTGGATGTAATGCCACTAATAGGCATATGATCAACCCCATCTCTTATTTCCTCTAAGTTAATTGTATCTAATATGAATTCCATTTTCTTTCTCCTATAAACTTTGTTCTGTTCTTCCAATAATATCATCCTGTGTTGCTTTAGAAAGGACATTGAAGAATGCTGAGTAACCAGCAACACGAACAATTAAGTCTTTGTGTTTTTCTGGATGTTTTTGGGCATCAATGAGTGTTTCTCTTGAAACAATATTATATTGGACATGATAGCCATGTAATCGATTAAAGAATGTCTTTATCAACATTTCTAATTTCATTTTGTTTTCATCTGTTGTCAGCATTGTTGGGGTCATCTTTTGATTAAGTAGGACACCACCTGTTATAAGATGTGTTGGTAGTTTAGAAACAGTCTTGAAGACAGCCGTTGGTCCATTTTGGTCGGCATTATGAGCAGGTGAGCAACCTTCGGCTAATGGTTCATGGGCATGACGACCATCCGGTGTTGCCATAGTCCCCATACCTTGGCCAACATTGGCAGAAATAGAAGATGTTCCACCATAACGAACACCACCAATAGGTCCACGACCATAACGGGTATTCTTATACTTCTTCATTTCATCAAGATAGCTATCATAAGCTTCTACGACGAGCTGGTCAACAGAGTCATCATCATTGCCATATTTAGGTGCATCATGAATCAGCATATCCTGGATTTTCTGATTTTCTGGTGTACTAAAGTCATCCACAATCGCATCCCATAACTCTGCAGGGGTGATACGCTTCTCATCGAAGACAAGCTTCTTAATCGCCGCAAGAGAGTCTGCCATATTCGCAATCCCTACCTGTAATCCTGAAATAAAGTCATAAACAGCACCACCTTCTTTAATCGTCTTACCACGAGCTAAACAATCATCAGTCAAAGTACTACAAAGAATATCAGGAACATCTCTTTCACTCGCTTTATCAATCGCATTTTCAGTAATCACTGAATAACGAGTCAGTTCACGAACAGTTAAATCCCATGCCCTCATCAACTCTTCATAACTTGTCATATCTTTGAAATAACCATAACCCTTCGTAAATCTCTTACCACTTGTCATATCAATACCATTATTCATCGCCACAAGAAGAATACGAGGGAAGTTCATATAACTCATACCCGTACAACGATATCCCCATTTACCTGGTACCGCTGTCTCAACACAGCCAATAGCGGAATAATTATAGGCATCTTCTTCCTTCACACCTTTTTCAATGAATGAAGGAATAATGATTTCATCATTATTGAATGCTGGCATACCAAATCCTAACTTCACAACTTCAATACATTCATCAAAGAAAGCTGGATTAAGATTCTTATGATAACGGACTGTTAAGTTAGGTTGAGTTAATCTTGTTTGAGCGATAGATTGTAAGACTGTGAATGAGAGTTCGTTAACAGCATCCTGATGATCTGTTGTCTGTCCGCCAATAGTGACATTCTGGTACATTGGGCTACCTGCACTTGATAGTGTATGGGACTGACTTCTGACTTTATTGATTGTTAGGCTCTTAATCCATAAGTTTGATAAGAGCTCCAAGGCTTCATCTTTAGTCATGTCATGTTGTTCAAGAACGGAATGTTTGTAGTAAGGATACATATATTGATCAAAGCGACCATATGAAAGAGAATGGCCATTGGATTCAATTTGGAGAATGAGCTGAATAAACCAGACAGACTGCATTGCTTCATAGAATGTCTCGGCTGGTTCATAAGGCACTTTTTGACAAATCCTACTGATTTCTAAGAGTTCTGCTTTTCTCTTTTCATCAACTTCTTTCTCAGCTTTCTCTTTCGCAAGTTGACTATAGCGTAAGGCAAAAGTATGTACAGCTTCGAGGACAATCAATACGGCATTATAGAAAACATTTTGATCTATTGCATCAGGTTCACATAGGTCAAGCTTTGACTGAAGTTCTTTAGCTCTTTCCTCATAACCCTTAAGGCCATATTTCAGAACCTTCTCATAATTTACTGCAAGATGGGCATCACCGGCATTTAGCTTGCCTTCCATGCCAAAAAAGCCAGTTTCCATAAAGACCTGCACACACTCTGGTAAAAGGTTCATCCCTCGATCTCTTAATGTATTATTTTTCCAGAACGGCGCAATGCTTCTTAAATTCTCCTTTGTTTCTTCTGTAATATAGAAAACATCACCATCACGTTTTTCAAACTTATCAAGTTCATCAATCACAAAGCCCATTGTATATTCAGGGAAGATAGGGGCATTCTTGTTTTTTCTTGCCTGATTTCCTACAAGCAATGTCTGATCTTCAATATAGATTGTCATCTCTTCAAGAATAGCTTTCAACATCAAGGCTCTTAAAAGCACTCTTGGCTTATCTTCATTTTCTTTATAAACCTTAGTGACAATCATTGCACGTTCTTCATCAATATAAGGTTTTTCATCAAGTACTTCTTCACGGAATGCTTGCATACGATTAGTAAGTTGACCAAAGTGTTCTTTGTTTTCCATAAGCTTCTCCTTTTAATTTCATTTGAAAGTTCACAAACTTTCTTTTCCACCTATATCGTAGCATTATTTGGAAATTAGTCAATATATTGTTTCAATTAAATGATATTTAACTTTCATTCGTAAGTTTATATTTACTCTTTACTCTCAAACTGCTACAATAATTGCGAAGGAGAAGTAGCTTATGAGTAATGGTATCTTATTTAATATACAAAAGTTCAGCATTCATGATGGTCCTGGTATTAGGACAACAATATTCTTAAAAGGTTGTCCTTTGAGATGTCAATGGTGTGCCAACCCAGAAAGCCAGCTGGCAAAAATACAAATTCTCTATGATCAAGAACAATGCCTTCATTGTCTTCATTGTGTTGAGATTTGTCCTACACATGCCCTCACACATCATAATCAAAGCATTCATGTCAATCTTACAAAATGTAATGGATGTTTAAAATGCGTAAAAGAATGTCCTGGTCATGCCTTAAGTCATGAAGGGGAATATAAGAGTGTTGAGGAAGTTGTTGAAATTTGTCTTCAAGATTTACCTTTCTATGAAGAGAGTTGTGGGGGGATTACGATATCCGGTGGCGAAGGCATGAGTCAGCCTGATTTCCTACGTGAATTACTTCCTGCCTTAAAAAAGCACAATCTTCATCTTGCGATTGAAACAACAGGATATGTGCCAGAAGATCTCTTTCATGAACTAGCACCAATGTTTGATTTATTACTCTTTGATATCAAACATGCCGATTCTAAAAAACATCAAGCAGGCACAAGTGTTGGAAATGAACTGATTGCAAAAAATCTCAAATGGGCGATTAAACAACACATAGATATCCTCCCACGTATACCAGTCATTCCTCATTTCAACGATTCTTTAGATGATGCAAGATTAATTGCCACATACTTAAAAGAATTAGGCTTAAAGAAAGTCCAGCTCCTACCATTCCATCAAATGGGTGAAAAGAAATATCATTTACTTCAACGTAATTATGCATATGAAAATACAAAAGCCTTACATCCCGAAGACCTTCAATCCTACCAACGCATCTTCATTGATGAGGGCATTGATTGTTTTTTCTAAGAATGGGATTAAAGTAGTTATCCTCTTTCAGCTATGATAATATTTTTTTTGAGAGGAGAACATCTTTATGAAAATGCATCGCATATTCTTTATTATAGCTTCAATTATATTTATTGTATTCTACCTATTTGACCATTTTGCCTATGAATACTATTTGAGGAATTTTGATGTCTTCTTTTCTAACTTTTATCGCTTTACAGTCTTTAGTCGACCTCTTATTCTCATTGCCTTATGGTGTGATCATCTCTATCTTGTATTTAAACGTAAGTAGTAAAAAGTCTGGCAATAATACATTGTCAGACTTTTATAATGAAAAAAGTGCTACTTTATATAGCACTCTTAGTCAACTTTAATGACTTCTACATTCATTTCATTGAGATAGATTTCATCTTCTTGAGGAATATGGGTATCTGTATAAACTTTGGCGACATTTTTTGTATCCAGGAGATTGACTGTACCGATATGGCCAAACTTCTCACTTTCTGTCACGACTATAACCTGGGTTGCCTGTTTTGCCATTTCTCTGACAGTCTCAGCACGTAAATAGTCCTTTCCTGTAAAGCCTGATTTCTCTGAAAAGCCATCTGCACCAATAAAGTACTTATCGACAAAGAAATTCTTGGCATTATTTATTGTGATTGGTCCAACAAGAACCTGTGATGATGCTTGATATTCACCACCAAGCAAGATAACTTTAACTTCTTCATTACGTATGTAATCAGCAATGAAAGCTGAGTTAGTTATAATAGTGATGTTTTTCTTGCTTTGGGCAATCTCTAATGCAACGAGTGCACAACAAGAACCTGATTCAATCATGATTGTTTCACCATCATGGATATCTTCGCATACTTTCTTAGCTATGCGTTGTTTCATTTCATAGTGATAAGCTAATCTATTATTCATATCATCACTGTTATTTAATGTCGCATAGCCATGATTACGGATGATAAGACCTTGCTTAGTTAGGGCATCTAAGTCTTTACGAATAGTGACTTGGGAAACTTCCATCATTTCGGCAAGTTCTTTGACTTCTAGTTTTTCATGTTTTGTAAGTGCATCAAGAATACGATTTTGTCTTTCTTTCATATTGTTTTACCTCTTTTGTATTCTAACACATTTAGTTTCATTTGAAATATATGTAAAAGAAAAAGTCCATAATTTGGACTTTTCTGTTATTATTTTTGATTTAGTTCTTCTTTAATCTTTTTAAACTGCCTGTCTACAAAGATTAAGATTGGGATAAGAATTAGAAGTGTAATAACGATTTCTACCTCTAAAGGCCAAGATAGCTTCTCACCTAATGTACGCATTAGAACCAATACTAATGGGTAGGCAAACATAATGACGGATAAGATATTGGCTCTTGTTTTCCCTTTTAACATAAATAGCCTCCTCTCTTAGCTAATACTTTCTTACTTATAGTATATATGATAAGTATTGATTCTATGTTGTCTTTATTGCTTTTGTTTTTACATTTTTCAATACAAAAAGGTCGATTGCTCGACCTTAAGATTACTCATATGCCTGATCTTCATCATATTCAACTAGATCATCAAATGTCTGTCTTCTAATGACAACTTTACTCTTGCCTTCATAAGTAAAGACAACTGCAGGCTTAGGTAACTGGTTGTAGTTAGATGACATTGTATAGTTATAGGCACCTGTTGAGAAGACAGCAAAGATATCACCTGCTTCAATATTACCAGTGACATGGAGATCCTTACAAATAAGGTCTCCGGATTCACAGCACTTACCAGCAATTGTAACAACTTTTGTCTTTGTCTCACCAGCTTTATTGGCTACAATACCATCATATTTAGCATCATAGAGTGGGGTACGAATATTATCAGCCATACCACCATCTATCGATACATATGTACGTACATCAGGAATGTCCTTAATAGCTCCAACAGTATAAAGCGTAATACCGGCATTCCCAACAACCCAACGTCCTGGTTCAATTAAGACCATTGGTCTTTCCCAGCCACGTTTTTCATAAGCTTCACCAATAACATTCATGATTTCTTCTGTAATGGTTTCAAAGTCAAGAGGGTGGTCTAGCTTATTGTAGGCAATACCATAACCACCACCAGCATTAATCTTCTTAACAACAACACCAAATGTCTTATAAATCTCATCAACAAATCCCATGAATGTACGCATTGCTGAAATATAGGCATAAAGGTCAAAGACCTGAGAACCAATATGAGCATGTAAGCCTTCGAATTCCATATTCTTACTATCAAGAATCTTTTTGATTGCTTTGAGATAAATACCATAATGACTAGAGAAGCCAAATTTAGTATCGACATGGCCAGTCTGAATGAAGTTATGTCCACCCGCTTTAATACCAGGCACAACACGTACTGTTGCTTTGACAACAGTATCTAATTCACCGGCAATCTTGTCACATAATTCTAATTCATAGAAATTATCAACGACAAAGTGTGTTACCCCATGTTTTAAGGCATATTCGATTTCACTTGGTAATTTATTGTTGCCATGGAAATAGATTTTATCAGGATCAAAGCCTGCTCTTAAAGCAATGCTGATTTCACCAGCAGAGACACAATCAATACCAATGCCATATTCACTCGCAAGCTTATAGATGGCAAGACAGCTAAATGATTTGGATGCAAATAATGGTAATGTGTTTTCATATTTGTCCATGAACTTCTCTTTGAGTTCATTCATCTGATGTCTGATATGTCCTTCACTCATGACATAGAGTGGGGTACCATATTTTTTCGCTAAGTCTGTGGCTTTCACGCCATCGATATAGAGGTCGTTGCCTCTTATATCCGCAAATTGTGTTTGTAATACCATTTTTGCTTTTCCCCTCATCTTTTAATTATATAGCGTTTCTAAGTTATAGAATCCAACTTCTTTTTGTGATAAAGCTTTAAGAGCGCTGACGGCACCTTTCGCAAAGATATCTCTGCTTAAGGCTGTATGTTTGATTTCAATCAATTCGTCATCACCACCATAGAGAACAGTATGTTCACCATAAATTGTTCCTGCACGAATAGACTGAATACCAATTTCATTACGTTCTCTTGCTTCATGTTTTGACTGACGATCATATACAGGATGGGCACCATCAATAGATTGAGCAGCTGTATTATAAAGCATTACTGCTGTACCACTAGGGGCATCAATCTTACGATGATGATGTGCTTCTGTTATTTCTACATCAAAATTGTGATTGTAGAAGTCCTGAGTGAATTCTTTGACCATCTTGTTGAGCATGGCAACACCATAAGATGTGTTATAGCTCTGGAAGACAGGAACTTCTTGTGCTAAATCATGAATAGCTTGTAACTGTTCTTCACTAAAGCCTGTTGTGGCAAGAACAACAGGGACTTTATGTGCACGCACATAAGTCATAATACTTTCAAGATTAGCAGGATGTGAGAAGTCAATCACTGCATCAGCTTCTTCTTTAACTTCATTAATATTTGTATAATAAGGTACTTCCGGTGTTTCATCAAAGACAGGAGAAACAACCGCAACTAATGTCAATGTCTCATCTTCATTAACTGCTTTACATACTTTTTTCCCCATCACACCATATCCAACAACAATAACTCTCATAAACTACCATCCTTTACTTTCAAAAGTTTTCATTGCATCAAACAATAACTGCTTATTTTCATCCGTTGTAGGAATAAGTGGTTTTCTTAATGCTTCTGATTCAATATATCCCATATGTTTTAATGCAGCTTTAGGCATAATTGGGTTAGTGTCAATAAATAAGTACTTAGAGACATCATTGAAATCTAAAGCCATTTCTCTTGCTTTTTCTAAGTCTCCTTTTAATACCAATTGGGCAAACATTTCTGTTTCTCTTGGATACAGGTTAGCGAGAACGGAGATGACGCCTTTTCCTCCAGCGGCAATAAATGGCAAGATATTGTCATCACAACCAGAATATAAATCAAAGTCCATGTCTCTTGTACGTGTTAAGACTTCCATCGCATAAGCAATATCATCTGTAGCATCTTTCATCGCCACAATATTAGGAACTTTCGCAAGTTCAACAACTGTATCAACCGCAATCTTCATGCCTGTTCTTCCTGGTACATTGTACATAATAAGTGGTAGCTCAGGTGCTGCCGCTGCAACTGTTTTATAGTGATCAATTAAGCCACGCTGACTTGTCTTATTGTAGTATGGTGTTACAACTAAGTTAGCATCAGCACCAACTGCTGCATTAAATTTAGCTTTTTCTACAGCCACAGCTGTATTATTTGATCCACCACCAGCAATCACTTTAGTCTTTGTACCTTTACACATCGCAACCGCAATCTTCGTTAATTCCTGTTCATCTTCCCATGTGATCGTTGCTGGTTCACCTGTTGTCCCATTGACAAGAATGGCTTGTTGTCCGCCATCAATCATACGTTGTACATGTTTCTTAAATCCTTCATAGTCAATACTGCCATCATCATGCATAGGCAAGATCATCGCAACTGCACTACCTTCAAATAATGCCATTATTCAATACCCTCCTTGATTTCTTTTTGTGCCTTCTTGAGATATTTCTTATCAATAACTAAAGAGATAGAAATTTCACTTGTCGTGATTTGATAGAAAGGAATCTGGGCTTGACCGAGTATTTGGAAGACTCTTGCTGCTACACCGGATTCATCCTTCATATCTTCACCCTCAACTACTAGTTTACCAGTATTCTTGCTGGAATACACTTCCATTCGTGGGTGATTCTCTAAAATCTGTTGAATAGCTTGATTAAGTTTGGATTGATCTTTTGCTTCACAAGTGAAGTCAATCTGCATTTCATCTTCTAAGTTGGCACTAGAAATCATATCGATATTAATATCATGACTCGCCAGTACCCCAAAGATCTGTCCGACAAATAACGAGTTCTTTTCAACATTCTTCATTCTTACCTGAATAATGTCTTCATCAATTTCCACACGTGTAATAACCTTCTTATCCATTGTCATTCCTCCTGAATATAAAAAAGTACAATAGATGAGGGCTACTGTACTTGAAAAAACATATAAGTTCAATAGCACTCCACATTCCTGTGACAGTGAAGTAGATATTCTCTAAATCACCAGGAAAAACAAGTTTACAGCCTCATTCAACCTTCGGCGGTTTCTCCTCCAACAATACCTGTCTGTAAACATTGATACTGTCTTCTTAGCACCCGCGCCTCTATTTAGGCAAATACTAACACAAAGCGTATGAAAATACAATGAAGCATTTCAAATATCTTGAATAAGTACTGATTTTATATTGTATAATAGGTGTGAGGTGATCTTCTTGAAACTTGTACAAATCCTACTCTATATTCTACTTGTCATTATTCCAATGCTTTACTTTTTACATCTCTTGAAAAAAGAAAGCCTATTTTATAAAGGTCTTGTCGTACTGATTGCCTTATTTTCAGGCAATGGCATATGGCTCAAGTTCTACTTTCATCCCAATAACCTTCTCTTTGAATACTTTGTCATTGCGACCCAGGTACAACTCTGGTTTCTTTATATTCTCTTCTTAATTATTGTCCTTTACCGCTTTCTCTTTACATTCATCAGACATAAACCATTTCGTAAAGGCCATATTCTCATCATTATTCTCACCATCACTTTAACTGCTTCAGGCTTCACTGAACACTATATAAAAAAACGTCAGCACTATGATGTCACCATCAATAAACAAAGCAGTATGAAAAGCTTAAAGCTCTGTGTTGTTTCTGATTTTCATATTGGGACAGGGTCTTATCTCAAGACTGTTGATAACTTTGTCAGTCGTGTAAATAATGAACATTATGATGCTATCTTGATGGTAGGGGATATATTTGATGAAAATACACCAGATGCGCTTATTCCACAATGTCTCGAATCCTTCAGTCATCTTAAGAGCACCTATGGCACATATGCGATTGCTGGCAATCATGAATACTATCGCAAGAATACAAACTTCCTCAATACCCTCAACAAATATCATATTCATTATTTACGAAATCAATATATTGAAGTTGATGGTAAATTTAATATTGTTGGCTTTAATGACCACACAAGTCATGACCAGTACAATATCAAACAAGTCATCTCCCACATGAACAAGAATCTCCCAACAATTACCCTCGATCATAACCCAGACCGTTATAAGAAATATCATGCCTTTACAGACTTACAGCTCTCCGGTCATACCCATAATGGTCAGATCTTCCCAGGCAATATCTTCATGAGTCTTTACTTTGATTATTCTTATGGACAACATCACTATGGTCATGAAGATATCATTGTCACAAGTGGTATGGGTAGCTGGGGCTTCCCATTCAGACTTGGTACTCAGGCTGAGTATTGTGATATTAACCTTCAATTTAGTAAAAAGTAAGTGACTTATCAAGATAAGTATGTGACCGCTTACAAAAACATGCCTTTTTACGAAAAAGTTATAGACAACCTCTCTAAAAATCGTTATAGTACTAGCGAAGTTAATCAATACATACTTCAAAAGAGAGGGTATTATATGACTATCACAGTTCAGAAAGAATTCGAAAATATCGAAAAAGATGTCACAAAAAAAATAGACAAATACATAGAAGAATATAATCTGTCAGTTGAACAAAATGCCAAAGAAAATCTAGCCATCCACCTCGCACTCTCAATCACAAGAGAGTTATCAGGTAATTATATTCAAACAAGTCATTCACAGTTAGAAAGCTGTAAAGACTTACCTACATATCCTATTGCTAAGAAATTAGTTAAGGAATTGGCAGATGATTATAATACAGGGGCAAGTGAACTTGACTTCTATACCGCAGCTATGTATTTATCCAATCTTGATCAATGGGATTTAGAATTTAATTCTACCTTTGATATTATTGATGATGAAATGGGGTCTATTATGGATGAGGCTCTTGATGAAATTAAAGATAAGCTTGGTGTTGATCTTAAGCTTAATGACACATTCTATAAGGGCATGACATTACATTTCTATCCAGCATTAGAGAGATTAAAACATAATAATCAGTTAATGGACAACCCATTAGTAGATATGGTATCAGCCAGTCATGAAAAAGAATATCAGTGTGCTGAAATTCTAAATAATATTGTCAAGAAACATTACAACAAAGATTTCAATGAAAATGAACTTGGCTATATTACACTACACTTCGGTACAGCATTCTATAGTCCAGAAAGTCATTAGAGGATTCCTAACGGAATCCTCTTTTCATTTAATGAGATGGGCAAAGATATTTAAAAAGACAACCACACAACCAACAATAAAACTATTCTGGATCACTTCTTGTCGATCTTGTTTATAGGTATAGTAGATAATGAATAAGCCAAAGACTATTTCAATAAAAGTAAGCAAATAAATATAACGTGCGATAAAATGATATTTATTGGAATTCAAGAAATAAACCATGACAAAAAAGATTACTAGTACAATACTAAAACAGGTCTTGAAGAAACCTAACTTATTCTTCATGATCATCACTCCCTATATGTATTGTGACATTATTTCTACCACAAATTCAATACCTAAAACTCATCACATTAAAATTACATATTTACTTCAACATAAAGGCTACAAAATAAGCTAAGGTAAGAACTACGATAAGTGTCATAACTGCCCATGCTTTTCTTAACTTCCGATCCTCTTTAAGCGCTAATACAAATAGCGCAATTTCTGTAATCACAAACATGACGATAAAGAAGAGCACGAAGATAAAAGGCAATTCAATATGGAGTTGTTTTACAATAAAGAGGCAGCTCAATACTCCAAATGAGAAGAATGCATTATACTTTTCTAATCGAACACTTTTCATTTTCATCACCACTTTTATTATATCGATTCATCATCTTCCCGGGAATCTTTTTGAAAGATATGAAAAAAACTGGGAATATTCCCAGTTAGTGTACAATCTTAGAGAGTATAAAGAGAATGATAGCTTCAATGCCTGTCGCTACTGAGAGAAAGAGTGTGAGTAGGCTGACATAGTAGAGATAGGGGTTATCTCCTGTATTGATTGCTGTAGAAATGAGAAAGACAAGTAGGGCAGGAATGAAGATAAAGAGCACTTTCTTACTATAATCCTTATAGCGTTCACCTGGTGTTTTATACTGCATATTCATACCTACTTTCCGATACAGAAACGGGCAAAGAGCTCATCTAGTAAATCTTCTTTCGCCTGTTCTCCTAAGATTTCTTTGAGTTTTTCCCATGAATCATAGAGATCTGTCACAACTAAATCTGGTGGTACTTGTTGGTTCATGGCCGTAATCGCACGGTTGAGGGCTTGTGATGCTTGTTCTAAGAGAAGTAACTGACGCTGATTGGCTAACACTTTGGCATCACTTCCTGATAATGCTGAGAAGTCAAAGGTATGCTTGATATAATCTGTTAAGGCATCAATGTTGTTGTCTTTGGCGGAGATATGAATACCTTCTAAATCTACAACACAGCCTTTATCGGCTTTGTTGATGATGATTATACGGTTGGTATCCTGTGTTTTCTCAAGAATGAGCTGGTCTTCTTGATCTAATGGCTGACTTCCATCAACAACAACCAAGACTAAATCAGCTTGATCAATCAGGGAGAGAGATTTCTCTACACCCATTCTTTCAATCTTTTCATCTGTTTCATGAATACCTGCTGTATCAATCATGTTGAGAACGATGTTATCTAAGCGTATTGATCCTTCAACTACATCTCTTGTCGTACCGGCAATATCTGTGACAATGGCTTTATCTTCTTCCAGTAAGGCATTTAATAATGAACTCTTGCCAACATTAGGTTTACCAACTATTACTGTTGATATACCATCTTTGACAAGACGGATATTCTTACTTTTCGCAATAATATGATCCATCTTGCTTCTAAGTGTTGTACTCATTGGGATGAGTTTTTCATTTGTCATGACTTCGATATCTTCATATTCAGGATAATCGATATTGACTTCAATATTGGTAATAATCTGAATGAGGTCTTCTTTCAAGTCTTTGATGAAATGCGAAATGTTACCTTGTATGCCACGTAAAGCAAGCTTGCTGGCTTCATCGTTGGTAGCTGTGACCATATCGGCGATAGCTTCAGCCTGGGATAAGTCAATCCGGCCATTTAAGAAAGCACGCTTTGAGAATTCGCCATGTTCAGCCATTCGTGCGCCTTTTCTTAAGATGAGGGAGAGTACTTTATTGGTGATGAAAACACCCCCATGGCAATCAATCTCAACCATTTCTTCACCTGTAAATGTATGTGTTCCACGATAGATGGCAACCATCACTTCATCAACTTTTTCATCACCATCCATAATATAACCATAGTTGATGGTATTGGATTTCTTGTTTGTCAGATTGCCTGAGAAGAAGGACTGTACAAAGGCAATACAGTCTTTTCCTGAGACACGTATAATGGAAATAGCTGCTTCTAAACGACTTGTCGCTACAGCAGCAATAATATCATCATTCATGAATAGACCTCCTTAAATATATCATTGAAAGTATCAGTGCTAAGGCAAAAGTAAATGCCCCTAAGATAAATGGATTCATCACATTAATCGAATAAATCATCCCGGCAATATAAGCCCCCAAAATCATCCCAAGAGACTTTGTCGCTTGATAGAAGCCTAGGACCTGATTACGGGTCTTTTTTTCTGCCTGATTAGTGATCAGTGTTTGAGTAAGTGGGATCATGATGGCATAGAAGCCATAGAAAATCATAATGGCGATAATGAAGTGAAGAGGGGACTTCATGACTAATGAAGCACTCACACTGACCATGCCCAAGAAAAGTATCACAATATTACTCTTTCGAATATCTGTCTTCTTCATCAAATAAATACAAATAGTCATATTAAATAATAATGAAACAAGACCAACCGTCCCTTTTATCATACCATTATAACGACTTGTAAACTGAAATACATCTTTGAGATAATAATTAAATGACTGATCAACAGCTGTATAACCTAAGAATATCAATGTAGAAAGAGTAAAGAGTAAAGCTAAAGACTTCGTCATAAAGAGACGACCATCAATAAAGGCCTTAAAGGGATTAGAAGCTTTCAGTACTTCTGGTAATGTCATATCATGTTCTTCTAAATCCTCATCCAAGACAAAATAAACAAGAATACCTGTTGATATCAACTGAATCACTTGAATGATGAAAGAAAGATAGACACTCACTTCACCAAGCATGCCTCCGACAAAATAGCCAATAGCCCCAGCTACTGTCTGTATTGTCGCATTCATTGTCAAATAACTTCCTCGTTCTTCTTCATGCGACATGTTGGCAATATATGTCAAAGCCCCAACAAAGAATGCCCCACAGGACAACCCAGCGACAACTCTCGCAATACCGATAAAGAAAGGTATACGACCAAAGCCAAAGAAAGCCTGCGCAATCCCATAACCAATCCCACCAATAGCCATTGCACTCTTGGAATTGATAAGGCCTGTGATCTTTCCCCAGAAAGGAGAAGAGATAAACATGCCTACTGACATCAAGGCAAAAGAAATGCCAAACATACTGGCAGGAAAATGCAACATCTTAAAAAGAGTAGGAGTTACTGGATGGGCATAGTTAGCTGCCAAATTAAATAATATCATACATAGAAAAAAAGGTATTTTCTTCTTCATAAACATCTCCTTTATGCCATTATAGCGAGAGAGCTATTTTGAGGCAAAAGAAAAACCTCTTGAATAAGAGGTTTAGTCTTCGACATAGTAAATCGTAATGAAACGATCTTTACCTTCGCCCTGTGATTCTGTTCTTAAGTGATCCATCTGGGCAATTGTTGAATGAAGGACTTTTCTTTCATCAGCAGGCATTGGGTCAAGCTTGACATCAACATGTGTACGCTGTACTTGTTTGCCAAGGCGCTTGCCTAAAGCTGCAACTTTCTTGAAACGTTCTTCTTTATAGCCATTGATATCAACAGAGATTTCTAATCTTTCACCAAATTCTGTCTGTACGGCATGCTTTGTGACAAAGTTCAATGTTCTTAAAATCACACCGCCCTTACCAATAAGAATAGAGTTGTTGTCAGTATCGATATTGCAGTAATAACGCTGATCCTGGAAGAATGTCGCAGTTTCTACAGTAAAGCCCATATCTTCAAGAATACGTCTAATATAACCACTCATATATTCTTCAACCATCTGGTTATCGAAGCATTCAATGACTGTTTTCTTTGAGAAAAGACCTTTCTTTTCTTCAATCACTTTATAATGTAATTCCTCTAAAGTGATGCCTAAATCTAAACAAGCTAAATCAACAGCTTCTTCTTCTGTTTTTGCTTCAAAAGTTTTTTTCATATCTACGCCACCTTATCTCACAACATTCTTTTCTTTAGCAGCCTGTTCTTTTTCGATGTAATGAATCTGAATATAGATTGTTCTTAGAACAGTGATAATATTTGTCGTAATCCAGTAGAATGACATTGCTGTAGGCATGACTAAACCAAAGTAGATAATCATAACAGTCATGACAATATTCATAGACTTCATAGAATTCTGTGTACTTGATGGTTTATAGTTCTTGTTTCTCTTGAGCATGATGTTGTTGATTTCAATAGCACCAAACTGAGAAAGCCCCATGATAGCTACAAGAATTACATAAATGAAATGTCCTTTAGTAATCTGTGACATAGGTGTTAAACCTAAGTTCATACCAAATACTGTTGTTGAGTAAAGAATTTGTACTCTCTGGACTGCCTGCCACATCGCAAACATAATTGGTAAAGTAATAAATGTGATGAATGAACCAAACATGGAAACATTATTCTTTTTATAAAGTGCCATAATTTCATTCTGCATACGTAACTGACTTGTCTGATCATTCATACCACGATACTTATTCTGAATCTTTTCCATTTCTGGCTGAATAAGCTGCATCTTCTGTGTTGATACAGTTGATTTAATCATGATTGGTAAGATAATCAAGTTAATGAGAATTGTCATTAAAATGACACCCCATAATACATTACCTGTTAACGAATTAATAAATAGAATTCCCTTCGCAATAGGGATTACAAGTAAGAAATCAAAAAATCCAGCATTAATAGACCACTTAGTACTCTCTGTAATTGCTCTATCAGCAATTAGTTTACCTGACTTATCAAGATTGTTGGCACAACCCGCAAGAACAACCATAAAAGCGATCATCGCAAAGACTTTGAGATATTTCTTAGTACGATTGTCTAATACCATCTTATTTACCCATCCTTTTCTTTGTTTTCTCATATAGAGAAAGCAGGGACTGCTTATTTGTCGCATAATCTTGTGTTAAATAATGCTGTCGTACAATAATGACATAATCACAAGCTAATTCATGATCAAATGCTTCATGAACCATCATTCTTACCTGACGTTTAATCTTATTGCGAACAACCGCATGCCCAAGCTTCTTACTGACAGAAATGCCAGCTCTTAAATGACTCTCATTCTTCATGTAATAGAGAACAAAATCTTTATTGGCAACACTTTGGCGTTGATGAATGATTTTCGTAAAATCTTCGTTTTTCTTAACTCTATATGCCTTTTTCATACTTTTTTTTAGAAAAAAAAGCCACATTAAAGTGGACTCTTTTTAAACAGTTAAAGCTTTTCTTCCTCTTTTTCTTCTTCTTGCAATAACTTTTCTGCCACCAACAGTAGCCATTCTTGCTCTAAAGCCATGAGTCTTAGCTCTTTTTCTTTTATTTGGCTGATATGTTCTTTTCATTTTATTCACTCCTTTAGATTGCTTTTTTCATTGCTTTATACTTCGTTAACATATGCTCCATCATTATATTCAAGAATTATTTATTCGTCAACCTCAAATCCCTAAAAATCCCCATCCTATGCACTTATTCACCGCTTAATCACAACTTACGCACATATGCATAAAGTTATTCACACCTGTGAATAACGTCTTTTCCCATCCTTATTATATATAGAGAGGTGTGCATAAGGGTGTGAATAAGAAAGTTATCCACAATTTTTAAAAGTTATGCACAGTGACTAATGATCTTATGCACATTGGGGATTTAGGCACAATTTGTGAATAAGTAGGAAAATGTTGATATATATACGTCTCAATTGTGCATAAGTATGTGGATAAGTTGTGAATAACTTTTTTATTCTTCTATTTTATTCACAATTCCTCTATAATAGGTGGGAAAGGTAAGGTGCATTATGACTACGTTAGAATCGAATTGGGAGAAAACCCTCAATATCTTTGGTCATAACTTTGAAGATAAGGTCATTTTTGAATCTATCATCACCTTATTAAAGGCTCAGGAAGTTAATAGTCATGAGCTTATTGCGACAATAGAAGCTGAATTTAATGTCCCCATCGTTAGTGAGTATGCTGATGAACTAGAAAAGATCTACAATGAAATCACCGACAGCCATATTAAGCTTACAATCATGAGTGAAGAGGCTTATTTAAAACAACATGCTTCGGACAATACACCGGTACATTTTGAAGATCATTTAAGACCAGATTTCACCTTTACAAACTTCGTTGTAGGGAACTCTAACCGTATTGCCCAGAATGCCTCTCTTGCAGTAGCAATGAAACCAGGTGCGGCTTATAGTCCTTTGTTTATTTATTCTAATAGTGGACTTGGTAAAACCCACTTACTTAATGCGATTGGGAATTATATTAAAGAAAAAAAGCCCCATTTACAGGTGCTTTATTCAACTTCTGAACAATTTGTGAATGACTATATTTCATCCTTATCAAATCATACAATCAATGATTTCAATTTTAGATATCGTAATGTTGATGTCTTATTGATTGATGACATTCAGTTTATTGCGACAAAAGAATCAAGTAGTGAGATGTTCTTTAATATCTTTAATGCGTTACAAAATGATAATAAACAGATCGTCATATCATCTGATAAACCGCCAAAAGATCTTAAAGGCATGGAAAATCGTCTTGTTTCACGTTTCACCAATGGTTTAACTGTCTCCATTGATACGCCTGAATTTGAAACAGCTAAAGCTATTTTACGAAAAAAGATTGAAATAGAAAAAGTGGACTATCCAATTGATGAAGAAGTCCTTGATTTTATTGCGTCACATTTCAATCGAGATGTTCGTGAACTAGAAGGCAGCTTAAAGCGTTTATTCTTCTATAAAGTCGTTACTGGTCAAGAATATGACCATATTAATATGGAATGTGCGCTTGAAGCATTCAAAGAAGACTATCATACAACAGTCAATACGTCTAAAAATGAAGAACTGAGTGTTGATAAGATAAAGAAAGTGGTTGCCGAGTACTATAATTTATCCGTACAACAGATTAATTCTAAATCGCGTACATCCAATCTCATTGTGGCAAGACATATTGCCATGTATTTAGTAAGAAATCTTATCGAAAGTATTTCTTATATTCAGATTGGGAAGGAATTTGGTGGTCGTGATCACTCAACTGTTATGAAAGCCTGCGATAAGGTGGAAAAGAATATGAAAAAAGATCCTAATTACCGTAAAGCGGTAGAGGAAATTAAGAGTAAACTTGTTTAAAACTGTGAATAACTATTTAAGTTATGCACCGTTATTCACCACTTATTCACACCCTAAATCACAGCATTTCTTCTCTATTTATCATGATATTTTGAGTTATTCACATAATTCACAGGCTATTATTATGATTATTAAAGATATAGAGAAATAAATAAAAAAAGAAAAAAGGAGATTTGAAATGAAATTTAATATCAAGCGAACAGTTTTACTGAATGCTTTATCAAGAGTATCTCGATCTGTCTCATTAAAGAGTCCACTTCCAGTACTCACAGGTATCAAATTTGATTTAAAGACTGATGGTCTTATATTAACTGGTAGTGATAGTGATATTTCGATACAAACGAAAGTCACTGAAGATATTGAGATTATTGAAACAGGTTCTGTTGTTTTATCGTCTAAATATATTTTGGAAATTGTCCGTAAGATTGCTAGTGACACAATTAGCTTTGAAATTTTAGATGGTGCTTTAACACGTATTGATGGTGGGAGTTCTCAATTTAATTTAAATGGCACACCTGCATTTGATTATCCAAGAATTGATTTCTCTAAAAAAGGTACACTGATTACTATTGATTCAGAAATCTTAAAGAGATTAATCGAAGAAACTTCTTTTGCGACAAGTGAAAATGAAATTAGACCAGCCTTAACAGGTGTCAATTTCCATGCTGCTAATAATCAGCTTACATGTATCGCTACAGACTCTTATCGTTTAGCCCAGGCTACAAGTCCAATCCCTGATGACAATACTTTCAATATCATTATTCCAAAGAAATCTCTTGTTGAAATATCACGTATTATTGAAAAAGATGAACCTATTGATATCTATGTTGAAGACAAGAAAATCTTATTTATTATTGATGAATATATGATTATTTCTCGTTTAATAGATAGTTCATACCCAGATACATCACGTCTTATTTCTGATTATTATGAATTTGAATTGACTGTTTCATCACATACATTATTAGGTGCGATTGACAGAACAACACTTCTTTCTAATGAAGACAAGAATCTTGTAACACTGACGATGGATCCAGATCATGTCACTATGACATCAAATAGCCAGGAAGTTGGTTCTGTCGAAGAAGATTTACCTAAGGCATTCTATAAAGGTGAACCTCTCAGTATCTCTTTCTCTGGTAAATATCTCGCTGATGCTATTAGAGCTATTAACTCTGATAAAGTCAAACTTGAGTTCTCTGCCCCAATGCGTCCATTTATTGTCAAGGACTTAGAGAGCGATGACAACATTCAATTAGTATTGCCTGTACGTAATTAAGATGAGCTTATATATTTAACTATTTTGACGGAAATACCTGAGATGGTATCATCCGTCTTTTTCGTATTGATTAACATTAACATTAATATCCAACATCTATATCTATTAAATGGGATATGTTTTCAAATTATATTCACTTACTAGAAGATAAAAAATTCATTTGATTAATTTAGTATTGTCTGATAGGGAACTTCTTTCAGTTAAATACAAATATTAAGTCGAAGAATTGATGCTATAAATGATCTATTATCACTCAGGAAATATAAATCATTCGATATTAATGACAGTTCCTTATCAGTTTTTTATATCACTTATAAAATGAAAATATTATAAAGAATAAGATGCATGCGCGATATCCCCAAAATAAATCACAATATTTGTAAGCGCTTTATGTTTTACTTGTGCTATATACTTTTTTTTTGTATTCTTTAAGTAAATAGGGAAAGGTACAATTTTTAGAAAGGACTTATATAATATGAAATTAAAAAAGAAAATTGCAATAATCTTTAGTGTTGCATTCTTATTATGCTTACCTGCATCAGTGCTTGCGAAGGATTATCACTATAGTGATGGTTTTATTTCAATAGATATGGGTGACACTAATTATTCAAGCGGTAGATCTACGTATTATACTGCGTATGCCTGCAAATCGAGAATGTCACACTCAAAAATTACGACAAAAAGGCACTCACTAACGAGAAGTGGCTATCAGAATAGTTATGCGAAACTTGAAGAAGTAGAGAGAGACGATAAACATCAGCATACTTATTGGAATGATAACTAAACTCACAACCATTAAGACAACAACTATCATCTTAATGGCCTGTGTCCTTTCCTTCTTCATCATTGACTTTGCTGCCCGCGACATGAATGGTGATTTTAGGGACCAATTAGATTCTCATTTTAAGGATTCCTTGGAGATTTCCTTTGATTACCGTACAAAGAATGATGAACGAAAAGCTATTCTAGAGTATTATGCAAAGAAGTATCATTTCTCCTTCTATTGTTATGAATATCATTCAGAGAATGATTCCAATTTCTATTTTATCTATGATCCCTCAAATCGTATTACTTTAAAGAAATATGATATTGGTGGTTACTTTAATCGACACTATATACATGATGTCAAAGCTATAAATGAAAACCAATATTATTTAACTAACTATAATATTCTTTTTGATGGTGATAAGTCAGCTATCGAAGATGCTTTCTCTAGCATGAAAGATATTAGAATAAAAGAGGAATACAATCAACATAATCATCATGTTAAGGGTAATTCTACATTTATCTTTCTTCTACAGACCGTTTCAACATATATCACCATATTACTCATAGTTTATCTTATAGTTGAGTTGGCAATCTATGAAAAGCAATGCAAAGAATATGCTTTAAAAAAGATGCATGGCATAAGTGTCTTGACCATCTTGAAAAAGACATATATAAATGATTTTCTAGCTGTTTCACTTCTTTATTGGCTTACAAATCTGATATTTGTTTTTGGGTTAGGATATAAAGGGAATGATTATAGCTATATATTAAAGATGAGTGCTAAGATCTATGGACTCCTACTTATACCATTTATCCTGATAGATGTCTTAGAAAGTGTAGGTGTACGTTTCCTTAGCATCAAGGATGCTTTAAAAAATAGAGTGAATGTTGTGGTATATGATGCAGTTTCTATTGCTTTCAAATTTGTGACAGTCTTCTTCTTGACATTCCAGCTTGTTTCTTTGACAAGTCATGCTTATGACTTATATAAGCAGACAAGAGAACTCAATAAGATAGCCCAGAAGACAAAATATATGATGAGAATTTATGGTATGGATGTACGCTATGATCTTTCTAACGATGAGACGGTTAAAGTTATGAACAAATTTGATCAGCTTGTACAAGATAATGGCGGTATCTATATTGATGCCAGTAATTATTATACAAAAGATGGTGGAAATCCTTATGGCCCATTAAGTTATTTTAAAAAGGCTATTATTGTCAATGAGAATGCAGTATCTTTTTTCCATATCAAGGATGTTAAAGGAAAAGATATTATCATTGATAAAGTTAAACAAAGATATCTTCATCCAATACTCCTTGTTCCTGAAGATTTGAAGGATGATCCTAAGGTTCAATCTTACATAAAGGATTCTGATTTGAAATATGAAGTTATTACTATTCAATCCAATCAAAAGATTTATTCATTTAGACCTGAACTGGCTAATAGGAATGATGGATGGATTATTAATTCAATTATGATCATTGATGGAAGTTCACTTAATGATGCATTGATTCCGATCAAAGACAAAGATATTGAAATGGGTTTTAAGAACTTACTTAATGCGTATGATATAGATGATAAGTTATTGCTGAAAATGAGACCTGCTGATTATTTCAATGAACATATGAAGTGGCTTAAAGAAGAGGCTATGCGTTATCTTGTTATTTCTATATTCTCATTATTATTAGCAGCAATCGTGATTTATCAAAGTATTGTCATCTATTTCAAGAGAAATATGAAACGTATTTTGATACTGAAAGTGAATGGGAATTCCTTTGTGGAACGTTATGATATGTATTTCATTACTGATTTATCACTGTACATGATTATGGGAATACTTTCAGTGATTTTGGGAAGACCTCATAATGTTTTGGCTTTATTTGTCATTTATCTGCTCAATATCATATTTTTAACAGCTACATTAAGGCATGTTGAATCAAGTAAGATCATTGCCTTTCTTAAAGGAGATGATAGATGATGCGTATTGAACTTAGACATATTCATAAATCTTTTGGGAGTAAAGTGCTTTTTGATGACTTTTCTTATGTCTTTGAAGAAGGAAAAATCTATGCTGTTACGGGTGATAGTGGTACGGGGAAGACAACACTACTGAATATGATTGGTTTCTTAGAAAAAGTTGATCGTGGAGAAATCATTATTGATGGTAATAACCACTGGTCTAGTAAAAAAATCAGAGAACTCTATAAACATAAACTCAGTTTCCTTTTTCAAAATTATGCTCTTATTGATAACTATACGGTAGAAAAGAATCTTCAACTTATCTTAGATAAGAATGATGATAAGAGAATTGATGATCTTCTGAATCTTCTACATATTAAAGATTTAAAGAAACAACGTATCTATACACTTTCAGGTGGACAGCAACAGCGTGTTGCTCTTGCAAGAGCCTTACTGCATAATACAGATATCATGCTTTGTGATGAACCAACAGGTAACTTAGACGAACATAATAGGGATATTATCATCACTATTCTTAAAGAATGGATGAATGAAAACAAAATCATTATCATGGTGACACATGATCTTGAACTTGCTAAGCAATGTGATATCCAAATTGATCTCAATACTTTTTTTCAAGTTTAGAAGCAAGAAGAAATAACGTTTCTCTTGCTTTTTTGTCATCTTTTTCGCATAAAATAAAAATAATGTATGTAGATATCAGAAACATAAACATATCATGATATAGTATATGTATGGAAAATAAATATAGACATACAGACACAACGGTATCTTTGATCAACTACCATTTTGTCTTTTGTCCAAGATACATGCGTAAAATTTTTCTGATATCAAATGTAGAAAGACGCTTTAGGGAACTGGTCAAAATAAAATGTAAGGAGTTGGAAATTGAAATCATTGCAATCGAATGTGATAAGGACCACTCTCATATGTTCTTGAATTGTCCTCCAGCATTAAGTCCTTCAGGCATTATGCAGCGAAGCAATTAAAAAGTATGCAGAAAGTCAGAAGAAGAGATACTAGAAAAAGAGAATATCATATCAGAAAGCGAGGTGAACATCATGGCAAGCTTTATTGTTGAATTTCCATTGATAACGGAAAAATATCAGGAAGATATTTTAAATAAGCGTTTTGAGACTGGAAGAAAGATCTATAATTCCTTAGTCAATGTAACACAGAAGCGTTATAAGGAAATGATTAAAACCAAGAGATATCGCACTCTTCTGTCTTCATTGTCTGAGAGTGAAAAGTCAGATAAAGAAATCTGGAAACAGATAAACGATATGCGAAAGCAATATAGCATGTCAGAATATTCATTTCACAAAGATGTGAAGCAGATGCAAAGACATTTTAAGGATAATATTGATTCGTTTACTGCACAGAAGATTGCAACAGCATTATGGAAATCCTATGACAGGTTATTCCATGGAAACGGCAGGAAAGTTTATTATAAGAAATATGGTGAATTAAATTCACTTGAAGGAAAATCCAACAAGACAGGAATCAGAATAATTAATGATACTCTTGTCTGGAATGGGTTAAAAATCCCAGTTTCAATTGATTATGACAATCATTATGAATGTCAGGCTATGCAATGTGATATCTGTTATAACAGGATTGTCAGGAAATATGTAAGAAACAAATATAAATTCTATGTTCAGGTAGTCTTTAAAGGAAATCCACCTGTCAAGGTGGATGCTGAAACTGGTGAAATGAAACATCGCATTGGCGATGGTGATGTTGGTCTGGATATTGGAACCAGAACCATTGCCATTTCAAGCCAGTCTGATGTAAGAATATTAGAACTTGCTGACAGGGTCCAGAACATTGAAAACCAGAAACAGAAACTTCTGAGAAGAATGGACAGGTCAAGACGTGCAACTAATCCAGATAATTATAATGAAGATGGAACCGTTAAGAAGCAAGGCGATAAGAAAGTCAGATGGAACAAATCAAATCACTATATCAGATATCAAAACGAATTAAGAGAACTATATAGAAAGCAGGCAGATATAAGAAAGTATCAGCATGAATGCCTGGCAAACTATATCATATCTCTTGGAAACAAAGTATATGTCGAAAAAATGAATTTTGCAGGACTTCAGAAGCGTGCTAAAAATACTGAAAAGAATGATAAAGGCAAGTTTAAGCGAAAGAAACGTTTCGGTAAGTCATTAGCCAATAAAGCGCCAAGTATGCTGCTGACTATTATAAATAGGAAATTAGGATATTTTGGCGAGAAATTAACAGAAATAAACACTTCTGAAGCAAAGGCAAGCCAGTTCAATCACTTTGATGGAACATATACAAAGAAGACACTGTCACAGAGATGGAATGATCTTAATGGAATCAAGATACAAAGAGACATGTATTCCGCTTTCCTGATAATGAATATAAGTGATGATCTGAAAAGCTTTGATATTGATAAATGTAATGGAAGATTTGAAAACTTCTATAGACTCCATAATCTGGAAGTAGACAGACTAACTGGCAGGAAGAATCTAAGCAGTATCGCAATTTAAAAAGAGAATATATAAACAGGTTTTGACACGAGCCTTATGCTATCGCTAATGGATGCAGTGGCATCTTTGGTAGTGAAAGTCTTATAGAAACTCATTAGTCTCATATGCTTTCGAGCATATCTGGAAGTGAATGTATATAAGAACCCAACGTGCTTTAGCCGTTGGAGTGTCAGACAAATTATTACTTGATAATGATGTTGTTGTGCTATGTGAATATGGACAATATGATGCACAGAATGAAGCTGATTTTACTGCTTTAAAAAAGGTAAACATAAACATCAATAGCTATGATCTTTTCATGTCAAAAATTGTCCAAGGAACAGCGGATGGTGGTATTGCACCCGTGACAGTAATCACGAGAAAGTCATTGAACAATCATATCGATGATAATTTCACCTATAGCACAACTTTTTGGTACTCTTCATTTAAAGAATGATCACTATCCTGAAATAATTGCCTTACATACCGCTCCACCTTTAGCTATGTTGAAGAATGAATGGCAAAATGATTTACAATTGATCAGTGATAAATTGATCAATAAGTATCCCGATGCGATTATTCTTGGCGACTTCAATGCAACTTTGCGTCATGGTAGTTTAAGTACCATTAAGACACATAAAGATGTCCTCAATGCTTTACCCTTCTGGAAGAGGGGAACTTGGCATACTCAGATGCCTTGGTTTATTCGCTCATCCATTGATCACATACTTGTCCCTAGAGACTATAAAATAAAAAGTGTTGCGGTGATGGATTTAGGAGAGTCTGATCATACATGCATTCAGGTTAATCTTATATAGAAATGTCCCCTTCACTAAGTTATTAAGGTGGGGGCATTTTTATTTTTATTTCTTAAGAATATAGGTTCATGGTAGAATAATTGAGAAGAGTGAGGTGATTATATTGAATACATTTTCCATTGCCTTATGTGATGATGATCCAGTCATTCATAGAATAGTTCTACAAAATATCGAGTCTTTCTATAAAAGTAAAAAATATATCAGTGAATATACAAAGTTATTATCATGCTATGAATATACTAAATGATGCTAAAAATCATTAAGTTGTTCTTATGGATATTGATTTTCCTGATATTGATGGCATTGAGGTTGCAAAAAGATTAAAGATTATTCATCCGAATAGTAAAGTTGAACGCTTCAAAGATGGATATCTATAAAAATAGGAGAAGGTAGTTTTTTTTGGTCAGTAACTATTTCTAATGCGACATTGAATACTTCTATGTTGAAGACTTCTAAAACTGATAAGAAAAACCATGGCTTTGGGCTGAAACATGTCAAAGAAATAGTGAAATAGTATGATGGAAATTTTAATTATGAGTTACTACAAAATTGTTTTATTGCCAATATCACATTAAGAAAGTGATATATCTTTGTTGAATAGATATTAGATAGCATAAAACGCTTAAATTTCTTGTTTAAGCGTTTTTTGGTTAAAGTAATGGTAGAATATGGTTTTTATGGAATGCTTTTTCTGTACTAAAATTCGCATATTTGTGCTATAATAGGCAAGTATGAGAAAGGACAGTGTAGTTTCATGAAAGATTTAGAAATATCAACTGAATATATTACTCTAGGACAAGCGATGAAACTTTCTGGTGCTGCTTCTTCTGGCTTTGAGGCGAAGGTGCTCATTCAAGAAGGTGATGTCACTGTAAATGGTGAAGTAGATACACGTCGTGGTAAGAAGCTCTATGATGGTGATATATTTGGTTATGACGGTGAAACGTATCGTATTACATGCAAGTCAATGAACTGAAACTGAAACATTTCAGAAACTATGACCAAGAAACATTTGTCTTTGATCCCCATATCAATATCTTAATGGGCAATAACGCCCAGGGGAAGACAAATGTTTTAGAAGCTATCTACCTCCTTTCTACAACAAGAAGCTTTCGTACACATAAAATCAAAGAATTGATTCAATTTGAACAAGAATTTGGTTTTGTAGAAGGGCAGATTGAAAGCAATAAACATGACTATGACATGCGTGTTGTCGTAAGTAAACAGGGCAAGAAAGCTTTTATTAATCGTAAGGATATTGCGAGAACGAGTGATTATATTGGTTATTTGAATGCGATACTCTTTGTGCCTGAGGACTTATCTTTGGTCAAAGGAAGTCCAAGCGCAAGAAGACAGCTCTTAGATCAGGAGATTTCTAAAATATCTCCCATCTATATGTATAACATCACAAAGTATTACAAACTTCTTAAAGAACGTAATGCCTACTTAAAGATGCTCAAAGAACAACATAAAGAACCTGATCTCTATCTTGATGTTTTATCAGAACAGCTCGCTGATTTATCAGCTGACTTAATCACGCGGAGAATGGATTTTGTAGGTGTTTTAAATGAGATGAGTGGGATGATGTATGACTATCTATCAGCTGATGAAAAGCTTACTGTGGGATATCATACAAGCTATAAAGAGAAAACAAGAGAAGCTATTCTTGCGAAATATCAAAAGACATACAAAAGAGATATCATCTATATGTCAACCGTAGATGGTTTACATAAGGATGATTTAAAATTCAAATTAAATGACAATGATGCTGCACTCTATGCTTCACAAGGACAACAGCGTTCGATTGTCTTAGCCATCAAGACAGCTTTACTTGAAATCGTTAAGAAGGAGATCGGCGAATATCCCATACTCTTACTTGATGATGTCTTAAGTGAACTTGATGATCAACGTAAAATGAAGATGATGAATTTAATTGATCATAAGGTTCAAACATTCATCACTACAACATCAATAGAAGGCATTCAACATCCCTCTATTGTTTCAGCAAAAAAAATAAAAATTAGTCATGGAATTAAGGAGGACATATAATGGACGAAGATACTAAAGTGCATCATTCCTATGGGGATAGTGATATTCAGGTTCTTGAAGGTCTTGAACCAGTACGTAAAAGACCAGGTATGTATATTGGTACAACTTCTGGCAGGGGACTTCATCATCTTGTCTGGGAAATTGTCGATAACTCAATCGATGAAGCCTTAGCTGGTTTCTGTACAAAGATTATCGTTAAAATCAAACCTGGTGACGTTATTGAAGTTATTGATAATGGTCGTGGTATGCCTACAGGGACAAATGCGAAAACAGGCAAGAGTACTATTGAAACAATCTTTACTGTCCTACATGCCGGCGGTAAGTTTGGTGAAGGTGGCTATAAGGTTTCTGGTGGTCTACATGGTGTCGGTGCTTCGGTCGTTAATGCTCTCTCTAGCTGGCTTGAAGTCTATGTCCATCGTGATGGACATATTTATCACCAGCGCTTTGAGAACGGTGGTAAGCCGGTTAAGGATCTTGAGGTTGTAGGTACATGTGATGACACAGGTACAACTGTTGTCTTTAAGCCTGATCCTACTATTTTCACTGAAACAACAGTTTATGATTTTGAAACATTAAATCAGCGTATTAGAGAATTGGCTTTTCTTAATAAAGGATTACGTCTTGTATTAATTGATGAACGTGGTGATAAGCCAAGAGAAAATGATTATATGTATGAGGGTGGTATTAGAGAATATGTTGCCTACCTCAATAAGAATAAAACAGCTTTACATGAAGAAATTATTGATTGTGAAGACTCGATTGATGGTATTTCTGTAGAAGTAGCTTTGCAGTATAATGATGGCTTTACAAGTAATATTTATTCTTTTGCGAATAATATTCATACTGTTGAAGGTGGTATGCATGAAGAAGGTTTCCGTGCTGCCTTAACACGTGTCATCAACAACTATGCAAGAAACAATGGTTTCTTGAAAGAGAAGGATGAAAATTTATCTGGTGAAGACTGTCGTGAAGGTTTAACAGCGATTATCTCAGTTAAGCATCCTGATCCACAGTTTGAAGGCCAGACAAAGACAAAACTTGGTAATGCCGAAGTACGTAAGATAACTCGTACTATTGTCTCAGATGCCCTCGAAAAATTCTTCCTAGAGAACCCTGATACAGCACGTATTATCATGGATAAGGTTACTCTTGCTTCTAAAGCAAGAATGGCTGCTAAGCGTGCTCGTGAAATGACAAGAAGAAAGACAGCTCTTGATATTGCTGATCTTCCAGGTAAACTTGCAGATTGTTCTTCGAAAGATCCAACTGAATGTGAGATCTATATTGTCGAAGGGGACTCTGCCGGCGGTAGTGCGAAAACCGGTAGAGATCGTCGTACACAGGCTATTCTTCCTTTAAGAGGTAAGATTTTGAATGTTGAAAAAGCACGTCTTGAAAGAATTCTTGGAAATGCTGAAATTCGTAGTATGATTACAGCTTTTGGTACGGGTATTGGTGATGAATTTGATATTAGTAAGTTGAGATATCATAAGATTGTCATTATGACCGATGCCGATGTTGATGGTGGTCATATTAGAATCTTAATGTTGACATTCTTATATCGTTATTTAAGACCACTTATTGAACAAGGCTATGTCTATGCTGCTCAACCACCACTTTACTTATTGAAACATGGTAAAGATGATCATTATCTCTATTCAGATTATGAATTGGATAAATTAAGAGAAGAGCTTGGACCTGATGCGAAATTTACAATTCAGAGATATAAAGGTCTAGGTGAAATGGATGCTGAACAGTTATGGGAAACAACCATGTCACCTGAAAATAGAGTTCTTAATCGTATCAATATTGATGATGCGATGGAAGCAGATCTCTTGTTTGATATGTTGATGGGGGAAAAGGTTGAACCTCGTCGTGATTTCATTAGAGAGAATGCGAAATATGTAGAAAATCTTGATATTTAAGGAAGGAGTATGAAATGGACGATCAACACAATATTGAAGAAAAAGGCGTTCGTAATATTAATCTTACGAGCGAAATGCGTAAGTCTTTCCTTGAATACGCAATGTCAGTTATTATCTCACGTGCTCTTCCTGATGCAAGAGACGGGTTAAAGCCAGTTCAAAGACGTATTATTTATGGTATGAATGAATTAGGCTGTTATAGTGATAAACCATTTAAGAAGTCGGCAAGAATTGTCGGGGATGTTATGGGTAAATATCACCCTCATGGTGATAGTTCCATCTATGAAGCCTTAGTTCGTATGGCCCAGGATTTCTCTTATCGTTACATGCTTGTCGATGGTCATGGTAACTTTGGTTCCATCGATGGAGATGGCGCAGCCGCCATGCGTTATACGGAATCACGTATGAGTAAGATTTGTATGGAAATGGTAAGAGACATCAACAAAGATACAATCGACTTTGTCCCTAACTATGATGGTGAAGAAAAGGAACCATCTGTACTACCTTCAAGAATACCAAACTTACTCATTAATGGTACAACAGGTATTGCCGTAGGTATGGCAACAAACATGGCTCCCCATAACTTAGGTGAAGTTGTTGATGGCTTATTGGCTTATTCCAAGAATAGAGACATGTCAGTAACGGAACTGATGGAATATATCAAAGGTCCTGATTTCCCAACTGGTGCCTATATTCTAGGTAAATCAGCTATTAAGAAAGCTTTTGAAACAGGTCAAGGTCTCATTGTCATGCGTGCAAGATCTGAAATAGAAGATATTGGTTCGAATAAGAAAGCTATTATCGTTACTGAAATTCCATATATGGTCAATAAGGCAAGACTTATTGAAAAGATTGCTGAACATGTCAAGAATAAGAATATTGATGGTATTACGGAATTACGTGATGAATCAAGTAGAGAAGGTATTCGTATTGTCATTGAATTACGTCGTGATGTACAGCCTGAAGTTATTCTTAACCAACTCTACAAACTCACTTCTTTACAGACTACATTTGGTGTCAATAACACAGCTATTGTCAATGATGAACCTAAAACACTCACATTGAAAGATATGTTGGATATCTATTTGAATCACCAGGAAGATGTTATTCGTAGAAGAACAGCCTTTGACTTAAAGAAGGCTGAAGACAGAGCACATATCTTAGAAGGCTTAAAACGTGCCATTGATAATATTGATGCCATTATTGCCTTAATCCGCTCTTCACGTACAACAGAAATCATCCAACAAAGATTAATGGATGAATTCAATATGTCTGATCGCCAGGCTAAAGCTATTCGTGAAATGCAGTTACAGCGTCTCGCTGGTTTGGAAAGAGAAAAGATTGAAAATGAATTAAAGGCATTATTGGAACTGATTGCGGACTTAAAGGATATTCTTGCGAATGAAGAACGTGTTCTTGAAATTATTCGTGATGAATTAACTGAGATTAAGAATAAGTATGGTGATGAACGTCGTACTGAAATCATTCAAGGAACATTTGATATCGAAGATGAAGATCTTATTCCTGAAGAAGACGTTATTATTTCGATGACGACAAATGGCTATGTCAAGAGAATGCCAGTTGATACTTATAAAGCCCAGAATAGGGGTGGCAAGGGTGTCAAAGGTATGGCTACAAACAATGATGATGTCGTTAAAGACATTATCAATATGTCTACTCATGATGACTTACTAGTCTTTACAAACTTTGGTAAGGTTTATCGTATGAAGGGATATAATATTCCTGAATTCGGACGTACTGCCAAAGGTCTACCTATTGTCAACCTTCTCAACATGGACAAAAATGAAAGCGTCAAGACAATGATCTCCATCCATCGTGATAATGTATCTGACGAACATTTCTTATTCTTTGTCACAAAGAATGGTATTGTCAAACGTACAAAGATCAGTGAATTCGAAAATATTCGTACATCGGGTAAGATTGCGATTAGCCTAAGAGATGATGATGAACTTGTTGATGTCAAATTAACAGATGGTCATTCCGAAATTCTCTTAGCAGCATCTAACGGTAAAGCCATTCGCTTTGATGAGAATGATGTCCGTGAAATGGGCAGAACAGCCAGTGGTGTACGTGGTATGAATGTTGATGGAGCCCATATTGTTGGGGTGACAACATCCCTTGAAGGCAGCAAAGTGCTTGTCGTGACGGAATATGGTTATGGCAAGATTTCACCTGCTGATGAATATCGTCTTGCACATCGTGGTGGTAAGGGTGTTAAGACACTTAATGTCACAAGTAAGAATGGTGACCTTGTTGCGATTAAGGCCGTAGAAGGTGATGAAGACCTCATGATTATGACAAGTGAAGGTATTGTCATCAGATTACCTATGGAACAGGTCAAAGAAGCTGGTCGTGCAACACAGGGTGTACGCCTTATTCGTGTTAATGATGGTTCAGTTGTCTCTTCTATCTCCGTTGTCGATAAAACAGAGGAATCTGAAGAAACAGCACAAACAAATGAAACAGAAGAGAGTCAGGAATAATATTCCTGGCTTTTCTCTTACATTGAAACCTGTCTTTTTTTTTAGATATGATTGTTGTATAATCATCATGTATATAGTCAAAGGAGATTATCATGATTGATATTGCAAGATTAAGAGAAGATCCTGAATCTGTCAGAGAGAATATTCGTAAAAAGTTCCAGGATCATAAATTACCATTAGTAGATGAAGCATTAAAGCTTGATCAAGCGAAAAGAGCATCAGAAACAGAAGGTTCTGAATTAAGAGCAGAAAAGAATAAGATTTCTAAATCAATTGGTCAGTTGATGAGAGAAGGCAAGAAGGAAGAAGCTGAAGCTGCGAAAGCAAGAGTAAAGGAAATTAATGAAAAGCTTCCTGAATTAGAAGCAACACAAAAAGAAACAACACAGAAACTTCTTGAAGTGATGTATCAGATTCCTAATTTCATTGATCCATCAGTCCCAATTGGCAAAGATGATTCAGAGAATGTAGAAGTTGAAAGATTTGGTGAACCTGTTGTTCCTCCATATGAAATTCCTCATCATGCCGATATTATTCATAGAGTCAATGGTATGGATAAAGAATCTGCAGGTCGTACTTCAGGTGAAGGTTTCTATTATCTAATTGGTGATATTGCCCGTTTACATGAAGCGATGATTGCTTATGCAAGAGACTACATGATTGATAAAGGCTTTACTTATTGTGTACCACCATTCATGATTAGAAGTAATGTCGTTAATGGAGTTATGTCTTTTGAAGAAATGGATGCCATGATGTATAAGATTGAAGGGGAAGACCTTTATTTAATTGGTACATCAGAACATTCTATGATTGGTCGTTTCCAGGGACAAATTGTTGAATCGGATAAACTTCCAATTAGAATGACATCATATTCACCATGTTTCCGTAAGGAAGGTGGCTCACATGGTCTTGAAGAAAGAGGTCTCTATCGTGTTCACCAGTTTGAAAAGGAAGAAATGATTGTTCTTTGTGAACCAGAAAATTCTATGGAAGAATATGAAAAGATGTGGCGTTATACTGTTGATGTCTTTAGAAATATGGATGTTCCAGTAAGACAGTTAGAATGTTGTTCTGGTGATTTAGCTGACTTAAAAGTTAAGTCATGTGATGTCGAAGCATGGTCACCACGCCAGAAAAAGTATTTCGAAGTAGGTTCATGTTCTACCCTTGGTGATGCGCAGGCAAGAAGACTTGGTATTCGTGCTAAGAACGAAAAGGGCACATACTACTTACATACATTAAATAACACAGTTGTTGCTTCTCCTAGAGGCATGATTGCAGTTATTGAAAACAATTATAATGAAGATGGTTCAATCAATATTCCTAAAGTATTACAGCCTTATATGGGTGGTAAGACAAAGATTGTTACTCAGGATTAATTAAAAAGAAGATTCGCTTGAATCTTCTTTTTTAGAGCTTATTTTGAGCCTTCATTAACATTAGTGGGTAATATTCCAGCTTCAATGAATGAATTTATATAACTTTATATAGAAAAACCACTAAATATCATTTATCGTTAAGTCGACCAAAACCACGAGAGGATGATA
>NZ_VUNM01000026.1 GCF_009695655.1 Sharpea porci
ACTCCGAGCTGTGGGTCTACTTCCATAAGCAAGTGTACATGGTCTGGCATGATTTCCATTTCAATAATTTCGACATTAAGTTGGTCGCATGTTTCTTTAATCAGCTCCTTTAGACGAACATCAACACCGTCTATTAAAACGGAACGTCGATACTTAGGACACCATACCACATGGTATTTGCAGGAATAGACTACATTGCGATTAGATTTGTATTTCATATAGATATTATACCACTCTTACCTATCTAATACAAAAGGGTTTAGATAACTTTCAGCAAGATAATTGTCGCCTTATATCCCCATTGATAAAGCAAGGGGCTTTACGGCGACATTTGGTAAATGATAGTAATGACCACACTCATTGCTATCATTTTTTATTGAAAGCAAGATTTGCTTGATTAAAACAATCGTTCTTGTCGATCTTACTTTCCTTTGATACTATTTGAGAATTCAGGATAAATTGTGTATAATTGCCTAAAACTATGATTAACTTCTATCTGATGGCGATATTGTTTAGGAATGTTCATTTTTTGCAGGATATAAGTCACATAAAAACATAGAAAGTATTCATATATATTCTAGTATGACATATAATATTCTTTAGGATAAGACTTAGGGAACATGATTATCACATTAGAAAATGACCTTTTACTATATGAGGAGGGAAAATAAACATGAAGCTAAGTTTAAAGAAGGCTCTACAAGAACTTGAAATGATATATGGAAAGCAGGAAATCGTTGTGTCCATGAAAGAACCAGCTATAAGAATGGAATTCTATCGCTATGATCTTTCTCTTTGTATTACGGCAGCATTGATTCTTTGTATTATTTTCTTTATTGGGATGGTAGGAGCTTTTAGTCCTTTTGCATCAGGATTTGTCTTGCCAATCATTAATGCTACGTTTGTTTATTTGTTGGCATTTTTTATCAACTTGTTCTTTATATTGTTGTTAATTCATGAACTGAATTCTTATGACAAAACAAGAGTCAAACGAGCTGGTAGGGTGATGAAATGGTTCTTGGCTTGTAATATGATTATTGCGAACTTAACATTCTATACGACCCAGAGAAGTAGTAGTTTCTTTTTTGAATATATTTTAGTGACATTGATCATTAATTTGATTCCTTTAGCGACAATACCTGTTTTTATTCGTAATATCTTTATTAACTTAATAGCCATGATATGTGTTCTTGGGATCGCAAATTATCCCATTGCCTGGCAGGATATTCTCGATATTATCGCTATGCAAGGTATCTGTTTGTTTGTGAATTATGCAAGATTAGTAAGTATTGTAAGAGAAGAGCGTAACAGACAAGCAATGATCAAAGAAAAGGATCAGTTTTATCAAGATAGTCGTCACGACGAGCTTACACAACTCCTCAATCGTTATGCCTTACGTGAAGATTTTCCAACCTTTATTAATAAGCACTTATGTGTCGCATTAATCGATATTGATTACTTTAAAAGCTACAATGATCATTATGGTCATAGTAAAGGCGATGAGGTTTTGACTGTATTTAGTCAGGATCTTAAAAAAGTATTCAATGAAGATCATGAAATTGGCTATCGCTATGGTGGCGATGAGTTCCTCATGATTGCTTTTAACGAAGAAACCAACATCTTTCGTACCAAGTTATACCAATTAAGTCAGACTTTAGCAGATCATAACGATCTTCATATGAGCTGCAGTATTGGCTATTATGGTGACTTCGTTAGCCAGATAGAGACAATCACCACACTTATTAATAAAGCAGATCATTATCTTTATGAAGCAAAGCATAAAGGTGTTGGCCAGATTGTTGGCTCTATTCCTTTATCAGATAGAGAGCATAAAGAGAAAAATAGCCAAAATGAAGAAAAGACTCTTGATGCTTTGACAGGCCTTCCTACAATGCATACATTCTTTAAGCTCATCAGTGAAAAGCGTAAAGAAGAGCGTAATGTAGGAAAAGATGGTGAACTTGCTGTTCTCTACTTTGATTTAATGAATTTTAAAACACTAAATATACGTTATGGTATTAACGCAGGTGATCAGTATTTAGTGAAGATGGCGAATGATCTTAAAAAATGTTTCCCTCATGATATTATCTCGCACTTGGAAAGTGACCGTTTTGCGATCTTGACCAATACGATTCAATTAGATGAACGGGTAAGAAAAGCACATACTATTATCAAGACATTATTCCCAGATAATATTGATTGCAGTATTGGCATTTGTGTCTGGGATGATTATACCTATTCTGCTGAAAAGGTGTGTAATTGTGCACGTATTGCGAATGATGAAAGTCGTGATAATGTGGGTCATTTTTATGCGTACTATTCCAAAGAGACAGGTGAAAAGCTAGAAATGTCAGCCTATGTTGTCTCACATTTATATGATGCAATTAAAAATGACTGGATTGTTGTTTATTATCAGCCAATTGTGCGTACATTATCCAATAAAATATGTGGCATGGAGGCATTAGCACGCTGGCAGGATCCTGAGCGCGGCTTACTTCCACCTATATCATTTATTCCAGCTTTGGAAGAGTCGCGTATGATATGGCATCTTGACCTCTATGTGATTAAAAAAGTCATTATGCAGATTGCCCAGCGTTATCGTTTGGGGATTGCGGAAATTCCTGTTTCAATTAATTTATCACGTCTTGACTTCCTCTATTGTGATATTTTCCGGGAGATTGAAGCACTAGTTATGGAATATGATGTGCCACGTCGTATGCTTCATATAGAAATTACGGAAAGCATTATGACTTCCAAAGAAAATCATATTCTCCAAACGCTCCAGTCCTTCCAGGAAGCGGGTTATGAAATTTGGATGGATGACTTTGGTAGTGGCTATTCAACGCTTAATTTATTAAAAGACTATACATTTGATGTTTTAAAGCTTGATATGGTCTTCTTGCACCAAGATTCTTCCCGTTCTCGTGATATTATTGCTTCTATTATCAATATGGATAAGAATATTGGAATCAGAAGCTTAGCAGAAGGGGTAGAGACAGCAGAGCAGGTTGAATTCTTAAAGAAATGTGGCTGTGAAAAGATGCAGGGCTATTATTTTGGTCAACCAATGCCTTTTGAGGATTTAATGAAAGCATGTCATGAAAAAGGTCTTAGTGTTGAAGGGGCAAAGCAGAAAGTTTGTTATGATCAGCTGTCACAAGTCAATTTCATGTCTGATATTCCATTGGTGGTTACGGAATATCGAGAGGGGAAAGTTCATATTCTATTTGTGAATGAACAGCTCAAAGCTATCATGCATAGAGATGGCTTTGTAGATAGTACTGAGATTGAAAACAGTATTAATAATCAGAATAATGTTATTGGTCGGGAATTGATAAAAGCTGCGAAAATGACGAATATGTCAAGAAATACAGGAAAGATGATCATCCCATTCAATAATAAAGAACGTTTACTCAGCTATCATTTACTTGGTCAATACGATGGGACTTCTTTAATTGTCGCCAATATCTATGCTTATGGTGATTGGAATGACGAGATGAATCTCAAAACAGACATGCTTCTCAATTTAAGTTATTTCTACCGCTATATTTATAGTATTGACCCACAGACAATGATGATGACAAGTGTACTTTTCACTAATAGCTCGATGGCCCAAAGTGATGCTGTCCCACTTCTCAACAAGCAGGGACAATATGCTAATACATTGCCAAAAATCTTTTCAGAAGATGAACAACGATACCATACATTCATTAATCCAGCTTCTTTAATCAAACGCTTGAAGGATTCAAAAAATGGAGAAATCGTTGAAGCCTTCCGTACACAAGATTATTTAGGACATTTTGTCTGGATGACCCATCTCATTCTATTGATTCCTAATAGTCATGAAATGCGTATTCTCTATGTGATTCGGATAATGGATGATGTAAAGATGATTGGTAATCAGGAGATGTTTGATGAAAGCAAGATGACGGATGCTCTTCAATCATTTAAGGTGGATGCAGACTATTTTAAAGATCTTATTCATCATTGTCCTATTCCCTTATTCTGGAAAGATAATCAACGTCGTTTTATTGGCGTAAGCAAGGCATTCTTAGAATTTTATGGTTTTAGTTCAGAAGAAGAACTCATTGGAAAAACAGATGAGGATATGAAATGGCATCCCAATAATGAAAACTACAGAGTTATTGAAGAGAACGTGCTCAAAACAGGTAAATCCTATTACAATATGCCAGGTCAATGCATTGTGCATGGTGTCAGCCATGAAATTTATGCCTCAAAATGGCCAACATACCAAAAGGGTCAGATTTCTGGCTTAATGGGCTGCTTCCTCGATCAGGATCTATTAGATGGAGAAAGTCTTAGAAATGATCCAGATAAACTTTTAGCAACTATGAGCACTTCGCATTTTATTGACGACTTAATTGCTTTTAAGAATGATTTTGAACTTAATCAAAAGAGTTTTGGCGTGATTTTTGTGAGAATACCTGAACTATTGAGAATTGGAAAGAATTTCGATCGTGAAATTATGCATGAAGTCACACGTGAATGTTATGAAGTAATTGCTCAAGTTGCGAATGTGCGAGCAGCAATTGCTTATTTAGATACTGGATGTTTTGCGATTACGACAAGCTATTTGTCACCACAGAAACTTGTGACAATGGCAAATGGTATTCGTGAAGGCATCAATAATATACGTATAGTTCATGGTGTACCTTGCTCACTTTATGCCAAAGTGAAAGTCTTTTATACACCAGAAGTCATTAAGTTACTTAAGAAGTTAACACAACAAGTATTTGAAGACGAAATGACTTCTGAAATTCTTGATGACAAGCTATTAAGTCATATCTAAGCTAATAGACCATCTCTTGGTTAACTTATTTCAATATGGTCATAAGGTAAATTCCTAGGATGTTGTAACGATGACAGAGGCAGTCTAACTGCCTCTTTTTTGTAAACAAAAGGGTACTATATCATTAAATATAGTACCCGTTCTATTAATAAATCGCATATTTCCCACGTGGTGTCAGCATGATGTCAATGGGTGTTTCATAGATTTCAGTTAGCAGTTGACCATTCATGATTTCATCAATGTCACCATAAGCAACAATCTTGCCATCTTTCATACAACATATATAATCAGAATATTGGGCTGAGAAATTGATATCATGCATTACCGCAATAATCGTCTTAACAAACTGGTCACAGACCTTACGTAAAAGTTTCATCATATCGACTGACCTTGCGACATCAAGATTATTCAGTGGTTCATCAAGAAGAATATAATCCGTATCCTGAGTAAGAACCATGGCGACATAAGCACGTTGACGCTGGCCACCCGAAAGCTCTTCAAGATAGCGATTTTCTAATTCCTTTAAGGCAAAGAAATCGATATAGCGTGAAATAATTTTTTCATCTTCTGCACTGAGACGCCCTTTACTATAAGGATAACGGCCAAAAGAGACAAGCTGACGGACAGTGAGCTTTGTCACAAAATGATTTTCCTATCTTAATATCGTCATGATTTTCGCAAGATCCTCACTATGACTTTTGACGACATCCATGCCTGCAATCTCAATCTCACCCTCATCCATCCCAAGCAATCTGCCAATCATATGTAAGGTTGTACTCTTGCCTGCACCATTGGGGCCAATAATGCTTGTCAGCCCACCTTTTGGAAACGTTAAGGAAAGGGGTCCAATCTTTGTTTTTGTCGCATAGGTTTTTGAGACATTTCTTAATTCAATCATACTATTCTCCTCGATGTTTTCTTAGCATCATGATGATAAAGACAATACCACCAACAAGTTCAATAATAATAGAAACCACACCCTGAGCATTAAAGATGTGATACATAAAGAAGTAACTCGCTGTGATGACTAGATAGGCGAATAGAATCGCAAAGGGATAGGTATATTGATGATCCGATGTCCCAACAATTTCATATGTGAAAGTCACAACGAGAAAGCCATAGAAAGTAAGTAATCCAAGCATGGCTGTCGAAACAGCCATTAAGAGGGAAATAATGGAAAGCAGTAAGAGAGAGTAGAAGCGATGGTTGATCCCAAGGACACTGCTGATATCTTTGCCTAATGTGATGATGTTGAGTTTTTTGGAAAGTCTTAAGAGAATGATGACGGATAAGAAGATGATGGGAATGGCAATAAGGAAATATTCTGATTTCGAATTATTAACAGAACCAAACATTTTTGCCTGCAGGACATCAAATTCACTAGGGGAAAGTAGCTTGTTGAAAAATGAAGAAATGGCGCGTAATCCAGTGCCAAGAATAATGCCAATCAATAGAACATATTGCATATCTTTCTGGCTGTCTTTAAGAAGTGTGCCATAGATTGACAAAGATAAAGCCATCATCAAAATAATCTCCAAAATAAAAGTGACAAGATTATGAGAAGAACTAAAGGTATCAACACCTAATATCATAACCATTAGAGTCTGAATTAATCCATAAAGGGCATCAAAGCCAAGTAAGGAAGGGGTGATGATGCGATTGTTGGTGAGTGACTGGAAGGTGAGTGTTGCGGTTGTATTCGCAAATGCCGCTAACAACATGGCAATAATTGCCACGCCCCGTCTTAAAACAATCGGCATGAAAGCAGGGGATGAGGGGGAAACAGGATTTTTATAGAGAATGAGGCCAAGTGTAAAGAGTATAGATAATATACTCATAATAATCATCGACATATGATAGTGGCGTAATGACTGTCTTGTTGGAAATGCTTGTGTACTACGCTCCATGAGTTCCACGCTTCCTTTCTCTTAAAAGAATCATCATAAAAACAATGCAACCCACTGTACCAAGAATAAGCGATACAGGGACTTCAAAAGGGGCAATGAGTATGCGTGAGAGAATATCACATAGGGTTATCGTTGCCATGCCCGCTAAAGCAACATAGGGTAGATTCTCTTTTAAGTGATCACCACGAATAAGAGAAATCAAGTTAGGAACAATCAAATCTAGAAAAGGTAAATTGCCAATAACAGCAGCCACAATACCAACTGTTAGAGAAATGAAAGCTGTACCTATAAGCACTACACGATTGTAGTTCACCCCTAATGTCTTTGCGATATCCTTACCAAGTGAGGCAACGGCGAGCTTATTGGCATAGAGGTAAATAAGAAATGTCATGATGATAATCAAGAATAAATATTCATAACGACCTTTCTGGATACCTGAAAAACTCCCTACAAACCAGTTCGAAACAATCTGGGAAGCCTGAAACTCTAACGCAAGGAAATTTACGAAGGCCGATATCACAGCACTCATCATCATCCCAATAATAGGCACAAGCATACTTGACTTCAGCCTAATTCTTGAAAGCAGGACAAAGAATATCATTGTCCCAACAAAGGAAAATACAATACAGGCAATAATCTTCATAGTGATTGTTGGGGCAGGGAAAATCACAGAAACAAGCAATAAGCCTAGTGATGCCCATTCGATTGTTCCGGTTGTTGTTGGCTCAACCATCTTATTTTGGGTCAATGTCTGCATGACTAGCCCACTGATGGACATCGCCGCACCAGTAAGAAGGAGGGCAATCGTCCGGGGAATTCTTGTCAGGAAAAGCATCTTCATGCCACCATCATCTTTATAGATGTCATAGACACCAACGTGAAGGGAAATCATCGCCAATAATAAAACGATTACTACAAGTATGCAAAGCTGGTATTTTTTTTACGCATAGAAAGTTCCTTTCCAGCCTACTTACTTCTTAGTAAAGAGAGTATCAAGCTTGTTCATGATTTTGATATAGGTTTGTATGCTTTCATTTGTATAAGTGTCATTTGGGGCATAGACAATGGCATTGTTTTTGACAGCTTTGACATTCTGCAGGGCAGAGGCCTTGGCAATGATATCTGAAGCTTGATCACTGTCAGTGGAAATAGCCGCATCACGATCTAATACAACAATATAGTCAGGGTTACTTTTGGCAATGGCTTCAACTGAGACATCATCACCTTTATCGGTTGATGTTGACTGATCGACAGTTAAAGCGCTCTTCCAGTTAAAGATGTCATAAAGTGGACCCTATACGCGTCCATAATGTGGGGCAACATAAGTGATCTCCCCACCAGTTGTCGTTAATGACATCACACTCTTTGATGGATCATAATGGCTTTTCGCTTTTTTGATAGGCGCGTCAAACTGACTATTTAGTTTTTTGGCTTCTTTTTCTTTATCAAAGATTGTCCCAAGAATTGTTGTATTGTTTTTAAGGCCATTGACTAATGCCTTGTCTGGTTCTTTCGCACTTTCATCAACAGTCACGTCAAGTGAAATCACTGCAGCTTGAGGGACAAGTTTTTTGATCTGATCATAATAACTTGCGAATCTCTGGCCTACAATAACTAAATCAGGATTAACCTGGGCAATGGCTTCTAAATTAGGCTCACGATGATTACCAATATCTATAACCTTCTCATTTTTTGTATACGATAGGGATTTGGGCATAAGTGGTTTAGGTGCTGCGGCTAGTTCAATCTTCCACTCGTCACGCGTCTCAAAAGTACGATTATCGAGCGCTACGACACGATTTGGCTTAAAAGGCACTTTGACCTTTCCTTTGGCATCGGTGATTTCAACGGTCTTTTGCACATTCGTATCAGCTTTGGTTGTTGTAGCACAACCTGAAAGCAGTGCTAAAACTGTCAAAGTAGTGAATGTTTTCATCAATGTCTTGTTCATATTGTTCCTTCTCTTTCTTGGTTAGAAATACCTAACCGATTGATAAACAAGACTATACAAGAAGACTTCAAGACTGTCAATAAGATAGTTAGGAAGCCCTAACTTATATGAAAATTAGAATATAAATATATCTTTTGTATATGTTATGTAATCGATGTGATTACATATAATCAAGGATATTACATGTTAGTTGACGTTAACTAACCAAATGGTTATAATGTGACTATGTTTTGAAAGGGGAATGTGTATGGAAGAAAGACATTTGACTGAATCAGAAGAAGATTATCTTGAATCAGTCCTTATGATTACAAAAGAAAAAGGTGTATGTCATTCTATTGACATCGTCAACCATCTACAGCACCGTAAGTCTTCAGTTTCTGTTGCTTTAAGTAAGCTAGAAGAGAAAGGCTATTTAAGAAAAGAAGGAAGAGATATTATCTTGAGTGATGCTGGCATGAAGGCAGCAATGCATGTCTATGAACGTCATCTGTTCTTCAAAAATGCCTTGATGGAATTAGGCGTTGATGAGCATCAGGCAGAAGAAGAGGCTTGTGCCATCGAACATGATATCTCCAATGATACATTTAGAAGAATACAAACCAGAGTTCAAGAATTGCGAGGCGAACAATAATGAAAACACTCAAAGACCTCAATCTTAATGAATCGGCTTATGTCAAGACGGTTGGCGGAGAAGGAGAATTACGCCAGCATTTCCTAGATATGGGTGTGATACCTGGTGCGAAGGTTACATTAGTGAAATATGCTCCTATGGGAGATCCAATGGAACTACGTATTCATGGTTATGAACTGACATTACGTCTGAATGAAGCCAAACAAATTGAAATTACCGATCAACCACTTCATGAAGAAAGTGATGCGCCTGATCATCTTGATCGGCCATATCTTGATGCTTCCAATTCACCCTTTGATCATCATCCAGGACTAGGTGAAGATGGTATTTATCATGATGACAAGAATGCGCATCCCTTACCTGAAGGAACAACACTCACTTTCGCTTTAGCTGGTAATCAGAACTGTGGCAAGACAACCCTCTTCAATCAGCTAACAGGCTCTAATCAGCATGTCGGCAATTTCCCAGGAGTGACTGTTGATCGCAAGAGTGGGGCTATCAAAGGTCATCCTGATACATTGATTACGGATTTACCTGGCATTTATTCCATGTCCCCTTATAGTGCTGAAGAAATTGTTTCAAGACAATTCATTCTTAATGAAAAGCCAATGGGTATTATTAATATTGTTGATGCAACGAATATTGAAAGAAATCTTTATTTAACGATGCAGCTTATTGAACTTAATAAACCTATGGTAGTTGCCTTAAATATGATGGATGAAGTCCAGGGTAATGGTGGCAGTATTAAGATTAATAAGCTTGAAGCTATGCTTGGTGTACCAGTTGTCCCTATTTCAGCGGCTAAGAATGAAGGGATTGATGAATTGGTGCGTCATGCCTTACATGTTGCGAAATATCAAGAAACACCTACACGTTATGATTTTTGTGATGAAAATGATCATGGGGGAGCTGTCCATCGTGCCCTTCATGCCATCATGCATTTAATTCAGGATCATGCTGATGAAGCACAAATTCCTATTCGTTTTGCGGCAAGTAAGCTTATTGAAGGTGATGAAGTCGTTCTTGGTGCACTTAATCTTGATGATCAAGAAAAGAAGACCATTGAAGCCATCATTTCACAAATGGAAAAAGAACGTCATCTTGACCGTGCAGCAGCAATTGCAGATATGCGCTTTGCCTTTATTGAAAAATGTGTAGCAGCAACTGTTATTAAGCCAAAAGAAAGCAAAGAACATGAACGTAGCCGTAAAATTGATACTATTCTTACAGGAAAATATACAGCTGTACCAGCCTTTATCATTATTATGGCGATTATTTTCTATCTGACATTCAACCTTGTTGGTGCTTATTTCCAGGATTTGATTGCGAATGGGATTGATCAGCTGACTCATATTGTTGCCATAGCTATGAAGGCTGGCGGGGTCAACGAAGTTCTGCAGTCTCTTGTCATTAATGGTATTTTCACGGGCGTTGGTTCAGTCTTGAGCTTCTTGCCTTTAATTGTTTTGCTTTTCTTCTTCCTCTCATTATTAGAGGATACAGGATATATGGCTCGTATTGCCTTTGTCATGGATAAGCTCTTAAGAAAAATAGGCTTGTCAGGACGAAGTGTTGTGCCAATGTTGATGGGATTTGGTTGTTCAGTACCAGCAGTCATGAGTTCGCGTACTCTGCCAAGTGAGCGTGATAGAAAGATGACCATCATGCTTGTACCTTTTATGAGCTGTACTGCCAAACTACCAATCTATGCCTTCTTTACTGCAGCTTTCTTCCCAAAGAGGGGTGCTCTTGTCATGGTATTATTGTATTTTATGGGTATTGCGGTAGGAATATTGACAGCACTCTTAAGCAAGAATACTTTCTTTAAGGGTGAGGCAGTACCTTTCGTCATGGAATTGCCTAACTACCGTTTGCCTAGTGCACGTAATGTTCTACAACTTCTATGGGAAAAATCAAAAGACTTTATTCAACGTGCCTTTACAATTATCTTTGTCGCTTCAATTATCATCTGGTTCTTACAGAACTTTGGTTTACATTTACAGCTTGTCAAAAATCCTGATGACTCCATCCTGGCCTATTGTGCAAGCTTTATTGCCCCTATCTTCAAGCCTCTTGGCTTTGGTGACTGGCGCATTACATCCGCTTTAATTACTGGCTTTATGGCAAAAGAATCTGTTGTATCCACATTGACTGTTCTTTTTGGTAGCACAGCTCATCTTATGTCAACATTGACAACACTAGGCGCAGCAAGCTTGCTTGTCTTCTGTCTGCTTTATACGCCTTGTGTAGCCGCTATCGCAAGTATTAAACGTGAACTAGGTGGACGCTGGGCTGGCTTTATTGTCATTTTCCAGTGTGTGGTTGCCTATATTTGTGCGTTTGTCGTGCATACAATTGGATTATTATTTTAAGTCTGGTCATATCCAGGCTTTTTCTTTTCGTTTTAATGGAAAAAGGCTATAATGAAAGCGGGAATCATTTTATTAAAAAATATAAGAAGCGAAGGAAGAAATATGGAACTTAAAGACTTATATGAAACACTTAGCCCGGAAATGAAACACAAAATAAGAAAATGTCATTCTTTTATCGAAGCACTGGATGTGCTTGAAGAAAATGATATTAACTTTCCTGATGATATGTCAGCCGGTAACTTTTTTCTCGAAAATACGATCATCTGTCCAGATTGTGGCAGTGTGGATGTCGTTGAAAATAGTGATGGCAGTTATACATGCCAGACTTGTGGGAGAGTCTTTATTGTATAATAAAAATTTATTGCTTTGATAAAGAATTGAGCCTATAATGGGACACATATGGAGGATATGTATTATGTTGAAGAATCCTGAAAAGACAAAGAATGAAATTGTAGCTTGGATTAGAGATTATTTTGAAAAGAATGGGCCAGAATGCTCGGCTGTCATTGGTATTAGTGGGGGCAAGGATAGTGGTGTTTGTGCTGCTTTATTGAAAGAAGCACTTGGTAAAGATCGTATTGTTGCCATACTGATGCCTAATGGTGAACAGAAAGATATTGATGACGCTAAATTACTTGTTAAACTATTGGACTTGCCACATGCTATATTAAATATTGAAGGGGCTTTTAAAGGCATGGCTGATATGCTTGAAGGAAGTGATGAACTCAAGGCAATCACTGGTCTTGATCAGCTTTCTACGGATACAAGAGTCAATTTGCCACCTCGTTTACGTATGGCAACACTTTATGCCGTAGGTCAGATGCTTCCACATGGTGGTCGTGTTGTCAATACATGCAACCGTTCAGAAGACTATGTTGGCTATTCGACGAAATATGGTGATGCAGCAGGTGACTTCTCACCACTCGCTAATCTTCTTGTTGAAGAAGTGTATCAGATTGGCGAAGTGCTTCATTTACCTGAAAAGCTTGTCAAAAAAGCACCAAGTGATGGCTTATCTGGCAAGACGGATGAAGATAAGCTTGGCTTCACTTATGCCACTCTTGATCACTATGTCCTAACTGGTGAATGTGAAGATGCAAAGACAAAGACAAGAATTGATCATTTACATAAGATCAATTTACATAAACTTGAATTAATGCCTTCATTCCCATTAGATCAGGTTGAACATGAATAGACTCTATGAGTCTATTTTTTCGTTTAAAAACAAATTTTTTCTTCTTTTCATGAATATTTTTCTTTGAAAAAATGCACAAAAAACTGTTTACGCTTACACCTTGGTTTATCCTTAATTTTTACTGAATTTTGTGTTAAATTAGTGTTGTAAATTTATGTGTATTGTATTTATTTTTGAAGGAAATTATGAAATTGAATGAATTTAACTGCCACAATCTAGAACAAATTAAAAAAGACTATGAAGTTACGGATTTAGTAGCTCAGGTTATTGAATCACACAATCTTTCACAGGATGCTTTTAAGGAGTTTGATGAACGTATTGAGTTAGATCTCAACAATCATCCTGAATTACAGCCTTTAAAAGCACAAATTGAAAGATGCCACGATGAAAATGAAAAAATTATCATTTTATCTTCACATACTGTTGATAATCTCTTTGCGGCGATTATCTTTGCCCGTTTATGTGTTATTAAGAAAATTGCTTATACATTAACACATATCAATAAAGATGAAACAATGGTCAGAGGAAATATTCTGATCTTAGGGGAAACTATCCGTTTCCTCAATAAAGCAAAGGGCATTGATATTGTCTTGCCAGAATCCTATCTCGCAAATTCAGGAATCGCCTACTTGATTTCTTCATGCTTTGCGAATGACCGCTATGCCTTAGCCTTAGCTTGTATGGGAACAATTGCTTCCAACAAGGACTTAATTAAGGAAAATCGTACATTATATCATGATGGCAAGCAGCTCTTAGAAGACCAGCGTTATAAATGCATGGAACGTGTGCTTATTTCAAGAGAAAAACGTAATCAGCAACTGCTCTATAATGGTCGCAACTATACACCTTATAGTGCTGGCATGATTCGTCGTCGCTTCGTCTACCCACTTGATCGCTATTTAGAAGAACATGCTGATAAGCGCTTTGTCGGCCTTCTTCAGTACTTCTTTAATCCCAATAAGGAAGATAAGAAATATCAGCTGTTTGGTACAATGTTGAATGGTATTGATGTCGAAGTACCAGAACTGAATGACAATCCAACATATATAGAGACAAATCTCGATCTTGTCACAATTGATAATGTTCGTGCATTAGATCATACCTTTGAACCCTATCATGCCGGATTCAATCGACCACATTGGGTCATTCGTGATGTTGAAGTCGCTGAATATCGCAAGTTTGATATGGCTCGTGGGCTAGAATTGTCATTTCGTACAAATCACGGCTTAGTCAAGGCGAGTGCATATGAGAATGAATGTGTTCATGTCAAGATCAATAATGGTGATCATGTAACAGTAGCTGGCACATTATCCATTAATGGCTTTTCTGGCTTGCCAATGTTGCATATGAAAGTGTTAGAAAATCTGAGTAATGAATAGGGGAGTTATGATGCGAAAACAAGTTGTGATATCAAATCAGGGGGCACCTTTTATTGAAAAAGGACAAACCTGGATGTATGCCAATAACTTAGTAAGAATGGATGAGCATGCAAAGAGTGGTGATGTTGTTGATATCATCTATGAGAATGGCCGGTATCTTGCGACAGGCTTTCTCAACAAAGACTCCCATGTAGTGGTAAGAATTCTAACACGTCAGCAGAATGAAGAAATTGATGAAGCATTCTTTAAAAAGCGTATTAAATTTGCCTATGATTATCGTAAATGTGTTGAACGCAAGAATCTCACAAACTGTCGCTATGTCTTTGGTGAAGCAGATGGTCTTCCAGGGCTAACGGTCGATCGCTATAATGATCTACTTGTCACGCAGATTACATCTTATGGCTTAGAAATGCGTAAGGATATGCTTTATAAGTGCTTGCTTGAAGTCTTCAAGCAGGATGGTGTAGAAATAGCGGCAATCTATGAACGCAATGATGTCAAAGCAAGAGAAAAAGAAGGCTTAAAACTCTATAAAGGCTTTTATGGCAATAAAAAACTATCGACAACAACAATCATTAATGAAAATGGCTTAAAACTCTATGTTGATATTGAAAATGGTCAGAAGACAGGCTATTTTCTTGATCAGAAAAGCAACCGTCTCTTGCTTAGAGAAATGGCTTATGGCAAGAAGGTCTGTGATTGTTTTAGCCATACAGGTGGATTTGCCCTCAATGCAGCATTGGGCGGCGCAAGTGAAGTCACTGCTGTCGATGTCAGCAAGACAGCTCTTGATGAAGCATTGGCTAATGCCCAATTAAATCATCTTGAAGATCGGATGAAGTTTGTCCAGGCTGATGTCTTTGACTTCCTTGATACCATCAAAGAGAATCAGTATGATATCATTGTTCTTGATCCACCAGCTTTCACAAAAAACCGCCGCACAATTGATCATGCCTACAAGGGCTATCTCGAAATCAATAAGAAAGCTATGAATGTCTTAAGACATGGTGGCTATCTTATTAGCTGTAGCTGTTCACGCTTTATGGAAAGAGAAATGTATGAAAAAATGATTAGGCAAGCAGCGAGTGAAACAGGTGTCATGCTTAAACAAGTCAGTGTGACTCAACAAAACCATGATCATCCCATTCTTTGGGGCATGGCAGAAACAAGTTATTTAAAATTTTATATCTTCCAGATCATATAAGGAGAAAACGTAATGGGCGTAGTCGTTATTGGAGCAGTATTTGTGGATATCAAGGGATATCCTAACGAATTATATATACCAGCAGGAAGAAATGCCGGCAGAGTAACACAGGTTCATGGTGGTGTTAGTCGTAACGTGGCTGAAGATATTGCTAATGTTGAATTGAGACCAACCTTTGTCTCAGTTGTCGATCAAAGCGGTATAAGTGATGATGTCATCAACAAGCTTAACCGTCATAAAGTCAATACACAATATATCCGTAAAACAGAGGATGGACTTGGAACATGGCTAGCGGTCTTCGATAATGAAGGGGATGTTGTTGCTTCTATTAGTAAGCGTCCTAATCTTGATGAAATTGCATCCATTCTTGATGAACAGGGTGATGAAATTATCAAGAATGCCGATAGTGTTGTTTGTGAAATTGATATGAAAGCAGAGATCATGAAGAAAGTCTTTGCCTTGGCAGAAAAGTATCATAAGAAAGTCTATGCCCTTGTTTCCAATATGTCGATTGCGGTTGAACGCAGAGACTTGATTAAACGTACGGATTGTTTTGTCTGCAATCTTCAGGAAGCTGGTATCTTCTTCTCTGATGACTACGAAGGCAAAACACCTGAAGAGATGTGTGATATTCTTAAGGTCAAGATTCAAAGTGCTGAACTGAATGAAATGATTATCACAATGGGATCACAAGGCGCCGTCTATGCTTCTTGTGATGGGGAATATGGCTATATTCCTGCTCAGAAAGTCTCAGTCATTGATACAACAGGCTGTGGTGATAGCTTCTTTGCCGGGGTTGTGATTGGCTTAACATATGGCAAGAGCTTGGGTGAAGCCTGTGCGATTGGGACAAGACTTGCATCAAGTGTCATTGCGACAAAAGAAAATGTTTGCCCGAGATTTTTACCGTCTGAATTTGGCTTGAATATTGATGTTGAGGAATAATCGCTTTGAACATCCTTTTCTTAGGATGTTCTTTTTTATTTTGATATAATAACGATGGAGGGATGGAAATGAAGACAAAGGAAATCATGAAAACGATCAAAGCTTATTATCAAAAAGCAGCCACAATCTATTCAGATTATCGTCATTACGTCCCCTCTTATGCGCCAGCTGCCTTAACATTCTATTTGATTATTTTAATTGTTCCCGCTATTTCTATTGTTGCCTTTACGACAAGTCTCTTTCATTTTAATTCGGATATACTTGTGGATTTATTAGAACAATACCTGACAAGTCCTTATGCCATTATGTTGGTAGATATTATCGAAAATCCAACCATTTCATTAGGATCATTCGTTGTCTTTGCTTTGTCTCTTTATGCCATAAGTAGAGGTGTTGGCAATGTCTATCAGATCTCCAAAGAACTCTTTCCTGATGCAAAGAATGACGAAGATACAATTATTGGCTATTATGCTTATACTTTTGAAATCACTATTCTTTTATTACTCTTTGCGATTGGCTTTGTTTTCTTTGTGGCCGTTGGACCTATTGCGGCATTCTTTAATGTCTTCTATGATTACCTATTGTTGCGTCAGATCTTGTTGTTTTCTTTATTCATTCTCTTCTTTTCATTAATCTATAAACTTATTCCTAAGCCTCATATCTTTCTCAACGAAGCTATGAAGGGGGCTGTCGTGACAACGTTAGGAGATATCATTCTTTATTTCATTATTCGTTATTATTTCAAGAATGTGTCCTTCTCCAATGTCTATGGCCCACTTGCTTCCATTGTTATGGTTTTCTTTGTCTTGAATTGGGGTTGTGAGATTTTCTATGTTGGTATGTATGTCACGCATCTCTTTTATGAAAAGCGTTTAGCCCATTCTATTAGTATAGTTAAGGTCGATACGATTAACCATCTTGGCCAGGGGATTGCAACGCTAGCAGGAAAGAAAATTTTCCTTAAAAATGTACTCCCTCATGAAATTGTACAGATTGCCATCAAAAAAGAAAGAGCCCATGACATTGATGCTCTAGCAATAAAGATTCTTATTCCTTCAGTAATGCGCTTGCAACCAGTATGCCTGCAGGCAGATCTTTGTGAAGGCTGTTCGTTCCAATATATGGCATCTTCTGCCCAAATAACCCACAAGAAAGAAACAATTGCCTTGCTTATTAACCGCTTTACAACATTTAAAAATGACAATATTTCTTTCATGCCTCCGCTTAACCCACTTCATTATTTACAAGAAGTCCAATATGATCTCTATGATTATGAAGGAACGCTTTATTTTGGTGAACTTACTAAAGAAAGCATCACTTTTAAAAGTCAGTGCCTCCTTAATGATACAATGATCAATGATGTCCTTCACTTTCTTGAAGACACCTTCAATAAGTGCCATGTTTCAACATATGATGATCCCACCCAAAAGGGTATTAAAGGTGTTCGTATTAAGCGTGTCGAAGAGGGCTGTCTTGTCTTTATTCAAAGTGGTCGAGGCGATTTAAGTGAGGAACTTGTCAATAGGCTTAAAGCCAATCAACACATCCTTGGCCTTTATAAACGTCCTGTCAATCGGGTGCGACATTATGTAAGACTGAGTCAGCCTTTACAAATATATGGTCGTCATCATTATCATCTTGTTGTAGAAAATAGATCTTATCGCCTCTCTTCTCTCTCTGACTTTACAATTCATCCTGACAGGAATGAAAGAATGCAAAAGCTTGTCGATCAAGAGGAAACGATTCTGTCGCTTTATTGTGGAAATGGTATCATGGAATATGGACTGAGAGGTGATGTGAGTTGTATCTTTGAAGAAGATTATGAATTTGAGGATGCAGTGAGAAACAAGAAGAACTTACATCTTAGCAACATGCATCTTTACAAGGGGCCTGTTGAACAGCGTGCCAGTCTGCTTCTCTCGCACCATCACTATGATACAGTCATTGTCCATTTATCAGATCATCAGTTCTCAAGTATTCTTTCGCAATCCTTTTATCACTCAAATATCAAGAAAGTCATTATTATTAGTGAAGATGTTTATGCTTTTCTAAAATCTATTTATTACTATGATGCGATGCGCTTACAAAGCAGTTACCAACTTGTCTTAGTTGAAGGGTTTGATCCAAGTCCCTATACGCCTCAAATAGGTGGCATTTTTGTCTTTCTACGTAAATGAGATAAACGTTTTTGAGACGCTTTCAAAGCATCTCTGTTAACGCTATTAAATTATTGGAGAAAAGTACGTTTTTATTAAACGTGTGTATTATTTTGTGCTATTATTGAATTGTAAAAATATTAGGAGGCTTATTACAGATGAAAAAATTTTCTTATGTTGTTGTCAACCCTATGGGTGTACACGCACGTCCAGCTGCTTTATTAGCACAGTTATGTGTTGGTTTAAGAAGTGCCGTTACAATTGAATGCAATGGTAAGACTGCTGGAGGAAACAACGTACTTCAGGTTTTAGCTCTTGAAGCTAAGAAGGGCGATACTTTGAATGTAACAGTTGAAGGTGTTGATGAAGAAGAAGCAGTTAAACGGGTTGAAGATTTATTACATGGCGATTTCGAAGAAAAAGCACCTGCAAAAGTATTAAAGATTGCTTTCTTTGGTACAAAGGACTATGACAGAGTATTCTTCTCAGAATTAGTTAAAGATAAAGGTCCTGGTACTTATAATTCAGATATTAAATATTTCTCTACTCGTTTAACTCCTGAAACAGCTCAGTTAGCTAAAGGCTACGATGCAGTATGTATCTTCGTTAATGATGAAGCTCCTCGTTCAGTTGTTGAAACATTGGCTGAATGTGGTGTTAAGTTAATCTTATTACGTTGTGCTGGCTTCAACAATGTTGACTTACAGGCTGCTAAGGAATGTGGTATTAAAGTAGCTCGTGTTCCTGCTTACTCACCATATGCAGTTGCTGAACATGCAATGGCTATTCTTCAGGAAGCTAATAGAAGACTTGGCAGAGCTTATAACAAAGTAAAAGATAATAACTTCGCTTTAAATGGCTTACTTGGTGTTGACTTACATAATAAGGTTTGTGGTATCTTAGGTACAGGTAAGATTGGTCAATGCTTCGCTAGAATTGCTAAGGGATATGGCATGACTGTTATTGGCTGGGATGCTTTCCCTAATAAGAAGCTTGAAGAAGAAGGCTTATTAACTTATGTCAGCAAAGATGAATTATTTGAAAGAGCTGACTTAATTTCATTACATTTACCACTTATCATGGGTGAAGGTGGAACATATCATATCATCAATAAAGAAACAATTGCTAAGATGAAAGATGATGTTATGTTAGTAAACTCTGCACGTGGACCATTAATTGATGCTGAAGACTTAATTGCTGCATTAAAAGCTGGTAAATTCCATGCTGTTGCATTGGATGTATATGAAGGTGAAGACGCTAACGTTTACACTGACAGAAGTGATGAAAGATTACATTCTTCAATCACAGCTCGTTTAACAATGTTCCCTAATGTTGTCTTAACTTCACACCAGGCATTCTTCACAAGAGAAGCATTACAGGCTATCGCAGTAACAACTATGGAAAATGCACGTAACTTCAATGAAGGCCGTGACTTAGGTGCTGCTGAAGTCAAAGCTAAATAATATTTTCATACATAAAGGTGGCTATGCCACCTTTTTTCTTATGTTGTTTCTTAAGGGAAATTCGTATATACTACTTACGTAGGTGAAAGACATGGCTAGAAAAAAGAAAACTTTTGACGATTCTCCCTTAGAAAGAGAACCTCGATATTATACAAAACAATCTCATATGATTTCTAATGCATATAAGCGTCCCTATAAAGATGAACAAACAGGAGGTATTAGAAAACCTTCCTTATTAGAAATCTATAAAAGAAAGAGAATGAAAGATTCGATTGACCTCACAACATCCACAAAGCATTATGAAACTCATGATGAAGAAATGTTGTCACGTGATATCAATCGTCATTATGAAAGAACCTATCAAGCTAAAGAAACAGCGGGCACTCAGTCACATATAAATTTCGAACGAGAATCACTTCTCAACAAGACACATTATGAAGCACCTCTTCCTACTATTAACTTTCAAAGAGGGACATTAAAAGAACCACAATTAAAACAAGAGACACATATCAATTTTGAAAGCAATCAGCATGTAGCTCATCCGCGCACACCGCTTCCTACAATCAACTTTCAAACACAAAAACGCACAAATCCTAAGCCATCACAAACACTTCCACAAATACATTTTGGACAAAAACTAGAATTCAAGAAAAAACAATCCGATCTTGTCAACATTCATTTCAAAGAAGAACGTAGTTTCAAGAAAGCCCCTGACAGGACTTTGCCACAAATACATTTTGAACAAACACTTAAAGAAAAACAATCGCTTAATAAGATTCCTAAGATTAATTTTCAGAATGAACATAAGGAAACGAAAGTCGTTGAAAGTATTCCTAAGATTCACTTTAGAAGTGAAGAAAAACCAATACGTAAACAAGCGGCTATCCCACAGATTCATTTCATTCATGAGACACGTCCGGTTAAGAAACCAGCAGAACTACCAAAGATTCATTTTGTTATTCCTCAGCCAGTTAAGAAAAAACAAAATGACTATACAATTCACTTTACGCATGAGTCTTCTCTTAAGCCCAAGAAGGCTTCAAGTAAGGCTACTACAAAGATAAGCTTCTCAAGCTACAATAAACAAAACTATAAAATGACGAAGCCTGTAAGTAAGGCTGTTACGAAAATCACTTTCCCAAGTATTGCCCTCGCTAAGCGCAAGACATATAAACAGGTGGATCGTGGTGTGACAAAGCCTCATTTTTCACTCAAAAGCAAGCAGGCTAAAGAGATGCTTTATCATACGCATGCTCCCACAAAAACACAAAAATCAGCTTATATCTTTAAACAGTATGAAACACAATCGATGGGCAGTATGCTTAAAGGAAATGCCATGCATGATAAATTGCCATTAGAGCTTGATAAGAGCCGCACAGCTAAACGCATTCAGCGAGAACACAACTGGTTCTCCGTTGTGATTGGTATTGGTATTGTTGGTTTATTTGCATCACTCTTCTTTAATGTCATGCAGTCAGCAATCATGTTTGGCTTATTGATTATTTTAGGCATTTATGGCTATTGGACATCACGTTAATAATGAAAGAACGATCTTATGACAAGATCGTTTTTTTGTACGCTTAATAAGATAAAGGTTTATAATGGAGACAAGAGGTGATGATCATGCTTGAAAAAGATTGGATGAAGCAAGGAAGAAAAGAAAGAAGTGCTTATCTATCAAGACTTAGCGAGAATGAGAAATATGAGGCACTTAATGCCATCATTGATGCTTGTAGGCATATTGTCTTCTTTGGCGGAGCTGGGGTTTCAACGGAAAGTGGTATACCTGATTTCCGTAGCAAAGATGGGCTTTATAACCAACATGATGTGGAATTTGATCAATATTCACCAGAATATCTTCTTTCCCATGAATGCCTTGTCTATCATCCTAAAGTATTCTTTGAATTCTATCGTCAGAAACTTGATACAAGATCCATCAAGCCCAATCGTACGCACTATAAGCTTGCCTTGATGGAAGAGAAGGGCAAGCTTGATGGCGTGATTACCCAGAACATTGATGGTCTTCATCAAAAGGCTGGCAGCAAGAATGTCTTTGAAATTCATGGCACAACATATCGTAACTATTGCATGAAATGTAAGAAAATCTATCCTGCTGATTATATTTTCAATTGTAAACAGGAAGTGCCTTATTGCCCGGAGTGTGGGGGAATGATTCGTCCTGATGTGACAATGTATGGCGAAGGATTGCCTGGTGATGCCTGGATGCATGCAAGAGATCTTATTAATCAGGCAGATTGCCTTATTATTGGTGGGACAAGCTTAAATGTTTATCCAGCTGCTAATCTTATTGACTATTTCCATGGGGATTATCTGATTCTTATGAATAAAGGTGAGGTAGGTAGAAGAACGGGGGCTGATCTTGTTTTTAATGATAATATTGGTAAAGTAATGGATTATATTATTCTTAAGAGCTAGTTGTTAGCTCTTTTTTTATTTATAAGACAAAAAACAATAACATTTAGAAAAATAATAAATAACTATAAAAAATAGTATTGACGAATATTCTCTTCTCCCGTATGATATCCCCAATAACATAAATACCTACCGAAGAGATAGGAAATAGAGGAGAGAAGACTATGAGTACAGAAAAGCATTCCCATCGTGCCTTAATTGGCTTTGATAAGAACGGTGTTCCTACCGTCATTGTTCCTGCAGATCATCATGAACATACTCATGAGGATGAACATGGACATCTTTATACCCACATTCATGAAGCGGAATTTACAGCTGACTATATGCAGGCCGTCAATGATTATCGTAAGACATTCCCTAAAGCTGATGAAGTCTTAGAGAAAACACCTGATCCAGCTGTTAAGGAGATGCTGGTGAGAATGAAGGAGCTCGATATGCCAACGGCCTTTGATCGTTTTGATAGCCAGCAACCACAGTGTGCGTTTGGTTTATCCGGTGTTTGTTGTAAGATATGTAATATGGGACCTTGTAAGATTACAAAGAAGAGCCCTAAAGGTGTCTGTGGCGCGGATGCTGATCTGATTGTAGCAAGAAATCTCTTGCGTTCAGCTGCTTCAGGTGTTGCCCAGCATGGTATTCATGCCAGAGAAGTGATTCTTTCACTTAAGTGGGCGGCTGAAGGAAAGCTCGATCTACCACTTATTGGCGAAAATAAGATTCGTGCTGTTGCCAAGCAGTTTGGCATTAAGACAGAACATCGTCAAATCAAAAATATCACGATTGACCTGGCTAATATTTTATTGGAAGATTTATCAAGAACAGAGCCTGATGAATATAAGACAATTACAGCCTGTGCCCCAAAAGAACGTCAGGAAATCTGGAAGCAGCTCGATATCCTGCCTATTTCCGCCTACCATGAAACATTTGAAGCTTATCACCGTACAGGGGTAGGTACGGATGGCGATTGGAAGAATGTCATGCAGCAGTTCTTACGTTGTGGTCTGACATTTGTCTTCAGTACGGTATTAGCGACAAGCATTGCCACGGATGGTTTATTTGGTGTTGGTGATCGTGTGACATCGAAGACAAACATGGGGGCTTTAAAGGAAGGCTATGTCAATATTGCGGTTCATGGCCATTTGCCTACTCTTGTCAGTCAGATTGTTAAGACAGGACAGAGTGAAGAATTCATCAAGATGGCAAAGGATGTTGGAGCTAAAGGCATCCGTTTCTATGGAATCTGCTGCAGCGGTCTATCAGCAATGTATCGCTATGAAGGGGTTATTCCGCTTTCCAATGCAGTGACTGCCGAACTTGTTCTTGCGACAGGGGCACTTGATTTATGGGTGGCAGATGTCCAGGATGTCTTCCCAGCAATCATGGACGTGGCAAGATGCTTTAAGACAACTGTCATTACAACAAGTGATTCCGCACGTTTGCCAGGGGCAGAACATATTGCCTATGATCATCATCATTCCAATATTGGTGAAACAAAGGCTATTGCCAGAAAGATTGTCACACGTGCGATTGAAAGCTTTGCGGCAAGAAAGGGCACACCAGTACATATTCCACCATATGAAGTTGAAGCTGAAGTCGGCTTCTCGCTCGAATATGTGCATCGTCATTTTGGCTCAATGAAGCCATTGGCACAAGCACTTAAGAGTGGCAAGATTCTAGGTATTGTCAATATGGTTGGCTGTAATAATCCTAAGGTGCCTTATGAACGTACAGTTGTCGATGTTGCTGATGTACTGATTAAAAATAATGTCCTTATTCTCACAAATGGCTGTGCTTCTTTCCCACTCATGAAGCTAGGTTATTGTAAGAAAGGTGCAGGCGTCCTAGCGGGGGAAGGATTGCATGAAATACTAGGTGATGATTTACCACCAGTATGGCATGTAGGAGAATGTATTGATAATGCGCGTTCTTCAGCAATATTTGGTGGTATTGCCAGTGAACTTGGTGAAAAACTATGTGACTTGCCATTTGCCTTCTCCTCACCTGAATGGGGGAATGAGAAGGGCATTGATGCGGCACTTGGCTTCCGTTTGATGGGATTGAATTCTTATCATTGCGTTGAAGCGCCTATTCATGGCTCTGCCAATGTCATCAATTTCCTCAAAGAAGAAACAAAAGATTTACTTGGATCAGCTATGATTGTCAATGTCGATCCAAAAGCATTGGGTGAACAGATTGTTGAAGATTTCAAGAAACAGCGTCAAGAATTAGGTTGGGATTAAAATGATCCGTAAGCTTACTGCTTTACTTCTTGTTTTATCATTTCTTGTTGGCTGCAGCAGTAAAGCTGAAAACAACAAGACAATCAACCTTGGCTATTTGCCTATCACCCATGCCTTATCTGTATTTGAAACAAAAGAAATCTTAGATCAAACAAATGTTCATATAAAACTTACTAAATTTAGTAACTGGGCGGATTTAATGGATGCTTTGAATGCGGGAAGAATTGATGGAGCATCCGTTCTTGTCGAACTGGCAATGAAAGCGAAAAGCAATGGCATTGATCTTAAAGCAGTGGCATTAGGCCATAAAGATGGCAATGTCATTATTGCCAAGAAGGACATCAAGAAGATGTCTGACTTAAAAGGCAAAACTATTGCCATACCCCATGCCCAGTCTTCCCACAATATCTTAATTCAGCTCGCTTTAGAAAAAGCTCATCTTACAAAGAATGATGTCAAAATCATTCAGCTTGCTCCTAGCGAAATGCCTTCTTCATTAAATAGTGGCGCTATTGATGCCTATTGTGTTGCAGAACCATTTGGGGCAGTAGCCATTAATACGAAAATAGGTCATGTTCTCAAGACATCGGAAGAACTCTGGCAGAATTCTATTTGTTGCGCGATGGTCTTCAATAATGCTGCCATTACGAAGAAACAAACACAAATCAATCAAGTCATCTCAGCTTATAAACAAGCTGGCAAGAAACTTGCAAAAGGAAAAGAAGCAATGCGTATTGCTTCAAAATATCTTGGACAAGACAAAGCTGTTCTCAAAAAGTCACTAGCCTGGATTCACTTTGATGATTTAACATTGACCAAAGAAGATTATGATAACTTGGCATTAAAAGTGAAACAGGATGGCATTAATCCTAATCCACCAAGCTATCAAGATTTCATCTATCAAGGAGTCACTGCCCATGATTAAAACACTGAAACAAACAAGAACCATACTCATCTCATTTCTTATTCTCATCATTCTCTGGCAGCTTGCCATAAGCTTTGGGGGAATGAATACAGCACTCTTTCCTTCACCTATAAAAGTCTTCAATGCCTTTGTTGGCTTAGCGACAAAAGGTCTCTCCGGTTCAACAACCGATGCTATTCTATGGATTCATATCAAAGATAGCTTAGTCAGATTCTTCATTGGCTATTTACTGGCGGCATTATTAGGAATAGGATTTGGCTTATTGCTGGGATGGTTTCCTAAAGCCTTCAGCTATGTCAATCCGATTGTCCAGCTTATTAGACCCATTGCCCCAGTTGCCTGGCTGCCATTTCTTGTCTTAGTGATTGGTATTGGCAATCTACCAGCCATTGCGATTATCTTTATTGCGGGATTCTTTCCCATTCTCTTATCCACAGTAAAAGCTGTTATTAATGTTGATCCGGTTTATCTTAAAGTCGCTAAAACATTTGGCTTAACACAATTACAGACTATCTTCAAGATTGTTTTGCCAGCTGCCTTTCCACAAATCTTCCATAGCTTACATTTAGCGCTAGGAACATGCTGGATATTCTTAGTCTCAGGTGAGATGGTTGGCAGTCAGACAGGACTTGGCTTTCTGCTCATGGATGCCAAAAATACTATGCGTCCCGATGCCTTGTTAGCTGTCATCATTACGATAGGTATTATTGGTCTGATCTTAGATCAAGCAATCGGTCTTTTCGAAAAGGCCATCAGAAAAACATGGGGATTTGGAGGCTAAATATGTATATTGATATTCATGATGTTAGTGTAGAATACAAGCAAGACAATACCAGCTTTCTTGCTTTAGATCACATCAATCTCGCTATTGAACGAGGCGAATTCATCTGTCTCTTAGGCCCATCAGGATGTGGCAAGACAACCTTGTTGAATGCCATAGCCGGCTTTGAGAAAGTGACAAGTGGCACAATCACCATTGATGGCACACCAGTCACAAAACCTGATACACGCTATGTGACCATCTTCCAGAACTATGGTTTGCTGCCATGGCGTAGTGTTGAAAAGAATGTTGCGTTACCTTTAGAAACAAAGGGCTTAAGCAAACAAGAACAAGATGAACGCATCCAGCACTATTTAGAACTTGTCGGATTATCGGAGTATAAAGACCGTCATCCACATCAGTTATCAGGTGGACAGCAACAGCGTGTAGCAATTGCTAGAGCATTGGCAGTTAATCCAGATATACTTTTCATGGATGAACCCTTTGCGGCATTAGATGCCATCACAAGAATGAAGCTTCAGGATGATACCCGTCTTCTTTCTACGAAAGAGAAGAAAACGATTATCTTTGTCACACATGATATTGAAGAAGCTGTCTATTTGGCTGATCGTATTGTCGTATTATCACCTAATCCAGGTCGTATTAAAAGCATTGTGGATGTCCACATGCCTTTCGAAAGAGACCGTACTTCCGATGACTTTATTCACATCAGAGACAAAATCTTTGAAATCTTCAATATGAAAGTTGATCATGATCTTGAATATTATATTTAACAGGCAAGCTTGTACCAAATAAAATGCAAGAAGCATTCATCAAAAACATCCTTCAGCTCAGAACAGATCGTGTTGATAAGGCCTTGCCACTATCAAGCACAGGGGACGATACAATAATACAGACAGGACGAAAAGCCGCTTAAAATAAGGCTTTTTCGGACCTGTCTTTTCTTTTGGCCGGGTGCCGGGCCAGGGTAAACGAGGCAGAATACATATATGTTCTTGAAACTGGAGATATAAAAAACGGGAAGGGGGATGAGAGTACTGAGAGATCAGTAATATATAGATATGCTCAAATTTGGGCAACAAAAAGAGAGCCACAGAGTGACTCTCCCAGTGCAGTCCGAAAACATACACCTCAATCGTGAAATCATTATACCAAAACATAGACTTGAAGGCAAGCTTTATTTGCTTAATGTGGGGGGTATGAGAATAGGACTATGAGTTCAAATATGCTTTGAGTGAGGTGATTTTGGAAGCAACATTCTGCTGGATGATCATGCTATAAATCTCCGGTGTAACCGAGGATTTAAGAAGATCATTCTGTTCCTTATACTGCCGTAATAAATCGTTTGCTCGTGTGTTGTTGAAGTCAATTCGCTTAAGTAAACAACAGATGATAATTATGTAATCTACCAATGAGTAAAGCGTGATATTTTGTATTCCGGTTTCTTTCTCAACCCACCTTTTGAGAACATTACTGATTTTGCGATCTTTGAATCTTGTATCAAAAATAATGTTGTTGTGAGCAACTGCATTACGTAATGCTTTTAAGGTGAAGAGAACAGTAGAGAGCAGTCCTCGATTAGTATCGATTGAAACATCAAATAAATCAATCTGATTCAGAATATCCTCACGAGTTGCAGTATTGAGGCATTCAAAAAAACTTGCGAGATCTTTGAGGTACAAAAACTCAAAAATTGCCCATAGAGGTGCATCTTCACCTCGGTTATAAAAATGGCGTACCATTTGATTTTCTCGACGAGCTTCGTCGCTGTATCTTCTGGATACCTGAGAATATACAGAGTTCCGGAGCTTTAATCGTTTGAGCTGCAATTTTGCATTGGATGGATTATCTGACATTCGTTCTTTGTAGACGTAGTCAAACGTTCCCTGTCTCAAGCCTTCTACTGATGTGTTACAAACAATGTTTTTAAGTGCAGTTTCTAAAAACATCAGTGTGGGATATAGTGCAGCCTTCATATTGTTATCATATTCGATAACTGCTACAACTTCACTGAAGTCGGTATAAGGGATCTGGGTGTTCTGTTGTTTGACAAAGCGATAACCCTTATATCCATGGTAGTATCCATAACTTACAAGCTGCTTTTTTTGTTTACTTCCATTGATTTGAACATTGCAATCATTCCGCAGGTGACGCATTAGTCCATTTATTGTTTGAGGAGAAGCCATTCGCTATCCTTCTTTCTAAATTTATGATCAATATAATTTTCTTAAATGATATCAGAAAAAGCTGTTTAGTACAAGAAAGAAGGCATATGGATGCTTAAATAGTAATGTGCGGTTGAAAAATAAAACATAAGATAAAGCCTGATTTTTAGAAAAGACAGATCTGGATAACTTAAAAACTTTGCAAATTACAAGTTGATGATATGTAGAGGTATCAGTGCGTCCGGACCTGTCTTTTTTGCGTTCATTTTTTCTTCCTTCCGCCTTTGCTGCGCTGGATTCCGTGAGCGGCCATGAACTTGGACATGCGAAGGATACCCCATAAGCGTCACCAGTTCATCCGTTGTGAGGACCTCATATTTGGCACTTTTTTGTGGAAGTAAAGTAATTGAGTCCGGAAAATGAAATATGTTTGTAGTATAATAAATAGTATAAAATGAAAATATTAAATAGGAGGAATGAGAATGAAAGCCGGAGATTTCCTTAAAGTTATATATTTTGATGAGCCGTTCGTCTCTGATTTTTTACAGATTATAGCGGGTGGGGAATTAAAGAAAACTAGTGAATTTTTAAGTGAACTACATTCAAATGCTGATGCTGAAGCAGCTATCGATGCAAAGGCTGGAACTGATACAAAAGGTATCGCAAAGATTTTCAGCATTTTTTCCGGAATAGATCTTACTGTATCAGGAAAGGCCAGTGCTGAAATATCGCATAAAAGGGATAGGATAGTAAAGAACATTTTAGAAAATACATTACTGTCTGATTTTGTATCGATTCTTAAAGCTGATGATAGACGACCGAAAAACAAAAGATGTGAAGGAATTGAGGTATTCAAGAAAATCACAGTAAAACCGGTCAAGAATTCTTTTTCGTACTTCATGCTTATAGCACCATATATGTCAATGATGGATGGCAAAGTTGATCTTGATGGGAGCACACTAAAGATTGATCCCGCAAAGTTGGAACAGGCATTAGATAAGGGACGTGGATTCTACGAATTTGTTGGTGTTGCTAATGGCAAAAAATTCATTATTAGATTTAATCGTCAAGCTTTCAGAAACGGATATACAATGTCTGACTTGCCCAAAATGGAACTTACCTATTATGCAATCAAAGTGGGGCAGATTTCGCTTGATGAATTGGATGTGAGTAAAGAGTTTGAGTTTGGAGCGAAGACCCCGGAGAGATTTGACTATAAACGACAGAATGAGACTGAAAAAGCAGATGTTCTGGATGTTTATGATGCCGTAATATCGGGGGTTTTACAGTAATGGTCGAAAAGGTAGAAGTTTTCTGGGGATCAGATAAGGACTTTGAAGATGCAATAGCTGGAATACAGCATCCTACTTATCTTGTTGATGTGTTTAACCATATAAATCAAACAAAGGTTAAAGTCGATGGAGTTAATAAAACAGATTCGCCGCTGGAAGTGGAAAATCTCATTATTCATACTGATGACTATGGTGGCATTCAGGAATGGGCTTTGATGGGATTCTCAATTAATGTTATCGAGAATCCTCGATTAAAAGTTAGCAATGTATGGATGTGCAATCCACCGCTTCAGATCTATGATGATATTAAACGAACATACGTAGGCAAGATTGAGGAACATAAAACTGAATATCCTAAAATTACAGAAGAGGCTCTCATGAAAATATCTAAAGGATATGATAAGGCAGTCATCGGCCAACCGCATGTAATTCAAGATATCTTACCTGCAATATATTCACTCATTAAGAAGCATAGAAAAAAACCAGCAACACTTTTATTTTTGGGCACTTCAGGTATTGGAAAAACAGAAACCGCGAATTTCATCGGGGACTGTATCGGAAATGGCATGGTTAGAATCCAGTTCTCAATGCAACAGACCAACAATGCTGTACAGTATATTTTTGGAGGTGGACATGGTGAAGATAGCTTGGCCCGGCGATTAATCCGGCGAAAGAGTAACCTTATATTACTCGATGAGTTTGATAAGGTGTCACCCGGATTTTATAATGCTTTCTATCAGATGTTTGATGAAGGAGAATTTGTCGATAAAAACTATAGAGTCGATGTGTCTGATTGTATTATTATATGCACTTCAAATTTTTTGACGGAGGAAGATGCAGAGAAAAATCTGGGCTCAGCCATTTACTCAAGATTTACCAAGGTTCTTCGATTTGAACCGATAAGTGAAGCAGACCGTATTCGCATTGCGAAGATATCATTTAATAGAGTGTTTGATGAATTAAGCCCGGAAGAACAAGGAATGGTTCCTAAAGAAAAATTGCTGGATTTCTATTCGAATGCGATTCAAAAAGGAGCATATAATAATATTCGAATGCTGAGAAGTGATATAGAAGAAAGTATATATTTTGAAATATTGAGAGCCAAGAAAATTCTTCCATAGCTATATTCGGAAATGTAAAAACAGACAAGGGGGGAGCGATTTGGGAAATATATTAAATAGTATTTTACAATTTATATCTGAAAATGTGTTGTCAGTAATTACTGCAGCAACTGCGATTGTGTCTGTCTGTATTTCTTTGCGAACGCTTCGCCAAAATTCTAAAATGCTCGAAGAATCGAGTAGACCTTATATAACCGCTCAGATTGAGCATATTGGTAATGCTTTTTATCTTCGTTTTAAGAATTACGGGCAATCAGCAGCGATTATCGATAATATCGAATTAGATGAAAATGCAGAGAGAGTTCAAGTGGAAGATTATATTACGGTCTTCGAAGATTTTTGTGGAAACACTATTCCGCCAAACTACTCATTTATGACATGTATTCGACAGGATAATGTATCTGGTGAAGAGAATAAAATCTCGATAGATATAAAATATCACTCTGCCGTAAGGAAATACACTGAGCATGTTGAAATTAATTTGGCAGCCTATAAAAAAGTTCTTGAGGCTAGGCGAAATATTGACCGAAACAATGCAGAGGTTGTTATAGGTAAGACGTTGCAGGATCTAGTATTTGCGGTCGAAAAACAGCAGTAAGTAGAAAGAAATTCATTCATTAAAAATAAGTAAACCAAGTCAGAGCCCCTTGGCTATCCTAACCGATAGTCAAGGGCTTTTTTCATGTCTCCGAACCTTTCGGCTCATTCCAAATCCCACAGAAAAAGTTTTTCAAAAAGTTTTAGCGACCTGAGCGCAAGCCGTCCACATCAAGTTAGTGAGAAGCGATAAAGTTTCCCACTGATTCTTGATAACTGAACAGTTCCGCACTCAGAAGTTCCGCTCAGCTGCCATGGCGTAGTGTTGAAAAGAATGTTGCTTTACCTTTAGAAACAAAGGGCTTAAACAAACAAGAACAAGATGAACGCATCAAGCGCTATTTAGAACTTGTTGGACTATCAGACTATAAAGACCGTCATCCACATCAGTTATCAGGTGGACAGCAACAGCGTGTAGCAATTGCAAGAGCACTGGCAATTAATCCAGATATACTTTTCATGGATGAACCTTTTGCGGCATTAGATGCCATCACAAGAATGAAGCTTCAGGATGATACCCGTCTTCTTTCTACGAAAGAAAAGAAAACAATTATCTTTGTCACACATGATATTGAAGAAGCTGTCTATTTAGCTGATAGTATTGTCGTATTATCACCTAATCCAGGTCGTATTAAAAGCATTGTGGATGTCCACATGCCTTTTGAAAGAGACCGTACTTCCGATGACTTTATTCACATCAGAGACAAAATCTTTGAAATCTTCAATATGAAAGTTGATCGTGATCTTGAATATTATATTTAACAGGCTACGGCCTGTTTTTTATTGCATACGCCTACCAATAAGTAATGGATTATAGATTCTTATCATGAGAACAATCATTAATCTTAAAAGGAACCAGATTCTTTGGCTCTTTCAAGTATGCATCCTCAAACCATATACCTCTATTGACATAATAATATGCTACAATGCTTCCTTTACTTATGTTGGGAGGGCTTGGTCTTTGAAATCTTCAATAAGAAAGTTGATTGTGACCTTGAATATCATATTTAACAAGTTAAGGCTTGTTTTTTCTTACATGTTTATTATTTCTTGGCTCTGTTATCAATAATAAGAAGCTGGTATAATAAATGCATCATACTTTGTAGTGAACAGAGGAAACAAGACTTATAAAAAATACAAAATAACTATTATGAAGAGGTTACTATATGAGTAATAATTATCAACGTTTATTATCATTTTTAATAAAGTATCATGGTAAGCAATATAAAAAACAAGAAAAATGTACTGAAGAAGAAAAATTATATATGAATGAGGCAAAAAAAGCCGGGCAAGAAGCGCGAAATGCGTTTACATCATTGGTTGGAATAATAGAAAAAGAATATGATTTTACTCATGAACGTATTTCTCAGTGGCAAAATAGTGGTACATTTGTAAGTTATTTTTGGTGCCAAATGAAACGTTCAAGTCATAAAAACAGCCAAATAAGTCTCTCTTTATTTGCTGAAAAAGCAGATGACGTTTTTCGATTTCGTCTAAGTATTGAACTTGCTATTGATAAGGCTCAAAAAGATGATTTAGAAACGTATAAAAGACTCTTGGACATACCTCTTAAAAAAGAGTTAGTTTATATTTCAGGCGGTAACAATGAAGATGAATTCCGAGTATTAAATGAGAGAGATAATAGCATTGTGAAAGCAATGGGATTAAAAAAGGTACAAGTATCTTATGTATTTAAAGATGAACAGTATACAGATGATGATTCTTTTGAAAAAGAAGTTTTAAAAGCTGCGGGATTATTAATACCCTATTATGAATATCTATTTAATAATAAGGATGAAAAAGTAAAAGATAAAACAAATGAACAAGATGATGGGAAAGAGCAGGTATCTTTTATGTCTATATCAACGACAGATGCAATTGCACAGATTAAAGATTATATAGTATCAAAAGGATTTAGTTATCCTGATGGTTTGATTGAAAACTTTTACCTTTGTCTGAAAAGCAAACCATTTGTTATTTTGGCAGGTACTTCAGGAACTGGTAAAACGCGATTAGTTAAGCTTTTTTCTCAAGCAATTTCTGCTAAATATCACTTGGTCTCAGTGCGTCCAGACTGGAGTGATGGGAGTGATCTTTTTGGTCATACAGATTTAAATGGCAGATTTATTGAAGGACCAATTTGTAGTGCTTTTCAGGATGCAATTAAAAATCCTGATATTCCTGTGATTCTTTGCTTAGATGAAATGAACCTAGCTAGGGTAGAGTATTATCTTAGTGATTTTCTTTCTGTAATTGAATCAAGGGAGAGGGAGCAAGACAAAATAGTAACTACAGCAATTGCTCAGTATCAAGAAGGTATACCTGATAATTTGTATATCGTTGGTACTGTTAACATGGATGAAACAACATTCCCATTTAGTAAGAAAGTTCTTGATCGTGCAAATACAATTGAATTTAGCTTCGTTGACCTTGTCCCTGATTTTAGTGATGTTGGTAATAGTGTGGATCCTTTAAAGCTATCTAATAGTTTTCTTTGTACTAACTATCTTGTGTTAGGTCAGGATTGCATTGCTGAAGCAAATTATGTTGTAGATATTTGTAATGAATTACAAAAGATAAATGAAATTTTGTTAGAAGCAAATGCTCACGTAGGATATCGTGTAAGAGATGAAATAGTCTTTTACCTACTTAACAACAAACAATCTGGAGATCTTCTTTCTCATGATCAAGCAATGGATAATGAAATTATGCAAAAGATACTTCCTAGAATTCAAGGAAGTTCTAATACAATACATGATATGCTTTGTGAACTATTTAAAGTTTGTGCAGCTGATTATACACAAAAAACAGGTGATAGTGATTCTGAGAAAATGAAAAAAATTCTAGTAGATCAAGACATTAGTTGTAAATACAGAAAGAGTGCAGAAAAACTAGAACTTATGGTTAGAAGATTTGAAGAGGACGGATTTACATCATATTGGTTATAAATAATCATTCAAATTAAAGAAGGAATAAAAAACCATGAGTAAAAATACAGATGAGCTAATTTATATACAGACAGATATTTTAACAGTGACAATCAAAGGTAATGCCTCTCATCCTTCTTTCCCAGGAACTAACTTTGTCGATAAAGATGCAACGTTACAGATATCATGTGATGATATTTTTGAATTAAACATGGCAGTGGATTCTACCCCTATTTCAAAACAGCATTTAGGAAAGTCTTGCATAGAACAATATCGGCATTCTCCAGTATTCTTTGAGCAGCAACAATATGAGATTGTAATTGAACCAGAGGAAGGTCATATTGTAGAGTTTTGGCATGAAAATTACAATATTCGTAAAAACGTCACACCAGTTGGCCGTAAATCAAATATGCTTTCTGGAATTATCAATTTTGGAAATGATATTGGATATTCTGATTTATTTATCAAAGTGGATGGTACAAACTATCTTAAAATGACGATAGAAGTATTTCCTTCAAAAATAGGTTATAAAGATGATTATAAGGCAATTATGGCTGATGTGATGACTGAACTTTATAGCCTCATTTTCGACTTTTTAAAAAAGACATATGATTCATTTGATATTTCTTCAAAACAACAATCTACACCAGTAGAGTTCTTTTCAATCATTCGTAAAATATATAAGGAATTTGTTACTGCAGCTGACATGGTTAACGCAAAGCCTAACCATGTTCTTGAAAGGGAATATTTAGTACTTCCTGGATATAAAGTTAAGCGGACGGATAATCGAACTGTTCGCTGGATTGAGAAACATCCTGAGCAAGTTTTAAAGACAAATAAGGGTATAATGATTGATCGAGCCTTATCTGTGGAGAAACACATTACATATGATACGAATGAGAATCGTATGACTAAATACATCCTGAAAACCACAATGAAACGCCTTGAAAATTTTAAATCTCAATATATGAAGTTAGCTAGAGAAACAGACGTAAGTTTGATAAATCAACTTGATAATATGATTCAAGGAATACGTAGAAGATATAGCACTGGTTTTATGAGAGAAGTTGAAGCTATTCCAACCAAATCAAGTATGTCATTGGTCTTTAGTATGGCACCTGGATACAGAGAATTGTATCGATACTACTTGCTTCTTCAGCATGGTCTTTATATAAGTGGTAGTATATTCAATGTCTCAGTTAAAGATTTGGCAGTTCTTTACGAGTACTGGTGCTTTATTAAACTTAATAATTTAATGAAGGAACGTTATGAGTTAATCTCGCAAGATATTATAAAAGTAGTTGGGAATGGGTTATTTGTTTCTTTAGTTAAAGGACAACGTAGTAGGGTTCGCTATCGCAATCCAGAAAATGGAGAACTCATAACGCTTTCATATAATCCTAAGGAAATTGCAGGAGCAACTGTTCCACAAAAGCCGGATAATGTGTTGAGTTTGAAAAAGAAAGGTGCAAAATTCAATTATGAGTATGTGTTTGATGCGAAATATAAAATAAATCCAGCACTCAAGGGTAGTATGTATCAACAAATGTATAATACACCTGGACCTCAAGAAGAAGATATCAATACAATGCACCGTTATAGAGATGCAATTGTCAATCAAAATGATGCTTCTCCATATGAGCGTACTATGTTTGGAGCCTATGTGCTATTCCCTTATAGAAATCAAGAAGAGTATAAACAACATAGATTTTATAAAAGTATTGATCAAGTTAATATTGGTGGATTGCCTTTTTTACCATCAGCTACAGATCTTGTTACGGAAATGCTTGATGAATTGATTTCTGACTCTCCTGAGTCAGCCTTTGAACGTGCAACATTGCCGATAGGTATTGAAGAACGTCTTGCACGAGTAGATTGGAATAAGAGGGATGTTTTAATTGGTGGGTTACAAAGTCATGCACAATTTGAAGCATGTCTAAAAAATAATTTTTACTATATACCATGTAAAAATATTAAAAATAATGATTTACCAATTCATTATGTGGCTCTTTTCCAAATACCCCGTATTTTTTCAAACAATGCAGGTATATATTATTACGGAGAAGTTTTAAGCTCAACAATTGAACAAAGAAAGGATATCCAAGAATTTCCAATAAATAGTAATACTAATCCAGTTGAACCCTATTATAGGTTTGATGTGAGTGAATGGATTTCACTAGATAAACCGATACTTCCTAAAGAATCAGGATTTGCTAATGAGTTTACAAACTCATTTTTACTTGAAAATTGTGAATTCATACCTGAGCTTTTACTTCAATCTGAAGAGGAATATAGATTATATACGGAACTTAAGCGTCGGACAGGAAAGGTGTTAGAAGAAAACAAAACAAAAACTGGATTTGAACTTGGAAGTCTGAAAGTATTGTTTGAGGATGGGGATATTACTCTTTTCCGCGATGGGAAACTTTTGGATTGTTGTACACTAAAAGATTTTTCAAGACATCCAAATGCAATGTTTAGAAGGTTACAGAGGTACGTTGCTAAAGAAAATGAATAGGAAATTATCCGGATCTAACTTCTTTGATTATCAGCATGACCATCTTTATTTGCCATTATGAAGCCATTAAATATATAATTAGTGATATAGGAATTGGTGTTCCCATTTGAGAGATTTAGCTTTTTTTCTTGTGATGTATTACTGTTAAATATGATTATGTATAAATGTTAAATAATGAATGGAGTGGTTAGATGTTTGATGCTAAATTGGGTTATGACCCTGCAAGTCCTGATAGCATAGAACAATTTGCTGAGGGTCTTAAAGACAAAACTTTTTATGAAGTCATTAGTGAAAACGATTCAATAACAAGCGAGGATATTGAATCCTATGCAAATAAGTTAAGAAAAGGTGGATTAGGAAATTTATTAGAAGAAGGTTATTTTGGATACAAAGCTAACTCAAAGCAAGAATCAGATTTTCCTGAAGCTGGTGTGGAGCTAAAAGCAACACCTTTTGAATATACCAAGAAGGGGCAATTAAGAGCAGGTGAACGATTGGTCATTACCATGATTAATTATGATGGTCCTGTTGAAAACGATTTTTATCAATCACATGCATGGGATAAAATGCATTTAATACTCTTGATATATTATTGGAGAAATAAGGCCTTAAAGCGTAACCTTGATTATCAGATAAAGTATGTCCAAATGTTTACTCCACCAGAACAGGACTTAGCGATAATAAAAAAAGATTATGAGTACATTGTAAAAAAAATACAAGATGGTAAAGCACATGAGCTCTCAGAAGGGGATACAATGTATCTTGGAGCGTGTACTAAAGGAGCATCAGCAAAGAAAAGTATTGTGCCACAATTCTATGGCGAAAAACTACCAGCAAAAAAGAGAGCATTTTGTTTTAAGAATTCTTATATGACATATGTTCTTAATCATTATATTGCAGGCGAAGAAGCAAATGATGCAATTGTAAAAAATGTAGAAGAATTAAAAAAGAAATCATTTAGTGAAATCCTTAAGGATATTGTAAAAAAATATATAGATTTCTCAGATAAAGAATTATGCAAGATTTTCCATCGTGAATATAACAATAATAAAGCACAATGGAATGATTTGGCCTTTAAGATTCTAGGAGTTCGTAATGAACATGCTGATGAATTTGAAAAAGCAAATATTAGAGTTAAAACAATCAGAATAAACGAAAATCATTCTATTCGAGAAAATATGTCTTTTTCAACTTTTAAGTTTATGGATATAGCTAATGAAGAATTTGATGATTCGGCTCTTTATGAATATTTTGATCAAACACAATTGTTCTTCTTTGTTTGGGTACAAGATGGTGATGTATATCGTGTTAAGGGCTGTCAGCTTTGGAATATGCCTCATGATGATTTAGAATATACTGTTCGAAAAGAGTGGGAAGACGTAAAGCATGTAATTAATGAAGGCGTTAAATTCACAAAGTGTGTTAATTCAAATGGAGAAATCAAGTTTAAGAATAATTTTCCTAACAAAAAACAAACAAAAATTATTCATATTAGACCACATGCCATAAAGGCAGCGTATCGCTTTAAAAATGGCGAAGAGTATGGTAATGTAAATCGCGATGCTTATGAACTTCCTAATGGGGAATATATGACGAAAATGAGCTTTTGGTTAAACAATGATTATGTATTAAAACAATTAGATTGTATTGATTAAAAGTAATGCTTGATCTTATATAAACCTACTGCTATAATGGGAGTACAAAAGCAGTTAGGAGAGAATTATTTGTGGAAAAGACAGTTTGTGAGTTATTTGCTGGTGTAGGCGGATTCCGTTGTGGCCTTAATAACATTAAAGAGAGTGTTGTTTATTCTCCAGAAAACAATGCTAAAGAAAAATGGAAGACAGTTTGGTATAATCAATGGGAACCTGCAGAAAAGAGTACGCAGTATGCTCATGATTGTTACAAATATCATTTTGGAGTTTGTCTTGATAAGAATGGTAATGACACTACAAATGTTGATATTGAAAAAGTTGATAAATCAACCATACCGGATTTTTCGCTGCTTGTGGGCGGATTTCCATGTCAGGATTATTCAGTTGCTTCATCATTGGCTACTTCTAAAGGATTAGAAGGTAAAAAAGGCGTTTTGTGGTGGTCGATAAGAAAAATGATTGAAGTTAAGCAGCCACCATTTGTTTTATTGGAAAATGTTGATAGATTGCTAAAATCTCCAGCTAGTCAGAGAGGCAGAGACTTCGGCATCATGCTCGCTTGTTTTAGAGATGAAGGCTATACTGTAGAATGGCGTGTTATTAATGCTGCCGAATATGGCTATCAGCAAAGAAGACGTAGAACATTTATTTTTGCTTATAAAAATACGACTAAATATGCTCAGCATATTTCAAAGACTGTTGGTTGCAGTAGCGAAGATAATGACAGTAAGTCTAGTGCTGCAAAGCTATTAGGAGCTGAAGGATTTTTTGCTAAGACTTTTGCAATAAAACCTATTCAAGAAAGCAAGATAAAGATAATTTCGTTGTCAGAAAATCTTGGTGATATATCAGATTCTTTTCAGTTTAACTTTGAAAATTGTGGTGTAATGAAAGATGGTATAATTTACACAATCAAAACTACACCTCAATATTTTGGAAAACAAATCACTTTAGGAGATGTTATGGAAACAGGGAATGTTGATGAATCTTATTTCATTCCTGAAGAGCAATTATATTACACGGATCCTGAAATAAATCGTAGTGATGAATCACAAGGAAAATTACCAATCCAACAAAGAAAGACTTGGCAGTATCTTAAAGGTGCTAAGAAGCTTTTAAGAAAATCTGCTAATGGACACGAATATATATATTCAGAAGGCCCAATTGCTATGATTGATGAAGAAGATAAGCCAGCTAGAACTATGCTTACATCAGAAGGGTCATTTAGTCGTTCCACTCACATTGTGAGGGATAGAAAAACAGGCCGTATTAGACTATTAACTGCTGAGGAAGCAGAAAGAATTCAAGGCTTTCCTACTGAACATACAAAGTATTGTGATGTTGATGGAAAAGTCGTTGAAATGCCATTACGTAAGCGTAGATTTATGATGGGAAATGCGTTAGTAGTCAATTTAATAAGTGATATGGAAAAGACACTTAGCAGTATCATTGATGCTGAATAAGTGTCTTTTTTTGTGGTTGTATAGATTAATATGGTGATTTCTGATTTATTTAGTTATTTGCTTAATTGAAAATTTGCTGATTTTATATTATTTGTAGCAACATAAGGCAGGTACTTGATAGTGTCAATAATTTTGTGTAAATTGATAATCCCTCTTCGCATGATTTCTGTCTGATGATTTAATTCTTAGCTGAATATGCAGTTACATGCTGCTACTTGCAGGAAGCGCTTTCTCCATAAGAGTCATTGAACCAGAAGCTTGTGACTTTTCCAAATCCCCTGTGCACGCGGTTCAGGAACTTCTCATTGTATCGTTCGAACTGCGAGACTAGATACTTCTCCTCAG
>NZ_VUNM01000027.1 GCF_009695655.1 Sharpea porci
TGGTGTATATAGAGCCTTTATTATTTATAGTTTCCATAGCTCTATTATACCACAAAATAGCGGCATCATACACTATATGTGTGATACCGCTATTTTTATGCGTCTATTTTATTTCGGGACAGACCCTAAATGGATGCAATGACTTGATTGACAAATAAGACAAGTCGATCCTGGGCTTTGGAAGCTGCTTCTTCGACTTCCTGGTGACTTAAAGGGTTGGCAGAAAGGCCGGCAGCTCTGTTAGTAATCAGGGAAATGCCTAAAACGTCCATACCGCTATGTCTTGCCACGATAGCTTCAGGAACAGTCGACATGCCCACCATGTCTGCCCCCATGACTTTTAAAGCACGAATTTCTGCTGGTGTTTCAAACTGTGGACCAGTGAAATAGGCATAAATGCCTTCTTTGACATCGACATGAACATCTTTGGCTATTTGTAAGGCCTTGGCTCTTAATGTCTTTGTATAGACATCCGTCATATCTTTAAAACGTGGTCCAAATTCATCAAGATTAGGTCCAATCAAAGGAGATGGACAAAGAAAACTAATATGATCACTAATTAATGTAATCTGTCCAGGAACAAGATCTTCACGAATACCACCACAGGCATTCGTCAGAATGAGTTTTCTAATATTTAAAGCCCTGAACACACGAATACAAAGCGTGATCGATTTCGAAGAATGCCCTTCATAGAAATGCACACGTCCCTTCATAACCGCAATATGCTTTCCATTTAATTCACCAAGATAGAGCTTTCCTTCATGTCCTTTAATTGTAGAAAGAGGGAAATGAGGGATATCCTTATAATCAATCACAACCGGATTCTTAATTTGATCGGCAAGAGGGCCTAAGCCAGAACCTAGGACAATGGCTAGATCAAGTGATTCATGATAGCGAGATTGAATATAGGATGCAGCTTCTCTAATTTCATCAATATACATCATATATAATCCTCCTAACATCTATTATACAAGAAATTGTCATACTATTAACACTCTAACCTCTTTGAATGTATCGTTTTTCTTTGTATTTATGTTAGAATATGACAAAGGATGTGATTGTATGGATAAAAATGAATTCACGCTTGAACAATATCGCTTACATGAATCAAGAGTTATCAGAGACGCTATTCATGGATATATTACATTTGAATATTTGCCTATCTGGCAGCTTATTGCCACGGCAGAAGTGCAGCGCTTAAGACGTATTAAGCAATTAGGTGGTACCTATATGGTCTTCCCTTCAGCTGAACATTCGCGCTTTACGCATAGTTTAGGTGTTTATGAAACGGTAAGAAAGATGTGTGCTCTTGATGAGATAGACAAACATCTCAATGATTATGAGAAGTTGACAGTGATGTGTGCAGGACTCTTGCATGATATTGGTCATGGTCCTTTTTCCCATACTTTTGAAGGCGCCTTTCATACCAATCATGAAGAAATGACAAGAAGGATGATTCTTGAAGAAAGTGAAGTTCATCATGTATTAAAAAGTGTGCATGAAGACTTACCTCTTGATGTAGCTAATGTCATTGCCCATAAAGCTTCTAAGCCAATGATTGTTCAGATGGTGAGTTCACAGTTGGATGCGGATCGGATGGATTATTTATTACGTGATAGTTATTTTGCGGGGGTAACCTATGGTGAATTTGACCGTTCTCGTATTTTACGCACATTGCGTATTAAAGATGATCGTATTGTCTTTAAATATAGTGGTGTACAAGCTATCGAAGACTATATCCTAGCCCGTTATCATATGTATTATCAGGTCTATTTCCATCCAACAGCAAGAAGTTATGAACATGTCTTTCAGTTAATTGCGAAAAGACTGACTGTGCTTTATGAACAGGGCTATCATTTTCAAACCAATATTCAATACTTATTGCCTTTTATTAGTGGGGAAAAGATGAGTGTAGCGGAATATGAAGCGTTGGATGAGAATGTGATTTATTACTATATTGGGGAAATGCAGAATGAAGATGATGCAATCTTAAGTGATTTATGTCAGCGTTTTATTAATCGTCATTTATTTAAATATGAATCTATTAATGATGCTAGTGAGATTGAAGAATATCGCAAGAAGACAATTGAGAAAGGCTTGGATCCTGATTATTATGTCGTTGATGATGAGGCTATTCAGGTTCCCTATAAACATTATGGCGTCGGTAAGCATACGGGGGAAATTGAGATATTAATGGAAGATGGCACCATTTCAACTCTCTCTGATACATCCCATATCGTTAATGCCATCTTGCATTCTAAGCCTAAAATTGATCGTAAGGTTTTCTTTGTGAGAAATTCGAACTGGAGAAAGGAAACGGATGAATAAGAAATATATCTATAAATCAGTTATTAATCATGGCAGTTTTAAAGAGTCTGTCAGCTATGAAGAAAAAGGGACCTATCATTATGACCAGGGCAATCATGTTGTTAAGTTTGCGAGTAATGGGGAAAGATTTGAAATCCATTATAATGATCAACATGTATCCCTTAAACATGGCCAAAGCCATCTCTTTTTAAGTGCTTTTGAAGAAATGGAAAATGACTATGTCACACAATATGGTGTGATGCATATGACAACACGTGTTATTAAATTAGAAAGTGATGAAAATAAACTTTCCTTAATTTATGAACTGGTGGTTCAAGGGGAAGTTGTTTCGACTGTCTATATAATGTTGAGAGGACAGGAATTGGCTGATGAAGCTTAGAGGATTCTTTAGGAATCCTCTTGTTTTTTGTAGGTGGAATGGGAAAAATATTGACTATCACTATTTTTATGTTATCTTAATATGGTATGAAATTAGAGGAGGAGTTATGGCTACAAACAAGATTGAAGCACTCCTGAAAGAAAGTATCAAAAATGCTTTAGTACAAGGAGACCTCGTAGAGGAATATAATACAGAAGATATTAATATTGAGATTCCAAAAGACACATCACATGGTGATTATTCGACAAATATTGCCATGCAGCTCACACGTCTTTTACATAAGAATCCAAGAGAAATTGCCAACAATATTTTAGCATCATTTGATAAGGATAAGGCAAATGTAGAAAAAGTGGAAATTGCCGGTCCAGGCTTTATCAACTTCTTTATGAAGAATGATGCATTGACGTCAGTTATTAAAGATGTGTTAGAAAAAAAGGAACACTATGGTGATGGTACACCTAATCATATTAAATATGATGTGGAATTCGTCTCAGCTAATCCAACTGGTGACTTACATCTAGGTCATGCCAAAGGTGCGGCTGTTGGTGATTCCATTGTGCGTGTTATGCGTAAGGCAGGTTATGATGTAACAGCTGAATATTATATTAATGATGCTGGCAAACAGATTACCAATCTCGCATTATCACTTTATACACGTTATTTAGCTCTCTTTGGGGTGGAAAGAGAAATGCCAGCTGATGGCTATTATGGCCAGGATGTCAAAGATATTGCTGCTAAGGTTAAAGAGGAACATGGTGATAAATTCCTCCATATCAATGAAGAAGATGCGATTCACTTCTTTAGAGAACTTGGCACACAACATGAACTTGCCAAGATCAAAGATATTTTGAATGAATTCAGAGTGCATTTTGATTACTGGTTTAGTGAAACTTCGCTTTATCGTGAAAATATGATTCAGCCTGTTATTGATGAATTAGATAAGCGTGGTTATCTCTATAAGCAGGATGATGCGTTATGGTTTAGATCTACGGACTTTGGTGATGATAAAGACCGTGTTCTTATTAAGAATGATGGTTCTTATACTTACTTTACACCTGATATTGCTTATCATAAAAATAAGTTTGATCGTGGTTTTGATTATCTTGTGGATTTATTTGGGGCTGATCACCACGGCTATATCAACCGTATGAAAGCAGCTATGCAGGCCTTAGGTTACAACAAAGACCAGCTGAATATCGATATCATGCAGTTAGTGCAGATGGTTGAGAATGGTGAAGTTGTCAAGATGAGTAAACGTACAGGTAACGCTGTCACAATTAAAGACTTAATTGAAGAGATTGGAGTAGACGCTACACGTTACTTCTTTGTCTCTAAAGCAGCTAATACGCCATTTGAATTTGATCTTGGTCTTGCGAAATCACAATCTAATGAAAACCCTGTTTACTATGCTCAATATGCCCATGCAAGAATGTGCTCAGTTGAAAGAAATGCGAAGGAAAAAGGCTTTGAAATGGCTGATCACTTTGAATTATTAGGTAATGAAAAAGAAATCGAACTCTTAAAACATATCAATGAGTTCCCTAATGAAGTTGCTGAAGCAGCAAAGAACAGAGCACCACACAAAATTGCGAATTATATCCAGAAACTTGCACAATTATTCCATTCATTCTATAATGATTGTCATGTATTGGATGAAGAAAATAGAGAACTCTCATCAGAACGTCTTGCTTTAGTAGAAGCAAGTAGAATTACTCTTAAGAATGCATTAGATCTTATTGGTGTAACAGCACCTGAACAGATGTAGGAGGATACAATGGATTATAAACAGTCATCAATGGTTGATATTGCTTTTGATTATATGAAGAGCTTATCAGGACCTGTTAGCTTCTTTGATTTATGGAATAAAGTTGCAGAATTAAAGGGCTATAATGAAGAAGAAAGAGACCAGAACCAGTCATTATTCTATACTGGTTTGATTCTTGATGGACGTATGATTACGACTGGTGAAAATATGTGGGATTTAAGATTACGTCGTAAATTTGAAGAAGTTCATATTGATATGAATGATATCTATAATGATGATGAAGAAGTCGAAGAGGAAGAAGTCGACGATTCAGTAGATGAAGATTCATATGACGATGATGAAAACTAAGTAGAAGGCATGCCTGAAGGTATGCCTTTTTTATGGAGGATTTATGGATTTATTAAAACAAAGATTTGAAGAACATATGAACCGTCATCCCAATCTTACATGGGAAGATGTTGAACAACGCTTAACTGCTCAAATTCGCAAAGTGATTGCGAATATGGAAGCAACAGGTGGTGAACCCGATGTTGTTGTCTTTAAAGACAAGATTGCTTATGTCGATTGTTGTAAAGAGTCACCTAAGGAAAGACGTTCACTCTGCTTTGATGAAGAAGCGAGAAGAAAACGTAAGAAGAATCCCCCAAAATCAAGTGTGCAGGAAGAAGCAGAAAGTATTGGTATCCAGCTCTTAAGCATCCAGGACTATCAAGACTTACAGTCATTAGAAGAATTTGATTTAAAAACATCAAGCTGGGTGGCAACCCCTGATTCTATTCGTGAAAAGGGTGGGGTAGTCTTTATGGAAAAACGTTATGGGACTGTTTTCCTTTATCATAATGGTGCCGATTCCTATTATGCTTCAAGAGGCTTTAGAGGGTATATTGAGATATAAAAAGAGTGTTGCGATTAACGCAGCACTTTTTCATTAGGATTTTATTTTCATGTGTACATGACATCTTGAACACTCAAAGCTTGTATCATCAGCACTGTCACCTATGTTAACAGCATCTTGGAATGTTCTTCTCGTGGTTGCATCACTATTACCGGAATATCATCATCGCTATGACACATCTCCTTGATCCATTTCTGAGTTGTAGGTTCTTGATGATGTCTTTGATTCTTCTTTGTATGAGTTATAGCTGCATGAACGCTTCACAACATTCATTAATCAAATAAGGCAATGACTTTCTCGTTGGGATTGAATTCACCAGTTTCCTTGTTGTAAGCAAGCTTGGCATCTGTTTCAATAATGGCGAGTCTTAACTGGCTGACATTCCACTCATCAGCACCAAAACTCTGACAATCGCTTAATGCATGGAAAACTTCTGCAAGAGCATCAGTGTCATTGTTGGTCTGTATTTTGAGAAGTTCAACGGCTTGTTGGCATCTTTTGTATTTTTCTTCTACTGTTGATGAATCGTATGACATAAATATACCTCCATATGCATCTATTGTACTATTTCTTTTGATGATGACAAGTCGTAGATCAATGTCGTTGTTTAAGATGAAAGCGTATTCTGTGATGTGAAGTTAAGGGATTGATGTTAATAAAGTGATAGAAATAAGGATAAAACAATATTCTTATTTGTTTAAATTGTTTACATCTTATGTAAGCGCAATTTTAGATTTGTACCATCAATACAATGTTTTTTAAATTAATGCTTGGTAAGAGTTAAGACTATAAGGCTAAAGAGCGTGTTAAAAACGTTAAAATTAATTTGAAGCAAAGAGAATTTGTTGATTTTAAAGATGGCGTGACATATAATATGTGTAGATTTAATAAGGAGGAATGTCATAAAATGGCAGTAAAAGTTGCAATTAATGGTTTTGGCCGTATTGGTCGTTTAGCATTCAGACAGATGTTTGGTGCAGAAGGTTACGAAGTAGTAGCAATCAATGACTTAACTTCACCTAAAATGTTAGCTCATTTATTAAAGTATGATTCATCACAGGGTAAATATGCTTTAGCTGACACTGTAGAAGCTAAGGAAAGCTCAATCGTAGTTGATGGTAAGGAAATCACTATCTACGCTAAACCTAACGCTGAAGAATTACCATGGGGCGAATTAGGAGTAGACGTAGTACTTGAATGTACTGGTTTCTATACTTCAAAAGAAAAAGCTATGGCTCATGTAAGAGCAGGTGCTAAGAAAGTTGTTATCTCAGCTCCAGCTGGAAACGATTTAAAGACAATCGTATTCAACACAAATAATGAAACATTAACAGCTGAAGATCAGATTATCTCTGCTGCTTCATGTACTACAAACTGCTTAGCTCCAATGGCTAAAGCATTAAATGATTTAGCTGAAATCCAGTCAGGTATCATGTTAACAGTTCATGCTTACACTGGTGACCAGATGATCCTTGATGGACCACACAGAAAAGGTGATTTAAGAAGAGCTCGTGCAGCTGCAGTTAATATCGTTCCTAACTCAACAGGTGCTGCAAAAGCAATCGGTTTAGTTATCCCAGAATTAAATGGTAAATTAATCGGTTCTGCACAGCGTGTTCCAGTTCCAACTGGTTCAACAACTATCTTAACTTCTGTAGTTAAGGGTGCTGTAACAGTTGAACAGGTTAATGCTGCTATGAAGGCTGCTCAGACTGAATCATTCGGTTACAACGAAGACCCAATCGTATCTTCTGATATCGTTGGTATGAGATACGGTTCATTATTCGATGCTACTCAGACTATGGTTAACCCATTACCAAATGGTGATACTGAAGTTCAGACAGTATCATGGTATGACAACGAAAACTCATTCACTTCTAACATGGTTAGAACTATTAAGTATTTCGCTGAATTATAATTCTCATATTGAATCAAGAAGAGCCCACTTGAGTGGGCTTTTTGTTTTATATCATAATAATTATATTAGATGAAATGATGTTGTATTGAGAGAATACAGTATCTTAGATTATATGTAATACATTCATAACAATATAAGCTGAACTTATAAAGTCTATAAGTAAAATATGGGTATTTTAATCATACATCCTATGTTAATATATAAATAACGTATATATATATATATATATATATATATATATACCATAGATATATTAAGGGGGTGTATTTTTGTCGAATCTTAAGGTGGATCAAGTAAGGATCTTTATTTGTGCTGTTGAATGTGGCAGTTTTAGTGCTGCGGCAAAGAAACTCTTTATGTCGCAATCGGCGGTATCCCAAAAAATCATGCACCTTGAAGAAGAACTTGGATTTCAGCTATTTGACCGTAGTCAATATCGACCGCAACTGACAAAAAAAGGGAAAATATATTATGAAAATGTGAAATATATTGTGGAAGAATATGATCATCTTTTAAACTATCTTAACAATCACAAAGAAAAAAGCATTGTGATTGGCTTTCAGGGACCTTTTATGAGAAAATTTATTCCTCATTTTCTTGAACAGTATCTCTCCTCTCATCAAGAACAAGTTGAACTCAAATATGTTCCGTTAGGACAATGTGCCGACCTATTTCAAGAACATAATCTTGATATAGCGATTGGCAACTACAATAATCTTGAAATTCTTCCGTATATTATCTGTAAGAAAATCTATTCAGCACGTGTTTATGTATGTGTCAGTAAGAAACATCGTCTAGCTTCAAGACAAAAGATTTCTGTTCAAGAAATCAAAAATGAGCCCATTGTTACGTTAAGTCGAGCAGCTGGTGAAGGGCTTTATAATGATTTTATGCGGAATTGTGAAAAAGATGGTTTTATTCCCAATATCGTCAAGGAATGTGATTCTTTTGAAGATCTTTTAATGAGTGTACGTTTGGATCAAGGTGTCGCATTCGTTTCAAAGGAATTTGTAAATGATGATTCACAATATAGTTTTCTTGAATGTGATGATACTCATCATACAGCTTATTTTGGTGTTGCTTATTATGATCATGCATATGATGAGCTTGTTGATGAAATGATTGCATTTTTCCAGAATATAGGACAAAATAAAGGTTCTTAAGACTGAAAGGATTTCTATGTTTAAGGCATAGAAATCTTTTTTTCTTTAGAGCTCTTATCGATATTATGAAATAAATGAATATATTAATATTAGTAAATATTCACTAGAGTATAAGTAAATCTTATGAACCCTATAATAATTTTGCTAGTTTTTTATTGACATGCATAATGCTAAGATAGGGTAAAGCAGGAAGGAGGCATGAAGGGTACCTGCCTATATGAAAAAACACCCATGGCCGTGGGTGTCTCGCTCTCGTCTTGAAGAATAAAGGCGGAGCTAATAGCTACATTTTATGCAGGTACGGTGATTGATGTACGGATTATTGTGAGCATTTTAATAACGATAGTCACGTACGGATGAAGCATAAATGAAAATCAGTAGCTAATATTATTATAATTCATTTTATTTCAATTTCAAATACGCTGATTTTCTTTATGTAGCCCAATAATAGTGGGAAGAACAATTCTAGAAGGAGACGTATATGACACATCAAGCTCCACATGCTAAGCCTACATTAATGCAGGATATTCTCTATCTCCTCATCAAGATAGCTATTATCATTTTAATCTTTGCCCTCGTCCTTACATTTATATTTGGTGCATTACGTTATAATGCGGATAATATGAAACCATCTATAAGTGAGGGGGATTTGGCGTTTTTCTATCGTTTGGATCGACATTTTGCGGATCAGGATGTTGTTTTGTTTAAAGAGGCAAATCTCTTACAAGTACAACGTATTGTTGCGATAGGTGGAGATGTTGTTGATATTACTGATGATGGTTTAATGGTGAATGGTGCATTGAAAGAGGAAGTGCATGTCTATACGAAGACAAAACGCTATGTATCATCCGTCCAGTTTCCTTATCATGTCCCCAAAGGAAAGGTCTTTGTGATGAGTGATAATCGTGAACAGGCGACGGATAGTCGTGTATTTGGTGCAGTGAGTGAGAAAAACATTATTGGAAAAGTGATTTGTGTTATACGACGTCGCAACATTTAATGAAATGGAGGAAAAATTATGAAGAATTATTTTAAAGGCATGATAGCTTTTTGTGTTTCAGGCATGATGGCGCTTGCTCTGACAGCACCAGTATTTGCCGATCAGACTGATGCCAAAGCCTATATCACTAAAGAGTTTGATATGCCAGTAGGAACGAAAATACCTGATGCTGGAACGACATTTACCTTTGATATGAGTGCTGTTAAAAAAGATGGTGGTAATTACGCTAAGACGATTTCACAAAAGAGCATTACATTTACAGATACTGATACAAAGAGAATCATTGATGTTAATGGAGCTGGTAATGATCATAAGATTTATCGTTATCTAAAATCAACACCATTATTAAGTACTGAAGAAGTCAACCAGTTTAAGGCAGATGGTCCTGGTGTTTATGAATTTACAATTAATGAAACACTAGGTAATGAAGAACCTAAGGAAACTGAAGATCAGACAAATCATTTGAAAACCACAACGAAAATGACATATTCTAGAGCTGAATATAAGGCAATTGTTTATGTCAAGAAGGATAATACAAACAATAATTATATTTCGGATATTAAGGTTACTAAGGAAAAAGATGACCAGGGTAATACCGTTACTAATGGGGATGCCAAGAAGGTAAATCCTAGTAAGCCAGATGATAATATTCCAGGCAGTGGTGGATTACGCTTTGTGAATACCTATCTGAAAGAAATCCAAGACACTTCAACAGAAAATCCAGATCCAGTAACGCCTAAAGCTGATAATCCTACAGATCCTAATGAGGCACGTGATAAGATTTTCTCTGTTGGAAAGATTATTACAGGTGATTTAGCTGATCAGAATCAGAAATTCGCCTTCACTGTTAAAGTGACTGCTCCTGCTCTTGCGAACGTTTCGTCAAAACAATATAGTGCTAAGATTGTTACAGCTGATGGTACACAGGATGGTGAAACTTTAACGTTCACTGATGGCGTGGCACAAACTGTTTCATTAAATCATGGTGAAAAGCTTGTCTTTACTGATTTATATGTTGGTACAGCTTTTGAAGCACAGGAAACAGATCGTGATACCTTTTATACTTCTACGACGTATGCTCGTTTAAATGGCGGTATACCTGCTCAGAAGTCAAAAGAACGTGAACTTGTAACAGGTAATGTTTCTGAAGGTACGGATACTGTTGTTGTTGTGAATACACGTAATTCAAATTCACCAACAGGTATTTTTGTCAATAACTTACCTTATATCTTAATTGTTTTAGGAGTATTAGCTGGTTTTGTTGGATATATTGCAGCTAAAAGAAAAAGTGAAGAAAGATAATTAAGAGGTGGCAATGGATGGGAAGAGAAAGGAAAGCGTTAGGAAAGCGTGTTGTACATGGTATTTCTGAAGGCGTGAACTTCTCTGTTCTCATCCTTCTTTTATTGCTACTATGTTTTGGAATATATGCATTATGGGATAGTGCTTTGCTTTATAGTGAAGCAAGTCATAATCATTATAAGGAATATAAGCCTACACATGATCGTCGGCGTTTTGAAGATTATGTGAAAGTGAATAAAGATGTTATTGGGTGGATTGAGCTCTATGGTACAGGCTGTGATTATCCCATTGTACAGGGCAAGGATAATATCTATTATCTTAATCATACAGCTGATGGCCGTTTTCAAGCATCGGGAAGTCTTTATCTCGATTATCGTAATCAATCCAATTTCCAAGATTACAACAATATCATATATGGTCATCATATGGACCAACATATGATGTTAGGGGATTTGAGTTTATTTCTCTCTCAAGATTATTTTCAAAAACATCAATATGGAAAAATCTATGCCAATCATCATTGGTGGGGATTGGATATTTATGCATTATTGGAAACAGATGCCAATAATACCTTAATCTATCATCCAGGCATTACATCTTTAACGCAAAAACAAACCTATCAGTCTTATATTCAAGAGAAGGCTCAATGCATTCGATCCATGCCAATAAGTGAAGATGACCATCTTGTTCTCTTAAGTACATGTGAAGGAGATATTACAAATGGTCGTATGATTCTTGTTTGTAAGATGACCAATAAGATTCATAAGAATCCATTTATTCATAAATCTTTTAATCTCTTTGATCATTATGGGTTATTAGAGGAATTAAAGCGTTGTCCTTTACTTGTATTAGCGATTGTGAATCTTCTCTTCCTATTATGTATATTATTCCTCTATAATCGCTATCTTTCTTATAAAAGGAAGGTGGAGTTAGAGAAATGAAGAAGAAACAGTTAGTGATCTTAGTGCTCTTCTTGTTTATACCCTTGGTATGCAAAGATGCTTATGCGCATCAAACTGTCCAAGTCCATCTCACGTTTTATCAAAAAGTCTCCTCTCCTTATGCCTCAATACCACAAGCAACCTATCAATATAAACTACAAAGTCAAGATGCACCCATGCCAATAGGTACATCCAATGGTGAAATGACTTATATTATGCATGCTTTAGACCATAAACAAACCATTAATTTATCTTATTCAAAGCCAGGCCTATATCACTACTACCTGAGTAATGAACAAGGACAACAACGTTATCATATTCGCATTCTTGTTGATTATGATCAACAGGGGCGACTTCAGGGACATGCCTTATTGCCAGTGAATAGAAATGGCTATAAAGAAGAAGATATGGTCTTTCATATCAATAGTCAACATAGGCAATCCAAACAAGTCAAAACAGAGGACAATACACCTATTATCATATGGGTTATGGTGATGGTATTTGCCTTTGTAATGATGGCTTGTTTGATTGTTTTGTCAATGAGAAGGGATGATGATTATTATGAAAATCAATAAATTAAGCAAACTTATTATTGTCATCCTTTTGACTTTTCTTGCTTTGACAATAGGAACATTTGTGTATCACCAGACAGCTATTGCGACAGATGATTTTCAGTTTGAAAACAAGATGTCATTTGCCCTCTTAAATAAAGCTGTTAAAGCCAATGTCATTACTCAGAATAATGAAATCCCTGTTTCTGTTTATATTGGTGATGCAAAACAAAATACTCCAACAAAGATGAAGGCAGGTGTCATCGACAGTACAACTGTACCAGTCATTGAACATGCCGTATTTGAAGGGGCATATGTTGAATTTAAAGATGGCAAAGAAACACCGATACATTACGCTAATACTTACATGGAAAATGATGTAAGCTATACATATTACGCCTATTCAACAACACCAGAAACAGGTGTCTTATTGCCAGAAGGTGCTTATATTAAGCTACAATATCAAGCAGCTTATAACATTAGCTATAGTGTACAAGATACAAATGGTAAAGAGTTATCTAAAGGTATGTCGCAAGATGATCTAGGAGGCTATTTTGTCACACCATCGACTAAATGTATAGTTGGGCAAACACTTGAAGTACACTTTATCTGCCAGACTAAAGCAGGTAGCGGTGGTAAGGATTATCGCTTAAAAAGATTGTATGTCACTGATGGCAAGAATCAAACTGATATTTCTTATAATCTTGATGATGCTGGTCACTATGTTCCATCGAGTGATATTACTGTTGTGGCGGTAGTAGAGCCTGTGGCACAATATCGTATGCATGTTGTGAATCCTTTTGGTGAACATCATGGTTATATTTGTTGGAAAGGGTATTCGGGGACGTATAATCCTAGTACGAATACGATTGATGATATTGATGGAGATGCTTCGCTGACAAATGAAGCAGGTTTATCAATTCATGCCAAAGCAGTCATTAAGGATACAAAAAGTGCTTCAACAATCGCAACAGTAAAGGACAAAGATGGTAAAGAACATTATATTGAGTATGAAGGTGATGATGGAACCCACGATCTTCTCTATACAAATCAAAATCAATTTTGTTCGTATACAAAACAAGAGCTAACAGATGAAAGTGGCAATGTTGTCAAGAAGGCAAAAGATATTGCCACAACAAGTGCATCACCAGGGGGCACATTCTATTTTGTGATGTATTCACAAAAAGGTACCAACTGGCAATTTGATCGTCTTGCGATTAATGGCATTGCCCTGGATGCTCAGTATGATGGAAAGGTCCATGATACAAAGCTTGATCATGGCATGGTCGCCCATTTTAAGTTTGATCGTTATGAAGATTATCAGAACTATTCTGTCAATTATGATTTGCATCTCGAAAAAGATAGAGAAGATAGTAATTCATTATTGAAGAGAAATAAACGTTTGAAATTTGAATGCTGGGTGACAAATGCAAGTCGTGATATTAATGTGGATTTTGATTGTAATGCCGTAAATAGTGAGTCTTTAACTTTGACGAAAGCTGTTGGTGTTAAGCGTATTGTTGCTGATAGTTATGATGAAGACCATGATAATAATAAATGGTGGGATAGTTTATATAATGGTGAGCCCTATTATCGTAAAAAAGATTTGTTTAAATGGGAAGAAGTAAATCAGGATGGAAAACGTTCTCCTGATCATCAATATATTTATGGTGATGCAAGTGAAGATGGCACTTTGCCTAGAACATTATTTGATGAGACAGTGCGCTCAGATGGCTATACGTCTAACCAGTGGCATACACAGTTTGAAGCACCAGGTGAAGTGGGGACGGAGAGACATCTTTATTTTGATGTCTTGCCAGGCTATGATATCAAGACGGCAAAGGTCTATGTGACAGGTGCTGATTATACAAGTGACTATAAGCCCGTCGCCAAACCTATTTCTAAAATGTATATGTCTTATAACAATACGTATCATGATAAACAAAAAGCTATTAAATCCTTTGCACAGGCAATGAATGATGGCTATACAAACTTTATCAAATATTATTCTGTCAATCAGCCTCATCGTAATATTCAAATTGAAATATCGCCATATAAGTTTGATGCTGTTTATGATTTAAATGGTGGTACGCTTAATGGCAAAGAGAGCTATATAGATGATAAGAAATATTCTATTGAAGATGGCTCTAATCATATCTTGATGCCGACGGCGACACCGGTGAAAAAGGGTTATGTCTTTGCAGGATGGAAGATGATTCCTACCAATAGTGATCCAACTATTCAAAAAGATGAGTCTATCAAGCGTATTCTGATGCCAAATGAAACCTATACGGTTGATACAACAACCTATAATTATGGCCGTGATACCGAAAAACAAGAGATCACTTATCAGCTCTATAATCCAACTACTGATAAAGAAGATAACATTACTAAGACACTTTATGATGACAAAGATAATGGTGATGACCATTATACATTTGAAGCACAATGGGTTGACAGCAAACATATTCCAGCTGGTAAAGGGATTTATAACATTGTCATGTATAAAGAAATACATGAGGGTGATTATCCTGCTAAGGCTTCAGATGACTATACAACGTTGACACGTGATGGGATCACAAAGTATTATCAGAAGATATCGGATCATGATTATTTAGGGACTACTAGTCAAACGATTATTGGTATCCCTCCAGAGGCTGAATCAGGTTATGTTTTGAATAAAACGGATAGTGTGTTAAAGATTGAAAATTTCCCAACGAAAGGCAAAACCTTAAAATATTATTATGATTTTAATGGTACTCAAAATCTCACTATTAAAAATAGTGTTGGTGGGAATATGGGTGATGACCAGAGAGATTTCCATATCAAGGTGACTTTGAAAGATGAAAGTGGGAACTCGGTTAATGGCAATGTCGATGTTGAAGGCAGTAATGCCTCAATATGGGGTGAGGCTCCATCAACAGGCAATCAAGCGACAGGGACAATGTCATTCACTAATGGTGAAGCACATATCACTTTAAAAGCGAATCAATATATTGTTTTCAAGAATATCCAGCCAGGGACATATTCAGTTGAAGAAACAAAAGATACACTTTATGTCACACAATATCAGCTCAACCAAGAAACAAAACAAGATACAGCTATAGAGAATAAGACCATCAATAGAAATGATAGTCCGATTGTGACAATCTATAATGTACGTGATATGCCTGAAACAGGAATTATTGATTCTCATAAACCAATGATTGTGTTTGTACTTGGTCTATTGAGTTTATTGTTGTGTGGATGTCTATTATGGATTAGGAAAAAACGTCATTCTTGATAGAAAGAGGGACTTCGTTATGAAGTCCTTTTTAAGTTGTCTATGCTTTTGCGTATTCAAATAAAAGACTTTATGATAGAATGAAACAACGAGGAAATACTATGGATAAACAGAAGAAAAAGAGAATCACATTTAAGGCTTATGTTGTGACAATCTGCATTGTTCTTGTCATCGGGCTAGTTGGGGGATATGGCTTAAGCGGCTTAATTAATAAGGTTGCACCGCAGTCTAATACAAGTAGGGTCAATGAAGTTTATAAGATCTTAAAGAATGCATTCTATGATACAACACATAATAAAACATCGTTGGATACAAGAATACTTAAAGGAATGGTGGATGGTTTGGGGGATATACATTCCCAATATCTCACTAAGGATGAATCAAAGGCTTTTACGACATCAGTGAATGGTGATTATGAAGGAATTGGTATCACGTATTTAAAGGTGCATTCTGGCATCATGGTCAGTCGTGTCTATGAAAATACACCTGCTTATTCAGCAGGAATAAAAGCGGGCGATATTATTGTCAGTGCGGATGGTGTTGATCTTGCGAAACAGTCTTATGATAAGATTCCTGATTTGATTTTAGGGAAGAGTGGGACAAGTGTGATGCTGAAGGTGAAGAAGAATGACCAGTATGTGAGTAAGAAAGTGACACGTAAGGCTGTGGAAACGGATTTCTATGCTTATATAGCGAATAAGAATGGTAAGAATTATGGTTATATTCATCTTAATACGATTGGCAGTAATACGGATAAGAAAGTAGAAAATATCTTAAATGCCTTTAAGGAAAAACATGTCACAGAACTTATTGTTGATTTAAGAGATAATGGGGGAGGCTATGTAGGTACAGCTAAAGATATCCTTTCGCTCTTCAATAAGAAGGGAGAGACACTTTACTATTTACGTGACAAGTCTTCTACTAAGCCACAAAAAGATAATACCAATACTGATTTTGACTATCAGCATGGCTATGTTCTTGTCAACGAGAATACGGCAAGCTCTGCTGAACTTATTGCTTCAACACTTAATGAAGTTGATGGTTTTACGACAGTGGGAAGCAAGACTTATGGTAAAAGTATTATTCAGGTGGAAGATGAGTTATCGAACGGAGCTACATTAAAATATACGGATAGTGAATGGTTGACTTCAAAGAAGAAAGTCATTAATAAAAAAGGAATCAATCCTGATATAAAGATAGAGAGCTATAATCGTGATTTTAATACAAAGTATTTCTCTGATATTTATAAGGTCGATCAGGTTGATGAACATATAAAAATGATGGAAATTATGTTGGAGACATTACATTATCAGCCTGGTAGAAAGGATGGTTATTTTTCTGTTGAAGCTAGTGAAAGCTTAAAACGTTATGAAAATGAGCATCATTTAACTGTTAATGGAGAATATGATTATAATGACTTTGAAAACTTGCTTTCAGATTATATGAATTATATTACTGATACGGCAAATGATCTTGTATTGAATGATGTCTTAGGACGATTATAAAGGGGGGTGTTTGAATGAAGCGTCATTTTGAATTGGTTTCACCATTTCAGCCTATGGGCGATCAGCCAGAGGCTATTAAGGAATTGGTGGAAGGTATTAAGGAAGGCAAGAAGACACAGGTATTACTTGGTGGTACTGGAACGGGTAAGACGTTCACGTTTGCGAATGTGATTGCTGCGGTTAATAAGCCTACACTTGTGCTATCCCACAATAAAACGCTAGCTGCCCAGCTCTATGAAGAACTTAAGGAATTCTTCCCACATAATCGTGTTGAATATTTTATTTCTAATTTCGATTTCTATCAGCCAGAAGCTTATATTCCTAAAAGTGATACATATATTGATAAAGAGGCCCAACAGAATTATGAACTGGAAATGCTTCGCGCAAGTGCAATGAATTCATTATTAGATCGTGAGGATACGATTGTCGTGGGATCAGTGGCTTCAATTTATGGTTTAGGTAATCCAGATCGTTATAAAGAGATGATTTTTGCCCTGCATGTTGGTCAGGAGATTGATCGGCGGGAGCTCTTGAATTATCTTGTTGATCGTCAGTATGTACGTAATGACATGGATCAGACAAAAGGTACTTTTAGAGTGCGTGGTGATGTGATTGAAATTGTGCCAGGGCATACAGAAAGCTATTATGTGCGTGTTGAGCTCTTTGGTGATGAGGTTGATCGTATTACTGAGGCAGATCCTCTAACGGGCAAGACAATTGCGGCTTATAATGCCTATACCATCTATCCTGCTGATGAATATGTCACAAATAAGGAAAACATGTTGCATGCCTGCAAGACGATTGAAGAAGAGCTGAAAGATCGTCTTGAGTACTATACAAAAGAAGGCAAGCCACTTGAGTATGAACGTCTTGATCAACGTACGCGTCATGATGTCGAAATGTTGAGAGAAGTGGGTGTTTGTCCAGGTATTGAAAACTATTCACGTCATATTGATGGTCGAAAGCCGGGCGAACGTCCATTCTGTCTGATTGACTATTTCCCTAAGGATTACTTGTTGATTGTGGATGAAAGTCATGTAATGTTGCCACAGATCAGAGGGATGTTTAATGGGGATCGTAGCCGTAAGGAGACATTGGTGGAATATGGCTTTAGATTACCTAGTGCCTTGGATAATAGACCTTTACGTTTTGAAGAATTTGAAAAACTGATTAATCAAGCTGTCTATGTATCCGCAACACCGGGTGATTATGAACTTGACTCAACAAATGGACATTATGTCGAACAGATTATTAGACCAACAGGATTACTTGATCCCGTTATTGAAGTACGTCCGATTGAAGGACAGATTGATGATATTATTTCAGAAATACAGGAACGTATTGAGAAAGATGAACGTGTTCTGATTACGACACTGACAAAGCGTATGGCTGAAGATTTAACGGATTATCTGAAGGAATTTGGCTTGAAAGTTGCTTACTTACATAGTGATACAAAGACTATAGAACGTTCGGTGATCTTGCGTGATTTACGTTTAGGGCGTTATGATGTCCTGATAGGCATCAACTTGCTTAGAGAAGGTTTGGATTTACCTGAAGTTTCTCTTGTATGTATACTTGATGCGGATAAGGAAGGCTTCTTACGTAGTCGTCGTTCGCTTATTCAGACGATTGGTCGTGCTGCCCGTAATGCGCATGGTAAGGTTATTATGTATGCTGATAATATGACGGATAGTATGCGTGAAGCGATTGAAGAGACACAGCGTCGCCGCAATATCCAGGAAGCTTATAATAAAGCCCATGGTATTACACCAAAGACAATCAAAAAAGATATTCGTGAAGTGATTCATGGCCAGGAAGTCGAAGATCATGCAGCTAAGCTTGTCAAGAAGGGCAAGAAAGCTGGCAAGAAGGCTAAACAGGAAATCATCAGTGAACTTGAGGCACAGATGAAAGAAGCAGCTAAGCGTCTTGACTTTGAACGTGCCATGGAACTACGTGATATGATTGAGGAGATGCGTGATGCGTAAATTAAAATGCAGTCAGCTTGCCCGGACTATCTTTGAGGCCATTGAAGAAGAGGGTGGTCGTGTTTATCTCGTTGGTGGGGTTGTCCGTGATTATATGATGAAGCGGACAAATAAAGACTATGACATTGAAGTCTTTCATATGTCCTATGCCCATCTTGTGGAAATCTTGTCACGTTTTGGTCAGGTCATGACCTTTGGTTCATCCTTTGCGATTATTCATCTTGATACATTGCCTGGCTATGAATTTGCCTTACCGCGAGTAGAACATAAAACAGGGACAAAGCATCAGGACTTTCGTGTTGAAATTGATCCTGAACTGCCTTTAGAGAAGGCTGCTAGTCGTCGTGATTTCACCATTAATGCCTTGATGTATGAATATAAAACAGGGGTGATCTATGATTTCTTTGATGGAATTGGTGATTTGTCAAAAAAACAGTTACGTATTGTGAATGCTGAGAAATTCAAAGAAGATCCCTTACGCTTATTAAGAGCAGCCAGTTTTATTGCACGTTATGATTTAGAATGTACACCAGAGACTTTTGAGGAATGTTTGAAAATGGTTGAAGAAGGCATGTTGGAAGATGTGAGTCGAGAAAGAATCTATGAAGAATATAATAAAATTCTGATGGCACCTCATCCTTCAGCTGGCTTTATCTTCCTACGTGATATTCATGCCCTGCCTTCCTATCTGGAAGCACTTGTTCATACACATCAAAGACCTGACTATCATCCTGAAGGTAATGTCTTCAATCATACGATGTTGGTGCTTGATCTTGCGGCTTTAACGAAGAAAGATGTCAGTGATCCATTGGCCTTTATGTGGTCAGCCTTATTACATGATATAGGTAAGCCAGCTGTGACAACACCGGATGGACATGCACTTAGACATGATAGTGTTGGTGCGGAGGTCTTTGATCGGGAAGTCAAGATCATTCAAGGCAAGAAAATGCGTATCTATGTACGGACAATGATTGCCTATCATATGCGCTTGATGAATATGGCAAGACATCACATCCGGCCAATTACCTATAAACGTCTATTAAAGGAAATTGAAGGTAAGGTTCCAGTGCGTGACTTAATGATGCTTTCACGCTGTGATAAGCTAGGGCGCGGGGCGATTACCTATGATACGATTATCGCATTTGATCAAAAGATGGAAGATATTATGGCCAAGTGTGGGACAGAGGCACCAGAACCTCTTGTCACTGGACAGGATCTTATTGATGCCAACTTTGAAGAGAAAAGCCAATATCGTCAATTACTTGAAAAAGCCTATGACATGCAGCTTGCCGGTTATAGTAAAGAAAAGATATTAAGGGGGTTAAAAAATGGCAAATGATTATATTGTTGTAAAAGGGGCACGTGAAAACAACCTCAAGAATGTCAATGTCTCAATACCAAAAAATAAACTTGTCATTCTGACGGGGTTATCAGGAAGTGGGAAGACTTCACTGGCCTTTGATACGATCTATGCGGAAGGACAGCGTCGTTATGTCCAGTCACTTTCTGCCTATGCCAGACAGTTTATGGGTGGCATGGAGAAGCCGGATGTTGACAGTATTGATGGTTTATCACCAGCTATTGCGATTGACCAGAAAACAACATCCCATAACCCTCGTTCAACTGTTGGGACAGTGACGGAAATCTATGACTACTTGCGCTTACTTTATGCTCGTGTTGGTCATGCCTATTGTCCTCATCACAATATTCTGATTGAAGCCCAAACGATTAAGCAGATGGTGGATATTGTTGATCAGTATGATGATCGTGACAAGCTTCAGATTCTTGCCCGCATGGCTATGAACCAGAAAGGAACGCATAAAGAACTCTTTGAGAAGCTTCTTAAAGATGGCTTTGTGCGTGTTAAGGTTGATGGGGAAATGCGTCTGTTGGAAGATGATATTGTGCTAGAAAAGAATAAAAAACATACGATTGATGTTGTTGTTGACCGTATTGTCAAAAAAGAGGGCTATCATGCCCGCTTAACAGATTCTATAGAGACAGCACTGAAGCTAGCTGATGGAGAATGTATTGTTGAAAACTTAACACAGGGTGTTGAGAAGCTATTTAGTGCCAATCAGGCATGTCCTATATGTGGTTTCTCTGTACCGAAGCTTGAACCACGTCTTTTCTCTTTCAATAATCCATTAGGTGCTTGTCCTGATTGTAAGGGACTTGGGATTAAGGAAGAGGTTGATGATGATTTATTAATTCCTGACTGGAATCTTTCTATTAATGAGGGTGGTTTACGTTATTTTAAGACAGCTGTGGGTACGGATCGTATTGAATGGCAAACATTCACAAAACTGCTAGATTATTACCATATTGATCTCAATAAGCCGCTAAAAGATTTTTCTAAGAAAGAACTGGATATTATATTCTATGGTTCAAAGGAACCTATTCATTATGAAATTACATCATCGAGTGGCAATGTCTCACGTACAACGAAATATATTGAAGGCGTGAAGACATTAATTGAAAGACGCTATCAAGAAACAACCTCATCATGGGCAAAAGAATATTATTCTTCATTCATGGGTGAACATGTTTGTCCTACTTGCCATGGCAATCGTTTAAATGAAATGGTGCTTTCTGTCCAGGTTGGAGGTATGAATATTGCTGAATTTACAGCCATGTCCATAGATCAGGCACTTGACTTCATTACCCATTTAAAATTATCCATCATGGAAGAAAAGATTGCCCGCTTGATTATCAAGGAAATCAAAGATCGATTAACATTCTTACATAATGTAGGTTTAGGTTATTTGACATTGGCTCGTCGTGCTGGCGGTCTATCAGGTGGTGAAGCACAGCGTATTCGTTTAGCGACACAGATTGGCTCACGTTTATCAGGTGTGCTCTATGTTCTTGATGAACCATCAATTGGCTTGCATCAGCGTGATAATGCCCGACTAATTCAGACATTACAGGATATGCGTGATTTAGGTAATTCTGTGCTTGTCGTTGAACATGATGAAGATACGATGCGTGCTTCAGACTTTATTGTCGATGTTGGGCCAGGAGCTGGCATTCATGGCGGTGAGATTGTTGCAGCTGGGACACCAGAAGAAGTGATGGCCAATGAGAAATCTATTACTGGTGCTTATTTATCAGGGCGCAAGAAAATCGCAGTGCCACAAAAACGTCGTAAAGGCAATGGCTTGTATCTTGAAGTACGCGGTGCGAAAGAACATAACCTGAAGAATATCAATGTGAAATTCCCTCTTGGGAAATTCATCGTTGTAACGGGTGTTTCAGGCTCAGGCAAGTCAACCCTAGTCAATGATATCTTAGCTAAGGGTTTAAAGATGAAAATCTATAAGTCAAAAGAAAAGCCTGGCTTACATAAAGAAATCCGTGGCATTGAGAATATTGATAAAGTGATTGAAGTTTCGCAGGAACCGATTGGTCGTACGCCAAGAAGTAATCCGGTGACTTATACCGGTGTCTTTGATGATATTCGTGATCTTTTTGCGAAAACACCAGAGGCTAAGATGCGTGGCTATGACAAAGGACGTTTCTCTTTCAATACAAAAGGAGGACGTTGTGAAGCCTGTCAGGGTGATGGCGTAAAGCGTATTTCGATGCATTTCCTTCCTGATGTCTATGTGCCATGTGAGGAATGTGGTGGCAAACGTTATAATGAAGAAACTTTACAGGTGACATATAAAGGCAAGAATATCTATGATGTGCTAGAAATGACAATTGAAGAAGCCCTTGGTTTCTTTGAGAACCTTCCTCGCATCTACAACAAGATCAAAGCTCTCTATGATGTAGGTCTAGGTTATATTAAGCTTGGTCAGTCTTCCACAACACTCTCTGGTGGTGAAGCCCAACGTGTTAAGCTAGCCAGTGAATTGCAGAAGAAAGCAACAGGTAAAACACTCTATATTCTTGATGAACCAACAACAGGATTGCATTCTGATGATGTCAATCGTCTTATTCAAGTCCTTCAGACAATTGTAGATAATGGTGATACTGTTCTTGTGATTGAACATAATCTTGATGTCATTAAGGTTGCTGATTGGGTTATTGATTTAGGGTTGGAAGGTGGCGATGCGGGTGGTACAATAGTTGTACAAGGCACACCTGAGAAAGTTGCCAAGTGTGCAGATAGCCGCACAGGCTGGTTCTTAAAGGAACTGTTATAAGGAGGATCCTATGAGTAAATCCGCAAAATTAAGTCGTTTATTAGATCTCGATGTTTATAAAAGAGTGACTGGTGATGATGCTTCGATGGAGCGAGAAGTCTATGTTGCTGAAATCAATCGTCCTGGTTTTGAACTTGCAGGTTTCTTTAAACATTCGGATTTTAGAAGAATTATTCTTCTTGGTGAAAAGGAGAATGCGTTCATCCATGAAATGAGTGCAGAAAGTCAGCTCGCTTGTTTCTCCAAACTTGTCAATGATGAAACACCATGTATCATCATTGCGAAAGGCTATAAAGCCCCTGATATCTTAAAGAATATTGCGATTAAGCGTAATTTCCCAATCTTTGAGACAGAATTGTCAACAGGCCGTGTTTCCATCACATTGCAGAGCCATCTTGATGAATTACTTGCTCCAGAGACATTGATGCATGGTGTATTTTTGAATATCTATGGTAAAGGTGTTATTATTCGTGGTGATAGTGGTATTGGTAAGAGTGAAATTGCCCTTGAACTGATCAAGAAAGGGCATCAGCTCATTGCCGATGATGCGATTGAACTCTTCCATATTTCATCAAGTATTCGTGGGCGTTCACCAAAGGTTTTAAAGAACCTGCTGGAAATTAGAGGTATTGGTGTTATTGATGTCAGCAAGATGTTTGGTGCTGGCAGTGTGCTTGATAGCGATATTGTCGAAATGATCATTCAGTTAGAGCGCTGGCTCCCATCACGTGAATATCAGCGTATTGGCTTAGAGGAAGATGAAAATACAGAAGATATCTTAGGTATTCCTATTCATAAGATTGTTGTACCAGTAACAGGTGGTCGTTCAATGGCTGCCATTATTGAAGCAGCTGTCATGAATATGCAGTTAAGATCATCAGGCTTTGATAGTTCAAAGGAATTTATCAATCGTATTCTTGCGAATATCAAGAGTAAACAGGAGTCATAACAATGCAATTTTTTCCATCTTTTAATGTCTTTCTCAAAATTGGATCATTAGAGATACATTACTATGCCCTATGTATTATTTTAGGGGCACTGATTGCCTATGAATTAGGTCAATATCGTTTTAAGAAGCTTGGTTATGCAAGAAATATTCTTTCGGATTATTTCTTTGCATTATTGTTGCTTGGTATTATTGGAGCACGTATCTGGTATGTCATCTTTATGTGGAATGAGCTCTATGCCGCCAATCCTATGGAAATCTTTGCCATATGGCATGGGGGTCTCGCTATTCAAGGGGGGATCTTTGTCGGGCTCATTTATTCCGCCTATTTCTTTAAAAAACATGAAATTCCTTTTCTTGTTGCTGGAGATGCGATTATGCCAGGTGTCTTGGTTGCTCAGGCATTAGGACGCTGGGGAAACTTCTTCAACCATGAAGCTTATGGTTCAGCAGTCAGTCTGCAATTCCTTCAGTCATTACATCTACCACAATTTATCATAAAGAATATGTATATTGAAAATGCTTATCATCATCCTACCTTCCTTTATGAATCAGTAGGAAATATGATTGTCTTTTTCGTCATTATCTTACTTGTCCGTCATTTCTCAAAGAAGAATGGGACACAGTTCTTTAGTTATTTTGTAGGTTATGGTATTGTGCGTTTCTTTGTCGAAGGCTTGCGTACGGATTCATTAATGCTTGGTCCATTGCGTATTGCCCAGGTGATTTCCTTAATCTTTATTGCAGTAGGGATTGCCGGAATGATCTATGTCTACAAGAAGGGAACAGCCCGTACTGATTTTTCATAAAAAGTAGAAAAAAGCTTGTATTTACAAATAGATTGATTATGATGAGGGTAGAAAGAAGCCCCTCCCGACAGTCATGGCATAAGTCATGGCTGTTTTTTTCTTTATATTCATATTGCCGATGATAGTGTATAATGAGTTCTAGGAGTGATTTTTATGGAATTTGTCAATTACAGTGCAAAGATCATTGATCAATATCATGAAAATGCCGCCATATATCGTAGTATGGTCCATGATATCAATGATATCTTTTCAAGAATCATCAAGAAAAATCAATTTCGTATTTCTAATTATGCTGTACGCATTAAAACGGAAGATAGCTTGAAAAGGAAGATTGAATTTAAAAATAAATATCATGATATCAATGATATTACGGATGTTGTAGCAGCAAGAGTAATATTATTATTTGAAGATGATATTGATCGTTTCTATGAAGCTATTAAAGAGAATTTTGAAATTGTTGAATATTGTGATCGTCGTAAGAAGAATCAGGAAGATCGTATTGATTATGGCTATAATTCCTTGCATCTTCTGGTCAAGTTTACGGATGAGCGCTGTCGGATGATAGAGTATTCCGATTATAAGAATCTTGTCTTTGAAGTGCAGATACGTACGACATTACAGCATTCATGGGCTGAGATTGAGCATGGGCTTGGCTATAAGAGCCAGTATGAAATTCCTAGAAATATCCGCCGTCGTCTCACCAGACTAGCAGCAACATTAGAATTATGTGATGAAGAATTTGTGTCTATTTCTAATGCCGTTGATGCTTATAATGAAGGCTTGGTGCATGAAGAAAAAGTGCTGAAGACAGATATCAACAAGAATTCCCTTATTCACTATGTGACAGATACACCAGTCTTAAAAGACTTGTTGGAGCATGCGAAAGAAGATTATGGGGTGAAACTTGATGTTGATGATAATTTGATTACGCAGACAAAACTCATTCATCGTATGCACTATATGGGCTATACTTATATCAATGAGCTTGATGAATTTGTACATAAGAATATACATTCTATTCAATGGATATTCCACCAGCATCTGTCCACATTTCATGAAGGCGACAGCTTTAATCCACTCTATCTCTTAGTGTGGATCAGCATGATTATGCTTGTGGAACAAGGTATTAATGACCCGGAAGAAATCTTTAACCGTGAGGTTGTTGATAAAGTCAGAGATCTAGCAACAAAAGTCATAAATGAACAAGAAAGTGGGGGAGAGTAGTATGAAAATAGAAATATCAAGAAAAATGCAGAATGTACAGGCAAGTGCTATTAGAGAAATCTTAAAGATGACATCGAATCCGGATATCATTTCATTTGCGGGTGGAAATCCTGCCAGTGATGCTTTTCCAGTTGAAGATTTAAAACGTATTTCGGCTGAACTCTTTGAAGAAGATCCTATTGGTCTATTACAGTATGGCATTACTGAAGGTGATGCTGGTTTCTTGGAAGCTGCCAATAAATTCTTTAACCGTGAGGAACAGGTGACAAGAGCTGTTGACCAGATTATTGCCACAACAGGTTCTCAGCAGATTATGGACCTGCTTACAAAAGTGCTTTGTAATGAGGGGGATGTTGTTGCCTGTGAAGAACCAGCTTTCTTGGGTGCTTTGAATTCCTTTAAGGAAGATGGAGCTGTTTTAAGAGGCGTTGGTTTTACTAAAGAAGGAGAGCTTGACTTAGCTCAGCTTGAAACAACATTAAGCATTCAGCCAAGACCAAAATTCTTCTATACTATCCCTAATTTCCAGAATCCGATGGGAACAACTATGTCCCTTGAAACAAGAAAACAAGTGCTTGCGCTATGTAAGAAATATGGAGTCCTCATTCTTGAAGATAATCCATATGGTGCTATACGTTTTACGAATGAACATGTGCCTTCCATCAAATCGCTTGATGAAGATGATATGGTGATCTATGCCGCATCACTTTCCAAGATTCTTGCTCCAGGATTGCGTTTAGCTGTCTGTATTGGGCGAGAAGATATTGTGGGCAAAATGGTTGTTGCGAAACAGGGGGCGGATGTCCATACTAATCTATGGGCTCAGAAAGTCGCAGCTCGCTTCCTTTCAACATGTGATATGAATGCCCATTTATCACGTATCCAAGCTATTTATAAGAAGAAATGTGAATTAATGTTGAAAACAATGGATGAAACATTTGATCAAAGAGTCACTTATACAAGACCTGATGGTGGGATGTTTATCTGGGTGAACTTGCCTGAAGGTAGTGATGTGCTGAAGTTTGCGAAAGAAGCCATTGAGAACAATGTGGCCATTGTGCCAGGTATTTCCTTCTATACAAGTGAAGACAAGCCTTGTTATGCATTGCGCTTAAATTTCTCTACACCAACTGATGAAAAGATTGTCAAAGGTATTCAAATATTAGGACAAATGACCCATCAATTATAAAAGACGGAATTAACATTCCGCCTTTTTTGGCCATTGTGACAACACAACAGCAATAAAAATCAATAAACAACCAATATAATTTATAACTTTCATTCTTTCATGCAGGAAGATTGTGCCAGCAAGAAGAGAAAAGACTGACTCAAGACAGAAAATCAAACTTGCTTCAGTTGGAGGAACATAGCGCTGACCAACAATCTGTAAGGTATAGGCAATCGCACTTGAGAAGACACCGGCATAGACAATTGGCCACCATGAGGCAAGGATGGCATTGATTTGAGGCTTTTCAAAAAGAAACATACAAACAATACTCAATATTCCAGAAACAATAAACTGCGTTGCACTCATCAAGACACCATTCACATGATCAGAATAATGATCAATAATTAATATCTGAAAAGCAAAGGCAAGTGCACAGAGCATTAACTGGATATCACCAATATTAATAGATAAGCCTTCAGCACTATAATTCAACAAATAAAGACCAATTAAAGAAATAACAACACTTAGCCAGACAATCGGTCTTATTTTCTTGTGGAGAAAGACCGAGAGGAAGGGGACGATAATCGCATAAAGCGAAGTAATAAAGCCAGCTTTTGAAGCACTGGTGTTGTTGATGCCAAATTGTTGGAGGTTAGAAGCAATGAAGAGGGCTAGCCCACAAAAGATGCCTCCTATAATCGATGACTTCATTTCCTTATTCTTACGTAAGAGGAAGTAAACTGGAATAAGGACAAGGCCGCCAAGGAGTGTACGAATCCCATTATAAGTAAAGCCACCAATCGTTCCACCACTTTTCTGAGCGACAAAAGCACTTCCCCAGATCATCGCCGTAAAAACAAGTAGAAGATTATATTTTGCACGTGTATTCATATGTTTTTTCCTTTCTATTGAACATATGCTTTCATTATAGCGAAAAAAGAAAACAAAAGAAGCAAAAAAATAAAAAAAGACTTGCATTCTTAAAATCCCCATGGTATATTAATTGAGCATCACGAAGCCGAGTGCTTCTGAAGCAAATGCCTCAATAGCTCAGTTGGTTAGAGCATCTGACTGTTAATCAGGGGGTCGTAGGTTCGAGTCCTACTTGAGGCGCCATCTTGTGGCGGATTGGAGAAACGGTTAACTCACATGCCTTTCACGCATGCATTCACGGGTTCGAATCCCGTATCCGTCACCATTTAGTGGGAGCTTAGCTCAGTTGGGAGAGCGTCTGCCTTACAAGCAGAGGGTCAGCGGTTCGAGCCCGTTAGCTCCCACCATTTTTATAAGATGTTGCCGACTTAGCTCAATTGGTAGAGCAACTGACTTGTAATCAGTAGGTTGTGGGTTCAATTCCTATAGTCGGCACCATGTCGTATAATACTTCCTTCGGGAAGTTTTTTTATGCATAAAGGACAATCTTAGCGATTGTCCTTTATTTTTTGGCTTTAAGTTCATCATTGAATGTTTTGACTTCATCTTGTACTTGTTGGAATGCATTATAAACAAATGCAAATTCACTTTCAGGAATAGCATGATCAAGAATATGAATGATTTCTTGATGGAACTGGTCATGGACTTTTAAAGCTTCTTCCCCTAAAGGCGTGAGGGAGAGAATGATAAAACGATGGTCTTTTGGGTAAGGTTTTTTTGTGAGATATCCTTTCTTAATGATTGTTTTGACATTGGTTGTAAGTGTACCGATCGTTATCTTGAGTCTGGCACTGACATTACCCATGGTTGGGAAGCTTTCCTTCTTGACTGCCTCTAGGACATGCATTTCCGTCAAGGATAAATTGCGATAGTCGCTATGACGGATATATTCTTCCTGAGCTTTCATGACACTTGTGAATACATTACTTATGACATTCATAAAATCAATTTTTATATTATCCATATACATCACCATCTTTATTTTACTTTGACAATCAAATGATGTCAAATATTTAAAGTTTAGTTAATTAAACTTTAAGTTTAATTAACTTGCATTTTCTATGTATAGGACTATAATGATATCGGTATAATAAACATTGAGTTTAGTATATAAAACGGAGGCATTATGGAGATAGGTAAGAAAATAAAGGCATTACGAACCAAGAACGGCTTGACGCTTGAAGAACTTGCTTCACGCAGCGAACTGACAAAGGGCTTTTTATCGCAGCTTGAACGTGACTTAACATCACCAAGCATTAGTACGCTAGAAGATATTCTAGAAGCGTTGGGCACAAATTTATCCGATTTTTTCAAAGAAGAAAAAGAAAAACAGATTGTCTTTAAAGAAGAAGATTATTTTGTGGATGAACGTGAAGATGGGACGGTTGAATGGATTGTGCCCAATGCACAAAAGAATAAAATGGAACCGATTCGTCTTACTCTTCATCAACATCAAAAATCAAAACAGATGCATGAGCATGAAGGGGAAGAGTTTGGCTATGTGCTTCAGGGGTGTGTTGAACTTGTCTATGGTGAAAAGAAGTACAAGATTCATCAGAAAGAAACATTCTATGTTGACGGGTCACATGAACATTATCTCTATAACCCTTATAGTACTGATGCTGTTGTGCTTTGGATGACAACGCCACCATTATTCTAGAGGAGAAAATGAAAATGGATGAAAGAAAGAAAATCATTGAATTTAAACACATCGTTAAGAACTTTGGCGATGCGGTTGTTTTAAAGGGAATAGATCTTGATATTTATGAGAATGAATTTGTGACACTGCTTGGTCCTTCAGGCTGTGGGAAGACAACATTGTTAAGAATTCTTGGGGGCTTTTTGGAACCTAATGAAGGACAGGTTATTCTTGATGGGGAGGATATTAAGAATGTGCCACCATATAAGCGTGAGCTCAATACTGTCTTTCAGCGTTATGCCTTATTCCCCCATATGAATGTCTATGACAATATCGCTTTTGGCTTGAAAATTAAGAAGATGAGTAAGGACGTTATTGATCAGAAGGTTATGCGTATGTTGAAGCTGATTGGTCTTGAAGGTTTTGAGAAAAAAGATGTAACGCTTCTCTCAGGTGGTCAGCAGCAGCGTGTAGCGATTGCCAGAGCACTTGTCAATGAACCAAAAGTATTATTGTTGGATGAACCATTATCAGCTTTGGATCATAAATTGAGAAAAGAAATGCAGTATGAATTAAAACGTATTCAACAAGAAGTAGGGATTACATTTATCTTTGTCACACATGATCAGGAAGAAGCTTTGACAATGAGTGATAAGATCGTTGTTATGAATAAGGGGGAGATTCAGCAAGTTGGTTCTCCTGAAGAAATCTATAATGAACCAGTCAATCGCTATGTTGCTCAGTTTATTGGGGAAAGCAATATTGTACCTGCTATTATGTTGGAAGATGAAAAAGTGAAGTTTGATGACACAGTCTTTGATTGTGTGGATAAGGGCTTTAAGGATAATGAACGTGTTGATGTGATTATTCGTCCTGAAGATATTGATATTGTGCCAGTGGAAAAAGGTAAGATGACAGGTGAAGTACTGTCAGTGTTATTTAAAGGTGTGCATTATGAAATCATGGTGGAAACTGTGCCAGGTACAACAGTAAATGTCAATATGCATATCGTTGGTGATAATACAAAGCGTTCAGAAGATGGCAAGGAAATGATTTCAGCTAATGACTTCTATCTTGACTTAGAAGATATGGAAGGTATTGATGATAAGGAAATTATTGCCCGTGCCGGAGCGCAGGCATGGAATCCAGAAACGGATGAATTTACTTCCATTGCCCATGTTGAAACGGATTTAAAGCAGGAAACAGGTGAATACCATGTCACGTTCTCGACATCCGATGGCCTTGAAGTGACAAGAAAAATCTGGGTTATTGATCAGCGTGTTGTTGAAAACAAGAAAGCAAATGAAGCTATTTCAGCCTTTAACTTCTTTAAGACAGCTGATGAAATTGCGGAATCACAAGCCCTTGATACAGACTTAAAAGTATGGGCCAATGCGCAGGCATGGAAGCTTGATGATGAAGATGAAAATGTTGAACTTTTTGTAGATTATGACTTTGATCCTGAAAACTTACAGCAAGGAATCTACAAAGTGACATTCTCAACAACAGGTCGTGAATTCAAGATTCATACAACGGACTATGTGGAAGAAGGTAAGGAAGTCGGACTTACTTTCAATCCTGAAGATATTCATGTTATGGAAAAGATGGGCTTTTAAATGAAGAAATTTAAACAGCTTGTCATTCCTTATATTGTTTGGTCAATTCTGATGTTATTGTTACCGATGCTGCTGATTGCAATGTATTCATTCATGAAGCAGGGCAATAGCATTCTGCCTTTCAAGCTTACAATTCATAACTATGTCAAATTCTTTACCGATAAGGACTTCTTATTAATCTTATTAAGATCATTATTGATTGCAGTAAAAACAACAATCATTTGTCTTCTTTTAGGTTATCCTCTTGCCTACTTTATTGCCAAGACACCGGAAAAGAAACGTAATAACTTGATTTTACTCATTACTCTTCCAATGTGGATCAATATGCTTGTAAGAACATATGCCTGGATTGGCTTATTATCCAATGATGGTTTATTTGCCTGGATTTTTTCACTCTTAGGCTTTAAACATGTCGAACTGCTTTACACCGAAACAGCGGTGCTTATTGGTATGGTTTATAACTTCTTGCCATTTATGATTCTTCAAATCAATACAGCACTGACAAAAATAGATCCTTCACTGATTGAAGCAAGCTATGATTTAGGTGCAAGTAAGAAAGAAACATTTAGAAGGGTGATCCTGCCATTATCGTTATCGGGTGTTATTTCTGGTATTGCCTTAGTCTTCTTGCCAGCAGTAAGTTCTTTCTTCATTCCTAAATTACTTGGTGGAGGACAGTATTTCCTGATTGGTAATGTTATTGAGAACCAGTTTATTACCGTTGGTGAATGGAATTTTGGTAGTGCGATATCTATGATTATGGCGGTTATTATGATGCTTTCGATGTATGCTGTACGTCGTATAGATTCTAATAATCATCAGCAGGAGGACGAATAATGAAAAAAGAAAAAAGATATTTTGGTCGTCTCTTGATGATTCTTGCACTCATCTTCTTCTATTTACCTATTGTCTTTATGATGGTTATTTCCTTCAATAGTTCTAAATCGTTGACAAGTTTTACTGGTTTCTCTTTGAAATGGTATCAAGCGATGCTCAAGAACCATTCAATGATGGAATCGCTCTATGTCACGATTCTTGTCGCTGTTCTTGCGACTATCATCTCGACAGTTATTGGGACAATGACAGCTATTGGTTTGTCACAATCAACAAAACGTGTACGTCGTTATGTTTCTGTTGTAAATGACTTCCCATTAATGAATCCTGATATCGTTACCGCGATAGGCTTAATGCTTCTATTTATTACTTTGAATATTACAAAAGGTTTTGGAACACTGCTTTTGGCACATATTGCGTTCTGTATTCCCTATGTCATTCTTTCCGTCTTACCACGTGTAAGGGCGCTTGATCCTAATTTAGCTGATGCTGCTATGGATTTAGGGGCGACACCATTTCGTGCCATTCTTCAGGTCATTGTGCCAGAAATCATGCCTGGTATTGTTTCTGGGAGCCTGATTGCCTTTACAATGAGTATTGATGATTTCATTATTTCTTACTTTGTCACTGGGGGCGGAGTAAAGAATCTTTCTATCATGGTTTATACGATGAGTAAGCGTGTGAATCCATCCGTCAATGCCATCTCCACAGTCTTTGTCTTACTGATTACTATTATTCTTATTCTTGTCAATGTTGTTCCAGCTATTCGCTCTAAACATGTCAAAGCAACAACGGAATTGAAAAAGAAAAAGAAATGGCCTGTCTTTGTCGTAGCGGGACTTATCGTAGCTGTTATTATTGGCTCTGTTGCTGGTCTTAAAAGTAATTCGACGGCTAAGTTTGGCGGGCAGACTTTACATATCTATATGCCTAGTGAGTATATTGATGAAGATACGGTTGCAGAATTTGAAGATACAACCGGGGCAAAAGTCATTATGGATAACTTTGATAGCAATGAACAGATGTATATCAAGGTGGCTAATGGTGAAAAATATGACTTACTGATTCCTAGTGATTATATGATTCAAAGATTAATTAGTGAAAATATGTTGCAGAAGCTTGATCAAAAAGCTTTAAAGAAAACATTTAATACAATTAATCCATTAATCTTACATCAATCCTATGACCAAGATAACGCTTATTCCATCCCTTATTTCTGGGGTAGTGTGGGTATTGTCTATGATAAACGTAAAGTAACATTGGATGAACTTGATCGTGAAGGCTTTGCGATATTCAAAGATACAAAGTTCAAGGGACAGGTTTATGTCTATGATTCTGAACGTGATTCCTTCATGATGGCTTTGAAGTCTCTTGGCTATTCAATGAATACAACAAATGAAGCAGAGCTTCAGCAAGCTTATAATTGGTGGGTAGAAGTCATGAAAACAATGGATACTGAAATTGTCACTGATGAAATCATTGATAATATGGCACAGGCAAGAAAGGCATTGGGACTTGTATATTCTGGTGATGCAGCAAGTATTCTATCGACAAATAAGAATATGGGCTTCTATATGCCTAAAGAAGGAACAAATATCTGGACGGATGCAATGGTTATTCCAAAAAATGCTTCCAACGTCCCACTTGCAACTGAATTCATGAAGTATATCTTGAGCAAGAAAGTCGCAATACTCAATTCAGAATATGTAGGCTATACTTCACCAGTTAAAGCTGTTGAAGATCAGCTTGCGAAAACAACATTTAAAGGTAATGCAGCTTATACACCACGCTTAGGCTATGCGAAAGATGAAGTCTTTGGCTATAATGATAAATCACGTAAGATTATTGCGGATTTATGGTCACGTGTTAAAGTTGCAGCAAGTAATGCTTAGGAGAATGGCTCGCCATTCTCCTTTTTTCTACATATGCATATAAAAATAGCTTTATAAGCCCCATATATCGCCTCAGAGAAACTTTCTTCACTTTTTTGAGAAAAACCCTTGCAAAGAGTGAAGATGCGTGGTACTATAGGCGAGCAGTCCCGAGAGGGACGCAAGCCGAACACTGATAACTGAACAGAAACACGTCAGATAAAACAAGAATTGACATTCGGAAGAATGAAAGCAT
>NZ_VUNM01000028.1 GCF_009695655.1 Sharpea porci
GAACGGTGATGTTTTTGTATAACTGTCTTGCCATCCACCTGCATAGCAGGTGGTTTATTGTTTCGCGTCCTACGTACGCTCAACTGTCTAAAGACTAGATACAAGCTTCGCTTGTACTACAAAAAAAGTCCCAACCGTGGTCCGCAGTGCGTTTCCGCCTTATGCGTGGTGGGCTCTCTCAATTATAATATAGCCAAAATGAAAAAAATATTCAAGTGCTTTTGCCAAAAATAGGGGGTTTCTAAAGTGAAAAGTTATATCATATTGCTGAAGGCTTTAAGACTTCAGTTTCAAAAGTCAATACAATAGACCATTTTCAACCCAGAAAATTCTGGCAAGTCTTGTTCACTACATAATTTTGCATTAACCTAAATACAAATTATAGTGATTATAAGAATGTATTTTGATATTTTTTGGGATATTTGCTTCTAAATCAAACAAAGCATTTAGGTATAATGATGTTATGTGCTTTATCTAAGGATATAACAGAATTCCTAATCATTAATAAAGTCTGTATATTGTTCTTTTGTCATTGTAGGTTTGTCTTTTTGATTCGCAATAGCTTTCATCATGAATGACATGTTGATGGCTAAATTATGGATTGTTTGTAAGCCTTCTTTGTCTTTATAGACATCATCACGTGTATAGCCATGGACATCATTCCAATAAGATGATGGAGCGATTGGCATGCCAGATATACCAAAGAACTGGTTTAATGATTCAAATGTTGCAGAATTGCCGCCACGTCGACAAGAGACAACACTTGCGCCCACTTTCATATGAAGATCAACCGTCGTGCTATAAAACAATCTTTGCGCAAACGATAATAATGTCCCATTGGGATTTCCATAGTATACTGGTGAGCCTAGAATAATACCATTGGCATCTTCTAATTCGGATGCAACTTGATTGACTAAGTCATCAAAGATACATTGACCTGCTTCTTTACAATGATTACAAGCTATACATCCTCTAATATCTTTAGATCCCACAAAGAATTCCTTTGTTTCAATACCTTCTTCATTAAAAATCTTACTTGCTTCCTCAAATGCAGTATGGATACAGCCTTTGACATCAGGAGACCCATTAATCATTAATACTTTCATATATTCACCTTCTATCTACCTCATATTTTAATACACGATTGTAACTACCGGTCAAGAAGATTTCCCTAAATACAAAAAGGAAGCTGTAAAGCTTCCCTTAACTTCCCTTCAATTCTATTTTCTCAACAATTCATCTAGCCAGACAAGACAGCCATTTTCCTCACAGCTTGGTAGTATTTGATCAGCAACCTTAAGCACTTCTAATTGCGCATTCGCAGGTGCTACACAGTAACTTGCAGCCTTCATGCATTCTAGATCCGCTAATCCATCACCAATAACGGATACTTCATCCCAAGACTTATAGAGTTGTCTTAATAACTGATTGGAGCTTCTAAATTTATCAACATTGATATCTATTATATCGACAAATGTATCCGTACTTCTAATGACTTTGACTGGTAAATGTTTTTCTAATTCTTCCTTAAGACTAAAGAAGACACGATCAATTTCTATTTTTGTCCCTGAAGCTGTACACTTCCATACAGCTTCTTTTAAGCCATCCTCTGGTTTATTCGTAAGAATGTAATCAATATGACAATTCTTCGCATCAAGCTCGTAACCTTTTGTCATTTTCAAGGCAAGCATTTGACGGGGCTGAAGAATGCCTGGAACGAGTTGATACTTAATGATAGTATGCCAGATATCTAATGCATGATGTGGTTGGATGGCATATTCAAAAAGTGTATGACCATTTTTAGCATCTTTGACATTAGCGCCATTACAGCAAATAACATAACCACCAAACTCATCCATTTTAAGTTGTCTTGAAAGAGGTATTACACCTGATAAGGCTCTAGCGGAGTTGAGGATGACAAGCATCCCCTGCTCCTCTAAAGCAATTATTTTCTTGGCAATCTCTTCATCTACATATAAGCCACTGCTAGGCTTCATTAATGAGCCATCGATATCACAGAGAATTGTATGAATGGGCATATTAGAATAATTCTTTTTGATGTGTTGCATAGAGATATTCATCAATACAGTTACATACACGATCAATGATTAATTCTTCAGGTTTATTTTCAATAACCCCTTCTCTTACCTTAGTATACTGAATTGGCATGAACTGACTTAATAAGTTAAGTGGTACACCATTTTCAAAATGCTTTAATAAGACTTCTCTAGCCTTTACAACACTCTCTACTGGCATATAGTAACGTGAACGGTCAGAGAATGAATATTTACGTTTAAGCGCAATTTCTTTTTCAGTACCTACATAGTGTTTCTTCCAGTTCTTTGGATTTGCTAGCATAGCATCATCAAGAACTTTTCTGAAATGACTTCTTTCATCTTCATCATAAAGTTCATCTTCCGCAAATGATAATGCGAATAATGCTTCACGCATAGCATAAGTTAAAGCTGGACCTACTTTTAAGATACCAACACCATCTTCTACCATTTCTCTTAATTTAATCTTTGTCTGATAGTCAGTAGAATGACCTTCAAAGACAACATTATCATAAGCTTTGATTGCAGCCATTAAATCAACAGCTTTGCTTCTATCATATTCGGTACATCCAGCATCTTTTTCTTCTACACCTGGCTGTACGACAATACCAATAACATTATCCCAAGCATGATCAAGACCATGATCCTTGAAAGCTTTTTCGAATGTCGCAAGTGTAGCACGGAAATCATCAGGTTTTGTGACTTCTACATGATCAGCAGCTGCACCACCCTGCTGGCCACCAGGAATTGGTACTTCTGAACCAATGATATAAACAGGTTCTACTGCATCAGGATGTTCTTCCTGATATTTCTTGAATGTTTCTTCTGCAACAACTGCTAATTCAGCCCCACGTCTTGCGATTGTTTCATCACTTAAACGTGCATTCTGGTCATCATCAGCAACACGCATTGATGTATCGATGTGGATTTTTGTAAAGCCAGCACCAACATAACAACGAATAAGTTCTGCTGCTTCCTTCATAGCTTCAGCTTCAGGTTTATCAGTGAAAGTAAGTGGGCCTAAATGGTCACCACCCAAGAATAACTTTGCCTTATTGAAACCAATTTCATCAGCTAGCTTTTCTACAAATGCCTTGAAATCAGCTGGTTTCATCCCAGTATATCCACCATACTGGTCAGACTGGTTAGCTGTACTTTCAATAAGTACGCAAGAGTCATCTTCTTTTCCTTTCTTTAATGCTGCTTTAATAACATATTCATTTGCACTACAACAAGAATAGATTCCAATCGCTCTACCTTCTTTTTGTGCTCTTACAATTTGTTTTAATGGATTCTTCATTAGTTTCATCCTCCTTACTTTTACAGTATAAAACGAATCTGTTTTCTTTTGAATAGAGTTGGTATTTTATATAACTTTAAAATTAAAAAACACAAATAAGTAGGTTAAACAAACCTACTATTTTGCATTTTTCATTATATCATCAATTAAAGCTGCAATACAGCGATATTCTCTTTTCGCATGAGCTTTCACTTCAGGCAAAGCATAATCCATCACACAACCATGATAACCATATTCCATTAAAGTTAGGTCATTAGCAGCATCACCAATCGTATAAAGATCTTCTAAGTCAATACCTTCTTTCTGACGGACAATTTCAATACCAGTAGCCTTGCTCATACCTTTTGGCACAACATCCACAACATACTTATTAGCATAAGCTTCAATACGATCACCATATTGCGCTCTGAGCTTTGTTTCAAGCTCCTTCGCTCTTTCACGATTGTCAAGCGAAATGACAATCTGGGCATACTTTCCCATCTTCCATAAATCTTCTTCGCTCATATTAGGTTCTAAACCTGGATAACGGTGTTCTTCAAGACTATCATCAATGATAATACGGTGACGATAGAAGCCATCATTAGCTACATAGGAAACACAGTCAGGCTGTTTGTGGGCACTCTTCATGATTTCTAAGCTTAGATGAGTATCTAAGTAAGAAGAGAAAAGTTCTTCCTCTTTATTATTGAAAAGCATACCACCATTATTAGTGACAAAGTAATCTACAGGTAAATCATATTTCTTTGCCTCTTCAAGTATCGATTCCATTGAACGTCCTGTATCAATGACAAAGAGATTGCCTGCTTCTTTCCATCTGATAATGGCATCACGGTCTTCCTTAGTCACATGATCTTGATATTTTAATGTTCCATCATAATCTGTCGCCAGTAACTTCATGTTTATACCTCAACTTTCCTTCCCATTATAGGCAAAAAGTTCCTCTTACTTCAAGTGACAAACACGCTAAAAGGGGAATCTTTCGATCCCCCTTATTAAAGCTTTGAGAGTTGGTTTATGACCATTTATATCGCAATTCTAATTAAGCTACAACCTTCCAAGGAACTGGTACAAGTGGAGTATAGCTACCAGCCCAGATACCGAAGATAGCACCTACAATACCAATGACTAAGATTAAGCCGATACATTTAACTGGAGTCCAGCCTTTTTTCTTAATAAGGTAGAACATCCAAAGTGTTAAGCCTAATGGTAAGATACATGGAAGAATCATATCTAAGTAATTCTGGATAACGATTGGAGCCTTACCATTTGGAATAGAGATACCAAGTTTAGTACCAGCACCATAGTTAGAGATTAATGCACCTACTACGAATACACCAAGAACAGAAGCTGCATGAGTGAATTCCTGTGCATATTCAGTAATCATGCTGACAGCCTTCATACCTAAGTTATAAGCCCAATACATCAAGCCATAACGAAGAGCCATTTCAGCAACGAATAAGATTACGAAGTAAAGAACAGGACCTAAGAATGAGCCTTTAATAGCCATATTAGCTGTTAAACCAGCTGTGATAGGAACTAATGTATACCAGAAGAGGGCATCACCGATACCACCTAATGGAGCTGCAACAGAGATACGAACTGTACGAATTGTCTGGACATCAGTCTTTAACTGTTCCATTGATAATACGATACCCATAACGAATGTTACTAGGAATGGGTGTGTATTGATGAAGTCCATATTGTGTGTCATTGAAGTCGCTAAGTCTTCTTTGTTTGTATGGATTTCTTCAAGACCTGGAAGCATAGCCCATAACCAACCACCAGACTGCATTCTTTCATAGTTGAATGAAGCCTGAAGCATTGTAGAACGCCAGATCATTTTAGTTAATGTAGATTTGCTGACACGAGGAGCAGGATTAGTATCTACATATTTTAATTCTTTATTAGATTCCATCGCTGAATCCTCCTTCTTCTACCTTTTTGTTTAATCCAGTAACACGGAAATCGTTAAGTGCAATAGCTACACCGATGAATGCTACTAATAATAATGTTGCTGAAGATAATGCTTTAACGTTACCAATAACTAATGCTGCAACGAAACCAGCAAGGAGGTAACCCCACATATCGTTTGCTAACATGATCTTTAATAAGATAGCGAAACCTACGAAACGCATCATACCACCGGCAACTGATAAGCCACCCATGAACCAAGAAGCGTTCTTAGATAACTGCTGAAGTGGTTCAGACATTGCAGTACCACCAACATAAGCGATAATAGCGATAACAGCGAATAAAGTACCTAAGATTAAGCAAGAGATTAAGTTAACCTGAGTGATTCCCTTAGGATTAGCTTCTTCAGCTGCTTTATCAGCTCTAGCCATTAAACCAGACATGATAGTGAATGTGAATGTTACTACATACTGACCGAATGTAGCGAAGATCATACAAGCACCAAGTGCTGCGTTGATATCCATCTTAGCTTTAACAGCGAAGATCATAGCGACAACAGAACCTAATACTGCATTTGGTGGTTGCGCACCACCTACTGGCATGTTACCAATCATCATTAACTCATAAGTACCACCAATAACTAAGCCTGTCTTAACATCACCTAAGATTAAACCAATAATAGGACAAGCAACCATTGGACGATAAGCAATTTCTGTTAATGAGAACTGGTCAATTGCGAAAATAAATGTAACGATTGCCAATAAGACAATTTCAATAACGCTCATATTAATTACCCAATTTCCCTTCTAAAATTTTTCGACACTATTCAAATAACTTATTAATATCTTCTGCAGCGAATTGTGGAACTCTACGAATTTCAAGTTCAACACCCAAATCCTGCAATTTCTTGAAAGTAGCAACGTCATCATCATCTACAGCTACCGACGTAGCGACCTGACGCTTGCCTTCTTTCATGTGCATGTTACCAATATTCACTTTCTTAATTGGTACACCACCTTCCACAAGTCTTAAGACATCCTGTGGAGTTTCACAAATGATTGCGATCATTTGTTTTGGGCTTGCCTTGTTGATAACAGCGATTGTCTTGTCAATAGAGAAATATCTTGTCTGTGCATAACCAGGAGCAGCCATGTTCATAAGACCCTGTCTTAATTTGTCTTTAGCTACTTCATCATTAGCCACTAACAAGAGGTTAGCTCCTACTGAACCACACCACTGTGTAGCAACCTGCCCGTGAATCAAACGATTGTCGATTCTAGTTAAAACGATATTTGGCATAAAATCCTTCCTCTCCAAGAAGTTAAATCTTTTTTACTCCTTGCCTATATGGTAATACTATTGTTTTAAAAAATATTTACATTTTTTAATAACGAATTTGTCTCTTTTATTGTTTAGTTACTTGAATTATACTTATTCCATAAAATAAGCGCTTTATGTAAGGGCTTTGTTTGTTCTATTTTGCTTTTATTTGACGTTACTTGTTTAAAAGAGTACAAATTACGCTTTCAATACTCATTTAATATTATTTTATCATGCTGATAATTTTATTTCAATAATATTACTAATTAGTACAACATGTAAACTCTTACAATATAATTTCTATACATATTATATCCTTTTTACTAGAATATTTGTGCTTTTTATGTGATATAATGGTAAAGAACAAACTTTTTATTATCTTGAAAGGAGTCGCATATTTATGTTTAAGAAAACATCTGGTATAGATTTTCTTAAGTATGGTGAAGTTTTTAACGAGACAGATGGCAAAAAAGGCAAACAGTTCTCCGAAGGCAATCATAAACTACCTGTTGAAAACAAAGACCTCATCTTTCTCTATAAAGCCAATGAAGATGTTTATTTTAGAACACTTGAAGGCATTACCCTACTTGTTGTGTCCGAAGATCTTAATCAGGAATCATTCCAAACCTTTGTCGTTCATCGTGTTGTTAAGGTCAAAGCCGGTATCTATTTCAACTTTATCGCCTTATCCGATACAGCCTTTATAGAACTCGCTACAACACCAACCACAATCATGCAAAACTATTTCTTTGATCAAACATATGTTTATCACCGCATTACACCTAAATTTAAAGTTCATGAATTGATTGCTGATTATTATAATGTACGTAGTACAAATTATCATTTTAATGGTGAATATCTCCCTTTTTGGGAAATTACATATGTAGATAGCGGTACACTTTATACTGTTATTGATGGTACTGAATATATCTTAAATCAGAATCAGATCATTATTGCCCCACCTGGTGTCTTCCAGGAACAACATACGAAAGATAAACCTTGTTCCTACTTAACTATTATTGCCAGAATGGAAGTTGATCCAAGATATAATGATATTATCTTTAATACAGTTCATATGGCTGATCGTAATATAAAAAGAATTATCGAAGACTTTGTTAAAGCAGATAGTGACGAATCAGATACAAGTGCAGATAATATTATTGTTATTCTTGAAGCCTTACTGGCAACAATCGTCCAAAACACAAAAGAACCATCACAGCGTATTGCTAGTACACCAATGCAACAAAAATTTGAAAATGAACTTCTTGAACAAATCATCCTCTATATCAACGAGAACATCTTTACATCATTCAATGTCGAAGATCTCTGTGACCAGTTTGCCATTAGCCGTTCATCGCTCCAATCCCTCTTTAAAGCCAACCTTAATATTGCTCCAAAAGAATATATCAGCAATCTTAAACTCCAGAAAAGCAAAGAACTCATCAAAGAAAGCAAATACACCATTTCTGAGATTGCTTCTATGCTTGGCTTCTCTTCTATTCACTACTTCTCTCGTCGTTTTAAACAGAAGTTTGATATTAATCCAACTGAATATGCCAACAAGCTTATTAAGTCTTAAAAAAACAAAGGTATTGAGGATTATCCCCAATACCTTTTTAATCTTTCTTATTTAAGATTTCCATGAACTGTTCACCTGTGATTGTTTCATTGAGATAAAGGAATTTCGCAAGTTCATGTAATTTATCTTTGTTTTCATTAAGAATATCAATTGCTTTTTGATGTTGTTTCTTGACTAAGGCAACAACTTCTTCATCAATCTTACGCTGTGTATCGCTTGAGGCTGCAAGTGAGGCATCACCGCCAAGATACTGATTAGTCACTGTTTCAAAAGCAACCATATCAAAGTCACTCATACCAAATCTCGCAATCATCTGTCTGGCAATCTTTGTTGCCTGTTCGATATCATTGCTTGCACCAGTTGTAACATCACCAAAGACGACTTCTTCAGCAGCACGGCCACCTGTCAATGTCGCAATCTTATTTTCAAGTTCTTCCTTTGTCATCAGGTAATGGTTACCTTCATCAACCTGCATTGTATAACCAAGGGCACCTGATGTTCTTGGGATAATTGTGATCTTAGTGACTGGGGCAGAGTTTGTCTGCTTAGCAGCTACTAGGGCATGACCAATTTCATGATAAGAAACAACCATCTTTTCATGATCTGTCATAATCGCATTCTTCTTCTGATAGCCGGCAATGACGACTTCAATAGATTCTTCTAAGTCTGCCTGGGTAACAGCCTTTCGTCCATCACGAACAGCTCTTAAAGCAGCTTCATTGACAATATTCGCCAGTTCTGCACCACTAGAACCACTCGCCATTCTTGCAACCTTGTTATAGTCAATGGCATCGCTTGTCTTGACTTTCTTAGCATGCACTTTGAGAATATCTTCACGGCCTTTTAAGTCAGGAAGTTCAACAGGCACACGTCTGTCGAAACGGCCAGGTCTTGTTAAGGCTGGGTCAAGTGATTCAGGACGGTTTGTTGCTGCTAGAATCATAACACCGGTATTTCCTTCAAAGCCATCCATTTCTGTCAACAACTGGTTGAGGGTCTGTTCTCTTTCATCATTACCACCAAAGTTACCACCATCACGCTTTTTACCAATCGCATCAATTTCATCGATAAAGACGATACATGGTGCTTTCTCTTTAGCCTGCTTAAACAAGTCACGCACCTTTGAAGCCCCCATACCAACGAACATCTCTACGAATTCTGAACCAGACATTGAGAAGAATGGGACATCAGCTTCACCAGCAACAGCTTTCGCCAACATTGTCTTACCTGTTCCTGGTGGACCAACTAAGAGAATACCCTTAGGCATTGTTGCACCTATTTCTTTATATTTAGTAGGATTCTTTAAATACGAAACGATTTCAGTCAAGTTCTCCTTCGCTTCATCTTCGCCAGCTACATCATCAAACTTAATGCCTTCTGTACTCTTGACATATATTTTCGCATTAGATTTACCAAAATTACCAAGGCCACCAAAGCCTCCACCACCAAATGACATGGCATCAGAGTTATTCATGGCATCATTCATACGCTTTCTAAAGCGATTACCTAACCACCAGAAGAAAGCAATAGGGACAACCCAATAGAGTAAGAAATCAAGGATTGGTGAATTCTGCTGTTGGATTTCACCGGTAAATGTTGCTCCTGATTTATAGAGTCTGTCAGTAAGCCCGCTATCTTCTACTTTAGCTGTCTTGTAGGTTTTTGTTTTATCTTTGTTGGTGAAGAGAATACGATTGTCTTCGATCTTGACATCTCCAACCTTTTTATCAAGTGTCATTTCTATGAACTTGTTGTAACCTACCTGTTCAATCTGGGCATCTCTGATCATTGGTACAATGAGGAAATTCCCTATTAAGATAAGGATTAAGGCAACAATATAATACCTCACTAATCTTTTCTTTGGATCTTTATTATTATCTTCTTGTATCATTTATTTCACACCCTTTCAGTGTTCGTAACTATAGTATAATGCAATATACACTAGTCCTTCAACGAATGTGATTCTATCGAACGATTATTAACACAATTTGAACATAAGAAAAGAGATATGAAAACATATCTCCTACTTCTTAATATGAATCGTCAAGATGACTTCGTCATCTGTTTCTGTCTGTTCACTATTAATATCACTACCCACCGTCTTTTCTGCCATATCAATAGCTTGCTTAAATGTATTTAAGACAATCTTGACATTACGGCTAAAGGCTTTTGTTTTTCCTTTTTTAGGCTTAGGAGCCTTAGGTTCCAACATGGCTTTAATCCGTTTTTCTGTTTCTTCAACAGTGAGATTATTAGCTTCAATACTTCTCAACATATTATTCTGTTCAGCTGTATTTGAAAGCTTTAATAATGCTCTAGCATGACGTTCAGTAATCTTGCGTTCTTTAACAGCTTCCTGAACTGTTATTGGTAATTGTAACAATCTTAATTTATTCGCAATCGTTGATTGTTTCTTTCCCATTTGTTGGGCAAGTTCGCTTTGCGTGATATTTTGGGCATCAAGAATTTGCTGGTAGGCAAGGGCTTCTTCTATAGCTGAGAGATTCTCACGTTGGATATTTTCCACCAAGGCAGCATTGGCTGTCTCTTGGTCATTGAGTTTTTGAATAATAACAGGAATCTCTTTAATACCGGAAAGTTTGCAGGCACGATATCTTCTTTCTCCCACGACAATCTGGTATTTTCTAAAGCCAATGGGTCTAACGACAATCGGTTGTAATAAGCCATTCTTTTGAATACTTTCAGCTAATTCCTGTATTTTTTCTTCTTCAAAGTGTGTTCTTGGCTGTTCTTTATTAGGTTCGATAAGATTCAGGTCTAAGAACTTATATGTATCTTTACGCATATCAAAGCCTTCCTTCCTACAATGGTTTCTTCTTAATCTGACCAAAGGCTCTTGGATATTTTGCAGGTGTGTTCTTTACTTTATGGATGATCAGATTATGACGGTGATCATTCTCATCAGTAAGCGTAAAAGCCACATCTTTCACAATCTTTCCCCCAAGCTTCTCAATTCCTTTGCTTGCTTCTTTAAGTTCAATATCACCCTGTAGGCCTTTAAGCACAAGAAAGTCCCCACCAACCTTTACAAGAGGCATACATAACTCATCTAGGATATTCAGTCTAGCCACAGCTCTAGCCGTCGCAATATCAAAAGCTTCACGATGCTTTATCGCAAATTCTTCAGCACGTGCATGAATCGCTTCAACATGATCCAAGTCCAGTTCTTGAACAAGATGATTCAAGAATATAATACGCTTCCCTAATGAATCCACAATAGTAATTTGTAATTCAGGATAAACAATCTTTAGAGGAATACTTGGAAAACCAGCTCCTGCTCCAACATCAACAATAGATTGATTATTGAAATCATAATCAAATGAAATCGTCAGTGAATCCAAGAAATGTTTTAAATAAACATCATCATGATCAGTAATTGCTGTAAGATTCATCTTCTCATTCCATTCTACTAGAAGTTGATAGTATCTTTCAAACTGATTTAATTGTTTTTCATTTAAAATAATACCTTTATTCTCTAAAGTCGTTTGAAAATCCATAATTATTCTCCATATTCACTCTTCAAATATATCAACAAGACAGATATATCAGCAGGATTAATACCTGATATTCTGCTTGCCTGAGCTACTGTCACTGGGCGTACTTTCAAGAGTTTCTCTCTTGCTTCTAATGATAAATTGATAATCTTATGATAGTCAATATCTGCAGGAATTTCTTTTTCTTCCATGCTTCTCATCTTCTCTACTTGTCTTAGTGTTTTATCAATATAGCCCTTATATTTAATATTGATATTCACTCTTGTTTGTTCTTCTTCAGTAAGATCTGTTTCACCAATATAATCCTTAATAAGATTATAGGATACTTCTGGTCTTTGAATAAGTTCTTTAGCACTAATGCCTTCTTTAAGACGTGTTGAGCCAATGGATTCAAGAAGATTATTGATATTTTCATCTTTAGGAGTAAAGCGAATTGTCTTTAATCTCTCAATCTCTCCCTCAATTCTTGCCATCTTATCAAGATATTGTTGATAAAGAGCATCACTCACCAAACCAACCTGATGACCATACTTTCTTAATCTTGTATCCGCATTATCATGACGAAGCAACAAGCGATATTCCGCTCTACTTGTCAACATACGATAAGGCTCCTTTGTGCCCTTTGTCACTAAGTCATCAATAAGGACACCTAGATAAGCTTCATCTCTTCTGAGAATTAATGGCTTTTCACCTCTCACTTTATGAATCGCATTAATACCAGCAATCATCCCCTGACCAGCTGCTTCTTCATAGCCCGATGTACCATTAATCTGACCTGCCGTAAAGAGATTTTCAACGACCTTTGTCTCCAATGATGGCTTTAACTGTAATGGGTCAATAGCGTCATATTCAATCGCATAAGCATATTTTAAGATCTTGCAGTTTTCTAGACCTGGCAAAGCATGTACCATCTTGTCCTGAATCTCATGGGGCATACTTGTGGAAAAGCCTTGGACATAGATTGAATTCATTTCACGTGATTCTGGTTCTAAGAAGATTTGATGTCTTTCCTTGTCTCTAAACTTAACAACCTTATCTTCTATTGATGGACAATAACGAGGACCAATCCCCTTGACAATACCTGAATACATTGATGATTTATCAAGATTATCAAGAATAAGCTTATGAATTGTTTCATTCGTATAAGTCAACCAACATGTATCCTGTTCTTCAACAGGAATAAATGTTGTTGTTTCATAGGAGAAGGCAAGTTTCGCATTCGTACCTGGCTGGACTTCAGTCTTGCTGTAATCGATTGTATCAGCTGCAACACGTGGTGGTGTGCCTGTTTTCAAACGCTGGATTCTAAAGCCTAAATTTGCCAGTTTACCTGAAAGATATTTGGAATAACGTTCATTGTCAGGACCACTAGGTGTTTTTGTCGCCCCCACAAGAATTTCTGCTTTCAAATATGTCCCTGTTGTCAAGATTGTGGTTTTGCCTTCAAAGACACGGCCATCTTCAAGAATAACACCCTTACATATTCCATTCTCCACAACCAAGTCTTCAACCATGCTTTCCACAATATCAAGATGATCCTGATCACGAAGCACCTGTTGCATATAACGAGGATATTTCTTCTTGTCTTCCTGGGCTCTTAAAGCCTGTACACCTGGACCTTTAGCTGTATTGAGCATCTTCATCTGCGTATAACAAGCATCCGCACTCTTTCCCATCTGGCCACCAAGCGCATCGACTTCACGCACAATAATGCCTTTGGCTGGACCACCAATAGCTGTATTACATGGCATCTGCCCTGCATTTTCAAAATGACTTGTGATTAATAATGTTTTTAAGCCAACTCTAGCGGGTGCTAGGCAAGCTTCGATGCCTGCATGTCCGGCACCTACTACAATGACATCATACATAAATGTACCTCTTTTCGCATTAGAAACTATACCACAATCATATTGTCATTTCAATCAAAGGACATGTATAATAAGGTTGGTGATAAATTATGAAAAGTATTGATATTTTGAGAGATTTTAAGAATTTTGCCGTGCTTGGAGCAACCACAGATACCAAGAAGTATGGCTATAAGATTGTGCAGCGTTTATGTGAGATAGGTAAGACAGTTTATCCTGTCTCTCCTAAATATGATGAAGTCTATGGCTTGAAGGCTTATAGGGATTTACTTGAAATCGAGCGCCCCATTGACGTTGTAGTCTTTGTCATTAATAAGAAGTTTGCTTCACAGTATATTGCAGAGATGCGTGAACTGGGGATTGGGTTTGCCTGGATGCAGCCTGGTACATATGATGATATTCTTATCAAAGATATTCAGTCTCTAGGCATTACGCCAATAGAAGACTGTGTCTTAATTGTTTCAAAGGAAATCGCATAATGGATATTTCACAATTACTAACAAGCCCACTCTATACACCACTCTATAGTGATGACTTAGATATGGTTAATGTCTATGGTCAACCTATTTTAAGAAGAAGCACAGATAACTCACAACGCTCTATTTTCTTCTTTACTACGTTGGATTCTATTTATCATTTTATAGAAGAAGATGGTGGTATTGTCGATGATGTCTATCCCTTTGCCCTAGTTGAAGGTGATGCCTTCATTACACTACTTCAGAAAGCTTATAGCCTAGGAATCACTCATGTTGTCTTTGATCTCAATGAAGAAAACCATATAACCTACAAGCTTGACTATTTCTTTAAGCAATGTCATATCGCCCCAACACAAAACAACGTTACAACAATAGGCACATATCCTATCTACAACTACTACGACCCCTACAAACTTACCCAAACAGAGATTGATCATCTTTCAAACAACTACAACCAAATGAGTCTACCTGAACTTATTTATAGCTATCATAAAACTCCTGACAAAGCTATTCTCAAGGCCATCCGTCTAGCCCTTGATCATATTCCTTATTACTTGAAACTCAGCGATTATCAAGAACCCATTACCAACAACAATCAGCTTACTATTTATTATACAAACCGCTTTATTTATCATGAAAGAAATCAATATACATCTTTTGAAACAGTTGAAGCACTGGATGATTTATTAAAAAGATTTGCGATTAAAGAAATTGTGATTACAGATGGTACTCATGACAAGCTTATCCTGCAAGCATCCACATTCCTTTCACAAGATCTTCACAAAATCTATCAAGAGCCAAGTTTCACTCTCTTAATAACGGATTTTCAGGATGATTATTATGGTGGTTATTTACATGGTGTGATCAAAACAGACAATGACTACACCCTTTATACAACTTCTTCAACAACAATTCATATCGATGAAATTGTAGAAGGACAAAAGATTGTCACAAAAGCTAATGATAGCTATATCAGAATAAAAACCAACAAGCCTATTCATGAATACAACTATAGCGTTGTTACCAATATGCCAGCAGTCGATAATCCGGTACTCTCCGTCCTTGCATTCCATACTCAAAGTATGATGATTGAGCCAGGTTTCTCTAAGGCTCTTGATGCAGCGATACTAAGCAGCCGTTATTATCTTATTGATGATCATAAAGCTGTCTTATCGCCAAAGCTCACGCAACAGCCATATCAGAAAGTTGATTTCAATAAGCTTCTACAACAACATAGTGATATCTTAATCAACGAGGGTATGTCAAACAGTCTCTTACTTCCATATGATTATTTAGCACATCTACAGGATCAGCCTGAAGTACAACAAGAATCATCTTCAACACATTTCATTACATATATATTGATTGCTTTACTTGTTGTGCTTGTCATACTATATGTCTATTTAAGTTACTTCCAGTAAATATCCACCGGCTTAGCCGGTGGCTTTTCAGTTTCGGGCATAGCCCTGCTCCTACCAGTGACGCGTGAACCGCGTATTACGTTGTGCGGCTTGACCAACTGCCCGTTCATTTATTTCTTTACTTTAATTTTCTCGACCTTGAATCCAGCAAATGGATCTTCAAAGTCCATTGCCAGCTGATCTATTTCTTTGTCTTCCACCAGCTGGTTTCTTATGTACTCTTTTATTTTCTTCGTATTCTTTCCTACTATATCGACATAATATCCTCTACACCAGAAGGATCTGTTCCGATACTTGAATCTTGCATTTGCCCATCTTTCAAAAATCATTTGAGAGCTTTTTCCTTTAAGATATCCCATTATTCCAGAGACAGAATACTTTGGTGGTATCTCAATCAGCATATGCACATGATCAACACATACTTCTGCTTCAAGGATGTTGATGCCCTTCCATTCACATAGCTGTCTCAAAATTTGCCCAATTTCAATCCTTCGAGCATCATAAAATGCCTTTCTTCTATATTTTGGTGCGAAAACCACATGATATTTACAATTCCACTTAGTGTGTGATAAACTGTGTAAGTCATCATCATATGACATGAAAGTGTCCTCCTATTCTGTATTGCAGTTGGTAGCCGCAGTACAATTATAATATGAGGACTCTTTCTTTACCACTTGGCTAAAGTTCGAGTGGACCCCCAGACAATCTGGGGGTTTTATGTTTCACAAAAATAAAAGGTCTCATTTTGAGACCTTTTCATTACCATAATAATCATCTTTTTAGTTTCATACATTTGTGCATTACATATGTAGAATATTCACCAACATAACCCAAGAAAGTCCATAGTATGTCACTACGCCCACTAAATCCGTTAGTGTCGTAATCAATGGTCCTGAGGCAACAGCTGGGTCAACACCTATCTGATTGAAAAAGATTGGTACGGCTGTACCTACAAAACTAGAAATCAACATAGCTAGAAGCAGTGATAGTCCGATACATGCTGAAATCGCAAAAGCTGTCATGACAGGCATATGACGCGCTGCCATAATATAGAGTCCAATCACAACAAAAGATACGATACATAATATGAGCCCATTCGCAAAGCCCACACTCATCTCTTTACCAATCAAATGTAATTTTTCCCTAACAGTTAGATTTTTATCCATAAGTACACGAATTGTGACAGCTAGGGATTGTGTACCAACATTACCTGACATATCCAATATCATGGACTGGAAAGCCATGATGAGTGTTAGTTTCTGAACAACTGTTTCAAAAAGACCAACAACTGTAGAAACACCCATTCCCATAAACATCAGAAGCACAAGCCATGGCAAACGTTTCTTCACGCTGAGTAGAATTGGTTCTTTAAGATCTTCTTCGGCAGACAAACCACCAAGTTTCGCATAATCTTCACCCATTTCATCATCGACAACTTCAACAACGTCCTGAGATGTAATAACCCCAACAATGTGATTATCTTCTGATAAAACCGGGATGGACTCTTCAGAATAGTCTTTGATCTTTTCCAAGCAGTCTTCAATCTTTTCATCATCATATACATATGGATAATTTGTTTCAACAATGTCCTCTAGCTTTGTTCCCTCACGAGCAATAATGAGATCCTTAAGATCAGCAGCACCATAAAAGATCCCTTCTTCATCAAGAATATAAATTACAGAAATATTATCATTTTCTGACGCTTGATCAATCAGTGAGCGCATTGCTTCTTTGATTGAGAGATTACGTTTAATAGCTATATAATTTGTCCTCATACGACTCGCTATCGTATCTTCTTCATAAGCTGCCAGCATCCTAATAGCGTCCTGAATTTCAGGATCCATCATTTCCAGCCAAGCTTTCTTATATTGGGAGTCACTATTTTTTAAGATATCCGCTGCTGTAGCTGGTTCCATTTTTTCAAGCACGTTCGAAGCCTTCTTGGGATCCATTTCCTCAAGATAGATGTCCGCATCCTCATCCGCATATTCCATAATTTCCGCTAGATCTTCTATACGCATCACACGATAAAGAGTTAAACGCTCTTTCTTTTCTAGCTTAGGCAGGATTGCTGCCATATCATTCGCATGATAATTCTGTAGTTGATCACAGATCACACGTGGAGAATTGTTGGAACGAATAATGTCCAAAATTTCTTTTTCATATCCTAGCATTTCAACTGCTGTATTCTTTTCATCTCTCATCATTTCTATTCTCCTTTCATCCTCTGAGTACATTTCACCTAAAACTGTTCTTTATTCTTAAAATCATCAGGGACAATCAGTCTTATGTCACAATGAAATAGCTCACAGAAACAAAGAGAAAGAAATAATCACTTAGAAGAAACGCTATGTTTATAGTTTCTTACATGCAAAAAAAGGTGGAACAGAGCCCCTCTGTCCAACAGCTCTTCTTCCTCTGAGCTTCTGTACAATAATTTCTATTTGATATGGACTTCGTCCCTCACCATCACAATCAGCCATCTATTCCACCTCTTTTCTTTGTCATTAGAATATTTAAATATTCTAACCTTCTACCTTCATTCTAACATCCACCCTTTTACTTGTAAACCGATATTTGTTTTATAAACATATATAATTTAGCCTTTTCTTAAATCACTTATTTTCAAGCTTCATCCATGTCACCCCTTGGTATTCCCTGATCTTTAATAACCTATATAGGAAGAAAAGACCTCACGATGAGGTCTTTTCTTTGTTTTTGATTTCATTGTTGACTTCTTGGGTAATAGCAGTACCGCCTTGTTCTTTCCATTTAGCGACAAAGTCATCAAAAGAGCTTACAGGCTTACTTCCCGAGATAATCTGGAGATAAGTATCGGTTTCAAGTTCCTGAAGTTTCCACATCTTCTTGTTCATTGTCTCTGTTGTTGAGAAGTAGCCAGACTTCACCTTAACGACATTTTTCTTTTCCAACAACCCCAATGCTTCAATACGTGAGGCATAAGCTGCCCAGTTCTCGGCACTGTTTTCTTTTTTATGAGCAAGATAGTTCTTGCATGCATTAGCATAAGGGACATCGATGGCCATGATATTCTTTGTTGATTCGCCATTTAAGATCTTGGTGATATTATAGTAGCTTCTCTTTAAGGCATCCTGGTAATCGACATTAATAGCAATAGGTCTAGCTGTTGGATCAACGTTGATTTCATAATAATGGTTGATATCATCAACATCCTTATTGTCATAACGAAGATAATCAAAGATCACTGAGATAATCTTAAAGATCACTTCTGGATGTTTATATCCCTTTCTCACAACAACAAACTTACTTGATGGGTTAACAGAATGATATGTCGTTGCATTACCATTGGTCTTAATCAAATAGGGTTTCCACTGGGCACTGCTGTCTTTCTTGATAGCATCGACAAGTGGGTTATTAGGAACCCACCAAGGGCCAAAGATTGTTCCACATTTGCCATTAATAATTTCCCTGGCAATATCATTATTTGTTCTAAGCAAGAAATTCTTATCGAGAACACCTTCTTGATAAAGGTCATGTAAGTGGGAAAGTGTTGCTTTAGCTCCTTCATTTAGAGAATCATATTGGTAGCTGCCATTTCTTTCAATCCATTGTTTGGGATAGGTATTGTTGGCGGCAAAATAGAGATTGAGAAGATATTCGCTAGAAAAGCCTGTTCCAGCCGTTAAGCTCGTGTCAGCCATCAAGCCATCCGCATTCTTATATTGCCTAAAAGCCCTGACAGTATTCTCAACATCATCAAGTGTTTCTGGTTCTTTAAGATTAAGTTCTTTGCGCCAGTCATCTCTAACCCAGAAGAAATTAGGTCCATCATCAATATTGGTTTCCGGCATGGCATAGATCTTACCATTAAATGTCACATTATCAAGAATGGAGGCATCATAGGATGCATACATGTCTTTAATACGTGGTGAAGCACATTGTTTATAGGCTGTCGTAAGATCTTCAATCAGATGATTTTCCACAAGATACTCTAAATCATCAAGTGATTCAACAATCATCACATCAGGTAATTTCTTAGAAAGAATGGCATGATCCACATATTCACTATAATGAACACCATAACCTTCAAAGATATCTTTATTTTGAACATTGAGTTTCTTTAATAAATATCTTGTATAAGCGTTATTTTCATAGGTATCTCCTTCAGGCATATTAGAGTTATTTGTCCCCTTGAGATGCGCTATTGTATAAGTGACCTTCTGATCATAACGGCCATATGGTGTTTGTGAAGCCATAAAGGAGTCGCGATGCGACTCCAATTGACAACCTGTAATTGTGAATAATGAAAGTAATACAACGAATAACTTTCTTAACATTATTAATCAACCCTTTACTGCGCCAGACATTCCTTCGGCATAATATCTTTGTAGATATACAAATAATATCGCAATTGGGATAGAAACGCAAACAGCACCTGCCGCAAATCGTGTATACCACACATCAATATATTCTTTAGACAGCATATTCCATAAGCCGATAGCGACTGTATAGTAATCAGAATTCGCACGACAAATAACTTTTGCGAAGATGAAATCTAGCCATGGAGCTAAGAATGAAGTCAAGACAGTATAGACAATAATTGGTTTTGATAGAGGAATAGTCAATTTTGTGAAGACTTGCCATTTTGTTGCTCCATCAATGTAAGCTGCTTCATCAATAGCTTTTGGAATTGTATCAAAGAACCCTTTCGCAATATAGAAGCCCATACCAGAACCTGCGGAATAAACAAGTACTAAGGCTACTCTGATCATGCCACCTTCAGATAGACCAAGTGTCTTCAAGATATAGTAAACGGCAATCATGCTCATGAAACCTGGGAACAGACCTAAGATCATCGCAATATTCATAAATGGTTTACGTAACTTGAATCTTAATCTACTCATACAATAAGCTACTGAAAGAACAAAGAAACAGCTGATGATACATGAGAATATAGCAATAATTAATGTATTCAAGAACATCTTAGGGAAGTTCAGAATATTTGTATCAGTAAAGAGCTTTACATAGTTATCTAATGTATAAGATTTAGGGAAGAATGAATCAACATAACTACCAGGTTCTGCTCTAAAGCTTGTTAGAATAACCCAGAAAATAGGAAGAACCCAGATAGCTGCTAATATAGCTAGGAAGGCGTGTACAATGACATTTTTAATACGCTTCTTTGTCTTATAAGACTTTGTGATTTGTTTAGCCATTACATGAATCCCTCCTCATCTTTATAACTGCCGGTATTACGATATGTCACTAAGGCCACAATCGCTAAGACAATAAATGTAAAGATACCAATAACAGCACCAATAGAATAATACTGTTTATCAATTGTTAATTTATATAACCATGTTACTAATAGGTCAGTCTTACCTGCTGTTGCACCAACTGGTGTTGGATCACCACCTGATAAGAGGTAGATGACATTGAAGTTGTTGACGTTACCTGTGAACTGTGTAATGAGATATGGTGTTGTAACGAATAACATATATGGTAATGTAATCTTCATAAATGTGACAAAGGCATTAGCACCATCAATCTTAGCTGATTCATAAAGTTCAGCTGGGATATTCTGTAAGATACCTGTTACCTGCATCATTGTATAAGGAATACCTACCCACAAGTTAATGACAATAACACTTACTCTTGCCCATGTTACATCAGTAAAGAATGGTAAGCTTGTAGAAATCCAGCCAGCATTCTTTAAAAGCACGTTCACAGCACCTTCAGGCTGTAACATTGTACGCATGATTAATAAGCTGACGAACTGAGGAACAGCGATAGAAAGAATAAAACAGAAACGCCAGAATGATTTCCAATGAGTTTCTTTACGATTAATTAAAATCGCAAGAAGCATACCAAAGAGATAATTCAAGAATGTCGCAAAGACTGCCCATACCAATGTCCAGCCTAATACGCTCCAGAATTCCTTACCAATAGAATTATTGAAATTCAAGACTGTTCCAAAATTCTTTAAGCCAACCCAGTCAAATAAGACTAAGTGGTTGCCTTTAATAGAATAGTTTGTGAAGGCCATTGAAATCATATATACAAGTGGCAGGATTGTAAAAATAAGAATACCTAGAACTGGACCAGTTAATAATAATCCAGCTAAGTTCTCATCTAATAGTGAAGCAATATCTTCTTTGAATGTATTCAAATGTTTCCCTTCAGAAGCAAGCTTCTGTGATTTATAGGAACTCTTGACACATAAGCGCCATACAAGAATGAAACCTATTAATAGGAATATTGTTGCTATACCATACAACAAGATAGTCAGTGAGTTATCACCAGTACTATATTCATAAATACCTTTAGCTTCATTCCAGACACCTTCCTGAGCAGCTTCACCTAACCCAGGTAATTTAGAAAGGTTATAGAAACCATTAGTGACCATAAACAGGATGAAGGCCAGTTCGAAAAGCAAGAAGAGGGCCCCCTTAATAAACTGTTTGTGTTTGAAATGTCCAGCTCCCATAATAACCATGGAAAGCTTCGTCATTGAATCCCCTTCAGTTACAGCATTCGCAAATGAATAAGGGTCCTGAAATTCTTTCATTTTTTTCTTCTTATTGAATTTCATAACTTACTCCTTCCTATATAAGTGAGGTCTCCAGACGACTCTAGAGACCTCTATAATGAATCAATTATTTAACAGCGTCTGTATTTAAAGACTTAACATATTTATCTGTTTCAGCTTTATAGTTAGCAGCAGTGACTTTCTTAGCAACAACATTCTTACCAAATGTTTCAGTTGGTGTCCAGAAGTTACCCATAGCTGAGATAGTTGGCTGAACGATAGAAGTATTGTTGATAGTGTTATTCTGAGCAGTTACAAGTGGATCCTTAGCAACTTCTTCATTCTTTAATAATGTAGTGTTACATGGGATGATAGATCTTAATTTATAGTGATCTTCCTGTGCTTTTTCACCAGCAAGATAACGAGCTAATGCGATAGAAGCCTGCATATTCTTAGAGTTAGGGTTAACAGCGATTGCTTTAGAACCAGAGAAGCTCTTTAACTGTTTAGCCTGACCATTGATATTAACTGTTGGTAGCTGAGCGATACCAAGTTTGTCACCTAATGCCTTCTTAACAGCATCATAGTCCCAAGAACCAGAGAACATAGCTTTTACAGTACCCTTACGGAAGTCTGTTAAACCTTTACCATCAGCATCATTTTCGAAGTTAGGATTATTAACTAAGTCAACTAAATATTTAGTTGTTGCATAACCATTTTCACCACCGAACTGAATGCCAGCCTTCTTATCAGTACCATCACCGAAGAGAGTGCCACCATTAGCTACATAGAAGCTACCTAAATACCAAGAGTTGCTTACTGGGAAGGCAACCTTACCTTTGCTTAACATTGTATCCAAGCTCTTAATATCTTCATCAGAGAAAGCAGTCTTGTCATAATACATAAACCAAGTATTACCAGTGAATGGTAAACCATAAACCTTACCATTAGAAGTTACTGAATCTACTAATGCCTTACTGTTATTATCCTGTACATCCTTTAATGCATCGCCACCAAGCTGAGAGATAGCCTTAGCATCAAGTAATGTACCTAACTGGTCATTCGCAAACATGTAAACGTCTGCGGCTGCCTTAGCATCCTGAGTGACTAACTTACCAGCATCACTTTCAGAACATACACCATATTTGAAGTTGATCTTCCAATCTTTATGTTCTTTAGCGAATGCTTCACATTCTTTCTGTAACCATTTACCACTCTTTGCAGACTGGTCTTCCTGTGGTGACCAGACCTTAATTGTCATAGCACCATTACTAGAACTTGTATCTGAAGAACCAGACTTAGCACAGCCAGCAAGGCCAAACATCATCGTTGCTGCTAGGGAAGCAGCTAATACTTTTTTCGCATTCATTATATTATTCCTCCTTACGAATTCCCTCTGTTTTCTTTACACCCATATTATAGAATTTGAAGCGCTTTCTTTATATATCAAAGATTTTTGTTTAATGTTGAATTTTTTAGAGTTCTTACACATTTAATCAAAAATTCCAACATAAAAATCGAGCAAACAAAAGTGTTTACTCGATGATAATTGTTTTTATAATTACCGAACCTTCACATACACGGACAATAAGTTTTGTATTATTCAGTTCGTTGAAAGATGTTAAGGTGATTTTCTTTAATTCTGATAGCTCATCAACATGAATAGTATGATGTACTTCTCCTAATTGCACATCAAGAATACAGTGTTCACCTTTCATCTTGGCATATATAGTACCCTTATTCTCTTTTTCTCTTAATGTATAGGATACAAATTCATCTTCATGCATAACAAGCATAAGATTGTTATAATCACCATACTTAGGAACTGGTGTTAAAGCAATCTGCTTAAATTCATTTTGCTCGTAGGCTGGTTGTTCAAGAATCATCTGCATATGGCATTCTCTGCGATAACCTGAGAAGGAACAATAAGGATAGATTCCACTATAGTCTTTGCCAGGACCATTAACAATATCATAACCAATAGCAGGAATAGAGACGTTATTCTTTCTTAGAATAGCATTTGCTTCTTGTTCTTGTAATGTACAAGAAGCAAACTTCACGTTTTTAAGATAGCGATTGAATATGTCTTTGCTTTCTTTAAAGGTTGGCTTTGCTTCACCTTTAAAAACATAGTTGAGTATTTTCGAGAAGCCTTCAGGCAGTTTATAGGTTGCAAGTGTACAAGCATTCTTACGATCAACAGCTTTGTAGGTAAAGACATTGTAGCCCATATGATAACGTCTTAATAAATCATACATCACAACCGTCCAATGTTTACTTCCACCTGTCTCACCTATCCAAACTGGCACATCTAAGCGTTCTCTTTCTTCAAGAATTGGACCAATAATATCCATATCTGGTAGATCTTCATAAATATGCATTGTCAACACCCAATTATTGAAGGGATCCATATCTCTTTGAAATATATCTGCTCTTTTCGCAAAACGATGACCTTGTAAGAAAATCATATGTTTTTGATCAATCTCACGAATACGTTGAATACAGCGCTTATAAAAGCTTATAAGTTGAGGAATCATATAGTCCCACTTAGGTAATGCCAAAGGTTCATTAAGTAATTCATAACCCGCAATACATGGTTCATCCTTATATATATATGGGCAAGACGTTCCCAAAGCAGTATTGTTCTTTCCATACTTTCTTCTTCTACAAAAAGGTGCACACTGTTATCTACACCATCATCACAGCCAATCCCACTTTGACTAGTATATGCCGCATGCATATCAAGAATGACATACATTGCATTTTCACGACACGATTTAATTACGTTATCAAGAATATCAAACATATCCTGATTAAATACAATCTCTTCCTCTTCTTCAATAAACAATCTTGCGACTAAAGGTAATCTGATGGAATTAAATCCCAATGATTTCATATACTGGATATCATCATTTGTAAGATAATTACGATAGTATGTATTCCAGAAAGTCTTGGCATAAGAAGACCCGCACGTTTCACAAATAATCTGATCAATAGTTCTTGGACGATCCATGCCTTCAGCTCGCATAAAGGGCTTAAGCTCACCATAAAAGCTTCCTGATCCAAACAAGTATGCTTCCTGAATCATCCAGTTTCCTACAGCATAGCCTTCTAATAGTACTTCGGGAGTGTCACATCATTTTTTGAAGATATTACAGCTGGTATTAATCAAATACTTGAAGATGAAATGTGTCAGCTTGATATTAATATGCTCAATAGTATGCAATTGAGTGAAAATAATATCAATGAATTATTAATGAATATAAGGGCAGCAAGTTATAGTGGTTTAATTCTATTAGGAGCGGATATGCCTAAATCTTTCATTCAGGCCCTTCTTGTATTATCACTGCCAATTGTCCTTATTGATACGTTCTATGAGGACTTGCCATGTAGTGCCATCACCGTCAACAATCGTTTTGGTGGTGCTATTGCTGCAAATTATCTTGCAACGAAATATTTAGAAGAACCTGGATATTTGCGTTGTCGTTATCGCGTTAAAAATTTTGATAAACGTATTAATGGCTTTATGGAAAGATTACGTGATGATGGCTGGTCAAGGCATAAAGTCGAAGTTTTTACCCTTTCACACACGATTGAGGGGGCAAAGGCCGATATGGAAAATATCATTAAAAAAGGCGAGCCTCTTTGTCGTGCTTATTTTGCGGAAACGGACATGATTGCTATTGGCGCCATCAAAGCACTTCAAGAAAATGGTTATCGCGTGCCTGAAGACGTGGCAATCATGGGATTTGAAAATATTACACTAGCCCCACTCATTAATTCCAAAGCTTACAACAATTGATATCCCAAGCACCTATATGGGACAACTTGCTGCAGAAAAGATCCTTGAACTGCTTAAATATCCGACAAAGCATACTTCCAATACAAAAGTTTCTGTTTCTCTTATTGAAAGAGAATCAGCTTAATTTTCATAAAATGAATGAATATTGACCAGGTTAGTGATATTGATTATACTTTATATGCATGCAAGTAATTGCATGCAATGAGAGTTGGCTTATAGCCAGAAAATATCACCGTTTCTTAAGGGAGCGGTGATATTTTTGTAATAGGGTAGACAGGAAATAATATCAATACTGAGATTAATTATTATTTCTATGCCTCCCGTTGCACCGTACGTACGGATCTCGTATACGGCGCTACATTTATATGATAAATTCAAACTAACTTAGATAGTAGTTAAGAGGATTGACCAACCCTGGTCTATCCTTTTTCTTAATGGCTAAAATCTTGGGACTAAGTAGAAAGTTGACAACATGACCATTGGCCTGTCTGTATAGACCTAGCCTAGTGTTTGCTACCGAGAATATTTGTTCATCTGTAAAGAGAAATCCGAGTTTCTTATTCAGTTTCTGTAGATTAATATAAATCCTTTTTGGTTTCTTCCACTGTTTAAGAATAATAACTCTGATTTTATGGCGAAGCCATTGACCAAAGGTGTCAATGAAGTATTTCATCACGCCTATTCGATAATAGTTAATCCATCCCATTACAATCTGATTGATTCTCTTGAATGTAACTGCAATTGGTCGTGCAATTCCTATCCTTCTTATGAGTTCTCTTCTACATTTGTCGTAGAGTTTCATCTTGCTCTGATTGGAAGGCTTGCATTTCCATTCACCATTCCTTTGGAGGTAGGTGAATCCTAGAAACTTGCTTTCGGGCGGTCTGACCACTTTGGTTTTAGTAGCACTGACTTTAAGAAATAGTTTTCTCTCTAGCCATGAAGTGACTGACTTCATTACTCTATTCGCGCTCATCTCGCTCTTAACGAAGATATTGCAGTCATCTGCATATCTTACAAAGCGTAGTCCTCTATATTCCAGTTCCTTGTCAAACTTATCTAAATAAACGTTAGAAAGGATTGGAGAAAGTGGACCTCCCTGAGGCACGCCGATTCTAGAAGGTTTTACTAAACCATCTTCCATAATCCCTGCCTGCATGAATTTGCGAATAAGATGTAATGTTGTTGAGTCATTCACATTCTTTTCTCTAAGTATTGAGATTAACTTGTCATGATTTACAGTGTCAAAATATGCTTCAATATCTAAGTCTATAATCCAGTCATAGCCTTCATTAATGTATTCTAGAGTTTTCAGTACAGCCATCTGTGCACTTCTTCTTGGTCTGAATCCATAACTGAATTCACTGAATGAAGAATCTAGTTTCTTCATTAACACTTGTGCAACGGCCTGTTGAATAACTCTATCTACAACTGTAGGTATACCTAATGGCCTTTTCTTGCCGTTAGGCTTTGGAATATAGACTCTCTTGACTGATTGGGGCTTATATTTCTTATTGAATATGGAGTATCTAATCTCTCTTCTATGCTTATAGAAATATTCATCAAGTTCCTCTACTGTCATCTTATCGACTCCAGATACACCTTTGTTTCTCTTGACCTGTAGGATTGCCCTATCAATATTTGTATCGCTCAGTATTTCATCAATTAATCTCATGTCTGTGTTCTCCTTTTCATATCGTAAATTTATCTAGAACCGTTCCCTCTTCCTTCATCTCCACAGAATTACGTTTTCCATTTATAAGATGTTTCCAATTTCGAACTATCTAGATATTGCTTTATGATGAGTGACATCATATAAACATTAGGTCCTTTGGTGCTGGTGAGACACCTACTATGACCTCAGCTGACTCCTCACAGTGAGCTTTTTGTCGCACAACTTACCATCACTGATTTTAAAGATATTGGACTTCGTTGCCTGTGAGGCCTCCCGGGGTAATTCACTAATCCTGTTTCCTTCACAACGCCTTGATTTACTCTTTTGGTTTTACGTTCACCTTTAGGACTTCGGTTTGTCTAGCAACCTTATCCACCATTTAGCCTTGTATCAAGTTTCTGTTCGTACGCTCAAAGGAATCGCTACACCACTTCCTTCACTCCTACCTTTATGGTATCGGCTTGTGGTTCACTACACTTGGCGGTAACTACCTGTGATCGGACTATCTCCGACTGAATCAGTGCCATGCCCGGCACACTAGAAAAACAGAGTCCTACGACTCTGCTTTATTTCTGATCTGGTCTTTTTTCATATTTGTGCTTAGGTAAGCGAATTGTGACAATTGTCCCCTGTCCGACAATACTTTCTATATGTAAGCCATATTCTTCACCATAAAGCAATTTAATACGTTGGTTGACATTACGCATGCCATAGCCCTTGCTGTTTTGTGAAAGCATGGTATTGATTGTCTCTTCATCCATCCCTACACCATTATCTTCAACCATGATATAGACATTCTCTTGATCGACTGTCGCATAGACTTTCAATACACCTTTACGATCTTCCAATAAATCAATCCCATGTCCAATCGCATTTTCTACAATTGGCTGAAGAATGAGATTAGGTGTTTCATAGTCCATAATAGCATCATCAATTTCGATATCGAGATCGAATTCATAATCATGCATCATTTGCTGGATATCAAGATAGGCATTCATATTCTTGAGTTCATCAGCTAAGCATGTTGTATTATGGCCTTTATTAAGTGCTGTACGATAGAAATCAGAGAGGGCAAGAGTGATTTTTGAGATATCATTCTGGCCACTTTCAATCGCCATGAAGTTAATCATTGAGAGTGTGTTATAGAGGAAGTGTGGGTTGATTTGTTGCTGGAGAGCACGCATTTCATAATTCTTCTGGGCTAGTTTGCTTTCATAGACTTCTTCGATCAAGAACTTAATACGGTTGATCATATGGCCAAAGCCAGTTATGAGTTGACCAATTTCATCCTGGTCCTTGCTTTGTACCATGACTTCAAGCTTTCCTTCTTCGACAAGCTTAATATTATTCTGCAAGGCTTCAAGACGACTGACTATAAATTTACTTGTGGCCCATAAAGCAATAGCTGCTGCAATAATTGTCACAACCATGACAAGTAATAAGAAGTTTGCAGCTTCAGATAATCTTGCATCCGATATATTATCGCGTGAGTGATAATAATAGACCTTCCAGTTTGTTTCTGTACTGTTTTTGTAGATGACATTATCTGCCTTACGTTTAACCATCCCTTTGACTTCATTAAAACTCAACATTTGAGATTCACGATCTTGATCAAATTTCAGCTTCTCATACAAGACATGATTATCTCCATCAACAATATAAGCCCCATAATTATCACCACTAAAATTATTAAAACTCTTAAAGAGCTGATCATAATTCATCCTTATATAAAGAATACCAAGAATCCCTTTACGTTCAAGAGTAGGCATTTTACGGACATTAATGACTTCTTTCTTATCCTTATTAATAATCCATACCGGTGTATCGCTTTGACTAGCCTTCTTAAACCAGCTTTCGTTCTCAATTTGGGTAATAGGTGCAAGGGTGCTGCCATGTTGGACAATATCATCCCTGGCATAAATTGTCACCTGTTCAAGATCAGTATGAAAATTAGCCACTGACAACAACATAGGATCCAATGTCTTATCAAGTTCTTTATAGAAATCAAATTGATCATTCGTATCGTTGCTGACGATATTAGCGACTGTTTCATTGTAAGCGAGATAGTCTGAGAGGTTGTTGTAGACCTTAATGTTGCTGTCTAATGAACTGGTGGCAAGTTCAATAGTGTTGGAGGTACTTGTCTTAATTTGTTTGATTACAGAATCCTTGATTTGACTAAAGAAAAGTGTACCAATGAATATTAATGGAAAAAGCCCGATCACAAAATAGATCATGATGATCTTGTATCGGACTTTCATATTTCTAAAGAATTGGACAAACTTGTTCATTATGCTTCACCTTGATTTCTATATTTCTGTGGTGAAATGCCATAATATTCCCTAAAGCTCTGACAGAAATATGAGACATTGGAATAACCTACTGCCACCGCAATAGCGACGATACGTTCATGGGTATTTTCCAGCATATCCTTAGCCTTCTCCATACGCACCCTTTTAATAAATTTGCCTAAATTCTCCCCTGTTTCCTTCTTGAAAATATGGGAGAGATAGCTAGGTGCAAGACATACCTGGTCTGCTAAGAAATCCACACTCAAATCTAAATTATAATGATTATAGACATATTTCATAACATCTTTAATTTCACCATGACTTAGACTTTCTGATTTCTTAAATTCCTTTTCCAACAATACCACAAACTGATCCATAACTTGCTTCATACTCTTAAAATCATTAGCACGATAGAATTTCACAATCATTTGATCCAATGCTTTTTCATCCGTATGTGTTAAAGCTTCATAAATATCCTTAATCATTCCAGAGAATAAGAATTTAATATAATCATTTGTAAAGTCGTTGGAAGCATTATAGAGATCATAGAAGCTATTAAAGTCTTTACGTAAGCTATCGATATCTTTGATATGAATATCATGTTTGACAAGATTAGTGAGTTTTTCAATATCTTCATAGGGTGAACCGTTAACTTCTTCAATCTCATCAAGTTCACTATAAATATGCTTATCAGGATGGTAATACATGCCTTCAAGCGTATCTTCGAGTTCTTCAATAACTTTGGATATCTTGCCAATATCTTCAATCTTTTGACTAATGGCAATATAGGCATTACGATGGTATTTCACTTGTACAAAGTTATAGATATCATGGGCTACTGCATTCAATTTCTCAATATCTTCTTCTTCAAAGAAAAGCACGGACTGCGATAAGTTTAAATTTAGATATTCATATGTCAATCTTACATTTTCTTTTAACTTTTCTTCAAACTCTTCTACTTCTCCAAAGAAGTTTCCATCAAATTCCAAAAGCAAAACCCTTGTATAAGGGGGAATAAAGTCACTGAAGTTATGACCACTTAATTGTTTACGAATGACTTCTAATGAATTCCCGTTGACAAGGTTATAGAGAATATGTTCTTTTAAGAGTTCTTCATGGGCTTCTTCCTGTTTAGCTGATTCATGTAATTTATCGACTTCACCAATGACCTTTTTAATGGTTGTCTTGAATTCTTCAGGATTGACAGGCTTAAGAATATATTCAAGTACACCAAGGGATAAGGCATTCTTGGCATATTCAAAATCACTATAGCCTGAGAATATGGCAATCTTTAAATTGGGTTGTACTTTTAATGCTTCCTTAATCAGTTCTATACCATCAAGAAAGGGCATTTTGATATCGGTCAATAAGATATCAAGATGATGGTTCTGGATATATTGCAAGGCTTCTTTCCCATTTTTAGCCTCAATAATATCAAGTTCCTCATCCATCTGGTCAAGAAGGAAGTGTACGCCCTTCCTGCCTATTTTTTCATCATCCGCAACTAAAATACTATACATAGATTGACTCCTTATAAATGTGTGTTATGTGGGTGTCTTGAAGCAATGGCTTGTTTTAAAGCTTCATCAGCCTGGATATAAAGACACTCATAGCTATTCCCATTGTTGAAAACTAAGGCATAAATATGATCTTCATTTAAACGTGAGAAATATTTCTTAGTTTTCATACGTTTATTCTGATAACGTTTATAGAAATCTTCATTAACACATGAAAAGTCAATAATCTTACTTAAATCATAACGTGCCATCTTCTTACGCTTAGCCTTATTAATAATACGATCAATCGCTAAGTCATCATCTAGGAGAATATACTCATATTCACATTTTAACGAACGTTTATAGAAATAGGCAAGTGCAATAGCCGCAATAAATACTGGTACAAGAATGGTCACAAATAAACTATAGAAGCCTAAAAGCACACATATAGCGACTAAAAAGGCAAAGAATACATGACTTCTCACTTCAACATCTTTCTTAAAACTATATTCTACATAGACACTATTCATAAGTACATTCCTCCATACAATCATATTGTAACAAGTTATTTTATTTTATCAAATATTGATATTATAAGACACATATCAATTTTATTAGATAGTGTTGTCAATAAATAAAAGAGATTTTATAGTAATTATGATTATGAAAGTGAGTGATTTTATGAAAATAATCAACCCCAAGATAAAAAACAATTGCTTTGATAATGAAGAATGGCTCCTCACCAATGGTATCGGTGGTTATGCCTACTCACCAGTCGCAACACACCATACAAAAGCCTATAACGGCTTACTGATTGCTTCCCTTACTCCTCCAACAATGCGCTATAACGTCCTCAATCAGCTTGATGAACGTGTTGTCATTGATGGGAATTCCTATAGTCTTGAAAGCTATCAATATGATGATCATATCGAAGATCATACTGCCTACATCAAAGAAGTGATTGTCGATGATTTTGTCACTTATCGCTATGAAATAGGCAATGTCCATATCGATAAAACCATCACCTTAGTGCATGGCGAGAATACTGTAGCCATTAACTATCATATCACAAGCCACAATCATCAAGTCAATCTTTTCTTCACACCCTACTTTTCACTAAGAGATCATGCTGCACGCAACAATAAAGCCACAATTCCATGTTTTAGTGTACATGAAAGACATCTTAACCTGCTTCCTTTAGATCACAAGGATGTCCTCATAAGAACTTATATGAATACGGGTGTCTTTAATAAAGAAACAAAAATCAAAGATAATCTTTATTATGAATTTGATTGTGTAACTGGATATAAAGAACTTGATGCCTTATATTCACCAGGATATTACAATGTCATGATGAGTGACCAGGAAACAAAGGATATCTCTTTTGTCTGCACGCTTGATCAAGCTTCTCGTACAGCCCGTGAATATCTCTTTGATGAAGTGAAGCGTAAAGCTATGCTTGTCAATACAAAAGATCCTATTAAGGCAAGACTAGAAAAGATAGCTGATCAGTTTATCGTTAATAGAAGTTCGACAAAGAATAAAACGATTATTGCGGGATATCCATGGTTTTCAGACTGGGGCAGAGATACTTTGATTGCCCTTGAAGGCTTGACTTTAGTAACAAAGAGATTTGATGATGCAAAGAGTATTATTCATACATTTGCGAAAACGATACATCATGGACTTGTGGTGAATCTGTTTGAAGATGGGACCAATAAACCACGTTATAATACGGCTGATGCTTCATTATGGCTTATTCATGCATGTTATATGTATGAACAATATAGTCATGATACAGATTTTATTACGAAAGAAATCTATCCTCATCTTAAAGAGATTATCTCTGCCTATATTAGAGGAACGGATCATGCAATCTATATGGATGATGATTTTTTGATTCATGCGGGTGACAATGAAGATCAGATTACCTGGATGGATGTCTATACCCATGGTAAAGCTATTACACCAAGACATGGCAAACCGGTTGAACTGAATGCCCTTTGGTATAATGCTCTGATGATTATGGCTTATTTCAGTCATAAAACTGATCATGATGAAAGCTATGGCTTAATTGCCCAGCGTACAAAAAAGAGCTTTGCGGACAAATTCTGGTGTGAACAGACACAATGTCTCTATGACGTAATTGAGCCCAATGATGCCAGCATTCGCCCTAATCAGCTCTATGCATTAAGTTTGCCTTTCCCCGTACTTTCATTTGATCTTGGTAAGAAGATGTTGAAGGTGGTGGATGAAAAGCTTTATGCCAAAACTGGTATTCGATCTCTTTCTTATGATGATCCACGCTATATTGCACATTATGAAGGCAATCTAGATAAACGTGATCTTGCTTATCATATGGGGACAAGCTGGGCTTATTTAATGGGTCCCTATATTCGTTGTCATGTGCTTCTTGATGAAGATAAAAGTCAGGCAAGAGCATTATTACAGCCATTACTAGAAACACTTGATCATAACTGTATTAATGGTATCAACGAGATTTTTGATGGTGATGCACCCCATACACCTAGAGGAACTGTGAACCAGGCTTGGAGTGTTGGTGAGCTCTTAGTAGCCTATGAAATATCAAGAAAATGAGTTTTCTTATATTTTTCTAAAATTTGTGATATGTCTTTAAAGCGCTAACATTGGTACAATCCTGTCTTTGACAGTTGTGCATATAAAAACCCTTCAAAAATACTGATAAGTTCAACGTTTTTTGAAGGGCTTTTTGCTTTAAAAATGTAGTAATATCTCTATCTCTTTGTATTCTTTATAATTTTTTTCATATTCTTCTCACCATTGATCTGATAATCGGTCCTGAACCCAAATGCCTCATGAAGAATATCAGTTGCATCATTTCTTGTATACGTTGGAACATAGCCACTTCCTTCATAATGATAGAAGTTATATCCTCTTAATGTATCAATAAGCTCCTCAATGGTCA
>NZ_VUNM01000029.1 GCF_009695655.1 Sharpea porci
GTATTACCTTAGCAATCGATCCTGTCTCATCATACAATTGAAGTGCTTTCTTTTTCTCTTCCTCAGTAAATGACATTTTTATTCCTCCCCGTCATTCCGGGTCCAAGAATTTGTCCGCACCCCCCTATGATGAACATCTTCTAATAGCTGGCTTCTTTGTTTTCTTAAGTGCTGATAGATATTGTTGTTATCTCCATCATCATAATATTCCAGTAAACAATCAACTTGTTGGTGATGAAATCCTATATCAATAAGATTTCTTTCAATTACTTCTCTTGATAAGTCATCATGCATTTTGTTTTCACCTCGCAATCAGTTTATAGCACCCCTATTTAAATATCAAATACCTATATACAATCATTTTATATACCTAAAAGGCATAAATAAAAACTTCCCTCATAAAAGGAAAGTTCTTGTTATGACATTTCTTCAATTGTTTCCTGCACCAGATCTAAAAAACATTGTGATGCTTTAGTAAGAATTTGGTATTTTTTCCAAATAAAGTAATTTTGGACCCTGACTTCTGGCTTAAATGGCTTGTATGTCAATAATGAATCACCCGTTGTATTAATGAGTTGATCAAAGCATATGGCATAACCAAGTCCCTCTTCCACCATTAAGGAAGCATTGTATAAAAGCGTATATGATGAAACAATATTTAGGTTGTCAATATCATTATGAAGCCATTGGACAAGATCATTAAGGCGTTGAAACTCTTTGGATACGATCAATGGCTGATTCTTGATATCTTCAAAGGTAATGCTTTCTTTGTTTGAAAGTTCATCATCTTTTCTCATTAGAACACCCCATTGATGACTGATTGGCAATAGTAGATGATGATATTCAGATAGTTTTGGATGTTCTGTGATTAAGGCAAAATCAATCAGTCCATTATCTAGTTTATCAATGACATCATCACCATTACCACTATGAATATTGAATTTGACATTGGTATATCGACTTTGCATCTTTTTCATTGTCTTAGTGATTACTTTAAGACTCTGTGATTCCCCTGCACCAATATAGATATTACCAGTTATTGATGAATCAGAAGAGGTAATTTCTTTTTCTGTCTTATGGACAAGACTCACAATTTCTTCAGCTCTTTGTCTTAAAAGCATGCCCTCATCCGTTAAAGTAATCTTTTTGTTGCTTCGAATAAACAGTTTCTTTCCTAACTCGTCTTCTAAGTCCTTCATTTGCCTTGATAAAGTAGGTTGCGTAATATGCAATGCTTCAGCAGCCCCAACAATTGTCTCTTCTCTTGCAATAGCTAAAAAGTACTGTAAAACTCTTAGTTCCATGCCCCATCACCTCATTTTTAGTTTATCATATTGTATGCTTTTAAAGCATACAAAAAGTAATAAAAATGGAGACGACTATTCATCGTCTCCTATTTAAAAAGAAAAGATATTCAATGATCATCTTCAATAGACTCTTGAAGCTTTTCATTCCAATACTTACTTTATGGACTACTTCGTACGTCCGATTGAAATTCTATTATGCTTTGTGCAGCTTTACTCTGGCTGCAAAGTCTAGATTCAATACTTTGGCATTTCGTCATGAGATAATCAAACATGTGATAAAAACAATAAAGACTTATTTTGCCATTTGATGATTATGAATATCTTTCTTGTGAGAAGGATTTCTTCCTTCTTTATGACTTTAAGATAGCACAGCATGTAATCGCTTTCAAGCATAATATGAATCTTTTTATTTTATGAAAAAAGGGGATTATGATCCCCTTAAAAGCATTCTATCATTAGCTTCAGATACATCCGTAAATTTATGGACAAGATCTTCAACTTTCATTGTCTTTTTGGCTTCTGCATCAATATCAGCGATAATCTCACCATTATTCATCATCAATATGCGATTGCCATATTTCAATGCATCTTCCATATTATGCGTAATCATCATTGTTGTAAGATGATTCTCTTCAACAATCTTTTGAGAAAGCTTTAACACTTTATCACTAGTAGCTGGATCAAGGGCAGCAGTATGTTCATCAAGAAGCAAAAGCTTTGGTGTAACAAGTGTTGCCATTAATAATGTAAGAGCCTGACGCTGTCCCCCTGAGAGGGTTCCTACCTTTGTATTCAAACGCTCTTCTAAGCCCAGGTTTAAGCGTTTAAGCGCTTCTTTGAAAACAGTATGGTCTTTCTTTGAATAGGGTCTTAATGAGAAATGCTTGCCCCTTGAATAGCTTAATGCCAGATTTTCTTCAATCGTCATATGTGGTGCTGTTCCTCTTAATGGATCCTGAAAGAGACGCCCAATATTTCTTGCTCTGACATATTCTCTTTGATTTGTGATATCAATCCCATCAAGACAAACTTGCCCTTCTGTTATAGGAACATCACCTGAAATAGCTCCAAATAATGTAGACTTGCCTGCACCATTAGAACCAATGATTGTCACAAAATCACCATCATTTAAAGTGAGATTCAAATGCCTGATTGCTTGTTTTTCATTCACTGTGCCCTGATTAAAGATGACATTTAAGTCTTTAACTTCTAGCATTTTTCTTCCCCCCTAATTTTAATTTTGTCGAGCTAATAGCAATAACGACAATGACAGCTGAAAGTAACTTCAAGTCACCTGATGTAATACCGACCTGTAAGGCAAAAGTCAGTACGAAGCGATAGAAGATTGCCCCGATAACTGTGGCAATAAGCGAGATGAGAACTTTTTCATTCTTGATAAATGTTGTTCCAATAATAATTGAGGCAAGACCAATAACCATCATCCCAATACCAGCTGTAATATCTGAATAAGTCTGTTGTTGCGTATAGAGTGCTCCTGACAAGCCAACAAGACCATTGGCTAACGATAAGCCAATGAGTTTCATTTTATCTGTATCAATTGAACTTGCTCTTACCATATCTTCATTATCACCGCATGCTCTTAATGCTAAGCCAAGCTGTGTCTTCAAGAAATAGTTTAAGAGTAAGACAATAACAATGACAAAGATAAACAATACTATAAGTGTTCCATAGCTTGTTATTTGATTAATATTTGTAAAAATTGTCTTTGAATCAAGAAGCGAAATATTAGGTTTGCCATCCATGATTCTTAAATTGATAGAATAGAGTGCTGTTTGTGTTAGAATACCAGCTAAGATTGCATTAATCTTAAGCTTTGTAATCAACAACCCTGTTACAAGACCAGCTAATGCCCCAGCGACAAACGCAAGTATCAGTCCTAGAACTGGTGAGCTAGCAACAGTAACAATGGCTGATACAGCACATCCTGTTGTAAAAGATCCATCAACGGTAAGATCAGGGATATCCAGGACTTTGAAAGAGATATAAAGTCCTAGCGATAGAATAGAGAAGATTGCCCCTAATTCTAATGCCCCTAATATAACAGTAAGATTCATTTTCAATTACCCCTTTATTTCTAACTACATTTCAATATATTTCTTATCTTTTGTGATGCTATCAGGAAGCTTAATACCATCCTGTTCAACTGTTTTCTTGTTGACATAGATATTTAAGTTTGATTTATAAACTTTAACAGGCAAATCAGCTACTTTCTTTCCTTTAAGCACTTTATCTGTCATACGAGCTGTTTCTTTACCTAATTCTTCATAATCAATACCAACAGTAAGTAAGCCGCCATCTTTAACCATTGAATCAGCACCTACATAGTAAGGAATTTTTGCTTTAGCTGCTGTGGCACCAGCAACGCTCATTGCTGAAGCGACTGTATTGTCATTTGGAGAGAAGATTGCATCACATTTGCTTGCTAAAGCATTGACAGCTGACTGAACTTCATTGACTGAAGCGACTGTTGCTTCTTCACTCTTAATGCCTTTCTTATCTAAATATGCTTTAACATTCTTGATATTTGTCACTGAGTTTGTTTCACCCTTGTTATAAAGCAAGCCAATTGTTTTCATATCAGGCTGTACTTCTAGCGCCTTATCAATAATCTGATTGACCTGGACCTCATCACTTGTACCTGTCATATTCTTATCAGGCTTCTCAAGTGAGCTTGTCAGTTTTGCCCCTACAGGATCACTAACTGCCGAGAAAATAATAGGTGTCTTGTTGGCAAGCTTTGCGACAGCCTGAGCTGCTGGTGTTGCAATCGCTACAACAGCATCCATATTCTTGCCCTGAAAGTCATTAGCGATAGAAGCAAGTGTATTGCTATCACCCTGACCATTCTTAAATGTATATTCGATATTGTCACCATCTTTATAGCCAAGTTTTTTCATTTCCCCATCAAAGGCTTTCTTGATTGTATTAAGTGACGTATGATCAACAAGCTGAATAATACCTACCTTCTTTGTTTTTGAAGATGTTCCCGCACCACAACCTACTAACATAGAACTTACTAATGCAACTGATACTAATGCTTTTAATGATTTCATATTTCTTTCCCTCTTCTTTTCTTTAAAATGTTTTTTCAATAATGACTATTGTAAGTTCCACCATCGTTTCATCTCTGCGTCCTCCTTGTTTATCTCCCCAATAAACAAAAAACACCTATCCTATAAAAGGACAGATGTATAAGTCTGCTATACCACCTTTTGGTTTTTTGGGGAATGCCATCACATTCTTGTCATATAACGGCGACAACCGTCAAAGGATACTCATTGCTTTTCCCCTTTGCCCTCACAGGTCCATTTGAAAGTGCGTCAATACCAGGCTTCCACCACTCCTAGCTCTCTGTGCTTGCGTTTACTAACGTTATCTCCTGCTCTTAAGTTTACTTGATACTAACATGCATTAATAAGTATGTCAAGATATTTTTCTTATTTCTAAATTGATAGGTGCATATTTCTATTTATCTAAATTATCCCATATCATTTCATTGTATTTAATAATAGATGAACTCAGGATAGTGCTTATAATTAGATGTAAATTGATAATTCCTCTCTCAGCATTGTTTATATTATGAAAATACCATATCTTGTTTCAATAATGAAGTGAATCATTTGATTCTTTTCTGTGATATTTGATGACAGCTTACTTGCCTATGACGAAAAAAAGAGTTCTTCTTTCAAAGAACCCTTCGTTATTTTTATCTACCTGCACCTGCATAGTGTGATGCATAGTAACCTGAATTTAAGCTAGATACTGTTACGCCCGTTCTTTCATTAGCAGCATGAATAAACTGACCACCACCAATATAGATACCTACATGGGAAATACCTGCTTTATAAGTATTGCTGAAGAATACTAAGTCACCTGGCTGTGGTGAAGAAACTCTAGATGTTGCAGAGTACTGTGCAGCGGCAGTTCTTGGCAATGATTTACCATTAGATCTGTAAACATAGCTTGTGAAGCCTGAGCAGTCAAAGACATTTGCTCCGCTTGCCCCAAAGACATATGCTGAACCAAGTTTGCTTCTTGCCGTCCCAATGATACCTCCGCCATTAGCATTTGCTCCAGTCGCGCCTTTTGCAGCCTGTGGCTGAGGTTTAGCTTTGACTGTGACATTCAAGGTATTTGATGCACTATTACCAGCATTATCACTTACTGTATAAGTCACAGTATAGCTGCCTGCTTTTGAAGCATTGACATTGGAATTCACCTGTACTTTGCTTGTAACATCGCCATCCTTGTTATCAGTCGCATTTGATAAATAGCTACCAGCATTAAAGGCTGTGCCTTCTAAGAATTCTACACTAGACTTACTTAATGTAATTGTAGGAGCATTAACATCCTTCACATCAACAGTAAGTGCTACAGGCTGTGCGCTATTACCATTAGCGTCACTTACTTTAGCCTTAATACCATAAGTGCCTTCCTTGCTTGTATCTACATTGCCTTCAACTTCTACCTTAGGATTTGTATCTAAGTTATCAGCAATATTTAAGTAATCCGCAATATTAAACTGTGATCCATAAGCTACTGTTACATGATCACCATTCTTATAGGATACAGTTGGTGCCTCTTTATCCGTAACCGCAAACTGCAATGCTTTTGTTGTTGTATTGCCAGCATTATCCGATGCTGTCACATTGATTGTCTGGACACCCACTTTTGTTGTATCAAGTTCTTTATCAGCTGTGATGAATGGTGTTACATCACCATCAACATTATCAACAGCCTTAATATAATCTTCTAGCTTATTGCTGCCATTCGCATTCACATCAATTACATAGCCACCAGAGTTCTTAGGTGTAATAACAGGTGCTTCTTTATCGACAACTTCAACTTCCACAACTTTCTTTGTTGTATTGTTGAACTGATCAGTAGCTTCAACCTGAACATTATATGTACCAAGCTGCTTCTTGTCGAATGATGTTGTATCTATTTTTACATCTAAATCTTCTGATTTATCTCTGTTATCTGTGATTTCAAAATCTTTTGCAGAAAGATTTGTCCCATATAAGACTTGTACTTTATTTGATAAAATTTTTGGTGCTTCACGATCTGCTGCTGCATAACCAACAACACCAAAAGCTGAAATAGCGAATAATGGAAGGAACATAGCTTTACGTTTCATGACTTTATCATTGATGAGAACGTTTAATTTTGAAGCGATTTCTTTATCCATAATTGTTACCTTCTTTCTTGAAACTACAATCTTCATTATAGTGATTCTTAAGAAATTGTCTAGTATTTTCTTAAGGTTTTCTTAAGGTATTGATATTATGTTGATTTTATCGCTATTTTTTGATTAAGATTTTTTTAAGAATTCTTAAGAAAAAAGAAGTGCTTTAGCACTTCTCTTATCCTAAATAGGCTTCTTTAACACGTGGGTTACTAGCTACTTCCTTAGCATTACCAGAAACAGTAATTTTACCTGTTTCAAGAACATAGGCCTTATCAGCAATGCTTAATGCTTTTGTCGCATTCTGTTCAACAAGAAGCACTGTGACGCCTTCTTCTTTATTGATTGTCTTAATGATATCAAAGATTTCATTCACTAGAATTGGTGATAACCCCATTGAAGGTTCATCAAGAAGTAGAAGCTTTGGCTTATTCATAAGCGCACGGCCCATTGCGAGCATCTGCTGTTCACCACCGGAAAGCGTTCCTGCAAGCTGTTTACGACGTTCAGCAAGACGTGGGAAGAGTTCATAGACATGTTGCATATCTTCGTCAATCTTATTGTCATTTCTTAAGAAAGCACCCATTTCCAAGTTATCTTCAACAGAAAGCTGAGCAAAAATACGTCTTCCTTCTGGAACCTGTACAAGATGTGTAGCTACAATCTTATGTGCTGGCATCTTACTGATATCCTGCCCATCAAAGATAATTTCACCTGTTTTTGAAGTCAATAATGAACTGATGGCATGAAGTGTTGAAGTCTTGCCGGCACCATTTGCCCCAATCAGGGCAACAATCTGGCCTTCTTCAACTTCAAGATTAATATTTTTTATGGCATGAATAACACCATAATGAACATTAAGATCTTTTACTGTCAATAACATAAGTCTACCTCCCTAAGCATCATTGCCCAAATAAGCCGCAATGACATCTGGATTATTTTTAATTTCATCAGGTGTACCGAATGCTAAGACAGTCCCAAAGTTCAATACACAAATCTTTTCACAAATACCCATGACAAGTTTCATATCATGTTCAATCAATAGAATAGCAACAGAGAATTTTTCACGAACAACTTTAATCGTTTCCATAAGTTCTGCTGTTTCAGTAGGATTCATACCGGCAGCAGGCTCATCAAGAAGCAATAAACGAGGAGATGTAGCAAGCGCACGAGCAATTTCAAGCTGACGCTGTTTACCATATGGCAAATTACACGCTTTAACATTCGCGAACTTTTCTAAGTCAAAGACACGTAACAAGCTGCGTGCTTCTTCATCCATAGCCATTTCTCCTTTGAAATAGCTTGGTGTATGTAAAATACTGGCAAGTAATGAATATTGATGAGAATGATGTAAGCCCACCTTTACATTATCTAGCACTGTCATATCTTTAAACAAACGAATGTTTTGGAAAGTACGAGCTACACCCATCTGTGTGATCTGAGTTGGTGAAGAGTGGTTAATTGTCTTGCCATCAAGCAAGATTTGGCCACTTGTTGGCGTATAAACACCTGTTAAGAGGTTGAAAATTGTTGTTTTCCCGGCACCATTAGGTCCAATAAGACCAAAGAGCTGGTTGTTGTCAATAGAGAAATTGAATTCATCAACAGCCTTCAATCCACCAAACTGGATTCCTAAGCCTTTTGTCTGTAGTAATGGTTTTCTTGAACTCATTATTCTTCTACCTCCTCTCTCTTTTTCAACTTTGGTAATTTAGCACGTAAGGCAATACCTGCATCACTGTTCTTTAAGAGCATGGCTGCAATTAAGACAATAGCATAAATAAGCATACGATATTGTGAGAAACTGATTAATAATGAAGGAATGATAGTTAGAGCTACAGCCGCAATAATAGAACCAGGTAAATTACCCATACCGCCAAGAACGACCATAACTAAGATTTCAACAGATTTGTTGTAATCAAAGTATTTTGGAACAAGAATAGCAATGTAATGAGAATAAAGACCTCCAGCTAAACCAGCAAATAAAGCTGAAATAACAAAAGCCAATATTTTATAATAAGCAATGTTGATACCAGTTAATTCAGCGGCTGTTTCATCTTCACGAACAGAGATGATCGCACGACCATGTCTAGAATGGACAATAGAATATACAACAAAGATTGTAATAACAGCAACTAAATAAACAGCGAGGAATGTTGTATCTGAAGGTGTACCAATAAGACCTTTAGATCCATTGGTGATAGAAAGGTTAACAATGATGACACGAATGATTTCATTGAACGCTAAAGTGATGATACAAAGATAGTCACCTTTTAAACGCAAGATTGGGACACCAATCAATAAACCAATAAAGCCAGCTGCAAGAGCCCCAATAATCAGTGTTAAAACGAATGGTAAATGGGCATACATAGAAAGCAAAGCTGAGACATAGGCACCAACAGCCATAAAGCCAGCATGACCTAATGTTAACTGTCCAAGATAACCAGTTGCCAAGTTAAGTGAAACAGCTAATGTGACATTAATTCCCACGAGCATTAAGATTCCTTGCCAATAACTATTAATAATACCTGTTGTAAAGCCAATCGCAAAAATAGCATAAACAACAATAGCTAGAACAAGCGCTGTAATGAGTTCACGAATAAGTTTTTTCTTCATAAGCCTACACCTTCTCTCTTACATTGCTGCCAAAGATACCAGCAGGTTTAATTAATAGGACAAGAATCAAGATACCAAATACAACGGCATCAGAGAAATCAGATGAAATATAAGCAATTGTCAATGATTCCGCAACCCCCATTAGCAAGCCACCAACCATTGCTCCTGGAATCGAACCAATTCCACCAAGAACGGCAGCGATAAAGGCTTTAATACCTAGCATCTGACCAATATAAGGGTTGATGATGGAGAATTTTGCACCATAGATGACACCAGCAAGAGCACCTAAACCAGAACCAATCGCAAAGGCTAAGGAAATTGTTGTTGAAACATTGATACCCATTAATTGAGCGGCACCTTGGTCTTCAGATACAGCACGCATAGCCTTACCTAATCTTGTTTTATTAATGAAGAAGAGGAGAATACCTGTTGCGACAAAGGAAACAATCAAAGTAATAATGGTAATATAAGTAATGGAAAGACCACCAATATTAATAGCACCTTTTGGCATAATCTGTGGGAATGTTCTTCCTGATGAAGTAAAAATCATATAGAAGACATTCTGTAATAAATAAGAAACACCAATGGCTGTAATCAAGACTTCAAGAGAGCCTTTTCCACGCAGTGGCTTATAGGCAACCTTTTCTGTCAACACACCTAAAAGTGCAGTTAAAATAATAGAAAGTATAACAGCAACAAGAGCAGGTAAATGCAAGAAGCTCATACCAACATATGCAAAATAAGCAGAAGCCATGATGATTTCACCATGGGCAAAGTTAATCATTTTACCAATACCATATACGATTGTATAACCGATGGCAACGAGTGCGTACATCGATCCCGTCGAGAGACCATTGATGACCTGATTAATAAAATCCATAAAATCAATCCTTTCTAAAAAAATAAGGGAGAACAAGTCTCCCTATTAAGTTAATGACCCTTATTGTACTGTTACGTATTTACCAGCTTTAACTGTTACAACAGACATTTCTTTCTGTGGATTATGATCCTTGTTGTATTTAAATCCACCACATGCAGCTTCATCAGATTTTACATCAACTTTAGCTAAAGCATCAGTAATCTTCTTAGAATCTGTTGATTTAACTTCATTGAGAACTTTCATCATAACATTTAATGCATCATATTCCATTGCAGCGAACATATTTGGAGTTGCATTGTATTCAGCTTTATAAGCATCTACGAATTCCTTTGCAGGACCGCTTGTTGCATCTTTGTCGAAGCCTGAAACGAAATATGTATCTTCAAAGTTAGTAGCGTTAACACCCTTAACGTCAAGGATACCATCCCAGCCGTCACCACCAAATAATGGAACATTGACACCAGCATCTCTTAACTGTTTAGCAATAGCAACAACAGATTCATAGTAATCTGGTAAATAAACAGCATCAGCTTTAGAATCCTTTACTTTCTGAACGAATGTAGAGAAGTCTTTTGTATTTGCATTGTAAGCACCAGCATAAACAACGTTGACATTCTGGTTCTTAGATTCTGCTTTGAAGGCATTATATAAGCCTGTAGAGTAATCAAGTTCCTTGTTATATAATGCAGCAACATTCTTATAATGGAATTTTGTATTACATAACTTAGCTAAGTAAGTACCTGCATATGAATCATTTGTACAGATTCTGAAGACATTTGGATAAGCTTTCTTAGTAGATGGATCAATTGTGAAGCTATCACCTGATGCAGATGGAGCTAAGATTGGTGTACCATTCTTACTTGCAGCTTTAGCAACAGCGATTGCTGATGCAGTAGTAACTGGTGAAAGAACAGCAGTTACCTTATCATCATTGACTAACTTGTTATAAGCGTTAACAGCTTCAGTAGCATCAGCCTTATCATCATAGTAATAAGCCTTAATCTTTGTACCATGCTTACTGTTGTACTGCTTAATAGCTAACTGTAAAGCGTTCTTTACGGCAGTACCATACTGTGAAGCATCACCTGTTAATGGACCAATGAAACCAAACTTAGGAGCCTTCACTGTACCATTGCTTGTTGATTTTGTTGCATTACCGCCACAGCCTACTAACATTGAGGCACATGCGGCAATCGCTAATACTTTCTTGAATTTCATAACAATTCCCCCTCAAATCATTTTTCGTATGACATCATTATACTTAGTGATCATAAGATGTCAACCCAAATACTCTACTATTTTTACTTTTTATCTAAAATATTTTCATCAATTTGTTATTTTACGAACGTATTGGATATTTTTGTATTGATTTTTAAACAATTACTACATATAGAGTGTAATGTAACTGCATACATCAACCTAAACTCATGAATAAATATTTCCTTATTTATGATTATACAAAAACAGAGACATCGTCAGATGTCCCTATTCAATCGATTTAAGAGATTCAACCATATCTACACGCCTTAAGACATGGCGCATGGTGAGATTGATGAAATAATCAAAAAGTATTGTGATCATAAAAGCGATGAGGAAAACAGTAAGGTGAATTGAGCGAATGAAGACTGTTGCCTCAAATTCTACCTGATGGATAATAAAGCCATGTATCGCTATTCCAAAGAGAAATCCAAGAACCGCCCCAGTCAAAGAAAGAAGAATATTCTCTCTAAAGATATAATCATAGTATTCTCTTTTTCTAAAGCCCAAGACTTTAATTGTCGCAATTTCACGTTTACGTTCTTCAATATTGATTGTAGTAAGGTTATAGAGAACAATGAAATCAAGCAATCCGGCAAAGATGATCAGGATGGCAATGACAATATCCAATGAAGAAAGACGATTTGCAAAGCTCTGACCACTTGCTTTAAGATACTCAATTGAGCCTAGCTGATCCTTTTTTAAGCGTTCTGAAAGCAGGTGTCTATTTGTCTTATTGTTATTGATAAAATTGACATAACCTGTATTCGTCATGTAGGTCTTCTGAGTCAGTTTTTCATAAAGCGTCTTGCTCATAAAGCAGAGATGGCCATAATAGTTCTTCATGATACCACTCACCTTTACCTCATATTGCTCATCACCAATTTTAAGATATAGGCGATCACCTTTTTCCATGCCTGTCAATTCACTTGCCTTTTGACTGATAATAACCCCTTCATCATCCAATGTAAGTTTTTTACCATTTAAAGACTGGAAATTGATGAAGTTATAAAGATCATCGGATGAGGCATAAACATTAAGTGTCGTATCTAGATCCTTACGGTTAGCAAGCATATGAATATAGCTAGAAGAAAGCATTGTCATGTTTGAAAGACCTTCTTTTTCAAGCGTCTTGATGAGTTTCGTGCTTTCTTTAAGATTACGTTTTTCATTAAAATGAATCAGTGCATCATATTGATAAACATCACCATATTGTAAATCAACAATACCTTTAACAGAGTCTTTAATACCAAACCCAGTAATAATAAGTCCCGTACAGCCTGCAATACCGATAATACTCATAAAGAAACGAGCCTTATAGCGCATAATATTACGCAATGTCACCTTTTGATTAAATGAAAGCCTACGCCAAATAAAAGGTATTCTTTCCAAGATTATGCGCTTACCTATTTTCGGTGCTTTTGGACGCATCAGGCTAGCGGGCATTTCAAATAGCTCACGACGACAGACAACAAGTGTGACAGCACTCGTTACACCAACGGACAAGAAGATTGTCAATAAGCTGACAGTCATTCTCTGTACAACAACATAATGATTAATATTAAACATAATATAATAATAGAGATAGAGAATAATACGAACAAAGAATTGATTTCCTAATACTATTCCAATTATACTTGCTGGGAAAGTTGCTAATAGGGCATAACAAAAATATTGTTTCATGACATCTAAGTTACTATAGCCTAGTGCTCTTAATGTACCATTGTATTCTCTTTCCGACTCAACCATACGATACATGGCCGTTAATGAAACAAGTGCCCCAACCAAGAAGAAAATAAGCGGAAAGACATAGGCAATAGCCTTGATGGCAGTAATATTATTTTGGTAATTCATTAAGCCAATATGATCTTCTGCACTGAAGGTATAGATTGTGCCTTTTGGTACTTCATTTACTTTTCCTTTGGCATCATCGAGCTGCTTTTTAGCATCCTCTAGCTTAGCTGAAGCTTCATCTAATTGCTTAGAACCTTCAATTTCTTGCAATGAAAGGTTTGCCTCTTGAATATTTAAATCATGAACTGCCTGATCAAGCTTAAGTTTTGCTTCTTCTAAAGCCTGATTGCTTGAAAGAATCATTGTTGTTGCACCAATGCTTTGTGTAAGCAATGCAATCTGCTTTGTGATTGAAGCCAAAGCTGTTCCATTTTGCATTGCTGCAAGATCTTGCATCTGGCTTTGAAGAGACTGTTGTAACGAAGCCATTGTTTTTGACAGTTCTTGAAGTTTCTGTGTCGTGTCCTGATTATTGTTATTGATTTTGGCTTTCTGGTTGTAATATTCTTTTTCTTTGTTGCCAAGAGTGATTTTTGCTTGAAGAAGCTTGATTTTAGCATCATTGATTCCACTCTTGAAGTCAGTTTCTTGCTTCTGATAGCGTGCTTTGGCATTTTCATAATCTTGGTTAGCATCATCGTACTTTTTCACAATATCAGCACTTAATTCTTCATAGAGCTCTTCATGACGAGTCGTTAGAAGTGTATGTATCTTGCTGTTCTTTAAGGCCGTCTGTTCCTTATAGTCATCAGAAAAGATATTGACTGGCATGTTATCAAGCTGAATGTTAAGGGTGTTATAAAGTTGCTCTTTTTTACGTAAATCAACAAGCTTATTATTTAAAGCCAACGACTTAGCACCATTGTTTGTCATCAAGATAAAGCCGTGATTTGTTCCATCACCAAGTGTATTGATACCACGATCAGCACTCGAGATATACCTTATATCATCAATAATGCCTACAATCTTATAATCCTTCGTACCATTATCATTGGATAATATCACAGTCTTATTTAATGCAAAGTTTTTACTCACAAGCTGACGATCAATCATTACTTCATTGTCTTCTTTCGCATATCGCCCCTTGATAAGCTTGGGGGCATTTAAAACATGCTTGTCATAATGATCAATCGCATGGACACATACGCCTTTTTTCCCGGCACCATCTTTCAACAAGGCATCAAACTGATAACCCGGTTCAACCTTCTTGATATCTTTAAGCTTATTCACAGCTTCAATATCATCTTGATCAAAACCTAGAGTGGCAATATAGGTGAGATCTGCAAAATGTGCCATTTGGGCATCCTTGCTGACGCTTGCTTCCATGCTTGCTGGAGTATTACGCAATCCTGAAAATAGCGAAGCACCAAGTACAATAATCATAAAAATCGAAAGAAAACGCCCAAAAGATTGCTTTATGCTGCGGTTAAGGGCTTTTCTTAGTAATGTTTTTTTCATCTTACCATTCAATCTGGCTGACTGGTAAAGGTGTCTTGTTGACATATTGGTCTATAACTTTACCATTTTTAAGACGTATGACCTGATCAGCCATTTTTGCAATCTCTAAATTATGTGTAATGACTACAACTGTCATATGATAATCATCACACATTTCCCGCAGCAATTGTAAGATTGCTTTGCCTGTCTGGTAATCAAGTGCACCCGTCGGCTCATCACAAAGAAGCAATTTTGGATTTTTCGCAATAGCACGGGCGATGGCAACTCTTTGTTGCTCTCCTCCTGACAACTGGGAAGGAAAATTATTTGCCCTATCTGCAAGACCAACGCGCTCGAGAATATCCTGGGGAACAAGTGGCTTTTGGGAAATCTGCGTTGCGAGTTCAACATTTTCAAGTGCTGTTAAATTCATGACAAGGTTATAGAACTGAAAAACAAAGCCTATGTCATTACGACGATATTCTGTTAATTGGTTTTCATTAAAAGCCGCAATATTTTCACCATCAACAAGAATCTTGCCCCTTGTAGGCTGATCCATGCCTCCAAGCATATTCAGCACAGTTGTCTTGCCAGCGCCACTTGCCCCAACAATAACGACAAACTTCCCTTCTTCAATAGTGAAATCAACACCATCATTGGCCTTAATCACAGCTTCACCCATATAATACTCTTTAACAACATTCTTAAATGTAATAAGACTCATACTCATTCCTCATTTCTTTTAAGAATAGCTTCCGCACCTCTAATGCCATCAACAGCACTACTCATAATACCACCACTATAACCAGCGCCCTCTCCTAATGGATAAACCCAGTTAAAATGTGTTGCTGTCATATCTTGATTTCTTAGTATCCGAATAGGGGCTGATGAACGCGATTCAACAGCAGTAATAATTGTATCATCATCAATAAAACCAGGCATTTTTTCATTCATTAATTGAAGGCCTTCCTTAAGATTACGATTAATGTATTCTGGGAAGACTTCATTGATATCTTCTAAAACAGTACCAGGCATATAACTTGGTTTAACCTTGCCTAGTTCTTCACTCTTTTTATGACAATAGTAATCAACAACCTTCTGTACTGGTGCCTTAAGATTATGTCCACCTAGCTGATAGGCTTTCTTCTCAATGTCTTCCTGGAAAGCAATACCACCTAGACTGCCTTCAGGAAAATCTTCAGGATTCACTTGAACGAGAATCGCACTGTTAGCATTAGCCTTATCACGAGCATAATAGCTCATGCCATTGACACAAAGATAGCCCTCTTTCTCTGTTGAAGGAACAACGACACCACCTGGACACATGCAGAAAGTATAAACGCCCCTTCCTTCACTTGTCTTCACAGCGAGTTTATAAGGTGCTGCTTGAAGGTAGGGCGATGATGCATCCTGCTTATATTGCAGCTTGTTGATTGTTGATTGAAGCTGCTCGATACGCACACCTACCGCAAAGCTCTTTGGCTCGATTTCAAGCTTTTGATCAAGCATACGATAAGTATCACGGGCACTATGGCCTAAAGCAAGAACAAGGACATCACATGTCAGTTCTGATCTTCCTTCAGCATTTTCAACGACTGCTATATGCTTATCATCTTGTTCATAGAAATCAACAAATTTTGTATCAAACATGAACGTAGTTCCTAAGCTTTCAAGTTCTTTACGCATATTGATAATCACTGCTCTTAGACGGTCCGTACCAATATGAGGCAAGGCATCATAGCCAATTTCTAAAGGCGCCCCATGCGCTAAGAACGTATCAAGGACATAACGAATACGTGGATTTTTCGTCCCTGTTGTCAGCTTGCCATCCGAGAAGGTACCTGCCCCACCTTCACCAAAGGCAATATTATCTTTTTCATTGAGAACACCTTCACGCATTAAACGATCCACATCACCAACACGTTTTTCTATCTTGCTTCCTCTTTCAATCACTGTCACTTTGTTGCCTGCATGAGCAAGCACATAGGCGCAAAATAAGCCAGCCGGTCCACTTCCTACAACAATGACATGATCATTGGTAGCTGGAAGATAGTTGTATTCATAAGGCTTATAAATGGATAGATTCTTATGACTCTTGAGCAGCTTTTCTTCATGATTTGAAGAAAAGGCAAAACTCATGATGAAATGTACTTTTTTACGTCTTGCATCAATGGATTTTCTCAGTATTTTTATATTTTTAATATGTCTTTTTGGTATGTTGAGTTCATTGGAGATGACGGATGCATAATCTGTTTCTCCTAATCTTACATTGACATTCGTTATTTTAAGCATTGATAATCCCTTCTATGGCACAAGCGACATGCTTTGCGGATGCAAAAGCAAAATGAAGATTGTAGCCACCACAATTTCCTGTTACATTTAATAATTCTCCAATCACAAAGAGTCCTGCATGACGCTTGCTTTCAAGATTCTCTGTAAGCGCGCGTACGACTACACCACCCTGCATCACCTGACTTGTCTTATAGTCACGTAAACCTGTTACAGACAGTTTCAGGTTTTTAAGTGTTTTAAGCGGATCTTTATTCTTGGATAGATATTGTTCTATTTTGGTATTGACGAGTCCCGTTAACGGGTGGGTGAGTGGAGATGCATTGACAATAGCTGCTAGCTCTTCTTCTGTAAAGGTAGGCATCATGTCTATTTCTAAATGACAACCTGGTTTATAGAAACGTGAAAGCTGCATTACACAAATACCACTGACACCATAGTCTGTAAAAAGCAATTCACCCTTTTCACAAGATAAAAGTTCATCTCCATCCATCAGTTGAACATCAGCCTTAACACGTACTCCTTTCAGACTTTTCAAGACTGGAGATGTATACATTTGTGTCAGACTTTCCTTAAAAGGCACCATCGGCAATAAGTCACCAATAATCTTTTGACGATTGTTTTCTGTTGAAAGAAGACCTGCCTGACTGCCCATTGCCATGATGACAAAATCAGCCTCATAATTTGCATGTTCGCAGATAACTTTATAGCCTTGACTATTTGGCTTAACACTTATGACTGTTTGTTCAGTTAAGATCGATAGACCTAAATAATGGGCTCGATCCAATAAAACTTCAGCAACACTTTTTGCCTGTTCACTTGCTGGATAAAGCAAGTTTCCCATCCATTTTGTCAACAAGCCTTCTGCTAAGAATTCTTTTTGGTCATCAAATTGACTAATGATATCTTGAATGGACTTTGTGATTTCACCATTATATTGATCAAAGGACAAAGACTTATTGGAAAGATTACAACGTCCATTGCCTGTCGCTAAGAGTTTTTTGAGAGGCTGTTTATTGGCTTCAAGCACAATAACATCCACATTATGTATAAGTTCTTTACATTTGATTGCGCAAAAAAGCCCACTGGCCCCTGCACCTATAATTATTATTCTTTTCATAACTCAATAGTAAGGCATTTAATGCCTTATTGCAATTTAATATTGAATTCATCGGATGAAATGATATAATTGGTACGTAATTTTTGTAAAATATTTATTAGGAGGAAAAATAATGGGTAGAGCTCATGAAGTGCGTGCAGCATCTATGGCTGCAACTGCTGCAAAGAAAACAAAGCTATATTCTTTCTACGGAAAAGAAATTTATCAGGCTGCTAAAACTGGTGGTCCTGACCCAGACGCTAACTTATCATTAAGAGCTATCATCAGTAAAGCAAAAAAAGACCAGGTTCCTTCTCACGTTATCAATAATGCGATTGACAAGGTTAAGAATGGTGCTGGTGAAGACTATAAAGAATTACAGTTTGAAGGCTTTGGTCCTGGTGGATCAACTTTAATTGTAAAATGCTTAACAGATAACACAAATAGAACAATTTCACAGGTAAGACCTGCTTTCACAAAAGCAAAGTCTAAGCTTGGTGCTGAAGGTTCTGTTTCTTACTTATATAATGTTAAAGCGGTTGTTCAATTCAAAGGCTTAAGTGAAGAAGAAGCTTTGGATGCATTAATTGAAAATGCGGTTGATGCTGAAGATATTACTACACTTGAAGATGGATCAGTAAAGATTGTTGGTGAACCAACGGACTACAACAATATCAAATTAGCTATTCAGTCAAAGTTACCAGATGTAGATTTTGATGTCGATGAAATCCAGACAACACCAACTGAAACAGTTGAACTTGAAGGTGCAGACATGGAAATGTTTGAAAGACTCATGAACCTTCTTAATGATGCTGAAGATGTTGACCAGGTTTATCATAACGTTGCTAATTACGACGATGGAAGTGAGGAAGAATAGCCCTAAGCTATTCTTTTTTTCTATGAAAGTACAATTAATAACACATAGTAGTGTCCTTGTAGAACTTAAGAAGCATCTATTACTTTTTGACTATTTTGGCCAAGGACATCTCAACTTAAAAACAAATAAACCTCTCTACATCTTCAATTCCCATGCCCACTCAGACCATTACGCCCCTGCCATCTTTAATATCAAGCATCCAAAAAAGAAATATATTCTTTCCAATGACATAAAGCCCCAACAAGATGCTTTCATGATGGGGCCTCATGAGTCTTTAGATATTGATGATCTTCATATCAAGACCCTCTTTTCAACTGATCAAGGTGTTGCCTTTATTGTTGAAGTTGAAGACAAGAAGATTTATTTTGCTGGTGATTTAAATGATTGGCATTGGCAGGAAGACAACGAACAAGATCACCTCGATAACATCTATCAGCACGATACTTACCTCAAAGAATTAAGCTATATTAGCAAAGATCATTTTGATATAGCTTTTATCCCTGTTGATATGCGTCTTGATGAACATTATATTGATGGCTTAAGAGAATTTGACCAGAATGTAAAAGCCAAGTATATCATGCCTATTCACTATTTCGGGCATTATGAAATAAGTGAGAAACTAAAAAAAGAGTCGCTGAATCTTTCAGCAGCCCTCCTTTATCCTGATCATGATTATTTTACTTTTTAGGCAATACTTCTAACCAGTAATCATCTGGATCATGGATGAAATAAATGCCCATTGCTGGGTTTTCAAAGCATATGCATCCCATTTGTTCATGGTGTGCATGTGCTTTTTGCATATCTTCTACTTCAAAGGCAATATGGGATTCATTCTCGCCTAATTCATAAGCCTGGGGATGATCCTTAAGCCAAGTCAGCTCTATTTCAAAATCATCTAGATCATTACCAATATAAACAAGAATGAAACTGCCATCACTAGCCACTTTTCTTCTTTTCTCTTCTAAGCCCAATGCTTCCTTATAGAAAGCCAGGCTCTTTTCTAAATTTGTAACATTGATATTGCAATGAATAACATGTCCCTTAATCACTAATAACACCCTCCTTTATTGCCTCATTAGCAACCGCTTGAGCAACTGTATCAGCCACTCTTGGATCAAAGGCAGAAACAATGATATGATCTGCATTCAATTCACTTTCATCAACAAGACTTGCTAGTCCCTTAGCTGCTGCAAGCTTCATACCTTCAGTAATCTTTGTGGCACGAACACTTAATGCCCCTTTGAATAAACCAGGGAAAGCGAGTACATTATTAATCTGGTTAGGGAAGTCAGAACGTCCTGTACCAACAATTGTAGCCCCTGCCTCTTTAGCCAAATCATAGGTGATTTCTGGTTCTGGGTTGGCCATTGGGAAGACAATATTGCCTTCATTCATACTTTCAACCATTTCTTTTGTGACGAGTTTAGGCGCTGAGACACCAATAAAGACATCAGCACCAACCATTGCTTCCTTGAGTGTCATACGCTTATTATCAGGATTTGTGATTTCAGTGAGTTCTTTGACTAAGAAATCATACTGATCATAATCATCTTTAATGACGATTCCATTAATATTGAAAGCATAGATATTCTTAACACCAAGACGATGAATCATCTTAATGATTGAAGATCCAGCTGCTCCTGTTCCTGAAATAACAACCTTAATTTCTTCCGGCTTCTTATTGACAACCTTTAAGGCATTCATTAAAGCACTTGTTAGAACGATAGCTGTCCCATGCTGGTCATCATGGAAGACAGGAATAGAACATTCATTGATTAAACGTCTTTCAATTTCAACACATCTTGGCGCACTGATATCTTCTAGATTGATACCACCAAACGTTGGAGCAATCTTTTTGACAATCTCCACAATCTCATCAGGATCTTTTGTATCAAGACAAAGAGGAATGGCATCAATACCGGCAAAACGCTTAAACAACAAAGCTTTACCTTCCATGACAGGAAGAGCAGCTTCAGGTCCAATATCACCTAAGCCAAGAACGGCAGTCCCATCGCTTACAACCGCAACAGAATGTGACTTCCAAGTATATTTATAAACATCATCTTTATTTTCAGCAATTTTTCGACAAGGCTCTGCAACACCTGGTGTATAAGCCAGCGAGAGATCTTCAGCATTCTCACAGGCCACTTTCAACCCTACTTCAATCTTGCCTTCGTGTTCTTCATGTAATTTTAAAGCTTCCTGATAAACATCTTTCATCGTTATACTCCTATAATGTTGTGACCATTAAATCCATGCCACCATCAAATACTATTTCTTCAACATCACTACAAACAACAAAGTTATCACCTTTCTTACAAGGAAGATCATTAAGTGTGCCTTGACCATCAATACAAGTGATTAAGGCAAAAGGAGTATCCATTGGTACAATGCATTCCCCATAAATCTTATAACCATAGACACTTAAATATTTGGCATGAAGATAATGTGTACGCATCCCCTTATCTAGCTTTTCATTGACAAAGATTGTTTCCTGATCAAGTTCTCCAGGACAATTTGTGACATCAATGGACTGTTGAACATGTAACTCACGTTCTTTTCCATCATCACCTTTACGATGATAATCATAGACACGATAAGTAATATCACTACTTTGCTGGGCTTCATAGATTAATGAACCAGCACAAATCGCATGTAAAGTACCTGCTGGAATATAGAAGAAATCGCCTTTATTGATAGTGATGACATTAAGAAGATCTTCATAATCATCCCTTTCAATCATGTCCTTGAGTTCTTCCTTCGTCTTAGCGTGATGCCCCATAACCATTTTGGTATTCTCTTTAGCACCTAGTACATACCAACATTCAGTCTTACCTAATGAGTTTTCATGCTTTGCAGCATATTCATCATCAGGATGAACCTGGACACTGAGATCCTTATTGGCATCAAGAATCTTGACCATAAGTGGGAACTTTGGAGCATCGATATTGCCAAAAAGTTCACGATGACTTGCATAGACTTCACTTAAGTACTGACCTTTAAATTCTCCTTCAGCAATCTTACAATCGCCATTTGGATGAGCTGAAATTACCCATGCCTCACCAGTATGATCACTAGGAATTTCATAGCCATAGACATCATGTAATGCACTGCCTCCCCAGATTTTCTCATGTAAAACTGGTTGCATTCTTAAAATATGACCCATTTAAATATCCTCCACATAATTATCTTCATTATAAACAGTGATGCCTTCTTTCAGGCACATTCTTGCAAATACACCATTGCCATTGATTACCGTTGATGAAAAGGTTCCATCATAGATGGTACCACAGCCACAGCTAGGTGAACGACTTTTCAAAACAACTGTTTTAATATGATGCATTTTGAGTATCGCAAGAGCTACTCTTGCTCCCATCACAAATTCCTGTGTAACATCACGACCATCCTTTGTCATGACCGTCAAAGGCATTTCACTGACAATTTCTGCAGGCACCCTTGGGGTTGGTAAACCGCCCATCACCTCTGGACAGATCTTGACAACCTTGCCTTCTTTATCCATCAGTTGAAAACGTTCCCTTAAATTGCTGTCGCCACGGTATGAACAACAATCTCCGCATAAGCAACGACTTACTCCAATCATAAAAAAACTCCTTCTTATTAAGTGCTTACATGTCATATTGTAGCATATTGAGAAAATTTTAAAAGATGCTATAATCAAAATATGGGGTGAAAATATGGGCTTAAAAGAACATAAATATATGGATTTTTTAACGACAATTGGGTTTATTCTTTCCTTTATCTTAGCTGTTATTTCTGTTTTTATGGGTAACTGGCAAGTGATTATTGTCATTGATTTATTTATCATTATTTTGCTTCGATTAATAGGATATCTTATTGATCGTCAGGTCGAGAAAAAATAAAGAAGCTAGGTTTTCTAGCTTCTTTTTGCTTGTCTTTTTCTTCTAGCTTTTCTTCTTCTGATTTTCTTATTGCGATGATGAATCATCAGTATCAAAGCCATCACAATTGCGATAATGATAAGAGGAATGCGATGTTCTTCAACTGTCGACTTTATCGCAAGCTTAATCTCTTTGTCATTCTTATAAGAGACTTCACTTAATTTCTCACCATGAACAGAAATCACTTGTTTACCAATGGGTTTACCTTTTTCATAGGGTGCACTAATGCTATCAGGTCCATCCCAGCTCACTTTCACATCCGTATCCGCAACCGTCTTATCGACAACAACCGATACATCTGACTTGGCAGTCAATGTCTTTGAGGTCAATTTCGCATTACAAACGCGCAATTTCTTGACAACATCCCCCTGATGAACAAGAGTTACTATTTTCTTTGTGTTGTTGAGATATTGCGATATTGTATTAGCATCCTGAACGGCAACGCCACCTGTTCCATCACTTTGAGCATGTCCTGTCACGATAAAGACATCATGATTCCCTAGCGCCATCGCACTCGCAAGACAATGCTGTGCCTGGTTTGTATAACCGCTCTTAGCACCTAGAATAAGCGGTGCAGAAACATGATATTTGTTTTCAATCTTTGTCAAGACAGAGAAATACCATAAATTGACCGTTGCATGATAACGGCGACCATTGAAGACTTCTTTGAAGGCTGGCATCTTGTAAGCAGCTGCTAATCCTAAAGCCATATCATGACATGTGGAATAGTGATTTTCATCATGTAATCCCACAACATTTGTGAAATGGGTGTGATCCATACCTAATTTCTTGGCATTCTCATTCATCCCTTTAATAAAGGCTTCCTCACTGCCATAAGTTCTTGTCGCAAGAATATAACATGCATCAGCACCACTAGGATAAAGTGCCCCATAAAGCAGGTCACGATATGTCGGAGTCATGCCAACTTCAAGATTTGCTATCGATGCTCCTTTTGCCCACCATTGATCAACATCCGTATTGACAACAGTAATTTTTTCATCAAGATTTTTGATTTTCTGTAATGCCGTATAAACAGTCATCACCTTCGTCATACTCGCCGGGAACATTTTTTCATTTCCTGCTTTGTCATAGAGAACTTGACCACTTGTACCATCATAGGCATAGGCATATTGTGAATGCAGCTGCAAATCTTCGCCATGCACTAAAGTAACAGGGGCCATTAGTATTAAGGTAAGAAGAACTGTCAATAATTTCTTCATAAATACTCCTAAAAGTAGAAAGGGTTCATAAGAACCCTTTATTTTATTTTACTGTGATTTTCTTTACAGCCGCACTACAACGTGGACATAAGCCATCACTATTTAATGTGCCATGATCAAATCTGTTCCAGCAACGTGGACACTGATCGCCTTCAAACTTTTCAGCCTTGACATAGGCGCTATCGTATTCTGTTAAGCCTTTATTCTCATCAGTCACTTCAACCTTCGCAGTAATGAATAATGTATTAAATTGATCTTTTAAATCTAAGAGATCCTTGTATTCATCCTTAAGTGATAAGACAACCTTAGCTTCCATATTACTCTTGATTTCCTTATTATTACGTAATTCTTCAAGAGCCTTCATAACATCACTACGTAAATCCATGAACTTATTGAATTTTTCAGCAATAGCGTCACCATCAGTAATATCAAGCAATTCTGGAGCTGGTTCTAAGAAGATAGATTCTTCTTTTTCATTATCACAATAGAAATGATCATGCATTTCTTCTGTCGTGAAGACAAGAACAGGACTCATAAGTTTCATGATTGTCTTTGCTGAATAGTAAAGGACAGTCTGGACTTTTCTTCTACGTGGATCATTTTCTTCATTACAATATAAGATATCCTTTGTGAAGTCCATATAGAATGAAGACATGTTATTTGTTAAGAAATTTAAGACAAGCTGGTTAGCCTGTGGGAAGTCATAAGCATCCATGTACTTACGATGTCCTTCCATGACCTTATTCAATTCAACAAGCATATACTTATCAACATCTTCTAATTCGTTGACATCAACTAAATCATCTTCAGTAAAGCCATTGAGGTTACCAAGCATGAAACGAACAGTATTTCTAATCTTACGGTAAGAATCTGAAACACCCTTCATGATTTCATCACTGATTCTAACATCTGACTGATAATCACATGTTGTAGCCCATAATCTTAAGATATCAGCACCATACTGGTTAACAACCTTAATAGGATCAACTGTATTGCCTAATGACTTAGACATCTTGTTGCCCTTGCCATCAAGAACGAAACCATGGGAAAGCACTTCTTTATATGGGGCCTTACCATGTACAGCAGTACCGATAATTAATGAAGAGTTGAACCAACCACGATACTGGTCACTACCTTCGAAATAAAGATCTGCTGGGTAACGATAACCTCTTTCAATTAAGACACCTGTATGTGATGAGCCCGAGTCAAACCATACATCCATGATATCCTTTTCTTTCTTAAAAATACCATTTGGTGAATGTTCATTTGTATAACCTTCTGGTAATAAATCCTTTTCGTCTCTTTCAAACCATACATTTGAGCCATATTGTCTAAAGAGTTCTGAAATATGGTCAAAGACAGCCTTATCCATAACTGGAGTACCATCTTCACAGTAGAAGATAGGAATTGGAACACCCCAAGTTCTCTGTCTAGAAATACACCAATCACCACGATCTTTGATCATGTTGTAGATTCTGATATGTCCCCATTCATTGACCCAATGAACTTTATCAATTTCATTAAGAAGCTTATCTCTGATCTTGTCAATTGAACAGAACCACTGATCAGTTGCTCTAAAGATAATTGGCTTCTTTGTACGCCAGTCATGTGGGTATGAGTGTGTGATCCAAGTTAAGTTCAACAAGTCACCCTGTTCATCAAGACGATTAGTCACAGTCTTATTCGCATCATCAACATACTGACCAGCAAGCCATTCACCACAGTCTTCCATCATACGGCCATGTTCATCAACATTGACATAGACAGGAATATTATATTTACGGCAGATATTAAAGTCATCTTCACCAAAGCCGGAAGCTGTATGGACACAACCAGTACCACTTTCTGTCGTTACATGATCTCCACAGATGACAACTGATTCACGATCTGGATAAAGTGGGTGAACACATGTAATATATTCAGCTTCTTTACCTGAGAAACGCTGAATGACTTCTTTTTCCTTTAAGCCAAAGATTTCCCATAACTTATCAATCAATTCTTCAAGAACAATAAGATTGCCCTTTTCTGTCTTAACAACAGCATAAGTAAAGTTTGGATTTAAGCAGATTGCCTGGTCAGCAGGAATTGTCCAAGGAGTTGTTGTCCAGATGACAAAATAAGTATTGTCTTCATTTAATAAGCCTTTGCCATCTTTTACTTTAAAGCGAACATAGATTGTTGGCGCTTTGATATCATGATATTCAACTTCTGCTTCAGCGAGTGCTGATTCTGAAGATGGAGACCAGTAAACAGGTTTTAATCCTTTATAAATCAACCCATCAAGAGCCATCTTAGCAAAGACATTAATCTGCTGGGCTTCAAATTCTTTCATCAATGTGAGATAAGGATGCTTGTAATCCGCAAATGTACCAACACGTATACACTGTTCCATCTGCTTTTTCACCTGTGCTAAAGCATACTCATAACACTTTTTTCTGAATTCAGCAATTGGCATACTCTTACGATCAACGCCCAATTTCTGAATAGCATTTTCAATTGGAAGACCATGTGTATCCCAACCTGGAATATAAGGTGTATGGTAACCTTCCATAGTCTTTTGACGTACGATTGTGTCTTTGATGATTTTATTTAACATATGTCCAATATGCATATTACCATTGGCATATGGTGGGCCATCATGGAAGATAAAATCTTCTTTTCCTTCGTTCATCTTTACGACTCTTTCATACATATTAGCTTCATTCCAACGTTCGAGCATCTTTGGTTCTTTTGTTGTGAGCTTGCCACGCATTTCAAAGTCTGTTTTTGGCATTAATAACGTATTTTTGTAATCCATTTCACTTAATTCCTTTCTCAAAAATAAAAAAGACATCCCAAAAGGACGTCTTAAACGCGGTACCACCTTAGTTTACATCTTAATAGATGCCTCTTTGTCTTAACGCGACTTGCGGCGATCCCTACTCAATTCAGGACGCTACTCCAGAGTGATTCAAGATAATATTTACTTTGCCGTTTTCACCACCCACGGCTTCTCTCTAAGCTCCTATTTATCTTCTGTCTCTTTCTTCGTATTTTCTTCCTTAATTAAACTAAATATTTCGGATTTGTCAATAGTTTCCAATAAATCTTTGCTCATTTTCTCAACTTGAGCCCTGAAGTCAATAGCACTATCCTTAAATCCATTCACTTCACGATCCAAGCCTTTGACATATTCCATTGATTCTTTAAGAATCATATTGGCATTTTTCTTTGCTTTATCAATAAGTGAACTTGCTTCCTTAATAGCAAGTCTTGCAATTTCTTCATTGGCTTGCTTTGTAATTGCAGTTTGATTAATAAGCATGGCTTTATCTTCTTTAACCTGCTGCAATTCTTCTTTAAGCGAGGCAATTTGTTGTGCCTGATCTTCAATTTTCTTATTCAGGCTTGTAAAGGCTAAATCTACTTCTTCAATATCATAGCCACCAAAAGCCTTTTTCTTAAAATTCCCTTCCAATGAATCCACCTCATTTATAATACAATGCATCGACAATATGATTCTCATTTCTTGTTATGTTCTTTGTGTCACTTAATTTGACACGGCCATAGTGCCTTAAAGAAATCATATCTCCATCAACAAGTAAATAAGCGATATTCATATTGACTTTATAATTTACTTTCACATCCCCACGAAGAATTGCTTCCTGCGCTTTAGTACGTGAAAGCTTAAAGAATGACGCAACTACCTTATCAAGTCTTAGTGACGAAAGATAGAAACGCTTTGTTGTATAATCAATTTGGACACTTAAGCGTCCCATATTCTCTCTTAGGTGAATATGACTACGTTTAATTTTATTCAAGTTCATTTGAATGTAGGCACTGTTTTCTTCGCATACACTCATTGCAAGCGGCTTTTCGCAAATATCACCGATGACACTGCGATCTATACCTAGATGCATTAATGCTCCAAGAACATCACGATGCGTTAGCTTGCCAAAATGATCATTATAGTCAATCACAAAGACTTTAATCTTAAAGTCTTCTGGTGTGATGTCATAATAATCTTGGCAAATAATAACGCGTTTATTCTCAGCTCCATCCAATCCACCTTCTTCATATATAGCAAATTGGTGCCCTAATACATCGTGAACGATTTTTCGCTCATGAGGATTAAGAAACTTAGTAAGAATGAGTTTTCCTCTTTCTGCCTGTAAGCCATAATCTTGAATTTTACTAACGAGTTCTTCGTCACCTTTAAAATGTTCTAACACTATTCTACTTCAGATTCATCATCATCTAAATTGATGCTACCCGCAACTGAAATATTCTTTGGTGTGCATAAGAAAATCTTTGGACCAATTTGCTGTATATCACCCTCAATGGCATAGATCACACCACTTAAGAAATCAATCACACGCTTACTTTGTTCTTTCTGTAAACGGTGAAGGTTGACTACAGCAGCCTTCTTATTCTTTAAATAAGAGGCAATATCCTGTGTTTCGCTATATGATCTTGGTTCAAATAAAACCAAATTACTATTGGCATTTAAATTAGAAATGGCTTCACTTGCACGGTTTGATTTTGCTTTTTCAAACAATGATGACTTTTGTGCAGATGATGCTTCTTGACTTTCTACAACAGGTTCTTCTTCAAAGACATCATCCTCGTCTTCTTCTTCAAAAAACCATTTTTTTACTTTATCCATATTAAGGTATCCTCCTACACCCATCTAGTATAACATAAATATCATTATAAGAAAACACGCAAAAAAGGCAATATTTTATGCCTTCTTTGGTTTGTAAATATTTCTATTTTCTAGGGCAAATATACGTTTTGTATATTCTCCTTCTTCCGTCTCCGCTAATGCCTTTTCAAACATATTCATTCTTGCATCAATATTATCAATTAAAGATAATATTTCAGCTTCTTTAATCATTGGTAACACAGGTGAACCATACTCTTTAGCACCATGATGACTCAAGATCATATGAATCAACAATGTCACTTTCTCACCTTTAAAGCCCAATTCATCAGCCTTTCGCTTTACAAGTTCTGCCCCTATTGATATATGCCCTAACAAATTGCCTTCTAGTGTATAGACTGGGGCAATTGGGCCACTTAACTCCTGTATCTTACCAATATCATGAAGTATAATTCCACTAATCAATAAGTCTTGGTCAAGAGAAGTATAAATATCACACATTGCCAGACCACATTTCACCATTGTATAGGTATGATAAAGTAAGCCTGATACAAATTCATGATGATTATGACTTGCGGCTGGTGCATACTTGAATGCTTCTCGATGATCCTTCATGATAGATACAACAATATCATGATATGTTTTTTCTTTGATTTTATTGATTTGAGTATCAAGAAAATCCATCATTTCATCAACTGGTAAAGGAGCACATGGAATAAAAGCCATCTTTTGTTGATCGGTTGCATCGATCTTGGCTAGCTTGCTCACTTTCATTTGACGATTGCCATTATATTTAATAATATCGCCTTTTCCTTTTACAAGCGTTCCTTGAATAAAATTTTCAATATCCTGAGGGGTTGCTGACCATAGCTTTGCATCGATACTTCCTGTTTGGTCCTCTAAGACAAGATTAAGATAGTTAGATTTATTATTACCATTCGTTTTTCCCACAGTAACCTTTGCGATAATGGCTTCAAATTCTATATTGTCATTACCCGGCGTCATTTCATTAATTTTCATTCTTCATCCTCTTTCCACTTCTCCTCCACGACTTCCACAACATCATCATAGCTGTAGCCTTTCTGGATTAAGAAAGTAATCAATTTATTTTTTAATTGTTTACCTTTAAACTTACGTTGATAACGGCTAAATACACGATCATATTCCTTTTCAAGCAAGAGTTTTGTACGCTCATGAGGAAATTCCATATGAATAGCACTCATCGCTTCATTAACAGTCTCTTCGCTAAATCCTTTATTGAAGAGTTTATTTTTAATAGAAGCTATTAGGGCTGAAGGTGATCTTGTATTATTTTCATTATAAAGCTTCTTAACTAATGCAACTGCTCGATCCACTTCAATGTCATTAGTAAATTCATCCAATGCCTGATCAATGATACTCGCTGGAATACCCTCTTTTTTAAGATTCATTGCGCTGCGATTTAAACCATAGCCTAGACGCAAATAATGATGAATCTTATTCACCGCATAATCATAATCATCAACAAGACCACGAGTCATAAATTGGTCCATTGCTCGATCAACAACAATATCTTCAAAGCCCTTAGCTTGAAGCTTTTTCTTTAATTTCTCACTTGGATAATCATGATAGCTTAAATATTTCAGTCCAAGATGATAACAAAGAGAAAACTGTTCAAGTTCTCTAAGCGCATCAAGCTCTTCACGATTGATCTCATGTCCCACCACTAATCCATATCGTTTCATTGTGTCTGTTGTAACAGCAACTTTTGTTTCATGGCTATCATAGCCAACAGTCATAAGATATTTTTTTTCGTCCATTTTCTCTAGCTGTTTGATCATATAACGATAGATGTAATGGTGAATAGCTTTATTATATACAGTTATAATCTTTTGATAAAAGCGTTCTGCACTAAAACGTTCACTATCTTCTTGAGCTTTCTTACAAAGCTCTTCTAAATCACCATTTTTTAACTTTTCAACAAGTTCTAAAAGTTCTTCCTTTGTCGTAAAGAAATAGCCATTTTGCCCATTTTTAATAACATCTTCTAAGTTCTTGTCATAACGTGCTAAAACAGGTAATCCTGAGGCCATCGCTTCGATGTAGGTCAGCCCCTGGGTCTCAGTTGTACTCGCAGAAACAAAAAGAGAACTTGCATGATAAAAACTAGGAACTTCACTTGGTTCTTTAGCACCTGTAAAGACAACATGACCTTCTAAATCTAAATCTCTAACATATTTCTTCAATTCATCTAACTGCGGACCATCGCCTACGACCATAAAAACAGCATCATCATTTTCTTTAAGAAATTGTTGTAGACTTTCTAAAACAAAATCTATGCTTTTCTCATATGCCACTCTTCCTAAGAAAGTGATGACAAATTTATCTTGAAGATGATATTTGTCTTTAATAGCTTGTATTGCTTTCTCATCCCTGCAATAAAAACGATCGAGTTCTAAGCCTGTTGCAATAACCGCAATATTGTTATCAATACCATAGCTTTCTAAAGCAGCCTTTGTCTTTGTGGAAGGTACTATTAACTGCGCACAGCTATTACCGTAGATTTTTGAAATCTTCTCAATAATCTTTTTCATCACACTATCTACTGGACCAATACCACGACTGATATAATGACTATAATCACGCCACATCGTATGATATGTATAACAAACAGGAATATCGAGTATTTCACCTACAATCTTCCCAAATATACCCACACCAAATTCTGTTTGAATATGAATGATTTCGGGATCAAACTCTTTAATTTCTTTCATTCCTGAAAAAGAATAAATAGAAGCTAGACGATAACCATATATCTTTTTCAAATCCAAACCTGGCACTCTAATGACAAGCCCCTGGTCTTGATAAGTTGATCCTTCAGGTAATTCAGTTGTTACAATAAGGACATCATGACCATGTTTGATTAATTCTTTGGCTAGAATACTTGAAGATGTCGCTACACCGTTAATATCAGGTAAATATGTATCTGTAAAAATACCTATACGCATGTTTTCCTCCTTACGCACCATTAAAAAAATAGAATCACCCTATATATCATACCACGTATAATAAAAATACTAAATGTGTTTTTGAGACAAAGAAAAAGGACCTTCCGGTCCTTTGCCTACCTGGCAGAGCGCTATTGTCGCACTTGCGCACTATCGTCGCCGCTGCGGCGCTTAACTTCTGTGTTCGGGATGGGTACAGGTGTGCCCGCCGCGCC
>NZ_VUNM01000003.1 GCF_009695655.1 Sharpea porci
GGAAATGGCGCGGCGGGCACACCTGTACCCATCCCGAACACAGAAGTTAAGCGCCGCAGCGGCGACGATAGTGCGCAAGTGCGACAATAGCGCTCTGCCAGGTAGGCAAAGGACCGGAAGGTCCTTTTTCTTTTGCTTAAATTTCTGGCGCTTTAAATAATCGTGGGGTTTGACGAATTTCGCTATAAGAAATCGTGGGGTCGAAGCTGATAAAATTTAAATTCGCTATAAAAAACTGTGGGGTCAGTATGCACCTGATGCATATGATTCCACAGTTTTCTAGCTTCAATACTTATATTATTTTGAAAGTCGTTCAAGTTATTTTTGCTTTCCATTCATGATGTAATATTTCATTTATTTGATGAGTACAATAATATAACCCTTTATGAATGAATATCATTTAATACATTGATCAATAGAATAAGACCTCAAATTACATTAAATAGGCAGTATTTTTGATTATTCATAAATTTTGATCTCAGGCTGAATAAATAGCAATTCACTTTAGCAATATACTTAATGAATACATGCTGATTTTCTCTAAAACAATCAAACTGAAAATGATTTCACACATATCAGGTTCTTATGACCCCACAATTATTTAAAGGGAGATCTCGACCCCACGATTATTTAATATACCAAATTTCTTTTCATGAAAATATCGATATCAAATTACGATAAAGGATATAATAAAGTTAAGAATGGAGGTAATAATATGAGTGGATTTCCAAAGGGGTTTTATTGGGGTGGTGCTACTGCTGATTTCCAATATGAAGGTGGCTTTAATGAAGGTGGTCGTGGACTACTGTCCCATGATTATGAGACAGATGGTTCCTTAGAACATCCTCGTCACCATACAATGCAATTATCAGATGGATCAGTTAAGAACTATCGTTCTAGTTTCTTTTATGCTGACCCCATTCCTCAAGATGCCAAACCAGTATTCTTAGATAATGAATATTATCCATCACATCAAGCTGTTGATTTCTATCATCATTACAAAGAAGATATTAAACTTATGGCGGAAATGGGCTTTAATATCTATCGTTTTTCTATTTGTTGGAGCAGGATATATCCATTGGGGGATGAAGAAGAACCTAATATAGAAGGTATAGCTTTCTATCGTAATGTCTTTGAAGAACTTAAAAAATATCATATTGAACCTATGGTTACGATATGTCATGATGAAATGCCTATGCATTTGGCACTTAAATATAATGGTTGGGCTGATCGTCATCTTATTGATGCCTATGTGAAATATGCGGAAACATTATTTAAAGAATTTGGTTCTTATTGTCACTATTGGCTGACCTTTAATGAAATTAATGCCGTAAGAGGCTTTGGTCCTTGTGGGACAAGGGAAAGTGATGGTTACACACGTTATTTAGCTGATCATCATATGTTTATAGCTTCAGCTAAAACAGTGATTCTTGGCCACAAATACAATCCTCATAACAAGTTTGGAGCCATGTATGCCATGAGTGGCCTCTATCCAAGAACATGTAAACCGGAAGATATGCTTCAGTCACAACTGGCCAGAAGAGAAAATTGGTATTTCATTGATACGATGTTACGTGGCTATTATCATCCCTATGCGAAGAGTGTCTGGCAACATCATGGCTTTACATCACTTGAAATAAGTGAAGAAGATCAAAAAATACTCCGTGATGGACAGCTTGATTTCTGTTCTTTCTCCTATTATCGTACAAATACAACACAGGCTGGTGATGCCTGGTTTAATGTAGGTGGAAATGACAATCCTTACTTAGAAAAAACACCTTGGGGATGGGGAGTTGATCCATTAGGATTACGTTATGTTTTAAATGAAATCTATGACCGTATTCAAAAGCCAGTCTTTGTCGTTGAAAATGGTATGGGAGCTATTGATGAGCCAGATGAAAATGACTATGTAGAAGATGATTATCGTATTCAGTATCTCAATGATCACTTTAAAGCTATGCGTGATGCTATTACGATTGATGGAGTGGATTGTTTTGGTTATACTATGTGGGCACCAATAGATTTAGTTTCATTATCAACAGGGGAAATGAAGAAGCGTTATGGCTTTGTCTATGTTGATATGGATGATAAGGGACATGGTACACTTAAACGTACGCCAAAGAAATCATTCTACTGGATGAAACATATTATTGAAACGAATGGGACTGATCTCAAATAATGATGCAAACAGAACAACTTGCGACAAAGAATATTCGCAAACTTCTATTAGAATTAGCTATTCCTTCAATCATAGCCCAGCTTGTCAATGTAGCCTATAATATGGTTGATCGTATTTATATTGGCCAACTTGCCAACGGTACGAAGGCTATGGCTGCATTATCCGTTACCTTGCCTATTATTACCTTTATTACCGCTTTTACACAGCTCTTTGGAATTGGTGGTGCACCTATTGCGGCTATTAGATTAGGTGAAGGGAATAAAGAAGAAGCAGAACGGACAATGATGAATAGCTTTGTCATGCTTGTCGTATGTGGTCTTATTCTCACTGCTATTATCCTTTTCTTTCAAAAACCCTTATTATATATGTTTGGGGCAAACAAAGAAACGATTGATCTTGGTTCATCCTATATTACTATTTATGCATTAGGGACAATCTTTGTGATGATTACACTGGGAATGAATGCTTATATTAATACACAAGGTAATGCAAAAATGGGCATGATGACAGTCTTAATTGGCGCAGTCTTAAATATTATCCTTGATCCTATTTTCATTTTTAAGCTTCATATGGGTGTTGCCGGTGCTGCACTTGCTACGATTATTTCTCAAGCTGTAAGCTGTATTTGGGTTATCATATTCTTGTTGGGTCAAAAAAGTATCTTACATTTAAGAAAAAAGTATATTCATCTCAAATATAAAACAGCTTTTGCGATTATTGCCTTAGGCATATCACCATTTACGATGAATGCGACAGAAAGCTTATTACAAATGGCATTTAATAATAGTCTCAAGCTTTATTCAGGAACAATTGGTGTTGCTGCAATGGCGATATTAGTAAGCTTATGGCAGTTCATCATGTTGCCTCTACAGGGATTATGCCAGGGGGCACAACCGATTATGAGCTATAACTATGGCGCTAAGAACTATCAGCGTGTCAAAGATACCTTTAAGCTTTGTTTGGCTTTATGTGTAGGTTTTGGCTTTATTGCTCAAATCATCATGATTCTTTTTGCGAATACATTTGTCGCCATCTTCTCTAAAGCCCCATCGACAATACGCTTTACATCATGGGCATTACGTATTTATCTTATTGGAGCTGGATTATTTGGTGCACAGATTACCTGCCAACAATCCTTCATGGCCTTAAACCAGCCTAAAATCTCCTTATTAATGGCACTGACAAGAAAGATTATTTTACTGATACCATTGATCTATATTCTACCTTATCTTATAGGTACAACACCATTTGCCTTGTCGATGAGTCATTCTATTGCATCGTTTGTATATGATGGAGGAAGAACATTTAGTGTATTGTTGGCTGAACCTATCTCTGATATTCTTGCTGCTACAATTACAACAACAATGTTTATGCGTTTTTATAAAAAGATGGATTAAAAAAGATATGGGTCACCATATCTTTTTCGTTAGAATACTTTTTCTTCCAATACTTTTGAACGATATTGCATATTCGCAACCTTATAAACTGTGATAAAGGCATCTTCATCAATTTCATGGACAAAATTCATCAGTTTCCTAAATTCTGCCTTATCTGTAATACAGACAATTTCATCATGTACATCACCATGATAGGCACCAATACATTTGTAGATTGAAGCACCAGAATGTAATTCATTAAGAATGAAGTCGCGTATTTCCTCTATCTTTGGTGATACGATACAGACCCTTTTCTTCATATTCTGATCAAAGATAAAATGATCAAGGACGATACCATTGAGATAAGATCCAAGTAATGACAAAATGACCGTCTTGGAATCATAGGCTAACAGGCTTGAAAAAGAAATCAGCAGGCCAGCAATGGATACAGCTTTACCTAGCTCAACATGAAAATAAACATTCATTATCTTAGCAATAATATCAATACCACCAGATGAAGCATTCATATTAAAGAGAATAGCTAAGCCAATACTCACCACAAATATATAGCAAACTACATCCAACAAGGCATCATGAGTAAAGGATGTAAAGTGTGGGAAAAGCATTTCAAACATCCCAATAAAGAGGGGAAGAAGAATGGATGTATAGACAGTCTTATAGCCAAACTCCTTACCCACGGTGAAAAAGCCAATAATTAATAATGAGATATTCAGAATCATCGTAATAACAGATATGGGCAGATGAACAAATTGTCGAATGACAATCGCTAATCCAGAAACAGATGAAACAGCGGCATGACTTGGAACTAGGAAGAAAAAGACAGCGGCACTAATAATGAGTGTAGCGAAAGAAAGCATCATAAGTTCTTTGAATAATTGTTTAGTTTTCATAATATTCCCCTTTTCCATGCATGATAGAATATTTTTTAAGATTCTACAATAATATATAGTATTTCAAGGAGAAAAAAGTCATTTGTGTTAAAATATAATTACTGGAGGAATACATATGAAATATGATTTTACGACGATTATGGATCGTCACAATAAAGATGCGCTTGCAGTTGACGGGCTAGGGTTAAATCCAGGCTTCACCCCTGATCGCCCAAAAGAAGGCTTTGATATTATTCCAATGTGGGTGGCAGATATGAACTTTCCGACCGTTCCAACTATTACAGAAGCCATCATTGAGCGTGCAAAACATCCTGCCTTTGGCTATTTTAGACCGACAAAAAAATATTATAAGTCTATTATTGACTGGCATAAGAACCGTAATGGGGTAACAGATTTAAAGGCAGAATATATTGGCTATGAAAATGGTGTGCTTGGGGGAGTTGTCTCTGCTGCAAATGTTCTTTGTTCTAAGGGCGATAATATTCTTGTCAATGCTCCTACTTATATTGGTTTCACAAATGCTCTCGCCAAAAAGAATGGCTATCATCTTATTGCTTCAAAATTGATAAAAGATGAAAAAAATATTTGGCGTATGGATTATGAAGATATGGAAAGAAAGATTGTGGAGAACCATATTCATACAGCTATTATTTGTTCACCCTATAATCCAGCTGGACGTGTCTGGGAGCGTGAAGAATTAGAAAAGATTATGGCAATCTATGAAAAACATAATGTCTATATTATTTCTGATGAGATATGGTCAGATCTTATTCTAGAAGGGCATAAACATATCCCAACACAACAAGTGAATGCCTATGCGAAATCTCATACTATCGCTTTCTATGCCCCAAGTAAAACATTTAATCTGGCAGGTCTTGTTGGTTCCTATCATATTGTCTATGACACTTGGCTGAGAGAACGCTTGCTTCGAGAAAGTGCCACTAGTAATTATAATGATATGAATGTACTAAGTATGCATGCACTCATTGGTGCCTACAAGAAAGAGGGGTATGAATGGCTTGATGAATTAAGACAAGTACTCACTGCCAATGTTCAATATGCCTATCAACATATTCAAGATCATTATGAAGGAATTGATGTTTCTATGCCCGAAGGGACTTATATGTTGTTTTTGGATTGTCAGGAATATCTAGAAAAGCATCATATGTCTTTAGAAGAACTTGAGAAGAAAGGCTGGGATGTTGGTGTAGCTTGGCAGGATGGTAAGATGTTTGGTGATCCTTATGGCATTAGAATGAATCTCGCTTTACCTCTTAGCCGTATTCAAGAAGCATTTAAGCGCTTAGATACATATGTTTTTAACGATTAAACCACAAGTTAATGTGGTTTTTTTCTTGAATGCATTTTGTGTTTTTTCTATTAGTGCTATGATGTTGTTATGATGAAGGAGGCTTGAAGGCAATGAAACGCGCACGTAATCAGCTTAAAAAAGATATTGTCATGATATTTATTGCAGTGATTATGATTGTGGCTGTCTTTTTTTGGAATCAAGGCATTATTGCGTCTCGTAAAGCTAATGTGCGTTATCATATTGATACGATTGCTCAATATAAAATCAAAGATGCTGTGAATGATTATATTGAAGAAAGTAGTGAATGGGCTGATTTATTTATTGATCAGAATGGCCAGTTCAATCAAAAATTTTTTGAAAAAAGCTATCATAAACCTGCCGTCCTACGCATCAACCTCTTACATGAACAACAATATCATACCGTTTACCAAACTCAAAACACACATTTAAAGGAACCTATACAACTCACTTCTTCACAACAAGAAGATATGCGCAAGAGCGCTCAAGCTATGCTTTTTGGCCCAATAGAAAATATCTGTGTCATCTATAATCCTCTTTATTATTATAATACATACAATGAAAAAGTCTTTTGGGGATTTGTCTGCTTTGAATTACGCTTTCCAGAAATGTTGGAAATTGTAAAACATGAAAATCAAATGTATGATTATACACTTACATCCAACCATCATGTCATTTTAGCCTCCTCAAAAAAACAATTACAAAATCCTGTCTCAACAACCATCCCGCTCGCAAACACAACATGGGTGATGAAGGCGTCATGGAAAGGAGGCTGGATGAATACACTTGAATATGGATTTGAAGCTCTGATTGTCGCACTCATTCTATTTTTAATCTATTATTTCATGCATGTCTATGGCAAAATCCATGAAAATGAAAAAGCAACAGCCGCCATCATTAATAATAGTAATGATGCTCTCAGTATTGTTGTGGCTGATGGGGAAGAAGTTGTGATTTGTAATAAGGGATTTAAACATTTATTGCAGGTCCATGTACCACTTACGAACGGCATCTCTTTTGGCGACTATTACCTAAACTGTCCTCTTAGCTTCCATGAAATTATAGAAAATGGTTTATCCATTATTGATATTAATAATCAATCAAAAATTGTCATCCGTTCAACAATGACTTCATGGAAAGGAAAGAAGGCCTATATCTTAAGAGCCAAAGAATATGATCCAGATTACTTTGATAGTTTAACCCTACTCCCTAATCAATATTACTTCGAAAAAGAAGCACCAAGTCGTATTACAACAATGACAAATGGTTGTGTTGCTTATTTTGATGTCTATCAAATGAAACTCTACAATATCGAAAATGGCTTTGCGGCCGGGGACTTACTGTTGAAGCATGCAGCATTCGTCATTCAAGAAATCTTCCCTCAGGACCTCTTAGCCCGTTTTACCAATGACCGTTTTTGTTTACTTACAACAACACAAGACATTATCATGAAAATCAAGAAGGTCAATGAAGCAATGAATCAATTCAGTGGTCTTTCTAAAGCTAACTTTAAGTGTGGCATCTATCTCATTACGAGCGGTGACACATTAACGGTTGCCCAAATGTGCGATCGCGCAAAGATGGCCGTTGACAGCATTCATGATGACCAGGATACAGAATTCCGTTTCTATGACCAAAAGCTCCAACAGGATATCCTGACAGAAAAATATATCACGGATCATATTGAAGAAGCCATCAAAGAAAAAGAAATCAAACTCTATTATCAGCCTCTTGTCAATACAAAAACCAAGAAGCTCATAGGCTTTGAAGTCTTAACACGCTGGCAAAGTAAAGAGCTTGGCTTCTTAAATCCTTCAAGATATATACCAATACTTGAAAAGAACCACAAGATTACCAAGCTGAATTGTTATGTGATTCATGAATTATGTCGAAGATATCAGGAAATAAGCACTTCGTTATTCCCTGTTGTACCAGTTTCCTTTAATCTCTCTTTACTTGACTTGCAGATGGCAGATATGTGTCACTATCTGATTGAGGAAACAAAACAATACCAAGTCCCTCATGATTACTTCCATATTGAATTTACAGAGAGTATTTTCTTTAAAGACAAAGAAAAAATGCTTTTTGAAATACAACGTTTTCATGATGCAGGCTTTGATGTCTGGATGGATGATTTTGGTTCAGGTTATTCAACGTTGAATCTTTTAAAGGACTTTGATTTTGATTTGATTAAAATTGATATGGAATTTCTTTCATCTAATACCAATAAATCCAAAGAAATCCTACAATCCCTTATTGATCTGATTAGGAAAATAGATGAAAAGAGTTTAGTAGAAGGCTGTGAAACAGAAGAACAGGTGCAATTATTAACGGAGTTGGGTTGTGATTATATTCAAGGTTATTACTATGGCAAACCACTTCCACTTAATGAAGCACTAGCCAATGCCTTAGAAAAACATCTTATAGAAAAATAGCTTCGAGCGTGTTCGAAGCTATTTCTTTTGGCGTTTTATACAAGATTCTCTTTCCAACAATGTACATGGAAGTGTAATTCTTCTTGGGAAAGTGATATTGTTGATGACTAAATAATGAACGAGATTGGCACCAGTTTCGCCCATTTCTTTAGAAGGGGCATGGACTGATGTAAGGGGTGGATTGGTATAAGATGCATCATCAATATCATCAAAACCAACCACAGAAATATCTTCAGGAACACGAATATGGTTCTCTTTAAGAGCGCGCATAGCACCAATCGCAATAGGATCACTGGCACAGAAAATGGCATCAGGTAATTGATGATCACAAATCATTTCAATCATCATTGAATAACCGGATTCACGGCTAAAATCCCCTTGCTTAATATAATCTGCGCATTCCAAACCTCTCACTTTACAAAAGTGCTTGAAATAATCTAGGCGTTGATCTGGATAGATTGACCCATCACTTAATTTCTCTATTCCCCCTAAGAAACCAACTTTCTTGTTGTTGAGGACATATAAGTAATTGACTACTTCTTTAATCGCATGGAAGAAATCTAAGTTAATAGTATTATAGGCAATTAAGTCAATATTCATATCAATAAAGACAATCTTCGGATTCATTGTATGCAATGTTTCCATCTCGGCATAAGAGAATTTTCCAATACATACAATCCCATCAACACGATTAAGCTTAGAAAGATAATCACCATCAGTCTTAAAGATTCGAATCATATTAATGTTATGAGCAGTACAATAACGCTCAACACCTGTTCTGATCATGAGATAGAAGGGATCATGAGATTCCTGTTCAAGAGAATACCACTGTAAGATTCCGATTGTTATATCAGCTTGTTTAGCTTTCTTTCTTTTCACATAACCTAATTCTTTTACAGCAGTATAAATTTTATTTTTTGTTTCGTCGGGCAAAATAAGTGCAGGGTCATTATTAAGTAATCTTGATACTGTGGCAGTTGATACACCTGCCTTATTTGCGACATCTTTTAAAGTTGCCATAAGCCACCTCACTACTAGTATTATACAAGATTTTAGGAAAATGAAAAGCTTATATTTAGTAAAATTATACTATAATGTTATTCTTTATATTTACTAAACATATTGACATTAATTTAGTAAATAATTATACTGTAATTGTTGGAGGTTCTATTAGAAATGAACAAATATATCAATCAAATCATTAAATATGCCCTTGAAAATCACTTAATCGAAGAAAATGAAGTAAATTATTCAGTAAATTTACTATTGGATATATTTCACTTAAATGAATTTCATGAGGAAGACGTTGATGCTGATAGCCTATATAACATCTTAGATCACATGTTAGATTATGCTATTAGTCAACATCTAATTGAAGATAGCATTACGCAAAAAGATCTCTTTGATACAAGAATCATGAATGCCATCATGCCTCGTCCTTCTACTGTCCAGCATACATTTGACACTCTTTACCAACAAAATCCTGTTGATGCGACAAACTATTTTTATGATCTTGCAATAAAATCTAACTATATTCGTAAAAATAGGGTTGATCGTAATATTAAATTCACACGCAACAATCAATATGGACATATAGACATTACCATTAATCTATCAAAACCAGAAAAAGACCCAAAAGCTATTGCAGCTGCTAAGCTCATTAAGAAGTCAAGCTATCCAAAATGTCTTCTTTGTAAGGAGAATGTAGGTTTTGCAGGTACATTAAATCATCCTGCGCGTCAGACACTGAGACTTATTGAACTTGATTTAAGTGGGGATACATACTATATGCAGTATTCACCATATGTTTACTACAATGAACATTGCATCATCCTCAATAAGAATCATGTCCCAATGAAGATTGATCATCATACCTTCATGCACCTTTTAGACTTTGTGACAATTTTCCCTCATTATATGCTTGGATCAAATGCTGACTTACCTATTGTAGGTGGATCAATATTGACACATGATCATTATCAGGGTGGTCGTTACCACTTCCCAATGGAGGATGCTAAGGTGATTAAAAGTTATACGTTTGATGGTGTGCAGGTGGATATGATGTACTGGCCATTATCAACATTACGCCTGACATCTTCTTCAAAAGAAAAGATTGTGGAACTAGCTGATAAGATTTTACTTAAATGGCGTAATTATAGTGATGAGGAAGTTGGTATTTTGGCCTATACGGATGCACCACATAATACCATTACACCAATCGCAAGAAGACAGGGAAAACTGTATCAGTTAGATTTAGTTCTACGTAATAACCGTACTACAGAAGAATATCCTTTAGGAATCTTCCATCCACATCAGGAACATCACCATATCAAGAAAGAAAATATTGGTCTTATAGAAGTTATGGGGCTTGCGATTCTTCCTGCTCGATTGAAAGAAGAATTAAATGAAATCAAGAGCTGCTTACTTCAACAACATCAGTTTGATGAATTTGAAGACTTAGACAAACATCGTGATTGGTATAAGTATCTTGAAACACTTGATATCAATGAAGAAAATATTGATGATGTTATTGAAGAAGAAGTTGCGAAAAAGTTTACGGCTGTCTTAGAGAATGCTGGCGTATTTAAGATGGATGAAAATGGTATCGAGCACTTTATGCGCTTTGTTGAAAGTTTGGAGGAGACATATGATTGAAGTCGTAAAAAGCTATGAAGACGGTAAAAAGATTTTTCGCTTAAAAAATGAAAAGCTCAGTGTTGATGTGAGTAATTATGGTGGTACTATCTTAAGTATTGTCGTTGTTGACAAGAATGGGAAGAAACAGGATGTTGTATTAGGCTATGATCATTTAGAGGACTATGCTCATTATGATGGCTATCTTGGGGCACTCGTAGGCCGTGTAGCCAACCGTATCGCCAAGGGAACATTCACGCTTAATGACAAGACTTATCAGCTTGCCATCAACAATGGTCCTAACTGCTTACATGGTGGTGTAAAAGGGTTCTCCTATTGTATCTTTGATGATGAAATTAAGAATGATCAGCTTATTCTGCATTATTTCTCTCCTGATGGAGAAGAACATTTCCCAGGAAATCTTGACCTTTATGCCACATATGAACTAAAAGAAGATGCCCTTGTCATCAACTATCATGCCACAAGTGACCAGGATACCCTGATCAATATCACGAACCACTCTTATTTTAATCTTAATGGATACCCATCATCCATTGATAATCACACCTTACAAGTACAAGCACAGTATTTTGCCTGCAGCGATGAAGATGGACTTGTCACTGGAGCACTCAGAGATGTTGATCATACACCATTTGATTTTAAAGAAGAGAAAACCATTGGTTCACAGATTCATCGAGAGGATGAACAGCTTACAATTGGCCATGGCTATGATCATCCTTTCATCTTCAATGCCAACGAAGCCCAAGTAAAACTCTATTCACCATTAACAGGTATTGAACTCACAGTCTCAACAACATTACCACAGGCACAGCTCTATAGTGCTAACTATCTTGATGGACGCCTAGGCAAGAATGGCCAACCGATGAATGCCCGTGATGCATTGGCTATCGAAACACAATATATGCCCGATAGCATTCATAAAGAAAGAAACTCAAAAACAATATTAAGAAAGGGAGAAGCCTATGATGAAACAACATCATATTGCTTCAAAGTAAGATCATGAAAGCAACAGAAATAAAAAACTATATCCTTAACCATCAGCTTGATGAAGAATTAAAAGAACTCTATGTTGATGAACATCTCTTAGAAAAACAATATCAACGCTATATCCAAGCATTGGACAAATTTATTGAACTTTATGGAGATCAAGACGTTCATATCTTTACAACATCAGGAAGAAGTGAGGTTGGTGGTAACCATACAGATCACCAGCATGGTCGTGTCCTTGCGGCTGCACTTAATTTGGATATGATTGGTATCGCCGCTAAAAATGAAGATACAATTAAAATTCTCTCTGATGACTATGATATCAAAGCAATCAACGTCAATAATTTAGAAAAGAAAGATGATGAAGCAGGTACTTCTGAAGCACTTATTAGAGGTGTGAGTGCTAAGTTGAAAGATCTAGGTTATCAGGTAGGTGGCTTCAATGCTTATTTGACTTCTGATGTTCTACAAGGTTCTGGTATGAGCTCATCAGCTGCTTTTGAAGACATGATTGGGGTTATTCTAGATGGTCTTTATAATGATATGAAGATTGATATGGTCACAATTGCGAAGGTTGGTCAGTATGCCGAAAATGTTTACTTTGAAAAACCATGTGGTTTGATGGACCAGTGTGCATGTGCTGTAGGTGGTCTTATTGCGATTGACTTCAAAGATCCATCGCAGCCTGTTGTTACACCAGTTGATGTGGATTTTGCTTCATTCCATCATTCATTATGTATCGTTGATGCCAAAGGCTCACATGCCAAGCTTACCCATGAATATGCAGCTATTCCTGAAGAAATGCATGCCGTCGCACAGTATTTTGGCAAGGAATACTTACGTGATGTGGATTTCAATGACTTCATTAGTCATTTAGCTGATGTAAGAGAAGCTCTTGATAATGATCGTGCTGTTCTTCGTGCTTATCATTTCTTTAAAGAAAATGAACGTGTTCCAAAGCTTGTCAATGCCTTAAACAACAACGACTTTGATAGTTTTAAGAAGTATATTAAAGAATCAGGTGATTCTTCTTATAAAGCCTTACAGAATGTCTTTGCGGCAAGTGATCCTATTCATCAGTCTGTTGCCTTAGCTCTAGTACATTCAGAAGCTATTTTAGGTGATAAGGGTGTTTGCAGAGTTCATGGCGGAGGCTTTGCAGGTACAATGCAGGCATTTGTGGAAGATGACTTTGTTTCAACATATAAAGAAGAAATAGAAAAGCTCTTTGGTGAAGGAAGCTGTCATGTTTTAAAAGTAAGAAAATATGGTGGCAAACAGGTATTATAAGGTCGTTGGTGCTATGTGTAGACATAGCACCATTTTTTTTAAAATGATTTTCAAATTCTGCAAGTAAGTTGTTGAAAGGAAAATGATTACATAAAATAGTGTTGTATGAAGGAGGAGATATTCATGAGTTTTCCTAAAGGATTTTTATGGGGCGGTGCAGTAGCTGCCAACCAATGTGAAGGAGCGTACTTAGAAGATGGTAAAGGCTTAAGTGCGGCTGACATGCTTCTTGGTGGAGATGTTCATACACCACGTACTTTCTTCCCATCGATTATTGAAGGTAAGTTCTATCCATCACATCAAGCAATAGATTTCTATCATCATTATAAGGAAGATATTGCCTTATTTGCAGAAATGGGCTTTAAAACATTCAGAACTTCTATTAACTGGTCACGTATTTTCCCAAATGGTGATGACCAAGAACCTAATGAAGCTGGCTTAAAATTCTATGAAGATATGTTTACAGAATGTAAGAAGTATGGCATTGAGCCATTAGTGACATTATGCCATTATGAGATTCCATGGAATATTGTGAAGAACTATGAAGGTTTCTATTCAAGAAAGACAATTGATCTTTATGTTCGTTATGCCACAACAGTTATGGAAAGATATAAGGATCTCGTTAAGTACTGGCTGACATTTAATGAAATTAATGGGGCTAGTCAGCCATTTGGTGGCTATATGGGTGTTGGCTTAGTTGCGAAAGAAGACTTAGAAACAACAGAGCCTATTCCAACATCAAAACTAAAAGATCAGCCACAAAAGAGATATGAAGCTTTACACAACGAGCTTCTTGCTAGCGCTAAGACGGTTATTGAAGGACATAAGATTAATCCTGATTTCATGATTGGCTGTATGCTTATTAATATTCCTTGGTATGCTTTAACACCAAATCCACAGGATGAACTTGCGACACAGGAAATGGATATTATCTTTAATGACTTCTGTGGAGATGTACAAGTCTTAGGACATTATAATCCAATAGGTTTAAGAATTTTAGAAAGACAGGGCATTGATACATCTTATATTACAGAAGAAGACAAGGCTTTACTTAAAGAAGGTACTGTAGATGTGTATACATTCTCATACTATATGAGTAACTGTATCACAATTGAAAAAGATTTAGAAAAGACTGCTGGTAACTTCATTGGTGGGGTTAAGAATCCATATTTAAAGGCTTCAGACTGGGGCTGGCAGATTGATCCACAGGGCTTAAGATTCAACTTAAAGAGAGTCGCTTCAAGATATCCTGGTATTCCAATCATGGTTGTAGAAAATGGTTTAGGTGCTGTTGACAAGGTTGAAGATGATGGCTCTATTCATGATAACTATCGTATTGATTACTTACGTTCACATATCGAAGAAATGAGTAAGGCTATCGATGAGGGAGTGCCACTTATTGGCTATACAACATGGGGCTGTATCGATGTTGTTTCCGCAAGTACAGGGGAATTCCATAAACGTTATGGCTTTATCTATGTCAATCGTCATGATGATGGCACAGGAGATTTTGCAAGAAGCAGAAAAGACTCTTTCTATTGGTATAAGAAAGTCATTGCCTCTAATGGTGAAGATTTAGCTTAATTAAAGAACACATCCTAGATGGGGATGTGTTTTTCTTTAGAATCATTTCATCAATTAATTAAAACAAGGCGTAATAGGGGACAGGAGTGTATTTGATTAGTATAATAAAGCTATGATTAAAGAAATAGAATATACTCAAGAAGTTCATGATTTAGTTTTAGAAGTCTTTGAGGACTGTATAGCCAAGGATTATTCTCTTGAAGGACAGGCTTATTTTAGGGCTGTGATTGATGAATATGCATATGTGAATGATCATCATGTCTTCTATGGTCTCTATGAAGAAAGTAAGATTGTCGGGGTTGTTGGATATCAGGATGATGTCATTACTTTCTTCTATGTGCTTAAAGACAAACAGGGAAAAGGCTATGGCAGACAGTTAATCACATATGTCTTAAAGAAGATGAAAGGTGAATATGTTTATGTGGATGCATCACCGTATGCTTTGGCTATCTATGAACATCTTGGCTTTAAGAAAATGGAAGAAATGAAGATTGTTGATGGGATTAAGACGATATCAATGGTCTATGGAGGTAAAAGATGAATACGTTGATTTGTTTTGAAAGATGCAGTACATGCAAGAAAGCCGAAAAGTGGCTAATAGCCCATGATATTGCTTATACAAAAAGACCTATAAAAGAAGAAAATCCAACAGTTGAAGAACTGAAGGACTTTAAAGAAAGAAGTGGCTTGCCACTCAAGCGTTTCTTCAACACATCAGGACAGCTTTATCGTTCACAGAATATCAAAGATAAGCTCAAAGATATGAGTGAAGAAGAGCAGTATGCGCTCTTGGCAAGTGATGGGATGATGGTCAAAAGACCTATTTTCGTGACTGATCAAGGTGTCCTGGTTGGTTTTAAGGAAGCAGAATGGGAAGAAATGTTAGGATAGTTTTCAAATATTGAAATTAACTTTGAAAACTCCTGTAATGCCTTACAATGTGTGTAGATATTGAAGGAGGCATAATATGGGATTTCCTAAAAACTTTTTATGGGGTGGCGCTGTTGCTGCCAACCAGTGTGAAGGAGCTTACTTAGAAGATGGTAAAGGCTTAAATGTGCCAGATATGCTTTTAGGGGGCAATGTCACAACACCAAGAACATTCTGTCCACAAATTCAAGAAGGCGTCTTCTACCCTTCTCATGAAGCTGTAGACTTTTACCATCACTACAAAGAAGATATCAAGCTCTTAGCAGGTATGGGCTTTAAAGTCTTCAGATTGTCATTAAACTGGGCACGTATCTTCCCAAAGGCTACTTTGGATGAAGAACCTAATGAGGCTGGCTTGAAGTATTATGATGATGTATTTGATGCTTGTCATCAGTATGGTATAGAACCATTAGTGACTCTTTGTCATTATGAAATACCATGGGAACTTGTGAAGAATCATCATGGTTTCTTAGATCGTGAATCGATTGATATTTTCTTACACTATGTTGAAACAGTCTTTACGAGATATAAAGACAAAGTCAAATACTGGTTAACATTCAATGAAATCAATATTGTCACACATGACTTACAGATGGGTAATCTCTATGGAACAGGCTTAGTTGAAGATGAGGACTTGGCACGTACAAAACCATGTCGAGTCAATGAACTCAAAGTCAATAAACAACATAGCTATGAAGCTTTACATAATGAATTTGTTGCTTCAGCCAAAGCTGTTATTCTAGGACACAAAATCAATCCTGAATTCAAGATTGGAAACATGATTGCTTATTCAGCAACATATCCACTTACAGCCAATCCAAAAGATATCCTATTAGCTCAAGAAGCTATGCATTATAAAAATGATTTCTGTGGTGATGTCCAGGTTAGAGGAGCTTATCCAGACTATGCCATAAAGTTCCTAGAAAGAGAAGGTATTGATCTTTCCTATATTACTGAAGAAGACAAGAAAGTCTTAAAAGAAGGTACTGTTGACATGTATACATTCTCTTATTATGCTTCTTCAGCAGTCACTGTTGATCCAAATGTAGAAAAGATTGGTGGAAATCTTTCTCATACTGCTAAGAATCCATATTTAAAGGCAAGTGACTGGGGCTGGCAGATTGATCCTGATGGCTTAAGATGGTCATTAAATAACTTGCATGACCGTTATCCAGATATACCATTGATGGTTGTGGAAAATGGCTTTGGGGCATTTGATGAAGTAAGTGAAGATGGCGCAATTCATGATCCATATCGTATTGATTATTTCAGACCTCATATTGAAGCAATGAAAGCAGCTATTGATGAAGATGGCATTCCTCTTATTGGTTATACAACATGGGGACCAATTGACTTAGTATCAGCTGGTACAGGAGAATATCGTAAACGTTATGGCTTTATCTATGTTGATCGTCATGATGATGGTACGGGTGATTTCTCAAGAAAGCCAAAAGATTCTTATAACTGGTATAAGAAGGTTATTGCTTCTAATGGTGAAGATTTAGCTTAATGTTGAGCAGGATGTAAATCCTGCTTTTTTGCGTAAAAAAACACCTTGCTTCAAGGTGCTTTAAGAATTGTGGGTTATAAATTTGTGGCGAAAAAACCACATGCTTGCGTGTGGGATGAAAGCCGCTTTTCTTTGACTTGCTAAACACATAGAACAGGTATATAATCTATGTATAATATAAACACAGAAAGGAAGTATATGTTTACTTTAAAATGTGAATATTGTGGTTTTGAGCAAGTAATCAAAAAGCGAATAGATAAATATACATACTACGAATTAACACATTGCAAGCATTTGTGGTGTCCTTGCAATAAATGCAAAAAGGAACATCCAAGACCAAGGCAATTAGAAAAAGGAATGGTTAAACATGGCTGGGTGCTGGGAGAATGGGACTGCTTACTTACTGAAGAAGATGCTGCATACGTTCAACCTCGTCAGAATTATGGAATTTGGAGCAAAATAGTAAATCCAACCATTGAAGATTGCAAAGCAATTATAAGAGCAAGAGAATTAAGAGATATAGGATTAAGGATATTACAGGAGGATTCTAATGGCAAGACCTAAGAGCGATAATGTACAAATCAATATTTCCATTCCTTCCGAATGGAAAACAGAGCTTGAAAACCTTGCGCGTATCTATTCTGTTGAGGAAGGTGAAACTATCACATTCCTTGACTTGATGCGTAGAGGTATTCAGGAAAAATATCAGTTAGGAGAAAAAGGCAATGAGCGAAGAACAATATCATAGCGCTTCGCATTGCAAGTATCTGATACAGTATCATATTATCTGGTGCCCGAAATTCAGGTTTTCAGTATTAAAGGGTAATGTAGAAGATACACTTAAACAGATACTACATAAAATCTGCGATGATTATAGCTATCATATTAAGTCACTTGAAGTAATGCCCGACCATATACATATTTTTATAGATGTCCCACAGACTGTCGCTCCGTGCGATGTCGTAAGAACCCTTAAAAGCATCAGCGCTATTGAATTATTTAAGACATTTCCGCAATTAAAACAGTTCTATGCAAGATGCGGCGTTTTATGGTCAAGAGGATATTTTGTATCGACAGTAGGTCACATAAGCGAAGCTACGGTAATTAAGTACATTGAGGAACAGAAAGATCATGATTGATGAAGAGTACAATAAGATTCTGAAACAATATCATAAACTATCTGGCAGGCATATTTTAGTTGCTGAGACCGATATGCCTTATTCCGATGTGCTAAAAGTCGTGGCTCTTTCTGATAAAATTCGTAAAGCAGGCAATGAACTTGTAGGTATTATGAGAAAGAATTATGACCAGCTTCTGCGTACAAAAAGATATCGCAAACTGCTATCTTTATATGGTAATACAGAAGGCAAGGATAAACGTAAGATGCTTGCCAATCAACTCAATGAGATGCAGAAATCTTATGATGTAACATGGGATTATTGCAGAAAGTCCATGATTCCGATAGGCAAGAAATATGGAATAGATGCTGTATTTGCCTTGACTAAAGCCGAAGATGTATGGCGCGGTATCGAAAAATGTTTATACGATAATGGCAAAATTATTCATTTTTCAAAATATGGAGAACTGCCTTGTATCAGAGCAAAACAGATAAATCGTGGCATTCCAATGTCTGTTAAAAATGGCAAACTGCAATTCAAGCTTGGTAAGACCGTCTTTGGGATACAGATAAATGACAGATTCCAACAGGATGAAGTAAATTCGGTTCTATCATATCTTGCTGAACCTGAGATTACGGATAACAAGGCGGTCAACACTCTCATAGAAGATGCTTGCTGCATAGATACATACAGACCTTGCTACGTTACGCTTGTTCCAAAAATGATAAGAGGTAAATACAGAGTGTATCTCCATCTTACTATCGAGGGCAGAGCAAAGCCCAAATATGATAAGCATGGCAATCCTCGTCACGAGTATGGCAAAGGGATGATAGGTGCCGATATTGGAACACAGACGGTTGCTTACACATCTGATACGGAAGTCGGTCTGAAGAATCTATCAGAGCGTGGTAATAGTATTCGGACTTCCGAAAGAAAAGAGCGACTGCTCTATCGTGCTATGGACAGGTCGAGACGAGCAGCTAATCCTCAAAATTATAATGATGATGGCACTGTTAAGAAAGGTCGCAAGACTTGGAAGCATTCAAACCATTACAAGAAGTTAAAAGCAAAACATTCTGAATTATGCCGTATCAATGCTGTAAACAGGCAACTTGCAATCAATGAAGACGCTAATCACCTGCGAAGTCTTGGAGATACATTCGTCACAGAGCCTAAAAATGCAAGCAAACTCATGAAACGAGCTAAAGAAACCGCTAAAAACGATAAAGGCAAGTTCAACAAGAAAAAGCGGTTTGGCAAATCCATAAAGAACCGATGTCCATCTGGATTCCAAACAACGGTGGAAAAGAAATTCAAAGTAACAGGCGGCACATATATAGAAGTACCAAACAATTATAGAGCCTCACAGTACGACCATACGGTTGATGACTATATCAAAAAGAAACTATCTGACCGATTGTATAAGCTACAGGATGGTACTGAGGTACAAAGGGATTGGTATTCATCATTCCTGCTCTATTGTTACAATTATAAGACGCAAGATATAGATAAAAATAAATGCATTACAGAATTTGATGATTGCTACAAGAAAGAAAAAGCTCTAATCACATGGATTAAGGCTCATAAAATTAAAGTATTAAACAGCGGGATTAAAATAGCTTAATAACTTAATAATAAGGGAGATTGACTGTACTTCCTTGCTGAAAAGCAGAAATTTACCGCTAATGTGGTCGTTGGGCTGCTTGGTAATGAAAGTTCTGATTCAAATAGATTTACACTTGTAACTCCAAAGTCTGAGAATGATGTACGATTACAAGCTACACTTGGCAATCAGAACCCCACGGGCTTGCCCGTGGGAGCAGTCAGGATTGTATTCTTATTATGATGATTTTTAGCATAATGCTTAGAGTAAATCATCGCATAAAGTGTATTGAGGATGTAGTCAAAAGCTATTTGTGAGTAGAAGGTTCCAATGGAATCAGAGCTTCTTTCTAAATCTTCAATAAGAATGTACTCATCTGCATAGTCCATAAGCTTTGAATTACGATGGGCAGTGATGGCAAGAATCTTTGTATTTTTCTTTTTAAGAATCGACAAATATTCTTTAAACCCCTCACCTGAATAACTAATAAACAGAGCACAGTCATCTTTTGAAGCATATTTTGCGTAAGGCAATGGGTCGGATAAATAATTCACATCAAGCATATGTTTACCAAGCTTAATCATCTTATTCGCAAAGCTCTGTCCCCTTATTTCCGAGTCGCCAATTGAATAGAAGTAGATCAGATGCGCCTCATCAAGCAAGGCTGTCATGCGCTCAAGGGCGTGTCTGTCCAGCTCCTGATAACAATGATCGATGGTTGCTTGAGTAAGATTGGCCATCTTGTGGGCAATTGTTTGTGCCGACTCAGTGGAATCAATGGGATAGTTGAAATCAACATAGCTTTGTTGATGGCGGGCTTTTTCAAGCTCCTGGACAAAAGTTAAACGAAAGTCTTTGTAGCCATCAATACCAATACGCTTACAAAAACGTATGATTGAGGCATTGGATGAATAGGTTGCCTTGGCAAGATCATTGATGGATAATGTCGCAATCTCCTCTTGATGTTCTAGAATGTAATTGGCAATCTCCTGTTCACTGTTTGAGAAAGAGGTTGTCTTGATCTTATGTAATATACTCATATTATCACCTAATTTATTAAACCATTTTTTGAAAGAAAAGTACAAATATTCAAACTTTAAAGTCGTGAATATTGTACTTTCTTTTCAGAATCACCGATTTTGTAGAAGGGTATTTTTTTCTATGTTAGGGTGTTAGCGAGGTGAGAGAGATGTATAAGAATTTCGCAAAATTTACGAATGAAGATGCCTGGCATTTTGGTGAAGAAGTTCTAAATATTGTCAAACAAAGACAACTCAAACCTGTAAGAATCAGAGTGGTCAAAGATGGCGATATTATTTTCCAGTATATGATGGAGGGCAAGAAGGGTGACGAATGGTTGAACAAGAAACAAAGAACAGTTGAACATACACATCAGTCATCACTCTATGTTTATAACCACCAACAGTACTATCCAGAGCTTCTACAAGAAGACTATGCAATCTGTGGTGGGGGATATCCTTTATTGATTGAAAATGTGTATCGAGGCTGCTTGATTGTTTCAGGTCTTGATCATCAAGATGATCATAAGTTGATTTTAGAGGCGTTAGGAGGAATGGATAAATGAAACTCGGTATTTTAGGAACAGGTATGATTGTTAAAGACTTATTATCAACTATCCATGAACTTGCTTTTGATAAAGTTGTCTTGTTGGCAACAGAACAAACACAAAAAGAAGCGCAGGAGATGGTTGAAAGTTATGGCTTAGATGATGTTTATGTTAATTGTGATGAACTCTTAAAGAGTGATGTGGATACGATTTATGTGGCTTTACCTAATCATCTACACTATGCCTTTGCGAAGAAAGCACTTGAAGCAGACAAGAATGTCATTGTTGAAAAGCCCTTTACTTCCAACAGTAAAGAAGCACAAGAACTTGTGGATCTTGCTAAAAACAAGCAATGCTTTCTCTTTGAAGCGATGACTGTGCATTATATGCCAGCCATGCTACAGCTTAAGAAAGATGTTATGCAGCTTGGCAAAATGAAAATCATCTCATTGAACTATTCTCAATATTCTTCACGCTATGACGCATTCAAGCAGGGGCAAATACTCCCAGCATTTGATTATCATAAATCTGGTGGTGCGCTCTATGATCTTAATGTCTATAATATTCATTTTGTCCTAGATTTATTTGGCCAGCCAAAAGAAGTCAACTATTATCCTAATATTGAAAGAGGCATTGATACATCCGGTGTATTAATCCTCGATTATGATAACTTCAAAGCCGTCCTTATAGGGGCAAAAGATTGTCGTGCACCACTCATGAACACCCTTCAGGCTAACCAGGGACATGTTGTTATCACAACACCCGTCAGTAGATTGAGGGATTATCAGGTTTCCCAAAATCAACATGAAGAACATAAAACATTTACTTCGCAAACACATGCAATGTACTATGAATTTAAGGAAATGAAGAGAATGATTGAAGATAACGATCATGTAAAAGCAGACGCAATGTTGAAGCTTTCATTAATGGCAAGTCAAGTTATGACAGAGGCAAGAAGAAAGGCAGGTATTGTATTTGATGCAGACAAGGATTAATGTAGGATTCATTGGTGCAGGTAAATCAACACACCGTTATCAGGCACCATTTATTCTTAGACGTAATGACAAATTCACAATCAAGACAATCTGGGCAAGAAATCTTAATCATATCAAATGGGAAAGAATTCCCAATGTCAATTATACCGATGACTTAGAAAGCATGCTCAATGATGAGGAAATTGAACTCATCGTTGTTTCAACGCCAGTCATGCACTATGAATATGCCTTAATGGCACTAGAACATGGCAAGCATGTGCTTGTCGAAAAGCCTTTCGCAAACACAAGTGAAGAAGCTAAAGAGATCTTTGATCTTGCTAGTCAGAAGGGATTGATGGCTATGTGCATCCAGAATCGACGTTTTGACTCAGACTTTCTAACGACACAAAAAGTCATTGAATCAGGTAAGCTAGGTGATATCTATGAAGTAGAGATGCATTATGATTATTATCGCAAGGATGTTGTTGATGCGACTGATCATTTCGATAGCTATCTTAGCTTCTTATATGGCCATGCCTGTCATACGCTTGATCAGGCACTAAGCTATTTTGGCAAGCCCAATGATTATCATATGGAAGTTAAGCAGATTATGGGCAAAGGCAGAATGAATGATTATTTCGATATTGATTTCTATTATGACAATGCCCTCAAGGTGACAATTGCTTCATCCTATATGCGCATTAAGCCTCGTTCTCGATTTACCGTCTATGGTACAAAGGGAATGTTTGTGAAAGTCACAGAGGACTGTCAGGAAGCAGACCTGAAACGTTTTTATATGCCAACTCCTGAACATCCAGACTTTGGCATGGACCGTGAGGAACATTATGGCACGATCACTTACTACAATGAACATCAGGAATATGTCGAAGAGAAGGTGCCAACAGTAACGGGTGACTATAGCCGTATGTATGATGCCATCTTTGAGACAATAAGAAACCACAAGCCTCAGCTTGTTACCCCAGAACAGACATTACTACAATTGAAATTACTTGAAGAAGGCATTAAGCAGTGTAGCTAGATATAAGAGAGGAGAGATGAGATATGAAGAATATTGAAGATATGACTGAATGTGAGAAACTCGATGCGGGTCTACCTTATTCATTTTGGGATGAAGAGGTCAATTTGAGAAAAGAGAATGCAATGAAGAAAACGCAGGAATTGCATGCGATTGATCCTCAAGATTCACCAGCAATTGAAAATTGTCTAAGAGCGTTATTTGGATCTTGTGGGGATGCACCCTACACATGCCCGGGATTTCAATGTGATAATGGTAAGAATATCAAAGTTGGTCATAACTTCCTTGCTAATTACAATGTGACAATCTTAGATATTGGTCCTGTTCAGATTGGCAATGATGTCATGATTGATCCAGGAACACTCATAACAACAGTCAACCATCCTCTTTCACCAAAAGGAAGAAGAAATCATTTGGGCATTATGAAGCCAGTCATCATCGGAAATGATGTATGGATTGGTGGGAATGCGACAATCCTTCCTGGTGTAACGATTGGAAATAATGTCGTTGTTGCAGCTGGTGCAGTTGTGACGAAAGATGTACCTGATAATTGTGTTGTGGGCGGTGTACCTGCTCGTATCATCAAGGAAATTGAAGACGATACAGAAGATTAAAACGATAACTTTTCATAAGAGCCATGATTTGCAGGGGGGGTGTCAATAAACTGCAAATCTTATATTCATTGTCATACTTACCTCCCTTGTATGACAAGTTTCAAATTCAAACAAATTCATCAAAACATATAAATATTTCATCATATATTATTCTCTTTTATCATGTTATTGAACTTGGCATGGGGTTCTTTATAAGTAAGAATATTTTCGACATACTATTTAAGATTATGTAAGATTTATATGAAATGGACATAGACAATTCTTGGCACCACCATGTATATCATGGTTCTATTAATTAAATTAATATAAAACAAAGCGGGCATTCTGAAACCAGAATGCCCTTTAGTGGATAATGTTTAAAAGCTACATATGTAGTTGTTTTTTATTGTAGGGGGAAGAAAGAATTCCTATAATGAAAGACAAAGGAGGTATTGTGAATGATTCTAAATACAGGCAATCGAACAGATATACCGGCATTTTATAGTCAATGGTTTATGAATCGTATTCATGAGGGCTATGTTTTAAGTCGTAATCCTTATAATGAAGATCTTGTATTGCGTTATCGGCTTTCACCGGATGTGGTTGACTTGATACAGTTTTGTACAAAGAATCCAACACCATTATTACCTTATATTGATGAACTTAAAAGAAGCTATCGTATGTACTTTATGGTCACCATTACACCCTATGGCACAGAAATAGAACCTCATGTACCTAATAAGAATAGAATTATTGATGCCACAAAATCCTTATCAAAAAAACTTGGCAAAGAGAATGTAATATGGCGTTATGATCCTATTTTTATCAACGATAAATATACCCTACACTATCATATCCATATCTTTGAAGAAATGTGTAAGAAGTTAAGTGGTTATGTTGATGCATGTATCTTTTCCTATATTGATCTCTATAAGAAAACAGAAAAAAACTTCCCTGAAGTCAGGGAAGTGACACGAGAAGAGAAGGAAGTTCTCGCCCAGAGTTTCAGTGCAATAGCCTCAAGATATGCCATCAAGCTAAGAACATGTCTGGAAAATGATGCCTTCTTGAATAAGTACAACATTGATACTTCAGGTTGTGCTACAAAGGATAAGCTTGAAGCAGCAACCAATCTCCATTTCAACATTCCTAAGAGTGATATGATGGCAAGAACTGGATGTCAGTGTCTTCTAGGCAATGATATTGGGGCTTATAATACATGTTTTCATGAATGTCGGTATTGTTATGCGAATTATGATAATAAGCTTGTAGAAAAGAATATGAAGCTCCATGATCCATCTTCACCACTTCTTATTGGTCATGTAAAACCTACTGATATGATTCGTGATGCCAAACAGATCAGTTATATTGATCATCAAACAACCATTTTTGATTTTTAGTAAGTTTTTTTGTATGATGGTGATGAAAGTGAGAATAATTTATGAAAGCATTATTTTTTGATATCGATGGGACACTCATCGATCCTAATAAAGGTATAATGAATGTACCTGAATCTGTAAAAAGTGAACTTCAGCGAATAAAGAGTCTAGGCCATAAGCTCTTTATTGCGACAGGTCGACCAAAAGCAATGTTGAATGAAGATCTACTGAGTTTACCAATGGATGGCTATATTCTTTACAATGGTGGAGTCATTGAAGTGGAAGACAAAGTAATTTATGAAAACAAGATGGATTATGAATTAGCGAAAGCAACATGTGATATGTTGGAAAAGCTTGGCTCTGACTACATGTTGGAGACAGCACACCATATCTATATCGATCCCGCCTTCCATGAGCTCTATGACTTCTTTAAGGAATTAGGCATGGAGAAGATGTTTTCACAAGACTTTGATCGTGATGAAGTCTTACATCGTACAATTAAAGTAGAAGCTAATGTCAAACATCAAGATTATGATCTTCTAGAACATCATCTTGAACATGATTTCGGTTATATGATCAAGAATGATGAACATGGCAGTGATCATTGTTTTGAATTCTATTCACCAACAATCTCTAAAGCCTTAGCAATAGAAAGAGTCTTGAATTATTACCAGATTCCTAAAAAGCAGAGTTATGGCTTTGGTGATGGTGAAAATGATATTGAAATGTTTAACTATGTCAAACACTCCATTGCCATGGGTAATGCTTCAGCTGATGTTATGGCTGCTGCAGATATTACAACCGATACTATTGAGAATGATGGATTGGCAAAGATCTTAAAAGTCATTATTCCAAACTAAAACAAAAAGAAGTCTTTCTTGGGAGGAAAAAGGCTTCTCATTGTTGTCGAAATATTTAAAAGGGAAAATTTATGAACATCAGGAGTTTTCTCCTGACACTTAGTATAGTAAAGTAGAATTATGAACTGAATGTGTACAAATTTCATAAATAAAAAGTTTATGAAAAAATATTTAATGAAAGAAGGGTTAAGCATGTTGTCATTTGAAAATGATTATAGTGAAGGTTGTCATCCACAAGTATTAGAAGCACTTGTAAAGACAAATATGGAACCATTACCTGGCTATGGCAATGATTATTATAGCGAAGAAGCAAAGAAGAAAATCAGAAAAGTCTTACATAATGATGATACAGATATTTATTTCTTAACGGGTGGCACACAAACCAATGAAACCATCATCACATCGCTCTTAAAGCCTTATGAAGGTGTAATTGCGGCAGAAACAGGACATATTGCCGTCCATGAAGCAGGTGCTATCGAAAATCATGGGCATAAAGTCCTCACTATTCCTAGTTATGAAGGCAAAATCAAAGCCAGTGATTTAGAAGCTTATGTTGCAACATTCTATCAGGATGGCAATCATGAACATATGGTCTTTCCAGGTATGGTCTATATTTCTTTCTCAACGGAATATGGGACAATTTATTCACTTGAAGAATTAAAGGACATTGCGAAAATCTGTAAACAATACAAGATGCATTTCTTTATTGATGGCGCAAGACTAGGTTATGGCTTAATGGCAAAAGAGAATGATGTGGATATAACGGATTTAAGTGCACTTTGTGATGTCTTTACAATTGGTGGGACAAAGGTTGGTGCACTTTGTGGCGAAGCTGTTGTTTTCACGCATCATAATGCCCCTTGGCACTTTATCCCTATTATCAAGCAACATGGGGCCTTATTAGCCAAAGGAAGACTGACAGGCATCCAGTTTAATGCGCTCTTTACGGATGATCTCTATTTTAAGATATCTGCTCATGCCATTACACAAGCCAACAAACTCAAGAAGCTATTACAAGATAAAGGCTATCAGTTCTACCTCGATTCACCTACAAACCAACAATTTGTGATTGTGGACAATGAGAAGTATGCATCACTCTTGAAGAATGTACGTGTCTCATACATGGAAAAGTATGATGAGACACATACGGTCATTCGTTTCTGTACATCATGGGCTACAACTGATGAACAATTATTAGAATTAGAGAAACTCTTATAAGATATGATTTTGGTCATATCTTTTCTTTTGGAATTGTATTTGTTTTTTTAGAAATACTTTGTTGAAGTATAGTGTTTTGATAGAATAAGAAAATAAAGGAGTATGAACATGGCAAAAGAGACAAGTAAGACATTACGAAATGATGTGATTTATAGTATTTATGTACGCAATTATAGTGAAGAAGGGACTTTTGAAGCTGTTAGAAAAGATTTGAATCGTATTCAACAGTTAGGTGTGGATATTATCTGGTTGATGCCCATTCATCCCATTGGCAAGATGCATCGTAAGGGAACACTAGGATCACCTTATGCGATACAGGACTATCGTGCTATTAATCCAGAATTTGGTACAATGGAAGACTTTATCAATTTATGTGAGGCCATTCATGAAAGAGGCATGAAGGTTATCATTGATGTTGTCTATAATCATACATCACCCGATTCCTATCTTGCGAAAAACCATCCTGAATGGTTCTTTCATAAAGCAGATGGTACATTAGGTAATCGTGTTGGTAACTGGTGGGATGTTGTCGATTTGGATTATAGGCATCAAGAACTATGGGATTATCAGATTGAGACACTCAAGATGTGGGCAAAGTATGTGGACGGATTTAGATGTGATGTGGCTTCTATGGTGCCTATAGATTTCTGGTTAAGAGCGCGTCAAGAAGTCAAGGATGTACGTCCGGATGCATTGTGGCTTGCAGAAAGCGTCGATCCAAACTTTGTGACCTATAATCGCAGCCATGGTATAGAGTGTGCGAGCGATAGCCAGATCTTTGAAGCTTTCGATATGAGCTATGATTATGATATCTTTAATACCTTTAAGAACTATGTCATCGGCAAAGAAACACTAGAAGCCTATAGTCAGGCTATTAACTTACAGGAAATGATTTATCCTGATAATTATGTCAAGGCTCGTTTCTTAGAAAACCATGACCGCAATCGTGCCCATTCACTCATTCGCAATGAACAGGCTTTAAAAAATCACTTAGCTTTCATCTATTTCAATAAAGGTACAACACTCCTTTATAATGGACAGGAAGTCGCAAGCATTCACACACCAGCCCTCTTCGATCATGATCCCATTGAATGGAATACGGACTTAGATTTAAGTGACTATATGCATAAACTCTATGACATGAAAAAGAACAGTATCTTAACGAACTCTACTTATAGTACAACAGTGATTCGCAAGGATGTTTTAATGGCCATTCATTTAGAAAATGCTTCTTCTCCTTATGATTCTACAGAACATCCATCATTAGTAGGTATCTTCCAGTTTGATGGTCAGCCAACAGCCTGTGATGTCTCTAAAGCTCACTTGCATGATGGCATTTATCAGAATCTTATCGATGGCAAGAGCTATGAAATAAGAGAAGCAACACTTTATACGGATGGTGAACCTATCATTATTCAAAGCAATTGCGGACAAGAAATTATTCATTAGATGATCATCCATAGGCTGGTCATCTTTTTTGTGCTATGATGAGGGAAAAGGAGAATGAAGATGAACGAGGAAAATCTTGTCACATATTATAATAAATTCAACGAAGATAAACGCTTAAAGACAAAGCATGCCCGCGTGGAATACAACACAGCTATGCATTATATCAACGAGTGTTTGGATCAATGTCAAACCCACCGTATTCTTGATGTGGGAGCAGGAACAGGAGCTTATGCCATTCCTTTATTTCAGGCAGGCAATGATGTCCATGCGATTGAACTTGTCAAACACAATCTTCGTACAATGCAGAAGAAATGTCGTAATCTTGATGCAAGAGAAGGCAATGCCATGGATCTTTCAAAGTTTGAAGATGATTCATTTGATATCGTTTTATTGTTTGGACCAATGTATCATTTAATTTCCCATGAAAATAAACTGAAAGCCTTAAATGAAGCCAAGAGAGTTGTCAAAGATACTGGCTTTATTCTAATCAGCTATTGTCTTAATGAATATGCGATTATTGAACATGGTATTAAAGAAGGCTTTTTAAAACAGGCTGTAGAAAAGGGAGAAGTTGATGCAAACTTCCATGTCATTTCTAAAGAAGATGATCTCTATTCCTATGTCCGTATTGAAGATATCAACAAGCTTAAAGATGAAGCGGGATTGACAAGATATAAGATTATTGGTCAGGATGGTGCCGCCGAGTACTTAAAAAGAGAAATCAATCATATGGATGAAGAAAGCTTTGCCTGCTTCATGGCTTATCACTTGGCTAACTGTGAACGTTATGAATTACTTGGAGCAAGCAGACATGCCCTGGATATATTAAGGAAGTGAGTCTATGATTTATAGTAAGTTACCGGTCGTCTTTCTCAATACAATAGCTTCAGAAAAACAAGGCTCGACCAATGGTGAAATTGCTTCCATATCATTACCCATCTAGATGAAGTCAAATATATGGGTATTAACCAGCTTGCTCAGTCTTGCCATGTGGCTAATAGTTCAATCTCTCGCTTTGTGAAAGCTATTGGCTTGAAGAATTATAATGAGTTAAGGGAACTGATGCTTTCATCCTCACTTCATTTTGAATGTGAAGATTCCCTAGAGAGCTATACAAACCATCTTCAACATGCCATCAATGATGCCTATCAAACCATTAATCATCATGAAATCGATAGACTTTGTCAGAAAATCAAGACATATAAAAAAGTTGCTGCCTTTGGCTTATTAAAAGCCGAAACAGCAGCAATGAATTTTGTCGATGAAATGATGATGCTAGGTAAATCTATCTATACCAACGTTTCCTACTTTGAACAAATAGATTATATCCTCAATGCCTCAGAAGAAGATTTAATCATTATTTTCTCTTATACAGGTGCTTATTTTTATTATCCTGGGTTACGAAGTGATCTCAAGAAACCCCATATCGTCTTCATTAGTCCTGCTTGTGATCAATATCCTGATTATATCAATCAGGTCATTGATTTTCGCTCGGATGGTTCATTGGTAGGACATCCCTATACATTAATGTTGGTAGGAAGTTATATCAGTCAGGTCTATGCGAGAAGCTAGGCCTTTTTCTCTATTTCTACCATCCCTTTAATCACATCAGGTGAGAGATGAACAATCTCGGCAATCTTTTCAATCGACATGCCAGATTTATACATTCCTTGAATGATATCCATCTTTTCTCCCATCACATCCTCACGTATACTCTGAACTTCAACACGGGCATTCTGTATTTCTTTACGGGATTCTTTGATTTCCTGTAATGTCTCGATATTATGATATGTTCGTTTTTGATCTTTTTTCATAAATAAAACCCTTTCGTTTGTTGTAGGCGGAAACCCACTGCCTTTAGGCGGTGGGAGGAGCCTTGTATATTTTAATCACTAACCTTGGCTTTCAATATATTTTTGTATAGTTGCTGACGATACTTCTCCAATACTACAGGCAAAATATCCATCAGGCCAAAATATCTTTTTTTCCAATACTGACTTGATAGACGCGAAGTGTATTTTTGCCACAAATAATGTGTAGTTTCTTGTCTGACAGCTTTCACAATATCGCAAACTCTATCAGTCGTGTCATAACTCAGCAGAAAATGCATATAGTCTTTATCGGTTTCCATAGCAATGATTTTGTAGCCTTTTGTATTTGCTATATCGAAAATCTTCTGCTTAACATCGTCAGCAACAGATCCGTTTAATAGTGGCTTGCGGTATTTGGTTACAAGAACTATATGCACTTTTAGACTTTATTTCCGTCTGTTGCGATGATTATATCTATTATCCATAGGTCACCTCTGATCATCATTGATTTTCACTAATTATTATTTTATAATATATCTAGTGAAGAATAAATGAAAGGAGTTCATCTATGGAACAGATGACTATAACAGCAAAAGTCCAAATAGTTGCTGCCGATGCTGAAAAGGTTTTGCTGGATAAAACCATGTCTGTCTATCGTGATGCCTGTAATTATGTTTCAAGCTATGTATTCCAGTCTCACGATTTAAAACAGTTTTCGCTGAACAAGGCTTTATATTCTGTTCTGAGAAAAAAGTTTGGTCTTAAATCACAAATGGCTCAGTCTGTTTTTAAGACAGTTATTGCGAGATATAAAACCATTCTTGAAAATCAGAAGGAGTGGATAAAACCTTCGTTCAAGAAACCACAGTATGATTTGGTCTGGAACAGGGATTATTCTTTAACGCAGAACTGCTTCTCTGTGAATACTCTTGACGGCCGTGTTAAACTTCAATATTTCGCTGAAGGCATGTCTAAATATTTTGACCATACGATATACAGGTTTGGCACAGCCAGGCTTGTAAATAAGCATGGGAAATATTATCTTCACATACCTGTAATTTTTGATGTCGAAGAAAGCAATATTTCTGACATCTGCAATGTTGTAGGCATTGACAGAGGCATTAATTTTGTTGTCGCTACTTATGACAGTAATCATAAGTCTGGATTCGTCAGCGGTAAGGCCATCAAGCAGAAACGAGCTAACTATTCCAAGCTTCGTAAAGAACTTCAGATGCGTCAGACTCCATCTTCAAGACGAAGAATTAAAGCTATTGGTCAGCGAGAAAACCGTTGGATGCAAGATATTAACCATCAGGTATCAAAGGCACTCGTTGAGAACAGCCCAAAGCATACACTCTTTGTGTTGGAAGATTTGTCAGGTATCCGTAATGCTACAGAACGTGTCAGAACAAAAGACCGTTATGTTTCCGTATCGTGGTCGTTCTATGACTTAGAACAGAAACTCATTTACAAAGCAAAACAAAATCAATCTTCTGTAATTAAAGTGGACCCTCGATATACGAGTCAGTGTTGTCCAATATGTGGACATACTGAAAAATCTAATCGCAATAAGAAGATACATTTGTTTACTTGTAAAAATTGTGGCTATAAATCCAATGATGACCGCATAGGAGCTATGAATCTGTATCGTATGGGAATAAACTATCTTGCTGATAGCCAAGTACCTAATACAGTTGTAACAGAGTAAACTCTGCTGCAAAGGGTGTTGTCAACCACCCTATGATGTAACGCCACTTTAGATAGCAATATCTATCGGGGTTAAAGGTCGGAGGTGTGAGCCGTTAGTACGACTGGGCAGTTACAAGCCCATGACCTTTAGGTCGTGGGTAGTTGACGTCTGTATCCTCGTAGAATCATTATACTACAAAAAAGAAGTGAAAGATGTCTTTCACTCCTTTTTCATGAAAAAGCCCATATAAATAGTATGTTCTATTCAAATTGTCTTGATTTTGGGTTATATTTCATATCTTTTGATAAAGTAACAAGGATAATATCTTCATTATGAAGACGATAGGCATCAATAAATTCATCTAAAGTATGTTTATTGTCTTTAAGTTCTCTATTTAATAATTCAACTAAAGCATCCGCATAATTAATTGTCATAATTGACCTCCTAACCATATTTGGCTGTAAGACAATATACCATGGCGTCAATAAATGTAAAGAGGGTAAGAAGATATATAACGCTTACAAATAGATGTTAACGTTTTTTTGTGATTTGAAATTAAAAATTTGATATTGATAATATACAAATGTGATAAATATTTAACGCGACTATACATATAAGCGCTTAGAATTTCCTGATAAGAAGAAAAATATTTTTGAAATTAGTACAAAATAGAATATATTGTTCGAAAATTCATACAATATATGAAAAAATATTGACGTTTTGCCTTTGAAAGTTTAGCATAGTTCTATGATTTATAAAAATCATTTGTGTTAATTGAAGAGAATTCTTGTTTGTAGAGAATGAAATGCATTTTCTTAGCAGCAGTAAGTCCATAGTGGGAGAAGATAACATGCGTGCACTCATAAGTGTTGTTTTCAGTTGACAAAGAGTATGTATCAAAGTAGATGCTTTGAATTTAGGAAGAGAGGGATAAAAGTGTCAAAGTACATCCTAAAGCGTGTCATTCTTGCGATTGTCTCAATCGTAATTGTCAGCGCCATTACATTCTTCGCCATGAACTTAATTCCTGGCGGTCCATTTAATAAAGAAAAGGCTGTAAGTCCTCAGGTTATTGAAGAATTAAATAAACGTTACAACTTAGATAAACCTGTACCACAACAGTATGTTCTTTATATGCAGAACATTTTAAAAGGTGACTGGGGCGTTTCATTAAATAACGGTCGTCCTATCTGGCCTGATATTACTTCTAGATTTGCGGTATCCGCAAAACTTGGTTTTTCAGCCGTCTTTATCGCCACAATTATTGGTGTCATCCTGGGATCAATTGCTGCCTTAATGCGTAATCGTTGGCCCGATCGAATCATTGTCTTCTTTACAACACTCGGTACAGCGATGCCATCATTCGTCTTAGCGACATTATTATTGTTGGTGATCTGTTTACAGTTAGGCTGGATTCCAGTATTCGATGCCGATAATCCAAACTATATTCTCCCAATTATCGCCTTATCCGTTTATCCAATGGCTTATATCACACGTCTTACAAAGACAAGTATGTTGGATGCATTAAACCAGGACTATATCCGTACAGCTAAGGCTAAAGGTGTTGCAAGATCAAAATTAATCTTCGTTCATGCTTTGCGTAATGCCTTAATTCCAGTTGTCACATATTTAGGCCCTGAAATTGCTTATATCTTAACAGGTTCTATGGTTGTTGAAAGTATCTTTACAATTGGTGGCTTAGGTTCAGCATTCGTTACTTCAATCAATAACCGTGACTATACAATGATTATGGCTGTGACAATTTTCTTAGCCATCTTAATGGTTGTTGCGAACTTATTAACTGATATTGCTTATAAGTTTATCGATCCTCGTATCGACTTTAATAACTAGGAAAGGACTTCGAACATGGAAAAAGAAAATGTTGTATATAAGAAAAGACAGATTCTCTCTAGCCAGGTAGATTTGTCTAAGTTCAATAAAAAAGAATTTGAAAAAGCAACAGATGAAGAAAAGAAACAACAAGATGTAATGGGCGAGTCTACAACCTTCTTTAAAGACGGTATGAGAAGACTTCGTAAGAATCCTCTTGCGATGGGTTCAATTATTATCTTAGTTGCATTAATTCTTATTATCTTAATTACACCTCATATTGTACCTTATAGCTATTCAGAAATGATTACAGTCAATGGTGTACGTGATAAAGGTACTGCTAACTTAGCACCATTCCAGTTCTCACCACGTGAACAGGCTTATATGACTCAGACAGGTAAGAATCTCTTCCCACATATCTTTGGAACTGATTCACTTGGCCGTGACTACTTCATTCGTTGTGTCTATGGTACACGTGTCAGCCTTTCAGTAGGTATTGTGGCAGCAATCATGGTCTTGATTATCGGTCTGATCTATGGTTCGATTTCAGGTTATTTTGGTGGTCGTGTCGATATGATTATGATGCGTATTGTCGATATTATTTACTCATTACCTGATATGTTGTTGATTATCTTATTATCAGTTGTCTTCAAACAGGTCTTAAGTGGTTATATCAAAGGTACAGTCTTTGAATCTTTAGGTAGTAATATGTTGGCAATGTTTATTGTCTTTGGTTTATTGTATTGGGTAACGATGGCACGTTTAGTACGTGGACAGATCTTACAGATTAAAAACAATGAATATGTCTTAGCAGCTAAAGCTATTGGTACACCAAATAGACGTATTCTTCTTCGTCATATTATTCCTAACTGCTTATCCGTTATCATTATTACAACTGCTCTTCAGGTACCAAGTGCCATCTTTACAGAAAGTTATCTTTCATTCTTAGGTTTAGGTGTTTCTGCACCAATGCCATCACTTGGTTCACTTGCGAATGATGCACGTCAGGCTATGCAGTCTTACCCATCTCGTTTGATCATTCCAGCAGTTATCATTGTCTTGATCGTATTAGCCCTTAACCTTTTAGGTGATGGTTTAAGAGATGCGTTCGATTCTAAGTTGAATTAAGGAGTTTACTATGAGTGAAGATACAAATGTATTATTAGATGTTGAAAACCTTCATACATCTTTCTTTACCGAAAATGGTGAAGTTAAGGCTGTCAACGGTATCTCTTTCAAGCTTGAAAAGGGAAAGACATTGGGTATTGTCGGTGAATCTGGTTCTGGTAAATCAGTAACAGCCTACTCTATCATGCAGATCTTAGCTGAAACAGGTCGTGTAACAGAAGGTAAGGTCTTATTCAAAGGTGACAATATCTTAGAATATTCAGAAAGTGAGATGCAGAAGTTCCGTGGGGAAAAGATTTCAATTATCTTCCAGGACCCTATGACATCTTTAAACCCAGTATTTACTGTTGGCTACCAGCTTGAAGAAGCCGTCCTTCTTCATACAAACAAAACAAAAGCTGAAGCCAAAGCACGTGCTATTGAAATGTTGACACTTGTTGGGGTTAATGAACCAGAATCACGTGTAAAACAATATCCACATGAATTATCAGGTGGTATGAGACAGCGTGTTATGATTGCCATGGCATTATGTTGTGAACCTGATGTACTTATTGCCGATGAACCAACAACAGCTCTTGATGTTACTATTCAGGCACAGATTCTTGAATTAATGCAAGATTTGCAGAAGAAGCTCGGAATGGCTATTATCATGGTTACTCATGACTTGGGTGTCATTGCTTCAATGTGTGATGAAATTCTTGTTATGTATGGTGGACGTGTATGTGAACGTGGTACTGCTGATGCCATCTTCTATGAACCAGCCCATGAATATACAAAAGGCTTACTTGCTTCTATTCCAAGAAAAGACAATATGAACGAGAAGCTTGTACCTATTGGTGGTACACCAATCAACTTATTGAACATGCCTAAGGGCTGTGCGTTCTGTCCTAGATGTAAGAATGCCATGAAGGTCTGTCTGGAAAAACAGCCTGATGAATATTGGGTTGGTGAAGATCATCTTGCAAGCTGCTGGATGAATATCAAAGACCTTTATGAATCACAGGAAGGAGTTCACTAATGAGCGAAGAAAAGAATATTCTTGAAGTCTCTCACTTAAAGCAGTATTTCACTGTTAAGCAGGGCTTTAAGAAAAAGACATTAAAAGCCGTTGATGATATCTCATTTGCGATTAAGCCAGGTGAAACACTTGGTTTAGTAGGTGAATCAGGATGCGGTAAGACAACTGTAGGACGTACATTACTTCGTCTTTATGAACCAACTGCTGGTAAAATCACTTTTAATGGAGAAGTGTTATTTGATAGTGGCGAAGAGTATGATGAAAATGATAAAATAATTCTAGATGCGAATGGAAACCCTCAAAAACATAAATCTGTTTCTAAGAATATGCTTCCATATCGTAAAGAGATGCAGATGGTTTTCCAGGATCCTTATTCATCATTGGATCCACGTATGACTGTTGAAGATATTATTGGTGAACCATTAGATGTTCATCATCTCTATAAATCAAAAGAAGAACGTCGTAAGAAGATTCTTGATTTAATGGAATTAGTTGGTTTGAATGCTGAACATGCGATGCGTTATGCCCATGAATTCTCAGGTGGACAGAGACAGCGTATCGGTATTGCGAGAGCATTAGCTGTTAATCCAAAATTCATTGTCTGCGATGAAGCGGTATCAGCCCTAGACGTATCTATTCAGGCTCAGGTTATCAACATGTTTGAAGAGCTTCAGGATAAACTTGGGGTGGCATATCTCTTTATTGCCCATGACTTACTTGTCGTACAACATATCTCAGACCGTATTGCCGTCATGTATTTAGGGAAGATGATGGAAATTGCGGATGCTGATGAATTGAACAACAATCCAATTCATCCATATACATTAAGCTTACTTTCTGCGGTACCTATTCCAGACCCAGAAACAGCTAGACATTCAAAACGTATTGTTCTTGAAGGTGATGTACCATCACCATTGAACATGCCATCAGGTTGTCCATTTAGAACAAGATGTCGTTACGCTACTGAACAATGTGCCAAGGAAATGCCACAATTAAAAGATCGTGGTAATGGACACTTTGTCGCATGTCATAATCGTTAAGATTTGACAAAAATTGGTTTAAAACTCGCGGGGGGGTTTTAAATAAAGGATTAATTTTTAGAAGGAGGAAAGTTTATGAAGAAATTAGTTACTTTAGTTCTTTCAGGTGCTATGGCTTTCTCTTTAGCAGGCTGTGGCTCTTCAAAGAAAACAAGCAATGCAAATGCTACTAAAACTAACAGTGACACAAGTACTTTGTTCATCAATTTGGCTTCAGAACCAGATAAGTTAGACCCTGCTCTTAACACAACTATTGATGGCGCTGCACTTGCAGTCAACTCATTTGTAGGTTTATTAACTTACGGAAAGGATGGCAAGTTAAAGCCAGCATTAGCCAAGGCTATGCCAACTGTATCTGAGGACGGGAAGACTTATACAGTTGAATTAAAAGAATCTAAATGGTCTGATGGTACTGAATTAACTGCTAAAGATTTCGTTTATAGCTGGAATAGAGCTGTAAACCCTAAAACTGCATCTGACTACTCATACTTATTTGATGTAGTAGCTCGTGCTGCAAACTCTACTGATGCTAATCCAGTATTGGATGTAACTGCTGAAGGTGATTACAAGTTAGTCATCAAATTAAATGCTCCTACTCCATACTTCGATCAGTTACTAGCATTCCCAGTATTCATGCCAGTTCCACAGGCTGCTGTAGAAAAGGCTAACCCTAATGGTGACAAGCCAGGTGCTTGGGCACAGGAAGCAGGATTCGTATCAAATGGTGCTTATACGCTTACTAAGTGGAAACACAACGAATCAATGACTTATGAAAAGAATAACAACTACTATGATGCTAAAAATGTATCTATCAAGAAATTAAACTTCATGTTATCTGCTGATGATACTGCTACTTATGCAGCATATAAATCAGGTGACCTTGATTTCATTGATAGTGTACCAAATGATGAATTAAAGAACGTTCTTAAGAGTAAAGAATTAAAGACTGTTGACCAGTTAGGTACATACTACATTGGCTTCAACGTTAACTCTGATTTATTCAGTGGTATGACTCCAGAACAGGCTACTTCATTCCGTAAAGGTGTCTCTGACTTAATTGACAGAAAGTATATCGTTGATACTGTAGGTCAGACTGGTCAGGTTCCAGCAGGCGCATTCGTACCAAAAGGTATGCATGATGGTAATGGTAAAGTTTACAAGTCTAACTACTTCGATGCAACTAAGACTGGTTCAAGCAACATTGAACAGGCTAAGAAAGATTTCAAGGCTGCCGGCTTAGAAGTTAAGAATGGTAAAGATAAGAGCTCATTCAAAGTTACTAAGAATGGTCAGGAAATCACTATTCCTTACATGATCAATACTAACACTGGTCACCAGAAAGTTGCTGAATGTATCCAGCAGGATTTAGCAGTTGCAGGTATCAAGGTTAATATCGATACAGAAGAATGGAATGTATTCATTCAGGACCGTAAAGATGGTAAGTTCACAGTTGCACGTGAAGGTTGGGTAGCTGACTATGATGACCCTATCAACATGTTAGAAATCTTCTCAACTAAGTCAGGTAACAACGATGTACAGCTTGGTAAAGGTAATTCAACAGCTGCTCCAGATTGGAAGCATTATGATGAATTAATCAACAAGATCTACTCATCAACTGATAACGCAGAACGTGCTAAATTATTACATGAAGCAGAAAAAGAATTAATGGCTACTTATGCAGCAGTTCCAATCTACTTCTACAACGATATCTACATGCAGAAATCTAACGTTACTGGTGTTTACTCAACAGTATTCGGTAACAAGTACTTCATGTATGCTAAGAAAACAAAATAAGTTTTAAAGCACTGATCCAGGGGGAAACCTCTGGATCTTTTTTGCCATTAATGTCATGAATAGACCACTCATGTTCACTCTATTGTGTTTTGTCATGAACATGTTAGGATGATAATACAAGGAGGAAAGAAATGTGAAAAAGAAGATAATGTGGGTTTCAATCATATATGGCATTCTATTATTATTTGCAGTAGTAGGGGTGAAAAATAGATTTCGTCCTTTGCCTGCCTTTCAATGTGGCATCCAGATTATTCCCTTTCTAGACGCATACAAACAATATGTAGAAGGGACACTCATAGCTCATTATCTTATCGGTGATCTGTTTTTGAATTTTATCCTGTTTATGCCTTTAGTTGTTGCTTTATTGGTCATTGACAAAGATATATCGTTTAAAACAATCACGATATCAATATTGAGTGTTTCTACAGCAGTTGAAATACTGGAAGTTGTCTTACGGTTTGGATCTTTTGATACGCAGGACATTCTGATGAACTTTCTTGGGGTGCTATTAGCTTATTTTATTGTAAAAAAATTAATAAAGATTAGAACAAATTAGGAGAAGTGATTATATGTTTAAAAGATTTGCTTTTAGTTTTTTCTCGTTTTGTCTCGTTGCAATATTGTCCATGTCTTCAGTTTTTGCATCAAATGAAAATCAATATATTGATGCTAAAGGAAATTATTACAATCCAATTACAAAGGAATCTTTTACCTGGAAAAATGATTCTGTCACTTTAGACAGTGCTCGTACAGCAAAAAGTTTTACATTTACAATTAGAAATTCTTTAACAAGTGGATATTTTCGTTTATCTCGATCAAATGCTAAAATAATAATGACAACAGCTTATTTTTGTAACTATTTAGGGGATATGCGAAGTGGAAATAGCGGCCATAGATATACAATTGATCTTCAAAGAAAAGCTACATTGTTTTCTAGTAATCCTGCACATTTTACATGTCCTACTACAAATGTTACTAAGAACTTGGGCGGTGGCTTTAGTAAAACAGACCAATATAGTATTTATATTACTAATAACGATTCTTTGTCACCGGGACTTTATATTCATGGTGAAGGAAAGGTAGTAGCCTGGTAAATAAATGTAGGATTTCTTACGAAAAATAATTCTCATGTTTACTTTTATTTGATAGGGTACTTCTCTCAGTTAGAGAGATTCCCTATTATATATTTTATATGGAGATTTTATTGATATGAATATCGCATTATTAGATGATAATATTGATTATCATCAATTTCTATCCAATATAATTCATGATGTCCTTAAATCAGAAGACCTCACTTATACAATTGATTGTTTTAGTGATACAAAGCGTTTTATGAATAAATGTGAGCAGTATGATGTGGTCTTTCTGGACGTAGAACTTGGTGAAGAGAATGGCATTGATATCGCAAAGAAGATCACCCAAAGCGATATTATCTTTGTCAGCTCGCATAAGAATTATGTTTTTCATGCCTTCCATGTATCACCCTTCAGCTATATTCTTAAACAGGATGAAAAGCAGGCAAGAAGTGAAATTAAAAGATATGTTGCTTATTATAAACATATGCATCAATCAATCACCATTCAAAATCAGGATATCTTACTTAGCCATATTTCCTATTTCTCTCAATATGAGCATGATCGTATCACTCATATTCATTCCAAAGAGATTATTGAAAAAGGAAAAACACTAAAAGAGATTCATGCATTATTACCTAACTATTTTATCCAAATTAATCGTTCAGAGATTATTAATATGTATCATGTTGAGAATGTTAAGAGGGATGTTGTATTGATGGATGATGGGACACAATTATATGCCTCAAGAAGAAGGGAGAAAATCCTGATGAAAGCTTTTATTGAAATGTTGGAGAATAAGTTATGATATGGAATGTAGAAGTCTTTATGGATATGTTTGGCTACTCCCTTCAAGCCTTGTTGCAGGCATCTGTTATTTATAATGAGATACGTGTTGAAGAGAGAAGGCAATCCTATTGGGTATTTGTAGGAATCTATTTTATTTCGTTGATTGTACGCATATTTATGCCTGCTTATTACTGGTGGATCAGTATATTAGTTGTCGGCGTGTTGTTTGTATATGGGAAAAGCGTCAGCTCGTTTCATCCAATAGAAGTATTATTAACCATTCTATTCTATCAAGCCTTTGATTATGGCTTAGTTTTGATTTCAAGTTTACTGAATTCTCATATATTTTATATGAATGATCTTTCTGAAAACTTCATGTCATTAATTGGCTTTTCTCTAGTAGCTTATTTCGCATATAAGAATAGGGATGAGTTTCAGCCTCATATTCTTATAACTTCATCACTAAAGATGGGTACGGTACTATTTATCATTGATTATTTGTTGGGGTCATATATGATCTGGAATCTCCATATAAAAACAAATATTCTGTACTTGGTTATCGTAATGGTATTGATGACCAATATTGTTGTGATGCGTATGCAGTTTTATAAGCAGGTTGCGGAAGTGAATGACTATATGCAAAGTAAGATTCTTGCCTTCAACAGTCAACGTATTGCCATCTATATGCAGGCTGTTAGCACAATGCAAAGAGAGAATGCTAATCTTCGCCATGTTCTTTCAAATATCAATGTCTTGTTGAAAGAAAAACATGATATGCCCATTGATCTTCCTGAATATATCTATGATGCATCAAAGACTATGACAACAATCTTGAATGGGGCGATGACTATTATGCCTGATATAGACTGGCGTCTTCACCTTCTTTCCTCATTAGAGGGAATACCTGAAAATCAGTTAAGAATGTTGTTGTTGGGGATTGTTGATTATGTCATGGTGACACTTCAAGGTAAACAAGTCATCTTTTCTACAAGAGAAACAGACCAGATCTATTTTATTCATGTGGAATATGTTGGAAACAAAGAACATCATCAAGATGAATTAATGGCTATTATTGATCAAATGAAAGGAACAATACGCTTTGAAAATACTGGTATCAGTATCCTTCTTAATAAATGATTGAGTAGGATATAGAGGAATGATAAAATATTTCTAGGTGATAATCATGTTGGAATATTTTAAATTTACACTTTCATCCTACGGGGAAGGATATTTAGAAACTGAAGTCTTCTTAAAAGATAATCCTCATTATCATGTTGTGGGGACAAAGTTTGAGGAATTTGAAAGAAATATAAGTGAAAAAGAAGCCAATTACTTCAATACAAGAATGACACTATTAAATCTAGATCATTTAGAACGCCAATATATGCATTCGGAAAAAATGCTTCTAGATGGTCAAACATGGTCCATTGAATATCAATATACAAATAAGCCAAGAGAGAGTATCTTTGGTGATAATAGTTATCCTGATTGTTGGGAGAAGCTCTTGGATATTCTTGATGAGCTTGTCGAAGAAGTGCCTTATGTTGACCCTGAGCGTATTGAGAATTTCACAATGCACTATCATCATAGACTGGTGATTGAGACGAATGAACAGGTTGATTATGAGGAAGACTTAGCGATTAGCCGTAAACATCAAACACTCATCTATACAAAGAATATTGCTCCTGATTGTGTCATTACCCACCAATATGAAACAAAGCATTCGATTAGTACGTTGTTGGATCATTTAAATGATGATATTCCTGATATGCAGAGTGCTGAAGTGGGGGAATATGAGGAAGGTATAGTCATTGATATCACATGGCATAATGGAGATCAGTTCCACTATCAGCTTCCTTACAACCGCCATTATATGCCTGGTGACTGGTATAAAGTGATGGCTCATATTGAAGAATATATGCGTGCTTTTGGATTCTTTGGCAGTATCTTTGCGCAAAGTATCTATGAACATGGTGTTAGGGACGGGGAATATATTTATTGTTCGGTTATTTTTGAAGAAAATGGTCGTAGTTATTATTATGTCACTGATGATGACTCTATTAGGATAGGTGATCATGTACTTGTTCCTGCAGGTCCTCATAATGATGAAGTAGAAGGGATTGTTGATAAGATTACTTATCATTATCGTGGCAGTGTCCCTTATCCTTATGAGAGCTGTAAACATATTATTAAGAAAATGAAGCATTAAGGCAGATTTCTGCCTTTTTGTTTACAATAATAGTTTTAAAATAACTATAAAGTCTATACTAAGATGAGAGTTTTGAAGTAAAATAGAGATGGGTGATGGATATGGAAGAATTGCTGAGTATTGGTGATATGGCTAAAATCAACCATGTTACAGTCAATACATTAAGACTTTATGACAAGTGGGGCTTGTTGAAACCTGCCTATATTAATCATGAAACGAACTATCGTTACTATGATGTGAAACAGAATGCCAGATTAGACCTTATTGCCTATATGAAAGAATTAGGCATGAACTTAAAGGAAATCAAAGAACTTCTTGATAAAGAAGATCTCAATCTCATTGAAGCCATTCTGATTAAGAAAAAAGCAGCTATTGATCAAGAAATAGCCGAACGTGTTAGACAGCGTGATGCTATTAAGCGTACAATCTACTCTCTTGAGCGCTACCGCAAATCACCAACACCGGGCACACTCACAACCGAATTTATCGATGAAAGATCCATCTATAAAGCCCATGTTTCTAAGAATTTCTATGATTATGGTCTTGATGCCTATGAAATGATTCTCAAAGAATTCAAAAATAATCTTATTCATGAAAATCTTCCTGAAGTCTATTATTGTAATGTCGGTACATTCTTATCAAAAGAAAACTTTCTCCAACAACACTTTGAAACACATACAAGCTTTATCTTTGTGAATGAACATTTTCCCTTAAAAGAGAAGGTGGAGAAATTAGAGAGTGGGATGTATGCTTGTATTTATCTTGATGATTTTATGGATGAAAAGGAGTATGCGAAAAGACTGCTTGATTATTGTGAAAGAAATCATTATGAGATTATTGGGGATTATATTTGTGAAGTATTGATTGAATTAACTTTCTTTAATCAGAATAATCGTTCGATGTACTTGCGCTTACAAGTCCCTATTGCCTTTAAAAAAACACTTGACCCTCATCAATGATGAGGGTTTAACCTACTAAGTAGGAGGTGACTTAATAATGAGAAAAGTCAGAGTTGTACAGTACGGTTGTGGTAAGATGAGTAAATTTATCTTACGTTATTTAGTGGAGAATGGATGCCAAATTGTGGGTGCGATTGATAATAATCCTGAAATCGTTGGCATGGATGTCGGTCAGTTTGCCGGGTTAGGTTTGGATCTTGGTGTTAAGATCAGTGATAATGCGGATGAGGTCTTGGATACATGTGATCCTGATATTGCGATTGTGACATTGTTCTCTTTAGTTAGTGATTGTTTCCCACATTTTGAAAAATGCTTGTCAAGAGGTATTAATGTAGTCTCAACATGTGAAGAAACAACATATGCCTGGACGACAAGTGCAGCATTAATGAATAAGCTTGATGTCATTGCGAAAGCCCATAATTGCACATTCCTTGGTACAGGTATGGAAGATGTTTTCTGGGTAAATATGGTAGGGATGGTCGCAAGTGCCTGCCATAAGATTACTAAGATTGAAGGCGCAGTCTCTTATAATGTTGAAGACTATGGACTCGCTCTTGCTAAGGCACATGGTGTTGGCTTAACACCTGATGAATTTGAAGCAAGTATTGCTCATCCAGAAGTGATTGAACCAAGTTATGTTTGGAATTCTAATGAAGCTCTAGCACAGAAATTAGGATTGACAATTAAGTCACAGACACAAAAATGTGTTCCATATTTCCATGATGAAGATCTCTATTCATCAACAATGAAAGCCACAATTCCAAAGGGTAATTGTATTGGTATGGCTGCTGTTGTTACAACCGAAACAATGCAGGGCATTACCCTTGAAACACAGTGTATAGGTAAGGTCTATGGACCTGATGATGGTGATATGTGTGATTGGAAGATCTTAGGTGAACCTAATACAGAATTCCATGTTGTGAAACCAGCAACACCAGAACATACATGTGCAACAATCGTTAATAGAATTCCTAGTGTTCTCAATGCTCCTGCCGGTGTTGTGACAATGGATGAACTTGAAGATATGGATTATCTTGCTTATCCAATGGAATATTATATTTAATCATATCAACACTCCTTATTCGGGAGTGTTTTTTTATGCAAAAAAAGACAGTCAACAAGGCAATTAGCGTCATGGTATAAAAGGGCTTTCATAAGTAAGATAGTAAGCGAAGTGGAGGTAAGATATGTATTATTTAGCTGTTGATATTGGTGCAAGTAGTGGAAGACATATCTTGTGCAGTGTAGAAAATCATAAAATGCAGATAGAAGAAATCTATCGCTTTCAAAATAATGTGGAAGAAAGAAATGGTCATTTCTTCTGGAATACGGACTATCTCTTTAATGCGATTGTTGCAGGTTTAAAGAAATGTAAGGAAATAGGCAAGATTCCTGTAAGTATGGCTATTGATACCTGGGGTTGTGACTATGTTCTCGCCAACAAGACAAGTGAAGCTTATGCCTATCGTGATCATCGTTCGCTTAAAGGTGTTGATGAAGTCAGTCAGCTCATCAGTGATGAAGATCTCTATAAGAGAACAGGTATCCAGCATCAAAGCTTCAATACGATTTATCAATTAAAGAGTGAAGAAAACTTAAATGAAGATGATGCATTCTTGATGATCCCAGATTATTTCAATTATCTTCTTACAGGTAAGAAGGTCAATGAATATACGAATATGTCAACAACAGGATTATTAAATATTCGTACAAATACAGTTGATCAAGATTTACTTAGTCAGCTTGATATCCCTAATATCTTTCAGGAAATGGTAGAACCAGGAACAATTGTGGGTTCATTAAAGGAAGATATCAAGAAGGAAGTCGGCTTTGATTTACAGGTTGTTGTATGTGCATCCCATGATACAGGAAGTGCCTATATGGCATCCGTTGCATCAGATGGCATTATTCTTTCATCAGGAACGTGGTCACTTCTTGGTATCGAAAGTGATATGGCTTATACGACAAGTAAGGCAAGAGAAGCCAACTTCACAAACGAAGGTGGGTACAATCATACATATCGCTTCTTGAAGAATATTATGGGCATGTGGATTATTCAGGAAGTTGCCCGTAATCTAGACAATCAATATAGCTTCCAGACATTACAGGATCTAGCACGTACATCGAATTATGAAAATACCTTTGATGTCAATAAGCAGCGCTTCTTAAAGCCTGAACATATGATTACGGAAATTCAGAAAGACTTTGAAGAACGCAACATTGTACCACCAACAGCAGTAGAAGATATTGCTTATTGCGTATTTCATTCATTAGCTTTATCTTACAAGCTTGCGATTGATGAACTTGAGGATATTACTGGGAAGAAGTATAAGACAATCAATATTATTGGTGGTGGTTGTCAGAATCTCTTACTTGATGAAATGATTGCGAAAATGACATGTATGAAAGTGATTGCAGGGCCTATTGAAGCAACAGCAATCGGTAATATCGTTGCTCAGATGATTGCTTTTAATGAAGTCAAAGATATTGATGAAGCAAGAGAAATGATCAAAGAACCATTTGATATGAAAGAATTTGAGGAGAAATAGAAAATGGCAGTATTAGAACAGGAATTTGTGAAAGGTTTTATTAGATTATGTAATGGTGGTTTCTTACAGGGCTGGCATGAAAGAAATGGCGGTAATCTGACTTATCGTATGAAGAAAGAAGAAGTCGAAGCTGTCAAAGATGAATTAAGTGATAAAAGAGAATGGCAGGAAATTGGTACAGAAGTACCAGGTCTAGCCAATGAATATTTCTTAACAACAGGTTCAGGTAAATATTTCAGAAATGTTATTCTTGATCCAGTACATTCTATTGGAATTGCAAGAATTGATGAAACAGGAACGAAATTCCAGGTTGTCTGGGGCTTAGAAAATGGCGCTAGACCAACAAGTGAATTCCCTTCACATTTAATGAATCATGAAGTCAAGAAAGCTATTAATGAAAACTATCGTGTTATTTATCATGCCCATACTACAAATCTTATCGCTTTGACATTTGTCTTGCCATTAGATGATAAAGTCTTTACAAGAGAACTTTGGGAAATGGCAACAGAATGTCCAGTTGTCTTCCCAGATGGTATTGGTGTTGTTGACTGGATGGTTCCAGGAGGCAAAGATATTGCCATTGCGACAAGCAAATTAATGAAGAAATATGACGCTGCTGTTTGGGCACATCATGGATTATTTGCGGCTGGTTATGATTTTGACTTAACATTTGGTCTTATGCATACAATTGAAAAATCAGCTGAAATATTAGTAAAGGTTCTTTCTATGACACCACATAAGAGACAGACAATCCAGCCTGATCAATTCAGAGCCCTTGCCAAGGACTTCAATGTGACATTGCCAGAAAGATTCCTATATGAAAAGGAGGAAGCATAAATATGTTAGTAGATACAAAAGCAAGAGTAGGGGTCTTTGCGATTGCTCTTCAGGCCTACCTACCACAATTTCCATCACTCGTACCAGAATTCAATAACCAATATCAGGCTTTTAAAGCCAGCCTCCCAGAAACAGTGGAAATTGTCGATGGTGGTGTTGTAACGACAAAGGAAGCCTCTCAAGAAGTCGGTGACAAACTCCGTGCTGCCGATGTTGACTTAGTGTTCGTCCAGCTATTAACTTATGCAACAAGCTATAATATGCTTCCTGCTGTTAAAGATTTAGATGTTCCTGTTGTTCTTGTAAATTTACAGAAACTTAAGGCTCTTGATTATAAACATACTGATATTGCTTCATGGCTTGGTGAAGGCTATGCTTGTGGGGCTGTTGGGGAAATGGTCGCTGACTTAAACCGTTATGGCAAACGTTCAGATGTCATTACCGGTGTTGTTGAAGGTGGCGATGAAAAAGCCCAGGCAGAAATTGAAGACTGGTGCAAGGCTGCACAGACAAGAAGACGTTTCAGAGACACAAATATTGCCCAGATTGGTAGACCTTATCCAGGTATGATGGACCTCTATATTGATGAAAGCAATCTCTATCGTCGTATGGGCCTTTATACAAAACAGTTTGACTGGGAAAAGATGTGGGCTATTGCCGACAACATCGATGATGAAGAAGCTATCCAAAATAAAGTTCAAGATATCTTGGATACATTTGATATCTTAGGTTCTTACAAGAAAGAAGATATTTATGAAATGGCAAGATATGTCATTGCCTTTGAAAAATGGGTTAAGGATGAAAAGCTAGGCTTAATTGCTTCCCACTATGATGGTTTTGCGAAAGGTCAGGCTGGTGTACTTGATGCGATGCTTATTCCTGCTTTCTCAATGTTGATCAAACAGGGTACAGCATGTGCTGTCGAAGGCGATATGAAGGTTGCAATGGCTATGTCCATTCTTAAGACGATTTCTGGAACAGGACAGTTAGCAGAAATGTATTCGATTGACTTTAATGATGATATTGCGATTATTGGTCATTCAGGCTCAGGTGATGCAGCTATTTCAGATAAGAAGCCAACAATGAAGATTGTCGATGTCTTCCATGGTAAGACTGGTGGAGGCTATCTCACACAGTTCTATCCATATCTTGGTCCTGTAACTTATTTAGCAATTACGCAGGATGGTGAGGGACACTTTAAGTTTGTCGTTGCTGAAGGGGTTAATGAAGAAGGTCCAATTCTTTCCTTTGGTGATACAAATATGCGTACACGCTTTAGTTGTGGAGCACGTGAATTTGTGACAAAATGGTCACTTGCAGGACCTACACATCACTTTGGTGCTGCAAAAGGCAGACATATTGAAACATTAAAGAAAGTCGCAAAGATCTTTAATGTTGATATTGAAGTTATCACACAATAGTCAGAAAGCACGTAGAATTCTACGTGTTTTTCTTTTATCTTAGTTTGTTTAGAAATAGATATGGGTTATTATTTTATTAAGGAGTAAATGATTATGGATGAATATATCTCAATACAATAAAGATGTTATTTAATGAGATATGTTTCTAACTGTTGACATAGATCATGCATATAGTAAAATATATTTTAGTAAAACGTATTTTAGTAAAATGTATTTTACTAAGTGAGGTGATTCTATGTTTATTGGAAGAAAAGCTGAATTAAAAGTGTTGGAAGAAACTTATGAGAAAAAGGGATTTCAAATGACAATCGTGTATGGCCGTAGAAGAATAGGTAAATCAACGCTTATTACCGAGTTCATGCGTGATAAGAAAGCGTCTTACTATATGGCAAGTCAATCATCACTTGAAGATAATGTCAGAAAGTGGAGTGTACAGTTTATAGAAGATATTATTCCTGAAATGCAAGGTGTCCAATTTCAAGAACTTAGCACATTCTTTCAGTTTGTAGCACGTATTTGTAAGGATGAAAAGATTATTCTTGCGTTGGATGAAATTCCCTATATTGCTGAAACAGAATCGTCATTTTTATCACAATTTCAGAGTGTGATTGATACTATTCTTGTTAAGACAAATATTTATTTAATTATTTGTGGATCAGCCATAAGTTTTATGGAGAAAGAAGTCATGAGTGAGAAAAGTCCTTTATTTGGAAGACGCACAAATCAAATCTTCTTAAAACCATTTGATTATCTAGAATCAGCACAGTTTGTTCCTCATTATACAAATGAAGAAAAAGCAATTGTTTATGGTGTAACTGGTGGTGTGGCAAAGTACTTAACACTCTTTGATGACTCATTATCTCTTGATCAAAATCTTATCAATAACTTCTTTACATCATCAGGCTATTTATATGAAGAACCACGCAATTTATTAATGCAAGAGTTTAGAAATGTCCATACCTATAATACAGTCATTGAAGTAATGGCGTCTGGCGCAAATAAATTCAATGAAATATCAGACAAAGCTCATATATCAACAGCTTCTTTAACCTACATTATCAATAATCTCATAACAGTTGGTATTGTCTCAAAAGTATATTGTATGACTGATATAAAGAATAAGAGAAAAATCCAATATAGAATAACTGATGGTATGTATAATTTTTGGTATCGATTTGTCCTTAATGGAAGATCATCGATTGAGTTTCATAAAGGTGATGTCTACTATAATGCATATGTAAAGAAGAACTTACATGACTTTATGGGTGATATTTTTGAAAATATGTGTCAGTACTATCTTATGATGCAATCATTGAATGGCCATATTCCTTATATGATTACTCAGGTTGGTAAATGGTGGGGAGTAGGTCATGACCATATTCCTACTGATATCGATGTAGTAGGTATTGATGAAATGGGTAAGAAAGCTATTTTAGGTGAATGTAAGTTTAGGAACAGTCTTCTTGATCAAGCTGTCTATGATGATTTAATGAGGAAAAAAGGTCTTATTAATAAGAAATATCAAGAAGTGCTCTTTATTTATTTTTCATTATCTGGATTCTCTCAAGGCGTTTTAGAAGGCTATGATAAAAAAGAAGTCAAACTTGTTACGTTGGATGATTTATATAAGGTGACATAGTTCTTTTTAGTGATGTGTGGTTCTTTCTTGAAAAGGGAAAATTGTTCGTAATACAATAGGAGTAGGAGGTTTTCTTATGGTTACACTTGACTCATCAATAGCCGATATTTACGCTTCACCGGTAGGGCATGATGTCTTAACGATGGCATGCCATTATGCAAAAATACCAACCTGGATACTACGAACACCCCTTGCGAAAACAATCAAGATCAAGTCTCTTTCACGTTTCACAAAAGATCTTGATGAGAATTTCTATCAAACATTAATAAAGATGATTAATGCCGAACAAGATACACCACCATCAATTGATGGTGAAATCAAACATACATGGTGGAAAGAAGCTGTTTTCTATCAGATTTATCCACGGACATTTATGGATAGTAATCATGATGGTATTGGTGATCTTCAGGGAATTATTGATCGTCTTGATTATTTAAAGGATTTAGGTGTTGATGCATTATGGTTGTCACCTATCTATGATTCACCACTAGATGATAATGGATATGATATACGTGATTATTATAAGATTCATGAAGATTTAGGCACGATGGAGGATTTTAAGAGATTGCTTCAGGAAGTGCATAAAAGGGATATGAAGCTGATTATGGATTTAGTAGTCAATCATACAAGTGATGAACATCCATGGTTCCAAGAAGCACTAAAAGACCCCAACTCACCTTATCGCAACTACTATTTTCTTTATCCCAAAGATAATGATACACCACCTAATAACTGGGAATCTTTCTTTTCAGGAAGTGCTTGGAATAAGTATGAAGAAGAGAAATTATGGGGACTTCATCTCTTTAGTAAGAAACAGATGGATCTTAACTGGGATAATCCAGATTTGAGAGATGACATCATTCGGATGATCAATGATTATCTTGATTTAGGTGTTGATGGTTTTAGAATGGATGTCATTAATTTGATTTCTAAGACAAAGGGTTTACCCGATGGAAATGTAAAGCTAGGTAAGATGATGGGATATTGTGGTATAGAGCATTATTTCTATGGACCACATCTTCATGAATATTTACGTGAAATACATGAAAAAGCCTTCAAGCCACATAATGCTTTCTCTGTTGGCGAAGTACCAGGTTTATCAATGGCTTTAAGTCAGATGGTGACAAGTGATGAGCGAGGAGAGCTGGATATGGCTTTTAGTTTTGACTTGTTGGAAAGTCCGGGGCATACACGTTATGAAGACTATCGCTATGATCTTAATGCTTATCGTGATCAAATAGATGAATGGATGACACAATATGGCAATCATTGTTGGATGGCGCTTTTCTACAACAACCATGATAATCCACGAATGGTCAGCAAGGTTGACGAGACCCACCAATATGACAAACAAATAGAAACACTCTTAGCCATCATGCAGATGACTCTCAAAGGCACACCATTTATATACCAGGGTGATGAAATGGGCTTAACTAACTATAACTTTACATCCATCAATCAAATTCATGATATTGAAGGTATTAATCTTTATCATGAACTTATCAAAACAATGAGTGAAGAAGACGCTTTTGCAATCATCAAAGCTGGTACACGTGATCATACCCGAATGATGCTCCCTTGGAACAAAGCACCTAAAGAAACAATGGGTTCTCTCTATCAGGATGCACATGTTTCGATGATCCAAATCTATAAAGAACTCATTCATCTTAGAAAAACACATCAGTCTCTCATCTATGGCACATATCATTGTTTAAGCTCACAACATAATACTTATATCTATGAACGTTCATACAAAAATGAAAGATGTATCATTGAATGTAACCTCTCCAATACTGTCCTCAAAGCTCATCATTATCCTGATATGCAACGTATTTTCCCACGAAAAGTTGAAAATACAAAAACACTAGGCCCTTATGAGGCAAGAATATATATGATGGATACAAACCATGAATCTCATTAACTGGTATATTAAGAATCACTTTCTCATAGGTACAATGGTAAATGGGGAAATGTATATTGGGCGTATTGAGGATATTGTTGAAGAAGAGGATGCTTATATTGTATGTACGGAACATAGTTGTTTTCGTTGTTTGAAAAAAGATCAAAAGAAATAGGTTGGAGTGATCCAACCTATTTATCGTTGAGGTAAACTTGCATAATAACCAGGTTGATTATTTTGAAGTTTCCACCAATATTGTAGATTTTGTGTTTGGCCATTGGCTGTTCTAGAGCTTTGAATAATAGCTTTCATCGTGCGATTAGTAGGAATCTTATACATATAATTATTCTGTTCAGGATTACTTGTCATCGTCTCAAGAACATCTTCATATTTCCCTATTTTTACAGCAATATATGTTGTAGTCGTAAAGCTTGTGCCATAACATGTTCCCGATTCACTGAGTACATTACCATTTTCATCAGCAATCGTATGTCCTTTATTTTGTGTCGTTGATAAAGACATTTGTTGGATATAGAAGAGATAGCCATTTTGCACAACGAGATCACCGGGCATATAAGTAGAAAAGATATCGAACTGGGCTGGCTGAGGTGTTTCTGTTGGTGCATTCATATAAGATGTATTTGCGATTTTTTCCCACCCGGCATAAGCATAATTATTGCCTAGCTTGATATAAGCGCCCGGAGCTAACATCATGCGCACTGTGGGATTATCATTATTCCCCGACGTATAATTCAGAACGACATTAAAAATTGGATCATCAGCAGTGATATTCGTATTTGTTTTGAAATAATCCGTTGTCTCGTTTGTGACAGGTGCACATGTGATAACTTGGTTTTTATTGGAAGATTTAAATTTGAAGCTGTAGTGTGTTTGGAACCAGCTTTTATATTTTTCAACATAATCCTTATGCACATATAACTGAGTGCCATCCGAGAGTTTCATAATATAGCACTGAGGAATAGCACTTGTTTCCTGGATATCGCTGCTTTTCATGCTTCTTGTATAGAAATCAAAATCATACATCGAAGTACGCATATAGGTAAAACCGTTAAAGGAAACAATATCCCCTGGCTGATAGTTAGGAATATTTGTAGCCTGGAACTGTCCTTTATTTCTATTTTTATCAGAAAGAAGGTTGAGTTTATCAGCTATTGTATAGGTTGCTTCAACAACCGGTTGAACATTTAATTTCTTTTCATTTGCGAAATAGATAATATGATTCTTATCAATATGACCATTCTTACCATCCGTCAATTTACCTTCATTTGTATTGTCAGTAATCTTTTCTTGATAGTTTTTAGTGACAATATTACTGAGGGCAATCGTATTCATCTTCTGGTATTTCTCTTTATAGGGATCATCACTAGCAGTATTATCAAGTATTGTTGTGAGATCTAAGCTCATGGCTTTCTTATTTTGTGTATCAACATGAACTTGATAAGATAAAGAAAGCTTAGTATTTTGAGAACCATAGAAGCCTGATGCCTGACTGCCACCAAACATCATTTCACCATCAACGACAAGTCTGCCTGCACTATTGATAAATAGATAATGCCAGTTCTCATTGTCATTGAGTTTTGTCGCAGGAAGATTAGCTGTATTTGCGGGAACGGTTAAACTACTAGAAGCATTAGCAATTGTCTTAATACGCAAGTCTGAAGCATCTTTAAGGATATCGCTGATATAGGATATGACATTATCATTTGTCTCTTTACTTTGGCTTTCTTGCGCTGATTGGTCAAAGAGACGGAATGATGTCACAAGTAGCGATAAGACAATCCCAAGAATAATAGAACCAACCGCAACTGAGACAATAACTTCAATTAATGTAAAACCTTTTTCATTCTTCATCTCCATCACGCTCCTTGATTCTTCCAACTCTCATTTAAATACATCTGATTGTCTTTCCATTCATCAAAATAATGAATGGCATTTTTATCATAGGCATAGGGATTATCTTTTTTGATTTCATGAGTTTTTGGATCATAGGCACCAATCCAGGTAAAAGGGTTGGAATCTAAATAGACGAAAGCTTGAATCTCATCCCCATTATTTTGGAGAAAAATATCGCCGTTCAAGTAGGTTGTAAAGAGTGGGGCGGAAGGATTATACATGTCAAGAAGCTGCCAGCCTGATTGATATGTACCAGGAGCTTTATATGTATAAGGTTCCCAGTTAGTCTTAAGATTATTATCAGTGACAAGAACATACTGACGATCTTCATATGTGACAAAGTCACCTTTTCGATAGCTTGAAGCTTTACTTAATGACCATTCGCCTTTATCATTCGTGCTATTTTTAAACTGGAGACGGTCATAGACAGTATTGGTGAGTTGTTGTGTGGTTTTGTCTGCGAGAGGAATATCATTGGTGAGATTGAAGTAAGCAACAATGACATCATCATAGGATTTAGATGTATTGGTTGTAAGACTGAGATTGTTGATGCTTGCTTCTTCTTTGTCATCAATTGTACATTTTAAGGTATAGTGATCAGTACTAGTGGCTTTAGGATTTAAGACAGCTTGATATTGTGTATCAGATAATGCTTTGATTTTATTAGAAGCTGTGTAATAGCGATAGGTTGTTGTGATTACAGTCGATAATGCAGCAAAGACCATGGTTGCAATCGCAAAAGCAACAAGACTTTCAATTAATGTAAAACCTTTTTCATTCTTCATTGCCATCACCTCTTATTTCAACTTTCCCATTTGCCATTGGCTGTCCGTTTCTTTATCTTTCAACATTGTCAGTGTTGATGTGGCTTGGCCTGTTTTATAGGTGGCATTGATTGTGATTTTAAGTGTTTTTGCATCAACTATTTCGACAGTACCATTCATTTGTACATCTTTATAGATATCAGCATTCTTACCATCTTTCGTTAATGTAAAATTGGATAATGTTTTGGTATGATCTTTAGGAATGAATTGTTGGTAATCTGTTTGACTATCAGCATTGTGAATCGTTTTCCCAATAATCTCACAAGCTGACGAAGCGCATAGTGAGGCCTGTCTTGTATAGATTTCTTTATAGCTATGCATATAGTAGCTATAGGCCATTGACAACATGGTACCACTTAAGATCATAACGACGAGTGTGATCACAATAACGGCTGTAATTGTTGAACCACGATTATTTTTCATCAAAAATCACCTTCCATTCCCCTTATTGGACCTTATTTTAACACACTCTTTTTACATGAAATATGTGATTTTATTATATGTGCACTTGTTTGGAATTATGTGTATTTCTTTGATATAGTTTTCAAGAAGAGGTGGATGAACATGATGTTATTTTTACTTGTGACAATACTTATTATTGGATTCTGTATATTTGGAACCATACATATATTAAGACAAATAAGAAAACAAACATTCTTTCAACATAATAAAACTGCACGATGGCTCATCACATTGATTCCTATTATACTTATAGGAATAGGGTTGAGATTTGATTATGTGAATACATTTATTGTTCTTTTACATATCATTATTATTTGGTTGATCATTGATGCTTTATGCCATCTCATCAGCAAAATTAAACATCAACCAATCAAGGCTTACTGGACAGCAATCTTAACGTTCATTCTTTGTTTTGGCTATTTAAGCTATGGCTATTATCAAGCTCATCATGTTGTTACAACGCATTACAGTTTGACAACATCGAAAGCCATCGATAAAAACTTGCGTATAGTCCAGATTTCAGATAGCCATATTGGAGCGACATTCCATGCTCAGGGCTTCAAGAAACATATGCAGACTATTCAAAACTTACATCCTGATCTTGTCGTTGTCACAGGGGATTATGTCGATGATGATACAACAAAAAAAGATATGCTTGCTTCAACAAAAGCACTTGGTCAAGTTAAGAGTACTTATGGCACATACTTCGTCTATGGTAATCATGATAAAGGATATATGAACTATCGTAATTTCTCTAACCAAGATCTCGTAACAGCACTAAAAGAAAACAATATTCATATTCTTAATGATGAAAGTGTCCAGATCACACGACATATTACAGTCGTTGGTAGACAGGATGCACAAACAACATCCAATCGTAAAAGTGCTGAGGTATTAATGCAATCCATTGACCCTAAGCAATATGTCATTATGTTGGATCATGAACCAACTGATTATACAAATGAAGCCAATAGTCATCCTGATCTTGTCTTAAGTGGTCATACTCATGGTGGACAGATGTTCCCAATTGGCATTACAGGCGAATTGTCAGGCGCTAATGATATGACTTATGGCCTCAAGACAATCAAAGATACAACCTTTATTATCAATTCAGGGATCTCTGACTGGGCTATTCAATTTAAGACAGGTGGAGCTAAAGCTGAAATAGGTGTCATTGATATTAAAAAATAGAGTGTTAGGCTTGATTAATCTATAATGTTCGTGTAGACTAACATTATAGAAGGGAGATGTGTTTATGCGAAAAACAGTATTAAAGCGCATCTTAGTATTAGAAAGAATAGCGCAGACACTTAAAGTGAGATAAATAGAAAAGAGGCACCTCAATTGAGATGTCTCTTTGTTTTTAGAGCCAATGTTTATTAAATGGATGTTTGTCTGAAGGCTGTCCGCTTCTACCTTCCTTAAGCACAATTTCTCCCATGCCAATCGCATGTACAGGGCAAACAAGTGAACATAGATGACACCCAACACACTTCTCATGATCACATGTTGGCTTTCTAGTCTCGCTGTCAAAGCTAATAGCCTGATGGGCACCATCAAAGCAAGAAACATAACAACGCCCACAACCAATACAAGCATCAAGATTGAATTCAGGATAAACCTTATAATCACGATCCAATGCTTCAGCAGGAATGATATTCTTATTAGCTAAACCAACAAGATCACTAAGGTGATCAACACCTTGTTCTTCCATATAATGCATTAAACCATTCTTCATATCTTCAACAATACGATAACCATATTGCATAATGGCTGTTGTAACCTGAAGAGTTGTAGCTCCACATAGAATAAATTCAGCTGCATCTTCCCATGTTTCAATACCACCAATACCTGAAATTGGTAAATCAGGAATACCATCTCTTAGTTGTTGGATAAAGCGTAAGGCAACAGGCTTGACGGCTTTACCAGAATAACCAGAGATAGAAGATTTGCCATTGATGATAGGCATGGCTGTTTTTCTTTCTAAGTCAATATCGGTAATAGATTTAATGGTATTAATGGCACTAATGGCATCCGCACCGGCTTCCTTGCATGCCTTTGCGCAAGGAACCATATCAGTAATGTTAGGTGTCATTTTAGCAATTAATGGCAATGAAGAACCACGCTTACATGCACGTACATATTTTGCACATAGTTCAGGATTTGTCCCAACATCACTGCCCATGGCATGACTTGTCATTTGAGGACAGGAGAAGTTTGTTTCAATCATATCTGCCCCAGCTTCAGTGACCAATCTAGCGAGCTCTTCCCAGTCCTGTTCATTTGTCCCCATGATGGATGCAATCAGAACTTGATCAGGAAATTCTTCTTTCAGTCTCTTGATATCAGCCAGATTCTCTTCTAATGGATGTTCAGCAATCTGTTCCATGTTTTTAAAGCCTACAAAATCCGTACTCTCTTTATTTAAGATATCAAAGCGAGGTGATACCTCATCAACGACAAAGCTCTTAGGACCAATAGTCTTAAAAACAATACCACCCCATCCTGTTTCATAAGCTTTCTTACACATTTCATAACAGTTACCTACTGGTGAAGAAGAAAGGCAGAATGGATTTTCAAAATGTACACCACAAAAATCAATCGATAAATCTTTCTTAATCATGATTCTTACCTCCAAGATAATGATCAATAGCACATGCCGCTTCTTTACCCTTCTTAACTGCCCAGACTACAGTCTTATCACCTTTGGTGATATCTCCAGCGACAAAGACATTCTCATCGACATGATAATCATTTTCTTTGACTTCATTATTTTCCATTGGTAAACCCAATGTCATCTCTGGCTTCTGACCAACAGCTAAGATAATCTGATCAGCAGTCAATGTATAGGTTGCATCAATATGTCTAGCCTTGAATGTCACAACATTCCCATTTACAGCATCAGGGACATAGCCATCAATAATTGTAACACCAGCTTCTCTTGCCCCCGCAAGTTCCTTTTCACTAGCGAGGAATTCAGATAACTCTTCATAGACAACATCTGTTACATGTTCACAACCAAGTTTTTTCAATGTCGTTACAACATCCATGGCAACATCACCACCACCAATAACGAGAATATTATTCTTAACATCATGTGATCCCTGATCAGCCTTCACATTATGTAAGAAGTCAATGGCACTTATGACATAAGGATTCTTTTCAAACATAGGCAGGCTCTTCGCTTTAGAATAACCAATAGCTACAAGAACTGCATCAAATTTATGTTTCAGGTCTTCAAGAGCTAAATCCTTTCCAATTTCTGTATTATAGTGGAATATAGCACCTAAGTTTTCTAGACGATGAATATTATCATCAACAATCGCATTAGGAAGACGATATTCAGGAATACCTGTTCGTAAATAGCCTCCTGCTAAACCTTCTTTTTCATAGAAATCAACTTGATAGCCCATAGTGAGAAGTCTTAAGCCAGCTTCTAGAGCAGCTGGTCCACTTCCAACAATACCGACTTTCTTGCCATTAGGTGTTCCTTTTTCAAGAATATGCATATGACTTGCTTTTTCAAAATCCGTCACAAACTTCTGAATACCAGCAATATCAATAGGGCGATCAATACCACTGCGTGAACAACCTAACTGGCAATATTTCTCAGTTGGGCAGACACGTGCGCATATATCTCCTAGACCATTATTCTCCCTGATGATTTCAGCCGCTCCTTTATAATTCTTAAAGCGCACAGAACGAATAAAGCGTGCTGGATCTGTGTTTGCGGGACAAGCCTTGGAACAAGGTGCATCAAAACAAAGCAAACAACGTGATGCTTCTTCGTTCACTGTTAAAGCGTTGAAAGATGTACCGCATTCTTTCATATAGCTCTCTTTCATAATATACCTCCTCGAATATGTAAACGATTTCATATATATTATTATAGGCCTGAATTGTGTTTTTGAAAAGACTATATTTAGGATATTAAGAACGCAATATCTTTATATAAACCAATATTTCTATAAAACACAAAATAAGTATTTCACAAGTTGAATAAATACAAATATTCAACTTGTTTATATCAAACTTTTTTCATTGCTTAAGTCTACATAAACCATTCCAACAATCTTTATTTCTTTTATGACTACAAATATGTTAAACTGTGGCAAAGGAGCTAACTTATATGAGAATTCGTCAATATATTAAAAGACAAAAAGAATTAATTAAAGAACATAAGGGAACATATAAACTCTATAAAATACTAAGATTTCTAGTCATTGTAACAGCAGTACTTGCCTTTATTAGAGGAAGCTATGAAAGTGTTGCTTTATGTATATTGTCTTTATTGTTGTTTTTATTACCATCCATTTTTGAAGAAACATTAAGAGTTGATATACCAGGATTATTTCAGGGCATTATTTATCTTTTTATCTTTGCGGCAGAGATATTAGGAGAAGTGAATCACTACTATACAGCTATTCCAGGTTGGGACACGATGCTGCATACCATCAATGGTTTCTTGTGTGCCGCAATTGGCTTTTCTCTTGTCTATATTCTTAATCGTAATTCAAAAAATATAAACTTGTCTCCTTTCTATCTTATTCTTGTCTCTTTCTGTTTCTCGATGACTATTGGGGTTTTATGGGAATTTATTGAATTTACGGCTGATCAGTTATTTTATCTGGATATGCAGAAAGACTTTATTATCAAAAACATTGGTTCAGTAACATTGGATCCAACCCATTCCCAAATACCTTATCAAGTCAAAGATATCATCAAGACAGTAATTTATACAAAGAGTGGTACACAGGTTGTTATTCCTCATGGTTATCTTGATATTGGTCTTCTTGATACAATGAAGGATTTACTAGTGAATTTTCTTGGTGCTATTGTCTTTAGTATTATTGGCTATTTGTATCTTAAGGGAGAGGGCAAACATCATCATTTCCTCAAAGGTCTTATCGTCAAACCAAAACCATAATCTCACATAATAAGATGATAATTCTAACAACTTCTTTGTTTATTCTATAAGTGTAGTCAAGAAAACTTCATAAACTTTCCTTACAATTCCCAAAGACTACTTAAGCTCTAGATCACTTCCCAATCTAGGGCATTTTTTTATTTCTCTATCATCTTCGTTGACTATTGCAAGAAGGCATGATAACGTGTGGAAAAGGAAGGAAAATTATGAATAAGAATATATTAATTGGGTTGCTTATTCCTTTTGTAGGAACGACTTTAGGGAGTGCTATGGTCTTCCTTATGAAGAAGGAAATGAATCAGCTCTTACAAAAAATACTATTGGGATTTGCCGGGGGTGTCATGATGGCAGCTTCAGTCTGGAGTCTCTTGATTCCATCTATGGATATGTCAAGTAAGATGGGAAAACTTGCCTTTATACCTGCTTTAATTGGTTTAATGCTAGGAATCTTCTTCTTACTAGCTATTGATGCCTTGACACCACATCTCCATATTAATGAAACAGAACCTGAAGGCTTACATGCCCATCTCAAGAAAACAACAATGATGGTATTGGCTGTTACCATCCACAATATTCCAGAAGGAATGGCTGTTGGTGTTGTTTTAGCAGGTAGTGCTGCTAATAATGCGACAATTACTCTTGCGGGAGCGTTGGCATTATCGATTGGTATTGCCATTCAGAACTTCCCCGAAGGCGCAATTATCTCCATGCCATTAGCTGCTGAAGGTAGCAGTAAGAAAAAGGCTTTTCTCATGGGGACACTTTCTGGTATTGTTGAACCTATTGCGGGGCTGATTACAATTTTATTATCAAGTATTATGATTCCTATTCTCCCATATTTATTATCATTTGCGGCAGGAGCTATGATTTATGTCATTGTTGAAGAAATGATTCCTGAAGCAAGCGTGGGAAAACACTCAAATATCGCAACAATTGGTTTTGCAGTTGGTTTTGCAGTCATGATGGTACTTGATGTTGCCCTTAGTTAAAGCAATCTATATTTTATAGGTTGTTTTTTCTTTCTCAGGAAGTAAAGAAAAACGAATTTGAAGTATTGTATAGTCCTGATATCAACATGTATAATGATGACATTGGGGGAAAGATAATATGAAGAATTTATGGAATGAATTTAAAGAATTCGCATTTACTGGTAATGTCATTGATATGGCAGTCGGTGTTATTCTAGGTGGTGCCTTAAAGGATGTTGTTACAGCATTAGTAAATATGTTTATGGGCGTTGTTTCAGCTATCATCAAGATTCCTGCATCACTCGATAAAGCAACAGCACAGGTAGGTCCTGTTCATATTGCTTATGGAGCATTTGTTTCATCATTCATTAACTTCTTGCTTTTAGCTTTATGTGTCTTTGTGATTGTAAAGGCGCTTAATACAGCTAAGAGTCGTTTCAAGAAGGAAGAAGCTGCTGAAGAAGTAGCACCGGCAAAGAGCGATGAAGTTGTATTGCTTGAAGAAATTAGAGATTTACTGAAAAAGAATGCCTAAAAAAGCCTCATCATATAGATGAGGTTTTGTATTATAGATCAGAATTCTTGAGTTCTTCATTCTCGTATGTTGAACGTTTACTGTGGTCATCCGCAAGTTCATCAGATTCTACTTTGACAACCTTCTCTTTCTCATCGCTTGTTTCAACAGTCTGGAAAAGGTTCATATTCATTGACCATTCTTCTAATTCTTTTTCTAAATCATCAGTATCTTTTGCCTTATATTTAATAGCCATAATATTCCACTCCTTGTATTTCCATTATAATAATCGTAATACTGACTTGTCAATTTACACTATACTTTCACACATTTCATGATATAATAACAAAGGACTTGCCGGAGTAGCTCCAATTGGTAGAGCAACTGACTCGTAACCAGTAGGTCGTGGGTTCGAATCCCATCTCCGGCACCATTCCTTTTAATACCTAAGATGTATAATGGCATAACCTATACATCTTTTTTTATTCTGAATTTTGATATAAAAGATATGAATCCTGATGTCTATCAAGCCTATACAGGTGTGACAATAGAACATATGAAAGATAATTTACTTAAGCTATCTCGTCTCGTTCCAAAAGAAAGATTACATATTCGTATTCCCCATATCACTCACTATAATGATAAATATTATATGGCTTATTCCAAGATGTGGGTTGAGGATCATTTGGGCGTAAAACCTGAATTGTTTGAGTATTTGGAATTACCGTACAATGAAGATGAAAAAAGAGTCTGATTATTCAGGCTCATTTTTGTTAGGAGTTGGTTGTAGGCTTTTGATAAGAAGAATTATTTTTAGAATAGATTTTTTATCTACTGGATCAGTAAATGTGGAAAGCTCTTGTATGATTTCTCTGTCTATAAATTCTAGATCATCAGCTGTTGGAAGAACCTGTTCATCAAAGAATTCCGCTAATGACATACAAAAAGCTTGGGCAATGTGTGTAATGACATGAAATGTTGGATTCTTTGTATTGCGTTCTATATCACCTAAATAAGCTGTCGTAACACCCACCTTTGTCGCTAATTTCTCTTGACTCCAGCCTCTGTTTTCACGTAGTGTCTTAACACGACTACCCAAATTATAGTTTACATTTTTAGACATGACTATAGTTTACTTCACATCTATTTATTCTTCAATTCACTATAGTTTGTATAAAAAGACAAACTATAGTATGTATTGTTATAATAAAAAATAGCTATTAAAGCTATTTTTTATACATATCAATATCTTCTCGATAAATATCAAAGCTACTAATGACCATAAAGAGTGTGAAGCTTGTTTGGATAAAGAAAATGGTATAATCGAGTAAACCATGAATATATGTCATAACGATTAAGCCAATAATCAAGGCTACAAGAGTATCATTTTTATGGAGTTTATAGGTAATATAGGTTCTCTTAATACAGCTGATGAAATAAGGCAATATTGTAAGAATACCAACAATCCCAAAGGAGAGAGGTGGGTCGAGGAAGATATTATGGGCATGCTGGGTATTGTGCCCGTTATATTGCTTCCAGACATGCATATAGGTTAATGGGCCTTCTCCAAAGAGGGGATGATCTTTAATAGAAGCAATCGCAGCACGCCATATTTTCTGTCTTACGCCTAGATATTTTGTGATATTGCTTGCTCGTGGAATATAGTTCTTATGGGTGAAGAGAAAGCCTGCTGAAGCAACACCGCCAGCTACAATAAGGCCAAAAAGCTTATAGAAATGCGCAAACAACAACATAATCGCAAGCCCTGCCAACATTGCTGGCCAAGATGTACGACAGCCTGAAAGTACTAAGGTGAAGAGGTTAATGAGAATAATAATACAGTAACCACCCATCTTCTTGTAGTTGAGATGTTCTTCTTGAAATAATCTTAATATCTTATAGAAAGCAATACCTACCCAGAATTCAATCATCATAGCATAATAATTCGCATTAAAATAGAATGAATCCACTCTATTCTTTGGGGTATTAAAGATAATAAGTTCAAAACCATCAATATTAAAGCGATGAAGAATAATGAAGTATTGAATAATAGCGACCAGGGCAGCGACAACAGACAATACAAGTACTGTATCCATAAAGAATTCAAAACTCTCAGCACTAATATGTTGGCGGTAATAAACCGTGAAGCTGCCAAGCATTAAAATCCCAAGAGTGACAAGAATCCCGAGATAGTTCTGATAAAAGAGTGAAACAATAGCTAGTAGAGCGCAAAAGATTAAAATAAAGCGACTTGCTTTTGTCTTTTTGTATGCTTCTACAAGTTCACCTCTTTTTAATAATATAATGAGTTCAATAGCGTGAATAATAAGCGTTATATAAAAAGGTAAAAACAAAGCGACAAAGGCTACAAAGAGGAAGAGCTGTGGTGTATCCAGTTTCTCTTTGAGCCTGTTTATATAGTGGTTAATAATAACACCTCCTAGGTTTCGAGAATATTTTACTATTTATCAATATTCATGACAATGACTTCTAAAAAAGATATACTGAGTACATGAACTATTTATATGTAATAAATTATTTTGAACCTGATGAAGAGAATATCTGTCAGGAAGAATTTCAAGTCTTTTTTCAACAACCTTTCACATCTCGTTATCACTTCTCACAACTTGATATTCCTTTTACGCGTTCGGTCTTTATTAAAGATCGTCTTACTATCCTTGCATCTAATTCTTCTTTAACCATGCTTTTAAAAGAAGTAGAGAAGTTAGAGCTGTATTCTGATTGTTTTAAGGTTATCTATTATAAAAATGCTTTGACACATTTAGACTATCGTACTTCCTTAAGCTATTGTTCTAGGCTCTCTGAGGTTATTGGTGGGGATACTGATCTCGTTCATCCTCAGGATATCTTTGCTTTGACTTATATTGAAGGTGTTTACTATTTTGGGAAACTTGAAAAGAATAATAGCTGGCATAAGTATGAACATAAGCCCTATTCCTATTCCCATTCTTTATCGATTAAAGCTGCACGCTGTGCTATTAATCTTGGCAATGGAACACATGATGACTTAAAGATCATTGATCCATGTTGTGGTGTTGGGACGGTTGTCTTAGAAGGTTTAGCCATGGGGCTAGATATAAGGGGTAGTGATATTAACCGTGATGTAAGCTATAAGGGACGGTTAAATATAGAACATTTTGGCTATGATCCATTGCTTATTACAAGACGTGATATTCATGATATTACTGAATATTATGATCTTGCGATTATTGATGTACCCTATGGTGTTTATTCCCACATCTCTCAAGAACAACAGCTTGATTTAATCAATGAAGCTTGTCATATTGCATCTAATTGTGTGGCGATTACACATGTTGAATATGATGAAGCGTTTAAGGCCATGCATTTAAGCTACCAACATAAATGTTATTTGAGAAAAGGGAACTTTTATCGCTATTTCTATGTACTAGAAAGGGAAGATATATGAAACATGTATTTTTATTAAAATCAGAAGGCACAACCCATTCCTTTTTGCCTACGATTCATCAAATCATGAAAGGCTATGATTATGATATTCATATTTCTCAATATCCCAATCATGTCTTGAAGATTATGAAGAATTATCCGACACCTGTACGTGTCTATGTTGTAGGTGGGGATGGGTTTATGAATCAGGTTGTTCAGGCACTTGTGCATACTAAACATGAAATGGTTGTTATTCCCTATGGTACTGGTAATGACTTTTCGCGTTATATCAATAATGGGGTGAGAAAGCCAGAAGACGTATTAAGAGACTCTTTACAATGGAAGGCCCAAAGAATTGATACTGTGAAAATGAATGATATCTATTATGTGAATTCTGGCTGTTTTGGCATTGATGCTGCCATTGCGAATCATGTCCATGATGTTGTCAATGTGCCATTCGTCCCAGAATCTAAGAGCTATATTCTTTCAATCATAAGAAATATTAAGACCTATGATTTCAACTATGTCACAATTAAAAGCGAAAATCATATTTTATATGAAGGTAGAGTGACATTATGTGCAATCAATAACGGGCATTATTATGGTGGTGGTTTTGAAATCACCCCACAAGCCTCACTGACTGATGGTTATCTTGATATGGTGATTTTAGAGAAAATTCATAAATTCAATGCCCCCTATTATATTCGCCATATACTGACAAGAACACTTTCTCAAATCAAAAAGACCCACACCTATAAGGTGCAGGCCTGTGATGTCTATTGTCATTGTTCAGGCAATTTTGATGGTGAAGAGATCTTGAGTGACCATTATCACTTTGAAATTAATGCGGGCTCTTTAAGCCTTGTGTGCCAAAGAGTTTTATAAATTCTTTAGCTCGTTGAGATATTTCATCATCTTTACGCATAGCGATGGAGACAGCTGTATAAAGGGCTTCATCTTTAAGCTCTACAGCTTTTAAATTCATATTTTCAATGAGTGGTAGAGCTGTCTTAGGAATAATCGCAACCTGGGAAAGAACATGACTCCAGAAGATGGATGTACGGCAATCATCAGCCTGTATATGAATATTGGGATTAAAAGAAAGAGTGTTGATGGCATATTCAGTGATGACGGGGTGGTATCTGCGATGGACGATTAAAGGATAATCTTTATAGTCAATGAGATGATTTTTATTTTCATCAATGATTTCTCGAGGACCAATGGCTACCATTGGTTCTTTTTCAAAGAAATAGGCTTTGATATTTAATCCATCGAAAGGTGTTCTAATAAAACCAATATCAATGTCATGGGCAATAAGATTATCGATGATTTCTCTTGTCGTACCTTCTTTAATACGAAGATGGAGAGTGGGATTCGCTTTGATATAATTGACAACAGCGTTTTCATGAAGCAAAGGACTGTTGGAAGACGTTACACCAATACGCAATGTCTCCTTAGAAACATTCTTCATTTCATGGATTGTCAGTTCTTCAAGCGCAAGCATCTGACAAGCACGACGATAGAATAAACGCCCCGCACTGGTAAGTGTGATATGACGACGTCCACGGATCAATAAGCCCGTACCAAGTTCTTCTTCCAGGCTTTTTAGCTGCATGGAAAGAGGTGGCTGAGCCATATGTAATTTAATAGCGGCTTTAGAGATTGTTCCTTCATCTACAATGGTTTTAAAGTAGAGCATCTGTTTAATATCCATAAGCATATCTCCTACATATAATATAAATATCTAACATATATTTGTAATATAATACTAAAAAAATTATAATTTGACAAGAAGGAGAAGGAAAATGTTTTGGAAAAAGTATTTTAAGCCCTATAAATGGCAAGGCATTCTCGGCTTTTTCTTTAAGCTTGTTGAAGCCTTTTTTGAGTTAATGGTGCCAGTTGTAGTCGCTAAGATTATTGATCAAGGTATTGCGAAAGGCAATACGACATATATTATTCATATGGGAATTGTGATGTTTGTTTTAGCTTTAGCTGGTTATGGATCAGCTATCATCTGTCAATATTATGCCTCGTTGACATCCCAAGGCATGGGGACGTTAATGCGTAGAGATATGTTTGAAGCTATTAATAACTATGATTATGAAGATTTGGATACTTTAGGTACACCTACACTCATTACAAGAATCACTAATGATGTCAATCAGCTTCAATTAGCGATTGCGATGACGATTCGCTTACTGTCACGTTCACCATTTATCATTATTGGTTCACTTGTGATGGCCTTTATTCTCAACTGGCAGGTAGGCTTAGTTTTCTTAGTCATCTCACCACTGATTGCCTTCGCTATTTATTTTGTCATGAGTCACACACAGCCTATCTATCATCGTATTAATAAGTTAATGGATAAGATCAGCTTAATCACAAGAGAAAACTTATCCGGTGTACGTGTTATTCGTGCATTCAATAAACAAGATAATGAAAAGAAGCGTTTTTTCGAAACGACAAAAGCGCAAAAAGATGAACAAGTGCATGCGGGCTATTTATCATCACTGATGAATCCAGCCACAACAATCATCGTTAATACAGGTATTATTCTTATTCTCTATGTCAGTGCAATTAAAGTCAACTTAGGAACATTGACACAGGGAGAAGTTATCGCCTTAATTAACTATATGAACGCAATCATGCTTTCAATGTATGCCTTTGCGAATGTCATTCTTATTTATGTCAAGGCAACAGCAGCTTCGCAGCGTGTTCAAGAAGTTTTAAATCTTAAGCCAAGTATGGTTGAAGGAAGTCAAGATATGCCTGATAGCTATAACCACTTCATTACATTTGACGATGTAAGCTTCAGCTATAAAGAAGGTCATGCTCTTGAACATCTATCATTTACGATCAATGAAGGAGAAACAGTGGGGATTATTGGCGGTACTGGTTCAGGCAAGAGTACGCTCGTTAACTTAATTCCTCGTTTCTATGATGCCACAGAAGGTCGTATTCTCATTAAGGATCAGTCTATCAAAGATTACCAATATGATACATTGCGACATATGATTGGTATTGTTCCCCAGTCAGCAACACTCTTTAGTGGGACAATTAAAGAGAACTTGCTTTGGGGCAATAGCAGTGCAAGTGATGAAGATCTAAATCTTGCCATTAACATCTCCCAGTCAAAGGAATTTATCGACAAGTTACCTGATGACTTAAAAACAAAGATAGAAGCAGGTGGAAAGAATGTCTCTGGTGGACAGCGTCAGCGTCTTACAATTGCAAGAGCTCTTGTCAGAAAGCCAGAAATTCTCATTCTTGATGACTCAGCAAGTGCTCTTGATTTTGCGACAGATGCTAAACTTCGTCGTGATATCAAGAAAATGCATACGACTTCAATCATCGTTTCTCAACGTGTCTCTGCCATCATGAATTCGGACAAGATTCTTGTCCTAGATCATGGTAAGCTTGCAGCAATGGGTACACATGATGAACTCTTAAAGACATGTACGCTCTATCAAGAAATTGTGAAATCACAGATGGAAGGAGAGAACAATGAAAAATAAAAATACGCTTGCACGCTTAATGCGCTTTATCTCTCCCTATAAATCCTATCTTATTTTTGCCTTAATCTTCTCCGCTGTTAATATTGTTTTTACTTTGATGACTCCAGTACTTATTGGTCGTGCAATTGATACTATGATTGGTAAAGGGAAAGTTCATTTCTCTTATCTCTCTATTCGTATTGTACAGATCATTATTACTGTTATTCTAGCTGCTATCACTAACTATCTTGTTGGTCGTTTCTCTTCTAAGATGACATTTGAAATCACAAAGGATTTACGTGATCAGTTATTTGCGAAATACCATGCCTTACCACTTAAATATATTGATTCTCATCCTCATGGTGATCTCATGAGTCGTATGATTGCGGATATAGATTTAATTTCTGATGGCTTGCTGCAGGGCTTTACAAATCTCTTTGCCGGGGTAGCGACAATTATTGGGACAATTGGTTTCATGTTGGCCATTAATGTCAAGATTGCCTTAATCGTCATTGTATTAACACCTATTTCTTTAATCGTATCAAGTCAGATTGCGACAAGAGTCTACAAATACTTTCAGGAACAGCTCGCTATTCGTGGAGAGCTTTCCGGTTATGTTGAAGAAATGATTGGTAATCAGAAGGTCGTTAAAGCTTTTTCACATGAGGAAGTCAATAAAGCAGACTTTGATGAAATCAATCAGCGCTTATTTGTCAGTGGTGTCAAGAGTCAGTTCTTAGGCGCACTCGTCAATCCTTCAACACGTTTTGTGAATGCCATTGTCTATGGGGCTGTGACCATCTTTGGAGCTTTTACAGTGTTAAATGGTGGTATTACAGTTGGGGCACTTTCTTCGTTCTTAACTTATGCTTCTCAGTATACAAAGCCATTCAATGATATCTCCAATGTCTTTACTGAACTTGAGACAGCCTTAGCTTGTGCTGATCGTGTCTTTAAGATCATTGATGAAGAGGAGATTGTTGAACCTAGAAATGCTAAGACAATTGAACATCCCCAAGGTGATATTAAGATTGATTCAGTTCAATTCTCCTATGTACCTGAAAAACCACTTATTGATGACTTTAATCTAGATGTCAAGGCGGGCCAGACAATCGCAATTGTTGGTCCAACAGGATGTGGTAAAACAACATTGATTAATTTATTGATGAGGTTTTATGATCCATTAAAGGGAACAATTACTATTGATGGCGTCAATATCCAACATATGAATCGTCATTATATGCGTTCACTCTATGGCATGGTTTTACAGGATACATGGTTATTCAAGGGGACAATTAAGGACAATATTGCATATGGATCATCAAATCCAACAGATGATCAAATCATTCAGGCAGCGAAGAATGCCCATGCGCATAAATTCATTATGCAGCTTAAAGATGGCTATAATGCTTTGCTTCAGGAAGAAGGCAGCAACCTCTCCCAAGGCCAGCGTCAGTTATTATGTATTGCCCGTATTATGTTAGCTGATCCACCAATGTTGATATTGGATGAAGCAACATCCTCAATCGATACAAGAACTGAACGTCAGATTCAGTCAGCCTTTGATGAAATGATGAAAGGTAGAACAACCTTTATTGTTGCCCATCGTCTTTCAACCATTGAAAAAGCAGATAAGATTATAGTCATGAATGATGGTCATATTCTTGAGCAGGGTACACATAAGGAATTACTAGCTAAGCAAGGCTTCTACCACAAGCTCTACTATTCTCAATTTGATACTTCTACAAACAGTTAGCCTCATGCTAGCTGTTTTTTTGGTGAAAAGAAAAGACTGGATGACCAGTCTTAGTTTCTAAATAAGCGTTTTAATAGACGAACATAGTGATGAGGATGCTGCAAGGAGAACTGCCCATGCGTCATACCTAGAATCTGATACATTTGGCTATAAGGAATGGTCTCATTAATATAACGTGCTGACATGCGTGTATTATGAGGCTCTTTTTCACCAAAGATAATTAATGTTCGAGCTGAAGTGTTCTTTAAAGTAGGAGGTAAAGTGAATTTGTATTCTTCTTCAATAAAATGTTCAAAAGAAATACTAGAAATACTCTTAAGTGTTTCATGATAACGTGTATTGAGTTCTTTAGGAAGACCTGTGGCAGCGGCCTGGCGAGAAGAAAACCAACGATATTTAGTGAGATTGGATATCGACAAGGCCACCTTAGGAGCTAGGGAGGAAAGACCCTTTGTAGGATAGAGATCGACACTCTCAATAATCGCATAATCAGCAATATTGGAATTCTTGCTGAGGACTTCAAGGACGATCTTGGACCCAAAAGCTAACCCACCTAGGGCGTAGACATGCCCATCACATTTGTTATGAATGAACATCATAATCTTATTGGCTTCATCTTCAATTGACTGAAATTCTTCATCAATACCATCAAGTATCGGTAAGACAACATGGTATTCTTTTGCTAGTTCGTCCTTAATATCCGTATATGCCCAATAAGATAATCCAATATCATGCACCAACATAATCGTTGGTAACTTTGGGTTGCCATACTCTACAAATCTCATATTCTCACATCTTCCTTTTCAACTATCCTATTTACAATTTTACAAAAAGTAAGGGAAATAAGCAATGATTTCCCTATACTTCAATCATTTGATTTGTTTCTAAATAGTATACATAGCCTTTTACTGGCTTATGGAATTGTTTTGTCAGTATTTCTTTGTAGGTTTCTAGCTGAATACGATGTTTATCTTGTAATTTCTTGTAGGAATTGGTAGATGTGATGTGGTCTGTCTTGTAGTCAAGCACATAGACATCATCGTCATGGATGAAGACAATATCAAAGATACCATTGATGACTTGTTCGCCATTGAAGTAGCGAAAAGGCTTTTCCTTGAAGAATGTACTTTCGGCAATAAGCTGATAGACTGCACTGTTTCTAAAGTCATCAAGATGGGGCTGATATTGACATATAAGCTGATATTCTTCATCTGTAAACATTCCTTCATCTTGTAGACGATTAATAAGAGAAGTAAAGTCTGTTTGATCGAATGGACAATAATAAAGGACATTATGAACAAGTGTACCAAGACTTAAGGCTTCTTCACGTTTTGATGATTGATTTTCAAGATGTTCAAAGCCTTCTTCATCAGCTAATGCTTGTAATGTTGTTACGGCAATGGAACGTTCTTTGTCCTGATAAGGATAGACATAGTTGTAATAATCTTGAACTTTATGATATTGGTCTATGGCATCAAGGGCGTGCTTTTGAGGCATTGTGCTTGTGATATCGGCTAAGCTTTGTATTTCAAGATGGAAACGTGCTAGGGCTGTTTCTTCATTATTGAGCTTTGAGAAGCCTGTACGTCTTAAATCAAGATTTGGTGTAATAGAAGGAATGAAGTGCTTGAGATCATTCTCGACATCAGGATGACGCATTAAAGCCATCATGATCCAGTCAAAGAAACAATTCACTTTTCTAAGATGGTTGTTGAAGATGACGGTGTTGTTGGAAGGACGATTCGGGTCGCTCTCGTTAGCTTGTACTTTGGCGGCAAGATCAATGAGGCGCTTTTCATCATCAATAATACCAGTCATAATCAATTTCTTTTCAGCACGCGTTAAGGCGACATAGAGAATACGCATCTCTTCATCAACAGCTTCTTTATGAATGGCTTTTCCAATGAGATTACGATAGGGATTTTCATATTCCACAAGAACATTCCCAAATTCATCTGTCTCTCTGAATTGACGATATTTAGAAGCAATACCATTAGCCTGATCCATCAAGATATAAGATGTTTCATCAGTAGTATTAAATTTATGCTGCATATTAGAAAGGAAAACCACTTTAAACTGCAAACCTTTTGATTTATGAATTGTCATAAATTCAACGGCATTGCTTTCATCACTAGCAATTTTACCTGGTGACTTCTGGACACCTGAATCGACAAAGTCCACAAAGTCCTCAAGATAGCGATATTCATTGCTTGAACGAGCGAGTTCTACCAATGTATCAATATTACTAGAGCGTTGTTCACCATTAATAAGTGAAGAAACAAAGTCCTGATAACGACTTGCTTCTAGAATCGCAATGAGGGTTTCGTAAGGTGATGAAGTAAGGGCAATTTTCCGCAAATTTTCAAAAGTATCGATAAAGAGAACACTCTTATAAGTTCCTGCTTTCTTCACATCTTCATAGAGACTTTCAGGCTGTTCACTTTGATCACGTAAGGCAAGAAGCTCATTTTCATCAAAGTGGGAAAAGACAAAGTTATTATGGAGTACACTTGTCATGGCAATATCATCATAGGGATTAATAAGTGCTTTCAGGAGGGCAATAAGAGAAAGAGCTTCATTTGAATCAAAGAGACCTTTGGAAAGTGTAATGTTGGCAGGAATGCCATAATTTTCAAAGATTTTTTTGTAGGTAATGAAGTCAGTTGTATTACGCATTAAGATGGCAAAGTCTTTGAATGCATAACCATCTTCTTCATGCATCTTGATAATCTTAGAAGCAATCATGTGGGCTTCTAGCTCAGATTTAGTATAGTCCTTTGTTTTCTCGCTAAAGCCAATCATGACTTCGCTATCATAATCATGAATAAGGCTTAATTCTTCTAAGCTTCTCTTTTTAACGACATAATCATATCTTAATAAGGCATTAGGGTCATTGAAGTACTCAAGACCACCAATTTCATTATCCATAATACAATCAAAAATATAATTAATACTATCAAGAACAGCCTTCTCACTACGATAATTATGTTTTAAATCAATACGGATAAACTGATCTTGATCAGTAGCTAATTCATAAGGAACATAACTATCAAACTTTTCTTTAAAGATTCTTGGATCGGCCTGACGGAAACGATAGATGGATTGTTTCATATCACCTACCATGAACATTGGTACAACCTGTAAGCCTTTATGATCATGAGCTTGTCCCGCAAGCTTTAAGACAAGATTTTCTTGTATCTGGTTTGTATCCTGATATTCATCAAGCATGATTTCCTTAAGGGAGGCATTGATGGTTTGAAGGACAGGAAGATCGTCTGAGAGCAGTTTTGTGGCATATTCTTCTAAGTCGTGGAAGTCAAGCTGATTGAGGCGTTTCTTTTCTTCACGGTAAGCGAACTGGAAGGATTCGAGCAGGCCACCATTTCCAAGCAAGAATTGAATATCTTGGAAGCTTAAATTTAAGAGCTCTTCAAATTCATGCAAGTCTTCAATCCAGATAAGTTCCTTCAATCCATTAATAGGAGCCATAACAGCTTTCTTTAAATTTTCAAAACGTTTACGTCTTTGATCATCCTTCTCTATTCCCATCTCCTTCCATGCCATATTGACAGAAGAAGCAGGTTTGTCTTTAAGCAGGGAACAGAATGTATCATAAGTCAATGGATGTTTAAAGGCATCTACATGACTCATAAGATATGTACTGAGTGACTCAGCAATCGATACTTTCTTTTCGTTGCCAGTAAAGAAGGATTCAAAGTTCTCTTTTGAACAATAGTTTTCTAGCGTATTGTAGTTAGATAAAGCATCTTCAAAGGCATCCTTGTAGCTTCTTACTAGTAAGCTAAAGATGGGGGAAGATGAGAAATCATCAATGTGATAGTATGTCTGATAGAATTCTTGTAAAGTTTCTTGGAAATTGACATAGGAGCCAGTAGATGAATTGTAGTTGATGAGTGTCTTTTTGAGGTCATCAAAGTTATTTTTTAAGTTATGACGACGACAATAATCCTGGAATTGAGGATTGACAACCCACTTATGGAAACATTGATCAAGCACCGTACTTTGAATAAGTTCAGGTGAAGCATTGACTTCAAATCCTGGCATCACACCAACAAGATAGCCATATTTCTCTAAGAGTACTTTACAGAATGAGTCAAAGGTTGTCATATAGGACTGAGGAAGCTTGAGGAGCTGGCGTTCGATATGGGCTTTTGTCTCTTGGTCAATAGATGGATCAGCTAAGTCTTCATGAAGCTGCAAGCTTAAACGCTGTTTCATTTCTTTACCAGCTGCATCTGTAAAAGTGAGGACAAGAAAGTTATCTATTTCATAACGATCACCCTCAATCAAACGACGCATTCTCTCAACCAGAATCCTTGTCTTACCTGAGCCAGCTGGCGCACTGACAAGAATGGTCTTGCCCCTTGTCATAATGGCTTGTTCTTGTTCTTTATTGAAGCTACTCATTGTCGTTGCCCTCCTTTAAAGTGTTGAGATATTTACTTTTGATGAGCTTGTTTTCATTATAGAAGACATCAAAGAGACAAACACTCTTATAATCACAGAATGTACATGGGTAGATGGCTGCATTTTTATTGTCGGATTGGGTTGGGAAAATAGGAATATTACCTGCTCTCAGCTTTTCATAGAGGTCGGTAATATAGTCAGTAATACAGGCCATAAGAAAATCTAATTTCTCCTTTGAAATGATATGACTATGGGAATCAGGCTCACCATTCGTCTTGAGCTTGACAGGAATGGATGTGATATCACAAGCATTTGTGACTGTATACTTCTCATCATCAATGACATAGCCTTTCATTGTAAACTGGGCATGATATTTATCGAGGTCGAATTTTGAATGAAGGGTATATTTTTTATCAATCGCATGTGTCAGAATACGGCGTTTCATCGAATAATAAAGTATTGCGCCAGGATCTAAGTTTGTCTCTTTCTTCAACAAATCAAGATAGACAAGCATCTGGATATTAAAGCCCTGTGCTGCAAAGTCCAAATTAAGATCCTTATCCCCACTCTTATAATCAATAATACGCATATAATGATCAAAACAATCCACACGATCAATAATCCCTCCCACAGGAATATCTCCAAACATCCCTTGTACTGGCTGCTCATATCCAGTCACAGTAAAAGAATCATGATCCAACTGATTTCTTACAACCCGCACATTCACTTTCATATCTTCAACCAAGTGATCAATAAAGAATTTATTGATCATATTCGCCTGATATTTCTTTTCAAGATGATCATGAATATAATCAAAAGCATGTTCATGAACATGTTCAGGATCATCCAGACATTTCTCCATAATATAATGAGCTAATGAACCTAATTCCGTAGGCTTAAGACTATCATCAATCGTAGGATAAATACGTAAACCATATTTTAAGTAATACTGGAAGGGACACTTGTTGTAGGTTTCAATACGACTCACACTCATCCCTTTACCAAGACGATCACGATAGACTTCATCAATGATCACCGCATTATTCTTAGAAGCAATATAGTTATCAATGGCTTCGTTAATAGGATGATCAGGCAGTCTTGAACCTCTTAAATAGAGCTGTTCATGATGAATCATCATAGAAATTGATGGTTCAGTCAGTTCATAAAGATCTTCAAAACGACTCATCAGGGTTGACTTCATAACTTCCTTACCATCCATATCGGCATTACTGTAGGAAAGGGTGAGAGAAGACAAAGGATTATGAAGAGTGCGAATAATCTGCATATAAATCAGTCCCTGGCGTTCAATTAGAGAAAGGGGATGAACGGTCATATGGCTGAAGTCTTCTTCAAGAAGAATACCTTCATCACTAATAACCTCTGGTACACTGCCTTCATTTAAGCCAAGAATATAGAGATGCTTAGGAGTTGCACTTAGGGCATGATGAAAATCGGTGACGATAATGGCATCATGTGTTGGTTCACTCACCTGATGACTGCTTAAAATATGGACAAGGAAGTAGAAGTATTCATAGGGCGTGATGGAATCATCGCTATTGAATTGTTCTAGTAAAGCTTTGTAGTCATTATTGAGATCAAGCTTGTTAAGGGCTTGACTGATATCATGGAATGTCTGTAGCTGCATAGTAGGGAGGGCATTTTTGATTTTGATGAACGAAGGATCATAGTAGAAGAGTGTTGTATCTTCGATTGTATGACTATAGTGCCATTGATCAAAGATTGTCTTTAAATAATCCTGATACAAATCATCTTTGGTAATGATCATAAAATCAGAAAAATGGGCTTTCTCCTTCACAATCTTTTCTTTGATATCAGCTGTGACTTTGAGAATTTCCTGGCGATAATTTCCACCCCTGATGACATGAGCTTCACCAATCTTGTCAACAGGAACAATATCAAAAAGATGCTTGGCAATTCCATCTTGATCAGTATGATGATTGATATGAGGTCCTTCATAGAAGTGATGAAGAACGCATTCTAGACGCTCTTCGCCATCACAGCTTAAAAGCATTGTGACATTTGTATAAGCATCAAGCTTTGTAAAAAGAGCACGTTGACTGAGGCTGACATAGTCATCACCAATGACATAGATATCCTCATTGATACTTTCATCGATATAATCAAGAACAACCTCATCTAAAGAAAAATAAGTATTATCAATATGTAGTAAATGATCAATCGTCTTAAGCTCAGCAAGCTTTTCACGAGTAAGATCATTATCAACATCTTCATAAGGGATTTTGTTTTCATGCAAGAGCTTTAAAGCTTTTATGATTTCATCAATTAAGCTATAGGGATTGGTTGAAAGTTTGAAAAATTGAAAGGTGTTTGTGAGTAGGATATGTCTAATGTTGTAGACTAGTGTTGGGGTATTGTATATCTTTGTATTAAAGATATGTTTTTTGACTAGTAAGTCTCTTTCAAAGTTAATGAGTGACTTGATTTCAATATTAAAGAGAACATCAGTATGTTGGAAAAAGATGTCTTCGACATATTCAGGATGTTCTGTAATGATGATAGTGGGTGTTGATGTAGTGGCAATCTCTTTGGCAAGTGTATCAAGCTTGTGATAGAGATCAAAGCCTTCAATAATCTGCATAGCTATTCCTCCTAGACCCTATTCTAGCAGTTTTTAAAAGTGCTTGCATAAAAAAGGGGCGATATAATCCCTATATAGGGATTATATTTAAAAAGTTAAAAAAGTTTATAAAAACCATATTAGTCTAAAATGAACTGAGTCATCAACAAGGTAGAACTCATTGTCAGATATTGGTAGAATGTGCTTAGAAATCTATGAAACTATAAAAGAAGGTGAAGAAGATGAATGAGAAGATTGCGATTGCGTATTTTTCCCATACTGGAAATACAAAACAGGCTGCTAAGAAATTACAGAGAGAAGTAGGCGGAGACTTGATAGAAATAAGGAAGCGTCGACCTTATCGATCAAGTGAAAAAGTGATGATTGTAAGAGCTATCTTGGATCGACTTTCAGGTAGCTTGCCAGCCCTAAGTGAAATACCGCATATTAAAGATTATGACAAAGTCTATCTTGGTTTTCCTATCTGGTGTGGGCGTTGTCCTCAGATTATCATTAGCTTTGCGAAGCTAAGTGATCTTTATACCGGGACAATTATTCCCTTCTATACAAGTGGTGGATCTTTGGCTGGTAATAGTCAAGCTAAGCTTCAGCGTATCTATAAATATGCGAAAGTAGAAGAACCAATCAATATGAATAAAAAGACCCAATAGAATTTCTATCGGGTTTTTTTCTGAGATTATAAAAGTGGAATGTTATGTTCTTCGCAAGCTTTATAAGTATCATCATCCCATAATGAAGCCTGAACTTCACCAATATGACACTTTCTTAAGAAGTACATGCAGATACGGCTTTGGCCAATACCACCACCAATGGATAATGGAAGTACATGGTTGACAATATTCTGATGATAAGGTAAGTCAAGTCTTGCTTCTTCATGTGTCTTGGCAAGCTGTTCTTTAAGGGCTTTTTCGTCAACACGAATACCCATTGATGAGAGTTCTAATGCTTCATCAAGAACAGGATTGTAGACAAGAATATCACCGTTAAGTGACCAGTCATCATAGTCAGGCGCACGGCCATCATGTTTTTGACCAGATTTCAGGACATCACCAATCTGTTCAAGACAAACAGCTTTCTTTTCTTTGACAATCGCATTTTCTCTTTCCTTTGGTGTTAAATCTGGATAGAGGTCTTCGAGTTCCTGCGTTGTGATAAAAGTGATTTCTTCAGGAAGAAGAGGTTCTCCTAACTGTGGATAATGTTGGACCATAGTGAATTCGACATCAAGTAAAGCATAGTAAATGCGTTTAACAGTACGCTCAAAGAATTTTCTTGTACGATCTTCGGGATTGATCACAGCTTCCCAGTCCCACTGGTCAACATACATAGAATGCAGATTATCCAATTCCTCGTCTTTTCTAATCGCATTCATATCTGTATATAAACCTGTATGTGGTTTAAAGCCATAACGATGTAATGCATCTCTTTTCCATTTTGCCAGGGAATGGATGATTTCAATATCTTCATCATGAAGTTCAATACTCTTGAAGTGGACTGGCTGTTCGACGCCATTTAAGTTATCGTTGAGACCTGTATTCTTTAAAAGGAATAATGGGGCAGAGACACGTGTTAATCTTAACTGCTCCGCAAGTCTTCTTTCAAACGTATCTTTAATCATCTTAACAGCAACTTCTGTCTCGATGAGGTTTAACTGAGGCTTATAATCCTCAGGAATTCTAATCTTACTCATAAATATTCTCCTGTCTTTTAATGCATCCATAATATAATGATTAAAAGAAATATGCAATAAAATAATGCTGTTGTATCAATAATCAAAATATATAGGTATAGATTTATAAAAAATAGAAATATTGGAGTTGGAATTGACTTGAGATAGACAATTATATACAATGTTTTAAACGTTACAGGAGGATGGTTATGGATAAACTCTACAAAAGCACACGTGGTGGGCAGACACCAATAGATTTCTATAATGCAATCTTGCAGGGGATTGCTAGCGACGGGGGACTATTAGTGCCTGATTTTGCGTTTGAAAAGAAAGATTTACATGCATTATTAAAGCTTGATTATGTTGATTTGGCGACAGAAGTAATTTCTGCTTTTACACCGGATGGGACTAAGGAAGAAATTCGAGCTTTAGCAAATGAAGCCTATGCAACAGGTTTATTTGATGAAGGTGTTGTACCTCTCAAGAAGGCCGGCAGCCTCTATGTGGCAGAGCTCTTCCATGGTCAGACAGCAGCATTTAAAGATATGGCTTTATCACTCTTACCACATTTCATGACATATTCATTAAAGAAGAAAGGTGAAAACCGTGAAGTCATGATTTTAGCAGCAACTTCTGGCGATACTGGTAAAGCAGCTCTTGAAGGCTTTAAAGATGTCCCAGGTACAACAATTAAAGTCTTCTATCCTATTGATGGTGTTTCCAACATTCAGAAACAGCAAATGGTTACAACAACAGGCAACAATGTTGAAGTTGTTGGTATTCATGGTAATTTTGATGATGCCCAGAGAGCAGTTAAGGAAGCTTTTGCATCGGCAAAACTTAAAGCTTTATGTGAAGAACATAATGTCTTCCTGTCTTCCGCCAACTCTATTAATATTGGCCGTCTTATTCCACAGATTGTTTATTATTTCCATAGCTATTTGACATTAGTAAGAGAGGGAACAATTGAATTAGGTCATCAAGTCAATTTCACTGTTCCTTCAGGTAACTTTGGAAACTGTTTAGCAGGCTGGATTGCGAAACAAATGGGGTTACCAGTTCATCGCTTCATCGTCGCTTCCAACAAAAATAATATCTTAACAGACTTCTTTAAAACAGGCGAATATGATGCTCGTAGAGAGTTCTATAAGACAAATGCTCCAGCGATGGACATCCTTGTCTCAAGTAACTTGGAAAGACTTGTTTATTTCATGGTGAATGGTGATAGTGCTAAGGTTAAGAGTTTTATGGACGAACTCAACAAAGATGGTATTTATCGCATTGATGCAGAAACACTTAAGACAATCCAGGATCAGTTCAGCGCTGGTTTCCTATCTGAAGAAGAAGTTCTTGAAACAATCAAGACAGTCTATGTGGATCATGGTTATCTTCTTGATACACATACAGCAGTGGGCTATGGTGTCTATGAAGAATACTTTAGAAATACAGGTGATACAACACCTACAATCCTTCTTTCTACAGCTTCACCATATAAATTCCCTGAATCTGTCTATGAAGCATTAACAGGTAAGAAGGAAGATGTTTATCAAGCTATTGATGACTTACATAACTTAACAGCTGTTGAAATCCCTTATCCACTAAAAGGAATCAAGGATCGCAAAGTGCTTCATAAAGGTGTTATTGATAAAGAAGAAATCTTAGAGTTTGTCGCTAAGAGAATCGAGGAAATCTAAGATGTATGTACGTGTAAGAGTGCCTGCGACAAGTGCTAACTTGGGCCCAGGTTTTGATGTTGCTGGTCTGGCGGTTACGCTCTACAATACTTTCACCTTTGAATTGTTGGATGAAGGATTGGAAATTCTTGGCTGTCCTGAACAGTTTGCGAATAAGGACAACATGACTTATCAGGCTTTTGATGAAGCTGCTAAGGAAGTAGGACTTGATTATAAAGGTGTGCGTATTGTCACAAGTGGGGATGTGCCTTATACAAGAGGACTTGGCTCTTCTTCAACATGTATTGTTGCTGGAATTGTCGCTGCTTATGCCTTTAAAGATCGCTATGAAGACCGTCAGGATATTCTCGAACTGGCGACAAAGATTGAAGGACATCCTGATAATGTGGCGCCTGCTATCTTTGGTGGTATGACTGTTTCTGTTATGGAAGACCACAAAGTCACGACGCTCTCTTTACCAATTAAGAACGACTATCGCTTTGTCGCTCTCATTCCGCCTTTTACACTTTCTACGGCCAAAGCACGTGCTGTTTTACCTAATACATTAGAACGTGCTGATGCGATTAAAAATGTTTCCCATCTTGCATTGATGGTGGCATCGCTTATTAATGGTTATGATCAGGGGTTGAAGCTTGGCTTTAAAGACCGTCTTCATCAGCCATATCGTGGAAAACTGATTAAGAATTATTTCCCAATTATGGATGTCTTAGAAAAAGATGAAAAGATTCTTGGGGCTTATTTATCAGGTGCTGGACCAACAATCATGGCCATGATTAAAGCTGAAGATGATAAGGGCGTTGTAAGGATTAAGGAAGAACTTGGTGATCTGATTGAGGGCTGGAAAGTTGAAAAACTTGAATTAGATACTCGTGGTTATGTTTGCGATTTCTTATAATCAACGTATAATAAGTAGGACTGAAGAAGTTCTACTTTTTTTATTGGGAGGCTTTATGTATACATCAAAACAAATGATTGTGATGCGTCGTGACTTAAAAATGCGAAAAGGCAAAATAGCGGCTCAGGCTGGGCATGCATGTGTTGAGGCTGTATTGTTGGCATTGAAGAAAGAACAACGCTTTAATGAAATTAAAGAAGACAATGACTATGTTTATTTAGATACGGATGTTCATACACCCTTAACAGATTGGTTCAATAATGGAGTAGCTAAGATATGTGTCTATGTCGATAGTGAAGAAGAACTCTTAGCACTTGATCAAAAGGCTAAAGAAAAGGGCATTATATCTTGCCTGATTAAGGATGCGGGTCATACCGAATTCCACAACCAGCCAACCTATACTTGTCTTGCCTTTGAACCTCTTGAAAAAGAGGTTGCTGATGAATTAACAGGAGGATTACCATTATATTAATATGAAGAATTATCATACACATACCTATCGATGCCATCATGCCATTGGCTTTGAAAAAGACTATATTGAACAAGCTATTGATCAAGGCTTTACAACACTTGGTTTTTCTGATCATGCCCCATGGCACTATGATTCCTCTTTTAAGCCATTTATGCGCATGGATGAGACGGATATTGACGATTATATTTTTACGCTAAGAGAACTACGTGAAACATATAAAGATCGCATTGATATTAAAATTGGCTTTGAAGCAGAATATTTTGAAGAGAAGATGGACTGGATGAAAGAAGTTATCAACCGTTATCATATTGATTATTTGATTCTAGGAAATCATTATGATGGTAGTGATGAAGATGGACGTTATTATGGCATGCCACCACAGGACCTAAGTTCCGTTACACGCTATTGTGATCAGGTAATAAAAGGCATGGAAACAGGGCTTTTTAGCTATGTTGCCCATCCTGATGTCATCTATTATAACCAACATGATCAAAGACAATTAGCCCAGCTAGAAAGACTGTGTCATAAAGCTAAAGAACTCGACATCCCTCTTGAATTCAACATGCTTGGATACTTACATCATCGTCATTATCCAAGTACGCCTTATCTTAAGATGGTGAGGGAAATAGGTAATAAAATGATTGTCGGTTGTGATGCGCATGAAGCAAGTGCGATTGATGGTAAAAAGATGAAGACTGTTATTGATCGTTTAAAGCAGGAAGGGTTTCTACTTACGGATGAAATATTTTTCTTGCAGTAGGGATTTTTTGGTAAACATGATATAATGAACGCGTGAGGTTATGACTATGGACTTTTTAACAAATGCTTTGATTGAAGAACATTTAGAAGAATGCATGGAAATCGTGAAAGAAGAAATGCAGGATTATTATCTAGATGAAGACGAATATCCTATTCTGACAAGAGAAATCATGTTGACGGCCCAAAGTGCTGGCGGTGACTTCTCTGAAGGTAATATTCGTTTCTATTGTGATGAATATAAAAAACATAATTTCTTATCACGTTTTAAACGTATGCATGATGCAAATTACTAATCGGGGGTAACTATGGCGAAGAGTGTAACAGAAGTACTCAAAGAATATCTTAAAGCCCATGAGAGTAAGCATGTCGGCAAATATCGCTTTCGTGCAGCCTATCGCAGTGGCGACTTTGTCATCAAGGGCATTTACTATATCATGGATAACTCTTTTCGTACGGTTGAGATATTTGTTGAACTGAGTGTTATTGATGAAGAAGTCAGTGTAACTTTTTCAGAAAAACTGAATGAACGGGAAAAACAATATATTACTAATCACCTGATTGAAAAAATCATAGACCGACTCCAATATCCAAACTATCTTCACTATAGTCTTTATGATCGCTTCATCGATGACAAACAGCCAACAGAAATCCCAACAGTATCATCAAGAGACTGGATTGATGTCCTGAATTATATGAAATATCATTATGGCGTCAATCAGGAAACAAGCGATCGTTTTATTCGTCTCTTTAGACCAGCAATGATTAATCTAAGAGAAAGAAAGCATTATGAAGAATATTTGGATGCTTTTTATGCGTTCTTTGAGAATGTTGATTATCAGTATGAATGGGGGAGTGGGAATTCTATCTATCTTGATACCGAATATCAATTCCATCTCTTCTATTTAAGAGAGCTACTTAAATCACTATATACCAATTTTGATATGTTTTATAATGCCCAACCTAATAAGACTTATCGTGTTATTAAGTTATTATGTGATCATGTACGTTTTGCGATGATGATTATGGTGGATTATATGAAGCGTATTATCTCACCAACAAGTGCCCAAAATCATCTATTTGAACGTCTAGAACAGGACTATATTCTTTTTAGTGAAGAATCAAAGCATTATAATGATTATAATATTGTTTATTCTTATCTTTATTATCTTTATCATGATGATCATGAGAATTATCATAAAGTTGTTGAAGATGTGATTAGAGCGGTTGTTAATAACTATTTGACATATGTTAATCATGATTTAGATATTGCACTTGGAAATGCTTTTATTAAGAGTGAGGGTTATGAAACTATTATTGAAATCTTCCATACAGACTATAATACAATGATCTTTACAGTCTTCCCGATTGAAAGCTTTCCTGATGAGCTCAAGAATACCATCCGTGATGAATTAGCACGTGCAATACGATTCTTTGCGGGCAGGATGGACAATGATCAATATCGTCTGTCTTCATTAGAACAAGTATTAAATATTAATCGATTATTATTAGATAATTTTAGGGAGTGGTACGAATGAAAAAACTATTAACAGCAACTTCAATTAGCCTTCTATCTACAGCATCAGCTTATAAACTGACAGCTGACTTCACCCACAAAATGCTTTATCGTAATGTGGTTGTGAGAGATGATTTAAGTGATTTGGGTGCAAAGACAATTCGCTTAAAGAATCATAAGGGCTTAGAATTATGTGGACATTTCATTGAAAAAGAGAATACAAAAGCAACTCTTGTCATGTTACATGGCTTTGAAGAAGATGCCAGTGATCTTATTGAAGCGATGCATTATTTTGAGAATATGTTGAATTGTAATATGTTATTGTTGGATGCGAGTGCTCATGGGATGAGTGATGGCTATATTCGTCAGTTTGGTTATGATGATGTCTTTGATTTAATGCTTTGGAATAAGTATTTGTTGAAGAAGTATGGTGATAAGCATCATATTATCATGTATGGCAAGGGTATGGGTGCTAATACAATTCTCAATACGGCAGGTCTTGGCAAGCTGAAGAATGTGGACTGCATTATCAGTGATGGCGCCTATAGCGATGTCTTAAGCTACCTTGCTTCTAAAGCCCAAAAAGTAATCAAACTACCACCATTTATCACAAAACCTATCATGCGTACAATTGTCATGAATGAAACAGGACGTGATCTTAAGGACATGGATACAATCAAGTATGTCACTAAGAATACCATTCCAACAATCTTCATCCATTCACGTCATAATCAGGATGTTGATGTTAAGAATGTTTATGCCCTTTACAACAATAATGCTTCAGCTAAGGAACTTTTCGTTGTCAGAGAAGATCATTTCTATGAAATGAATCAGGATGATTCCTATGCGAAAGTCTTACCTGAATTCTTAAGGGAACATATTGCATAGTTTACATCACTATGTTATAGTGTACAGGAACTGGTTCGAGAGCCAAACCCAGTATAAAAAACTAAGAACATGAAAAAAGTTTTTTTACGCGACAAGGCTCATGCTTTGCCGCTTTTTTCTTGTTTGGCTTCTAACTGTTATTTAGAAGAAGGAGAGATTTTATGAAAATTGACACAAAAACGATTGCCTTCAATGCAATCATTGCCGCAGTCTATGGCGCACTCACAATCTTACTAGCCCCTATTTCTTATGGTAGTATTCAGATGAGAATTTCTGAAATAATGGTTTTTCTAGCATTCTACAATAAGAAATATATTCCTGGTCTTGTATTAGGTTGTTTCATTGCGAATATTCCTAGTCCATTAGGTTTATGGGATATTTGTTTTGGTACTTTGGCGACACTGATTGCTGTTATCGCAATCAATAAATTACCTAATCGTTATTTAGGTGCATTAGCTGGTGCACTTGCCAACGGACTTATTGTCGGATTGGAACTTGCGATTAACTTCCCATTAGGGAAAAACATGTTTGTGAACTATGGCTTAAATGCAGGTTATGTCTTTATTGGCGAACTTGCTATTTTAGTGATTGGGGCATTCGTATTTGGGCTATTAGAGAAGAATAAACAAGTTGAACATTTATTAGAAGCTTAAAAATCTAACATAATGAACATAGCGACATCTCATGTAGGATGCCGCTATTTTTGTATTATGTAGAAAATGTATCTATATCAAAAGAGGTCTGCTAAGAGACCTCACTATTAACCTTGGTACTTAGAAGAACCAAAGCCAAGTATCAACAAGAATATTGTATTAAATAAGCATAGACCTAGGCCAAAGAGAAAACCATGACCGAAGGCACTTGAAAGGCGGAAATTGTAGATCAGGCAAGCAACCAAGAATATCAGAAGAAGCGCCAATCCTACAAACATCATGAGAGCCCCAAGAGCAGGGATGGCTCCTAAGCCAATACACAATAAACCAATCCAACCAAATAAGGAAACAATACCAGGGAAACCGGCAATTTCAAAGAGTACCCATGTATTGACAATAGGAATGAGTGACAAAATACCTGAACGACCGGCTTTATTGAAAATCTTCCACATGGCAATAACTGTTAGGATGAGGACAAATAATCCTAGGGTAGGATGTTGTTCAAGATTGGGATAACGATCATATAATGTATTCATATTAGATCTCTCTTGTATAAATGCTTAACCATTCTCTTTCTTCATCATTGAGTAATGGAGCAATCTTTTCATAGACAAATTGATGGTAATCATTCAACATAGCTTTCTCTTCATCTGTCAACATATTTGTATCAATACCATCTAAGTCTAATGGGACATAAGTAAGAGGTTCAAATCTTAAGAATGTACCATATTCTGTTTCCCCGTCTTCTACACAGAGCAGCTCATTTTCATGACGAATGCCATAATGACCTTCACGATAGTAACCAGGTTCATCACTTGTAATCATGCCAGCTTCAAAGACGGCATTTTCACCAGTACGCTGCTTTGGACGAATGCCTTGTGGACCTTCATGGACATTCAGTAAATGACCAATACCATGACCAGTACCATGTTTGAAATCTTTGCCTTCAGCCCACATTGGTGCACGGGCATAGGTATCAAGGTTAATACCTGTCATACCATGAGGGAAGCGTGCATACATAAGATGGAGCCAGCTCTTTGCGACAAGTGTAAAGTCATGGCGTTCTTCGTTAGAAAGATCACCCAAGACAAATGTACGAGTAATATCAGTTGTTCCATCTAAGTACTGTCCGCCACTATCAATCATCAACATGCCTTTATTGTTGATTGTGGCATTGCTTTCTTTAGTAGCCTGATAGTGAATGATGGCCCCATTTGTACCATAGGCACAGATGGTCGCAAAGGATGGTTCTAAGAAGAGTTCCTGTTCACGACGATATTCTTCAAGCTTATCGGCAACACTCATTTCAGTCATTGGGATATGACCAACATTGTGTTTAAGCCAGTACATAAAACGTGTAACGGCAACACCATCTTTGAGATGGGCATTCTTTGTATTAGCGATTTCCACTTCGTTCTTTGTGCTCTTGAAGTATTGTGATGGGTTGATACCATCCGCAATCTCACAATTAATTGATTCATAAAGCGCATAATTAATCGCATTCAAGTCGACAAGCAATGTGCCTTCAAGCTTGCTGACATCTTCATAAATCGCATCATAATCCTTAATAGAAACACCAATAGAAGCATAATAATCCTTCATATCATCATCATAGACACCTTCTTGTAGATAAAGTGTCGCTTGATCTTTTTCAATAAGGGCAAAGGCTAATACTGTTGGAGAATATTCAATATCATTACCACGAATATTGAAGATCCAAGCAATATCATCCAATGAAGAGACAAGATGAGCATCACAGTCATTCATATCCATATAGCTACGAATATCTTCAAGTTTAATAGAAGCATCCACACCATGATACTTTGTATCATAGATAAAAGCTTTTTCATGAGATTTTTCTGGGCGATCATGCCATACTTGATCAGTAAAATCAACAGGATCAAGCTCTAAGTTATCATCCATGGCATTTTCAAGATCAATCACAAAACGAGCAGTCATGACCTTTGGATCAAAAGCTAGAACACTATTTTCATTTAAGTGTTGGACGAGGAATTCTTCAATAGTAGGAACACCAGGTTCAGCCATTTTCATGAGCTGAATGCCGTCTTTAAGCTGTTTTGCAGCCTGTATGAAATAACGCCCATCTGTCCATAAATAGGCATCATCCTGACCGACAACTAAAGTCCCAGCTGAACCAGTAAAGCCAGAAAGGAATTCTCTTACACGATAATAATCACCTACATATTCTGATTGATGATCATCATCAGTAGGAACAATGTAATAATCAATGTTATTTTCTTTTAATAATTTCTGTAATTCTTTCATATTCATCACCTAGCGCCAAGTATAGCACAAATGACATAAGGTATCTTTAAAAACGCTAAAAAAGCAGACTATTCTTTCATGAGAACTGAGCGATGTTTAAAGTAATAGAAGAATCCAAATGCATCAGCGATAAACCAGCCAATGGGAATAGAAATCCAGATGCCCGTTTCATGAAAGAAAGGCGCAAGGCTGTAGGCCAGGACAACCCGTATGCCTAGGGAAATAATAGTGAGCACGAGGGACATAAGGGGCTGATTCATGGAACGATATAATCCATAAAGCAAGAAAAGAATCCCAATCCCAACATAAAAAGCACCTTCAATACGTAAATAATGGACACCTGAGAGGATGACTTCTATCTCCTCACGCTTGACAAATACCATCATCAGATGCTTCGCAAAAAGGGAAACAAAAAGAGAAGCCACAAGAGAAAAGACAGTACTTAAAAGACAAGCTATTTTTATGCCGTCTCTTAAGCGCTCTTTCTTTCCTGCTCCATAGTTTTGGGCAACGAATGTTGAAAAGGCATTGCCAAAGTCCTGGACGGGTAAATAGGCAAAAGTATCAATCTTAACACCGGCCCCAAATCCAGCCATCGTCACAGCCCCAAAGCTATTGACAAGACGTTGAATGAGAAGAATGCCAAAATTCATGCAAGATTGTTGGAGGCAGGTGAGAAGAGAGAATTTGGTGATGTTTTTGAGGATGGCTTTGTCATAATGAAAATGCTCTCTTGTCGGCAAGAGTGACTTGCATCTTGTCATGACATAAAATGTAATGCCAATGGCACTGAGATATTGGGCAATGACTGTCGCAATCGCTGCTCCTGCAATGCCGTATTGAAAGACAATCACAAATAAGCTATCAAGAAGAATGTTGGTGATGGCGGAAAAAGCTAAGAAGTAGAGTGGGATGGTAGAATTGCCAACAGCACGCAAAAGAGAGGCAAAGAAATTATAAAAAGCTACAGCAATCATTCCACTTAAAATCCACATTAAGTATGTTTTTAAATCTGCCATGATGACTTCAGGTACATTGAGGAAGATGAGAATGGGATCGATTATTAGATATGAGATGACTGTCAAAATCAAAGCCACACCAATCACTAAGAAGAAGGCATGCACAATTGCTGTTTTTAGAGCATGATCATTTTTGGCCCCATAATAGATCGAAAACAAAGATCCAATGCCCATTGATAAACCAATGAAAATAGAAGTCAAGAAGACCATCAGGGCATAAGCTGAACCCACTGCACCAAGGGCATGAACACCAATAAACTGTCCGACAATAAGTGTATCGGTGATGTTATAGATTTGTTGGAGGAGGTTGCCGGCAATCATCGGCAGGGCAAATAAAATGAGATTCTTTGTGATGGATCCTTCAGTTAATTTATAATACATAACCTTTCACCTTGTTATATAATGATTAATATATGAAATATAATACTAAATAATATTACAATTTATAATCTAGTAGTTTCATATTGTCATGTCAAGCGAGTGATGATACATTATATGGGGTGATGCAGGATGTTTTTAGAAAGCTTAAATGATATTGATCAAAAGATTATCGCATTATTAATTGAGAATGCGCGTTATACTTATTCACAAATTGCAGAAAAGCTAGGTCTTTCAAGAGTCGCAATTAAGAATCATATTGATGAATTGGAGAGAAAAGGGATTATTGAAGGCTTTACGACGATACTTAATCCACAAAAGATGAGTGATTCGATTTCGCTCTATTTTGATATTGAGACAACTCCAGAGTCTTATGGGAAGGTTGTTGAGATATTGAATAGTCAGGATCATATCACACAAATTTATCGTACAACGGGAGACTATCATCTTCATGTACATGCCTTATTAAGCAGTCAGGATGAAATGGATAGCTTCTTACATGATGTCATGGATCAGCTTCCTGGCATTAAACATATGACGACAAATGTCATTCTAACACGCATTAAGGATATAAAAGGATTAAGGCTTTAAAGCATTTTCCTCTTATGATCTGGATGTTGAAAAAATATGAAAATCATCTTAAGATAGATATAAGAGGGTAAGGATATGGATTTATTTAAGGAAAATAGGGCGGTATTTTGCTTGTGGGCAAAGATGCATGCAGGTGATTATGAAGGTGTAACAGTTAAACAAAAGAATCAGGAAACACTGATTTTTATGTATGAAGATCGCTCAGCGACACTTATTATGCATGAAAATGGTATGCATGAAGAATGGGTAAATGATCGTTATGGGGATATGCATTTCTATCTCCATTATGAATTTAAACACTACCCCCTCGCTGTTTCTTTTTACCGTGCAATGATGAAAGAGCTGACCAAAAAGAATGCAAAACATAAAGAAAGAGTCCTGCTTTGTTGCAGTGGGGGAATGACTACAAGTTATTTCAAGATGCAGATGAATAACTATCTTGCTTTGTCCCATGCTCCTTATACAATTGATGCTGCAGCCTTGTGTGATGTACCAGCTATTGCTCATCGTTATGATCTTATTCTTGTTGCCCCACAAATACGCTATGCCACAGACAAGCTCAAAGAAACAATCAAGGATGTACCTATTGATATCATCCCGACGGACATCTTTGCGACATATGACTGTGCTAAGCTCTATGAGCGTATTCAAGATCTCTATAATAAGGATAAATAGTATGACGGAAAAAGAAAAAATGTTGAAGGGTGAAGTCTATCAACCTTGGAGTGAAGAACTCATTGATGAAAGAGATGATTGCACAACAACCCTTATTGCGTATAATAGTACAAGTCCCCGTGATCGTGGTTATCTTGATGAAAAGATCAAGAGTCTTATTCATGCAGCAGGGGAATTGATGATCGAGCAGCCTTTTTACTGTGTTTATGGTTATAATATTGAAGTGGGCTATAATTTCTATGCAAAGAAGAATCTTTCAATTGAAGATACAAATAAAGTCATCATTGGTAACCAGGTGACTATGGGTTCCAATGTCACAATACTTACAAGCATCACACCTTATAATGAACAAGAACGCAGTCTTGGTTATGAAAGAAGTATGCCTGTCTTTATTCATGATCATGTTTATATCGGTGGTGGCAGTGTTATTTGTCCCAATGTCAGAATTAACCAAGGGGCTTATATTATTCCAGGATCAGTTGTCACGAATGATATTCCTCCCTATGTCATTGCCGGCGGAAATCCTTGCAAGATTATCAGAGCTATTGAAGCCAAGGATGTTAGGAGGAAGGAAATATGATGAATTTTATCCATGCATTTGATTATGCTTTGTTAGAGTTTTACCATAATCTTGCGGTTATGACAAATAATGCTTTTACACCATTTATTAGGTCAATCAGTTACTTTTTCGATTTAGAAAAAGGTCTTCCCCTTGTCATTATTGCGATTGCCTTATTGTTTTTTAAGAAAACACGGAAGGTGGGCTTTGTGATGGTTGTATCAATGGTAATTGGCCTTATATTCACAAATCTCTTTATTAAGAATTATGTTGCACGCTTGCGTCCATTTCAATCAGGTCGCTTAGAGATTGTCAACTGGTGGAAGTATGTCGGTAGTGTACATGTGGGAGAATATTCTTTCCCAAGTGGGCATGCGACAGCAACTATGGCTGCAATGACAGCAATCTTCTTGACTTGTAATAAGAAATATAGCTGGCTAGGCTTTTTATTTGTTTTATTAATGGGCTTTTCACGTAACTATCTGATGGTGCATTATCCAAGTGATGTCGTAGCCGGCATGCTTGTAGGACTTGTTTCAGCATTATTGGCCTATGGTCTTTATCGGGCTTTAAAAAGCTATACTTATTCCCATCTTGATTATCACTGGTGTCAAAAATTGTATTATTCTGGTTTATTTGAATAAGATAAAAAAATGGCGAAGTTTAGGACTTCGCTATTTTTGTATAGTTTGTGATAGTTATATGATGGCTATTGAGGAAGTTTATTGTATTTGGGTTCATCCAGAAATCAAGTTCTGTCTTTCTTTCAGTATTGTAGGAAGAAATCTCACAAAGATGTTGATCGCAAAAAGCAGGATGGGTCATGATTTCAACGGTTTCTTCAGGCATCGTAATGATCTTTTCTAATGTCTCTATGTTAGCATTAGAGGCATGGAAGTCAGTAAAACATGGGACAAAGGGCTGATTGGTTATAACCTGTTTCTCCTGTCTTAACGGCAAGTTGTATTCTTGCGAAAGCTTTCTTGTGATACCAAGGAAACGGGGCATGAGATGGATATGATGATGGCTGTCGAAATGATCGGGCATACGTCCGGCTAGTTTAATGAACGTATCAATCTGTGCTTTCCATTCTTGATATACTTCTTCATTGTCACAATCGATGCCATGAAGATAGGTGTTGCGTTTTTTAAAAGAGCCATCTTTGTCTCTAAAGCTTTGACCATCCGTTAATGGCCGACCGGATGTGATACAAAGATGCACACCAACACCTAAATCATCGACATTTCTAAGTAATGCAATTGTTTTTTCGATATCAGGACATGTCATCATGACTGTTGTTGAAGAAATAAGGCCTTCTTGATGCCCTTGCAGGATACCTTGATTACAGCCATCACTTAAACCAAAATCATCTGCATTAATAATTAACTTTTTCATATCATCACCATGACCATTATACTAAAATAATCATGTGAATTCTTTCTTTTCATCAATATTATTGTATAATAGAAACGCAAAGTTGAGGAAAAAGATATGAAAGAGATTATTGTCGCTAGTGGTAATCAAGGAAAAATTAAAGAAATCAAAGCAATGCTTGAACCTTTAGATATTCATGTTTTGAGTATGAAGGATGTCTTAGGAGATGATGTTGATATTGAAGAAAATGGTAAAACATTTGAAGAGAATGCAATCATTAAGGCAGAAAGTATCATGAAACAAGTGCATCGTCCTGTATTAGCTGATGACTCGGGATTAGAAGTGGATTATTTGAATAGAGAACCGGGTATCTATAGTGCAAGATGGATGGGACATGATACAAGCTATGATATTAAGAATCAGGCGATTATTGATAAACTGGCTGGTGTAGAAGGGGAAAAACGTAGCTGTCGTTTCGTTTGTGCTATGGCACTAGCTATACCTGGTCAAGAGACAAAAGTCTTTAAAGAAACTTTTGAAGGTCTTGTCAATGATCATATTGCTGGTGAGAATGGTTTTGGCTATGATCCTATTTTCTATTTCCCACCATTAAAGAAAACAAGTGCTGAAATGACAATGGAAGAGAAGAATCAATATTCTCATCGTGCCAAAGCACTTAAAGACCTCTATCATTATGTGAAGGAGAATATGTAATGAATCATATCGTATTAATCCATCCAGCTATTCCACAGAATACTGGTAATATCATGCGTACATGTGTGGCAACCAACACACATCTACATATTATTAAACCAATGGGATTCTCATTGGATGATAAACATATGAAAAGAGCAGGCTTAGATTATATCAAAGATCTCAAGCTTACGATTTATGAAGATTGGGAAGAGTTTGAAGCGAAGAATCCAGGACATTATCATTTCTATACCCGCTACTCCAATCAGACCTATTCAGAAGCTAACTATACACAAGAGGGCGATCATTATCTCTTGTTTGGGCATGAACATGACGGTATTCCTCATGATATTCTTCGTGCACATTTAGATGAATGTGTACGTATTCCAATGTATGCAGATAGCCGTTCACTCAATCTTTCTAACACTGTCGCTATTGGCATCTATGAATGCTTAAGACAGCAGGATTTCCCTGACTTAGTGCGTCATGAAGTCCAGAAGGGTGAACATTTCTTAACTGAAGAAAGTGATACAAAGCGTTATTAAGCATGGATAGTCCATGCTTTTTTAGGAGATATAAATGTTTTTTCAACTCAGTACAAAAAAAGAAAAATTGATTACTGTACTTTTGTCTTTCTGGGTCATTACTTTCGCTATCATTCTAACAACCTTTCTCTCCCCCCTCCTCTATAACCAACAAGTCAACACATTTCATTTACCAAAACTTGTCCATATGTCATCAACGCAGATTAAAGAAAATTATGGCCATATCATTCATTATCTTTCTATATTCACCAATACATCCATGCAAGTCTCCTCAAAACTGATCACAAGTAAAGCGACATCTATTCATTTTGCGGATGTTAAGAAAGTTCTTGGAGTAATTCAAATCTATTTTCTTCTTTCCACACTGATATTAATACCGCTTATTCATACAAGCCTCAAAGAGAAAAGACATATGTTTTTTAAAACAACACCAATTGTTTTAATTGTGATTATAGGGATTGTCGGGAGTTTTATGGCAATGAATTTTGATAGTGCTTTTACACTTATGCATCAGCTTATATTTCGTAATAATTACTGGCTGATTGATCCAAGTGTTGATCCGATTATCAATATATTTCCAGAAACATTCTTTTTAGAGCTGGGTGTTATTTTATTGGCTATTATTGCTTTGATGATTGTATTGATGATTATTATCGATAAATATTTGAAGAAATGTTATCTTGAAGAAGAAAATAAGCTATACTGATGAAAAGGAGAAAGAACTATGGGTAGAGAACTTGCGATTACTGGTCATACTGAACTTATTGGTTTAGTAGCCACACCAATCAGACATTCCATGTCCCCACAAATGCATAATGCGGCTTTTGATGCTTTGGGATTGGACTATGTCTATTTAGTATTTGAAGTAGGTAAAGAAGAACTTAAAGATACAGTAGCAGGACTTAAAGCAATGAAAGTCAGAGGCTGGAATGTTTCTATGCCTAATAAAGGGGATATCGGGCAATACTTAGACCATGTATCTCTCGTTTCAGAACTTTGTGGAGCTATTAATACAGTTGTCAATGATGATGGTGTATTAACAGGGACATCTACAGATGGGACAGGATTTGTTCGTGCACTCAAAGAAAATGGCTTAGATATTAAAGGAAAGAAACTAGTCTTGCTTGGAGCTGGTGGTGCTGCTGCAGCTATTATGGCACAGTGTGCTATTGATGGGGCAAGAGAGATTGTTGTTTTCAACAAGAAAGATGCTTTCTATGCAAAAGCACAGGAACGTATCAAGCTAATTGAAGAAAAGACAGGGGTAGAAATGCATCTCTATGATATCGATGACAAAGCCCTATTAAAACAAGAAATTGATAGTGCTGATGTACTTGCGAATGCGACAAGTGTAGGGATGGTCCCTCATCAAGATAGCTGTCTTGTTGAAGAATCAGACTTACATGAAGGATTATATGTCTTTGATTGTGTTTATAATCCAAAAGATACATTATTATTACAACGAGCTAAGAAAGTAGGCGCAATACCAGTCAGTGGTGTTTATATGCTTCTATATCAGGGAGCAGAAAGCTTTAAACTCTGGACAGGCAAGGAAATGCCAATTGATATTGCCCGCAAAGCTATTGGCTTATAGGAGGAATATATGAAATATAGAATAAATGGTGATTCAGATTGCCCATTAGCAGAAGTAACTCTCGCAAAAGGGGAAAAGATTAAAATAGAACGTGGTGCAATGGCTTATAAGGCTAATGTCGATATTGTTGGTAAAATGAATTCCAACAGAAAGGGCCTTGGTGGCGTTCTAAGTGCTATTGGTCGTAGCTTGACAAGTGGCGAAAGCATGTTTATCACCCAGGCAGAAGGCTTAAGTGATGGCAGTATTATTGGTATTGCCCCAGCTATTCCAGGTACGATCTGCAAGCTTGAAGTTGGTTCAAAGCAATATCGTTTGAATACCGGTGCTTTCTTAGCGTCCGATGATAGTGTGAACTATGTCATGAAGAGTCAGGATTTAGGAAAAGCTTTCTTTGGTGGAACAGGTGGACTTTATGTCATGGAAACAGCAGGAGAAGGGGATATCTTAGTTAATGCCTTCGGGGCTTTAGTGGAACTGACAGTAACACCTGATACACCTCTTACTGTAGATAATGAACATGTTGTCGCCTGGGATGCCAACCTTGATTACAATATTGAGATTGCATCGGGTACTTTTGGCTTTACAACAGGAGAAGGCTTGGTGAATACATTCCATGGTGATGGTAAAGTATTGATTCAAACACGTAATCTTCATAGTCTTGCGGACGCCTTAAGCCCTTTTCTACCAAATAAATCAAGTGGCAACTAACTAAGGAATATCTGATTTATCAAGTAGTTAGGGAAATATCCAAATAACTAACAAGCAAGGTCAATGATATTTGGCCTTGTTTTTTATTGCACTTTGATCTTTTCCATATCGTATTGAGATGTTGATTTCTTTCCTGACTGATAATTCCATAGAGCTTTCATTTTTTGTTTAAGTGTGCTTTTCGGCCATAATAAAATCTCTTAAGAGCAGGGCAGTACATTTTGTGTATTAGTACTGTCTACAATTAGGAGATCATATCAGAGGACATTCCTTTTTGTATGGCTGATCTTTATTCTAATTTTATCCCAACTTGATTATTTTTTTGCTTAAAGAAAATAGGCACTCAGGTTGACAATCATGATGATGGCAATAAAGCAACTGATGTAAGAAGGTAAAGTAAAGCAGAGATAATTAAGAGAATGACACATGTGAGATTTGTCAAAAGAGAGGCCTTATAGGCACATTTGCCTATGATAATCTTGTCCGCTTCATCACTATCTTCTAGCCATTTTTTCTGGAAATTTAAGACGATTCTTAAGTACCAAGCTTCCACCTCCCGACAACTTTCTATTGCATATTGTCAAAGAAAAAGACTAGAGCTGAATACCTCTAGTCTTAAGTTCAGTGATTAAGTTTTGATCTTGCTTTCTTACAATGCCATCCATGCCAAGTTTTTTGGCTGCTTCGATATTGGCAGGACTGTCATCGATAAAGAGGCAGTTGTGAGGATCGAGATTGAAACGTTGAAAAAGAATATGATAGATAGCTGGATCTGGTTTTAAACAGTGTTCCTCGCCAGAAAGGATAGCACCTTCAAAAAGAGAGAAGATGTCTGGATGGTCATGTGCTCTTTTGTGATAGAGGTCCTGATGGATATTGGAAAGAATATAAAGTGGATAGCCTGCTTTCTTTAGTGCTTTGACAGCTTCGATGCTTTCATCTATTGGCTGCAACATTTCTTCTTCGAAATGATCAAAGATAAAGTTGATGGCCTGTGTGTCGTTAGGATGGTGCTGGCGTATGAGTGTTCTAACTTCGTTGACATTCGCATTGCCTAAGTCAAGCATTTTCCATTCATCGCTTAAAAAGACCATCTTCTTTAATCTTTCTGCATCTCCTTGAAAATACTTGTTTAAAAAAATATCGGGATTCCAGTTCAAGAGAACACCACCAATATCAAAGATAATATCTTTCATCGTTTTCATCTCCTTTTTCCTAAGTATAACACAAAAGGCTATAGGTCAATGCCCATAGTCTTCAATCTTTCTATTAAGTTTTGTTGTGGTTGACTTAGTATTGTCTTCATACCAAGTCTTTGTGCAGTTTCGATATTGGCTAAGCTATCATCAATCAATAGACCATCTAATGGATCTAAGTGAAATTGTTGGAAGAATTTCAGATAGAGGGATGCATCAGGTTTGAGTTCATGTGCTCCTCCTGATAGTGTTGCTCCATCAAAGAGGGAAAAGATTTCGGGTTCTTGTTGATATCTTTGGATGTAACGATCTTGATTGAGATTGGAAAGAAGATAGAGCTTATAGCCTTTCTTCTTTAATGCTTTGACAGCTTGAATGGAATCATTAATCGGTTGCATCATTTCATCTTGAAAGTGATCAAAGATAAAATAGATTGCTTCACGATCACTTGGATAGCGTTCAAGCAGTAATGTTTGAACATCTTGTAAACCTATTTCTCCTAAGTCTAATCGTCGCCATTCTTCACCTAAGAATACCATATCTTTAAATCTCTTAACATCATCAGGGAAATATCGAGCAAGAAAGAAATCAGGATTCCAGGAAAAGAGCACATTGCCAATATCAAATACAAAATACATGTTATGCTCTGACTTTCTTAATCACTGAACGTTCACCAATAGCCTTAAGAACTAAACTTACTAAAGCAGTATTAATTGGTAACATGATGATTTCTTTGAAAAGTCTTGCACTTATGGCGACCATGAAGGCTTTTCCATAAAGCATTGATAACCATAATGAGTTCAACATTAAGTTCACGACAAGCACAATAATCACCTGAGCAATAAAGATACGCTTAATGCTGAATTCATGATGATGTAAGATGAAACCATAAATAGCACCACTTAAGATTGTAGAAATCGTAAAGCCTGGGAAGAAAGGTCCTGTTGGAGCGATGATATAACCACCTACATCAGCCAACAAGCCAACAATCCCACCAATAGCTGGACCAAAGAGGAAACCAGCAATAGCTAATGGTAATGTTGTGAATCTGATTTCAATAAGTGGTGAGAGTGGAATCTTGAAGTAAGATAGAATAATGGATATGGCTGCCAACATTGCTGTAATGGCTAAAATTTTAGTGTTCTTTAATTTTGACATAAATATACCTCCTTTGCAGTATCTTCCTTGTTACTACAGCGGAGGTTTACTCACGTGTGTAGCAGCGGGATGCGACAAAGAAACCGCAAGAACAACTTTTCGTCCCGATGACAACTCCCCGTTCATCGAGCACTTAACGCCTCTTTGTCTACTCTGCATTTGTCATGCCTTGATGATAATGCATACCATAGAAAAATGCAATAAAAAAGAGACGAGAATCTCGTCTCAATGGATTAATCAAAGAACTTGTATTCTTCGAAGTAAGCCTGTGGATGTGCACATGCAGGACATGCCTTTGGAGCTTCTTCAGCTTCAACAACATAACCACAGTTATTACATTTCCATAATACTTTATGATCTTTCTTGAATACAGTACCATCTTCAATTCTTGATAATAACTTTAAGTAACGATCTTCATGCATCTTTTCAGCACGAGCGATAGCACGTAAGATGGCAGCAATTTCAGGGAATCCTTCTTCTTCAGCAATCTTAGCATAGCTTGGATACATATCAGACCATTCTTCATTTTCACCAGCAGCAGCTGACTTTAAGTTTTCAGTTGTTGTACCAAGCATAACAGGGAAGCTTCCTTCAACAGCGATTGTTTCGCCTTTGAAACCACCAGCAACCAATAATTTCATCAATCTCTTAGCATGTTCTTTTTCCTGATTAGCAGTTTCTTCGAAGATCTTCTGTACTTCTACGAAACCATCTTTCTTAGCCTGAGATGCAAAGTAAGTATATCTCATTCTTGCCTGAGATTCACCTGCAAAGGCATGCATTAAATTACCAGCTGTTTTTGTTCCTTTTAAATCCATAATGTTTTCCTCCTCTTACGATTTACACACACACTCATCACAAATACCTCGAAAGACGAGCGCTGCTGAATGAACAATAAGTTTGTTTTTTGTCGCAAGATCATTTTCAAGTTGTTTAAGGTCATTTGTATCTACGTCGATATCAATGATCTTGCCACATTGTTCACAGATAAAGTGGGAATGAGAGCTGATATCAGCATCAAAATGTACTTTATCATCACCTAAATCAAGCTTCTTGATCATGCCATCTTCCGCAAGAAGATTAAGATTACGATAAACAGTTCCAAGTGAAATGTTTGGTAAAACTTTTTGTGTCTTGCCATAGATCACTTCGGCGGTTGGATGTGTATAATCAGCACACAATATGTCATAAATCACACTACGCTGTTTCGTCATACGTCTTCTTACTACGCTCATGCTCTTCCTCCTTATTAGTAATGATTACAAATAAAGTATAGCTTTATATGTAGTAAATGTCAATACTATTAAGAATAATTCTTATTAAATATCAATATCTTTTCAAGACATTCAAAATAAAGTAAAATAGTATCAATGAAAGAGAAATGAGGTTTATATGAAAAAAGCGATATTAGTTGCCTTAGATTATAAAGATGATGATGATTTTGCGATGAGTCTTAGTGAACTGAAGGGTTTATGTAAAGCTTGCGATATTACCTATACAAAAGTGATTATTCAAAGTATTACGCCGACCAAGCCCTATTATATGGGCAAGGGTAAGGTTAATGAAGTTAAGCGAATGATTGATGATGAAGAGATGATCATTGTAGGAGAAGAACTAACGCCACTTCAGGTACGTAATCTTACTGAAGAGCTTGGTATAGAAGTGACTGATCGAACAGATTTAATTCTTCGCATCTTTGCGTCAAGAGCGAAAACGAAAGAAGCTAAATTACAGGTGGAGATTGCCCGACTGAATTATGAACTGCCTAGACTGGCTGGTATGCATGAAGGGATTTATAGCCAGCAGGGTGGTAGTGGCTTTAGAGGCGCAGGGGAAACGCAGCTAGAAATTGATCGACGTCATATTCATCACCAGATAGCGTCAGCTAAAAAAGAACTTGCCCGACTTAAGAAAGAAAGGCAAATTCAAAGACAACGACGTATTCGTAATCAGGAAGAAGTTGTTTGTCTTGTCGGTTATACAAACTCTGGTAAATCATCTTTGATGAATCTTTATACGCAAAAGAAAGTCAGTGCCCAGGATATGCTTTTTGCGACACTTGAAACATCGACAAGAAGAATCCGTTTAGCGAACAAGAAGTATATTCTTTTATCGGATACGGTTGGTTTTATTTCTCATTTGCCTCATCATCTCATAGAAGCCTTTCTTTCAACACTTGAAGAAGTGAAAGAAGCTGATCTTATTGTAATGGTTATTGACTGTAGTGCGAAATATGTCCAAAAACAAATTGATGTCACTCTTGAGACCTTGGATCAACTTGGTGTTGAAAATACGCCCATTCTCTATGTTTATAATAAAGAAGATTTGCCCCATGATGACTTGCTTGTGACTCGTGATCCACATGTCTTTATTTCTGTAAAAAAGGAAACACATATTGAAGATATGGAAAAAGAGATCTTACGCTTACTTGCGCAAGATGAAGAACGTGTGGCGATGGTTATTCCTTATGAAGAAGGAGAAGTCTATAATATGCTTAAACAACATGTTCATATTATTGAAGAAAGCTTTCCTGAAGATGGTATTCATTTGATTGTAGAAGTGACAAGCTATTATAAAAATAAATATAAACAGTATATGAAAACACCAGAAAATTAATTCTGGTGTCTTATTTTTTCCTTTATTTCTGTCAGCATGGAGAGAGAATCATGGGTGGCATAAATAAGGGGAGAAATCATATATGTCGGTGTTGCCATATTGAGAAAGGATGGATAGTCTTCTTTAAGCTGAGGGGCGAGATAGAGAGCTGTATAGCGCTTTGCTTCTTGCAGTGCCTGATTAAGATCAAGAGCTTCAATCACAATCGGACTTTCTTCATATTTTAAGACTTCCTGCAAGATTTGGACAAAAGGTGCAGCTGACAGGCCATCTTGTGAGACAATGCCAATATGGATATTCTTTGATGTAAACATATTCATGAAGGCATAATGAAAATCATGAAAGAGTGAGGTGAATTGAGCGAGGTTATTAAAGCGATAATGGAGATAGAAGAGTGTCTTGTCGCTTCTTGTAATCTGTTCTTCAATAATATGATTATGCCATAATGTTATGCATCCTTTTAAATCATCAATTTCATAAATAACTCTTCGACAATAGGTTTTAGAAGACGTAGAGATCTTGACTTGTTCATCAGTAAACTGCCCTTGAAGATAGATAAAGATAAAATCAAGATAAAGTGTTCGATAAAATGCATCCATACTCTCACCTGCCTTATGCTCATTGTATCATAATTTCTATATTTTATGTGAAAGAGCTTACATTTAATGAATTTTAGGAAAAATGTTATTTCATTTTCGATAGAGAGAAGGAATATGGTAGAATAAAAAAGAATGGAGGCGAAGAAAGCATGAACAAGAAATATGTTATTTCGGATTTACATGGTCAGTTTGTGCTATTGCAGCTTCTTTTAGAGAAAATCGCCTTTGATGATAGTGATGAATTGTATGTATTAGGGGATATCATGGATCGTGGTCCCAATAGTATTGACATCTATTATTTTATTAAGAGTATGAATAATATTCATATGATTAAAGGAAATCATGAAATCATGATGCGTACATCCCTCATACAATCACTCAAATATAATGACTTAGATGATGAACGCAATAATGCCTACCGTCTCTGGAAACAGAATGGGGGCTATCGTACTGTCGATAGTATTCGTGAATATCTGCAAAAAGACTGCATTACCTACTCTGAATACTATGATCATCGTAAGCAGTTTATGAAAGAACTTATAGAATTTATTGATAGCTTACCAGATTATATTGAGATGGACTATCAAGGTAAACACTATGTCCTGGTACATGCTGGTGTTGATCCAGATAAACCATTAGTCAAAGATACTGACCCAGAATTATTAGCCTGGATTAGAGAATATTTTTATATGTCTCCATGTAATCTTGATTATACTTATATTTTTGGTCATACACCATTATGTTTTATAAATATGGATGGTTCCTTTAATATCTGGCATGATCCAGATTATGGCAATAAGATTGGTATTGATGGAGGACTAGCTGTTGGGGATAAAGGACAGCTTAATTGCCTTTGTCTGACTACCGGGGAGGAAATTGTCATTCCTTATCGTGAAGGACAACAGGAAGCTATTGAAAAACGTGTTGAAGAGGAAGAAAAGCAACTACATATTGTTAGAAAATGAAAAAGAGAATCTGCTGAGATTCTCTTTTTGCTTTATTGATTGTTTTTAATACATGCCACCTGGTGCAGGCATTGCAGGTACTGGTTCATCCTTCTTAGGAAGTTCAGCTACGCCAGCTTCAGTTGTGATGAAGAGGGCAGAGATAGATGAAGCGTTCAATAAGGCACTTCTTGTAACCTTAGTTGGATCAATGATACCAGCTTCAAACATGTTAACCCAAGTACCATGTTTAGCATCAAAGCCAACATTCTTATCAGCTTTCTTCTGTTCATCAATGATATCTTCTTCATTGTAACCAGCATTTTCTGCAATCTGTGCCAATGGGGCAAATAATGCATCTAAGACAATGTTGATACCTTTCTGTACATCAACATTCTCATCCTTTAATTCACCCTTCAACTGCTTATAGGCTTCTACTAAGGCAGCACCACCACCGATGACGATACCTTCTTCTACGGCAGCCTTTGTGGCATTCAATGCATCTTCAATTCTTAATTTCTTTTCTTTCAATTCACTTTCAGTCATTGCGCCAACCTTGATTGTAGCAACACCGTTAGATAATTTACCAATTCTTTCAGATAATTTCTTCTTATCATAATCACTCTTAGCTGAAGCAAGCTGATTCTTAATTTCTGCAATTCTTGCCTTAACAGCATCACTTGTAGAATGACCAACTAATGTTGTATTATCCTTCTTAACAATGACTTTCTTGATTGTACCAAGGTCTTCAAGAGTTAAGTCAGATAATTTCATATTTAAGTCCTTATTGTAGAACTTAGCACCAGTTAAGACAGCGATATCTTCAAGGTTATCCTTCTGGCTATCACCAAAGCCTGGAGCCTTAGTTGCAACAACATTGAAAGTACCTCTTAATTTATTCAATACTAATGTTGAAATAACTTCATTTTCATAGTCTTCAGCAATCAATAATAATGGTTTGTTGGCCTGTACAACCTGTTCCAAGACAGGAAGGATTTCCTGAAGGTTAGAGATTTTCTGGTTTGTGACTAAGATGAGTGGGTTATCCATTTCGACTTCCATCTTGTCTGTATCACTGACCATGTATGGTGATACATAACCTTTGTCATACTGCATACCTTCATTGACTTCTAATTCATCATCAAATGAGTTAGAGTTATCAACATTAATTACACCATCTCTACCTACTTTTTCCATCGCATTACTGATGAGCTGACCAATATGTTCATCACCACTAGAAATAGATGCAACAGCAGCAATATCATCACTTGTTTCAACCTTATGACTATTATCAACTAAGACTTTCGCAACAGCCTTACCTGCTTTTTCAATACCTTCTCTAAGTAATACAGGATTGCTGCCTTTATCAACAGCCTTTAAGCCATTATTAATCATATCTCTTGTAAGAATAGTAGCTGTTGTTGTACCATCACCAGCTACATCATTTGTCTTATTAGCTGCTTCATAGACAAGCTTAGCACCCATATTTTCAAACTTATCTTCAAGTTCAATTTCTTTCGCAATGGAAACACCATCATTAGTGATCAATGGAGAACCATATGATTTTTCCAATACAACATTACGTCCTTTAGGACCCAAAGTGACACTGACTGCATCAGCCAATGTATTTACACCTTTCAACATTGCTTTTCTAGCATCATTGCCATAACGTACTTCTTTTGCCATAATTATGCCTCCTACTGAATTGATGCAAGAATATCTTCTTCATCAATTACAATGAAATCTTCATCATTGATTGTTACTTTAGTGCCTGAATAGTTCTTATAAACGACTTTGTCGCCTTCTTTAAGACCACTTTCACATTTAGGACCAACGGCTACAACAGTTGCCTGACTTGGAACTTCTTTTGATTCAGTTGTTAGAATAATACCGCTTGCAGTTTTCTTCTCAGCTTCCTCTTTCTTGAGTACTATATTTTTTGATAATGGTTTAAGCATATTCTCACTCCTTCTTAGCACTCTCTTATTTCAAATGCCAAGTAACATTATAACAATCTTTGGCACAATGTCAATAAGAGTGCTAAAAATATTAACGATAATTACTTAACAACTTTTCCTATCAATCTATAATAGAGATATGGAGGTGGATATCATGTACCATTTATTATTTGCCGGCAGTGGTCTTATTGGCTGTGGGTTAGCAGCTAATGCCTTATGTCATCATCAGGATGTGACACTCTATGATATAAGAGATGCGGACCAGGTAAAAGATAACCTGAAAAATGTTCTTGAGAAGCTTGTTGTGGCAGGTGTGATTAAACGTGAAGAAAGCGGTGTTCTGTTGGAGAAAGCCCATATTACACATGATCTAGAAGAAGCGCTAGAGGGTAAAGATGCCATTTTGGAATGCTTGCCAGAAAGACTGGATATTAAGCAAGAATTCTATAAACGTGCCCAAAGCATTCAACCAGATATTCTTATTTTCTCTTCAACAACAGCCATGTTTCCTTCAAAGCTTCAAAAAGATATGCCCCATCCAGAACATATCTTAGTTGGTCATCCATTTAACCCATCCTACATGATTCCTTTGATTGAAATAGTAGGGGGAGAAGCTGTAAGTGAGGAAACAATTAATAAAGCGAAAGCAATTTATACAGCGATGGGTAAAAAGCCCATTGTCTGTCAGAAAGAAGTCAATGGCTATATTGTTCAGCGTGCTAACTGGGCGATGTTTAAAAGCTTGCTTTCGGCTGTTGAAGATGGTGTTGCTTCGGTTGAAGACATTGACACAGCCTTTACATATGGTCCAGGCATGCGTGCAGCTATTCTTGGCCAGCTTCTTGCACTTGATTTAGGTGCTAAAGGCGGTTATGGGGCAATGGCTCAAAAATATGGTGATTCACTCAAGAGTGCAATGGGCATTGATCCAGCTCTTTTTGATGATCTTGTTGAAGGGATTACTTTAGAAAAAGCCCATCGTCCTTGTGAGCTTGGTCAGACGAATGAAGAAATTGAAGCTTTTCGCGATAAAGCAATGGCCATATTCTTAAAAGAGATTCTTCACTTTGAATAATGAAAATGCCTCATAAGTTGTTTATGAGGCGTTTGTTTTATTTTGGGGTGGCATTAATTTAACACAGTAATTGTGGCATGAACTCAATATTTCTTGTTTGCTTGGATTCTTAATGACTATTCCAAAACATAATTAACGTATTATATCCTCTGGCTTTCAATTCTGACATTGCCGATACAGTCTCGATAAGATACAAGTAATAAACCAAAACGATCTTTTCTGTCTATTTTCCAGTTCTTAACTACAGTATCAAGTAACCATCCTTCAGGTATTAGACCATCAAAAAACGCAAATAATGTTTTAGATAAATAATGTTCATGTGAAAGGGGTAGAGTTAGGCTAACTGTTGACACTCCCCATGCCTAAAGGCAGGGGATTCTTGCTACCTGCCACTACATAGTGGCTGACCATTACATTTCTGTTAGGTCGTAGTGCAAGGTATGGGTGTGCCATCACCCATCATAGGGCAGAACATATAGTTCCCTACGCAGTATGTCTGATATTACTATCGCCAACATACTCAGTTGAGTTGCAGATGTTCATGGCTCCAAGAATATCTCGGTGAATGTGGA
>NZ_VUNM01000030.1 GCF_009695655.1 Sharpea porci
GACATTAAGTTGGTCGCATGTTTCTTTAATCAGCTCCTTTAGACGAACATCAACACCGTCTATTAAAACGGAACGTCGATACTTAGGACACCATACCACATGGTATTTGCAGGAATAGACTACATTGTGATTAGATTTGTATTTCATATAGATATTATACCACTCTTACCTATCTAATACAAAAGGGATTAGATAACTTTCAGCAAGATAATTGTCGCCTTATATCCCCATTGCTAAAGCAAGGGGCTTTACGGCGACATTTGGTAAAGGATTCGTTGATTGGAGATAGTTTTCATCATATTGAAAGAGATAGCCATCATCCGTATCTTTTAAAAGACCTGCAAAATGGTCCTGAACATAGATATAGGCGGTTCTGTTTACACTAGCCATTATACTTCCTCCTCATTACGTTCAATTTTGCCAGGAACAGCTTGCATAGAAAACATGGCAAGAGCTTGGTTGACTTTATCGAGTCTTACAGTCTCCTTTCCTTGTTCTAAATCTCGGACAAAGCGTAATCCCAATCCAGCTCTTAAGGCAAATTCTTTTTGTGTTAAACCTGCTTTTCTACGTTCTTCCTTGACATATTTTCCAATAATATTCATACACAAATTATACCATAAAAGGTATAAAACACAATAAATTAATATAAAATATACCATATAGGGTATAAAAACGTAAAAATAAAAGATAATATACCTTAAAGGGTATAAATGTACCTAATAGTTATCAACGGTCTAAAAAAAGAAGCAAGCGATATTGTCTTGCTTCTTTTAGATTATTTTCGTTTTGTATCTTTCGCAATCATAAAGTTTACCATACCAATAATCATTCCAAAATAGAATGAGAAGAAACGCCAGATAAACATGGAACTTGAGGCATCAACTTGCCCTAAAAAGCCAAATAAAATCATATAACATCCTTCGCTTCCTCCACTTGCGCCAGGAATAGGTAGGAAGGTATTGATCAGGTTGATGATTGAAGCAAGGCCAAGGAAAGTAATGAACATGCTTGGCGTGACATGAATATGCAGGGCTAAACAGGCATAGAATGGTGTCGCATAGATCAAGAAGAGTTTTAAAAAGTTACAGGCATTGACTTGCCAGAAGATTTTTTGATTCTTTAATAAGACAATCATTTCATGTCTGAATTCTGAAAAATAGTTTTCGATTTTAGCGCTTGTCGCTTCATAGTTCTTGACAATATGAATTTTCGCAAGGAATTTGATTACGGTATGAATGATGAAGTTCTGAAAGCCTTTTGAGAGTCCACCAAGGATAAAGGCAGCTGTTACACTGACATTAATGAGAAAGCCAGTTGTTGCCATACCAGTTACGGTAGCTCCTTCACTTATATAATAGGGGAGGTTTACTAGCATGAGGATGGCTGAGATGGCCATGAGGGCAATCTGGTAACTGATAAAGCACATCATGAGAATGCCAGAAGCAATCGTTGGGGGAATGCCCTGGTTGTTGAAGACGAAGACCTGGGCAAACTGACCGCCTGATGAACTTGGGGTAAGACCGTTGAAGAGAGTGCCAGTTAAGGCGTTAATAAAGGCTTGTTTGAAAGTGAAATCTTTCTTGTAGTTGTGAGCTAAAAGCCATAATGCCAATCCATCTACAAGATAGTATCCAAGCATAATCGCTATTAAGACAGCTAGCCAGATGGGGCTTGCACTTGTTAAGGTATGGAGGACGCTCTTCACTTCGCCACCAACGGATAGACGTAATGAGATATAGCCAATCACCAACATGATAGCTATATCTATAATGTAAGATTTTTTACCTTTCAAACCCAACATCTCCTTTCGTTGATGCCAATAGTGTCTTTTCGACACTATGATTTGTTGAGGGTAAGTATCACGATTTCATTTTTCGCTAAAAACTTATAAGAATGATCAGCCATAATGGAAAGACCGTTGCTGACATAGAGTGTGGCATTATTCTTTGTATAAGAACCATGATTATAAGTTTTGGCATGATTGAGTTTTGTGGTTGCGCCTAGAAGTGGAAGATAGATAAATCCACCCCCTGAATGGCCAGCTAAATGATATTGTGATGTATCACTGATGAAGGCAAACTGATCAGGATAGTGGGAAAAGCTGATTGTATAAAGATCGCTCTTTTCAAGGGCGGTTGAAGCTTCTGTGTTATAGCCAATAAGCCTGATTTTTGCTTCATTGTAGTAAATGGTGCGTGCTTCATTATTGAGTGTTTCAAAGCCCGCTTCAGTGAGAATCTGAACTACCTGACTGCTATTACTATTATCTTCTTCACCAAGTACCGCAAATTTGCCATAGCTTGAATGAATAGAGTTGAGAATCTGTGTTACTTTTTTATCTTCAAAGACTTTTCCTTCATAAAGATCACCACCAAAGAGCACCATTTCATAATTTTGTTCATTAAGATCTTTGACGATTTCTTCTAATCTCGTGATATCTTTTTGACTTCTTAAATGGATATCAGAAAGATAAGCAATTTTGAAGTTTTGGAATTGTTGAGGAATAGCCTTGTTTGTCACTTCAACATGATGAATACGATAGCTTTTAGGTGAAATGACAATCGTATGTACGATTGTCATAGTGATGGCTAAGGCGATTAAAGCAAGCAGAGCAATACCAATTTGACGACGTATTCTCATTAGACTTTCTTATTCATGATGACAGGAATGATCATTGGATGTCTTCTTGTCTTCTGATGGAAGTAGGATGTAAGACTATCACGAACTGTATTCTTGATAGAGGCAAAGGTTGTTTTGCCTTTGAGCTCTGCATTGAGTTTGCTTTGGACAATACGTTCTGCTTCACGAATCATATCTGTCGAATCCTTCATATAGACAAAGCCACGACTCATGATAATCGGGCGATTGAGGAGTTTGCCTTCATGGCTATCCATGGCAATTAATACAGCGACCATACCGTCTTCAGAAAGAATCTGACGATCATGAAGAACAGCTGTTGAAAGACCAGTGAGGTCATTGCCATCCACATAGATATCATCGGCATGGACACGTGGGCCAGGGAAGACTTCATGGTTGCGTAAAATCAAGCTATCGCCATTAGAAAGAATGAAGGCATGATCTTTTTCACCACCCACTTGTTCATAAAGATGCTTATGAATCACAAGCATACGATATTCCCCATGAATTGGGAAGAAATAACGTGGTTTTGTAAGTAAGAACATCAGCTTCATTTCTTCTTGTGAGGCATGTCCGGAAGTATGTAGATCGCTGATGGCAGAGTTTTCAAGAACACGGGCACCTGCACGATAAAGCTTGTTGATGACACGGCTGACAGAAGCCTGGTTGCCTGGAATTGGGTTGGATGAGAAAATAACTGTATCGCCTGGTTTGATCTTGACTTGGCGATGTGTGCCATTCGCAATACGGCTTAAGGCGGCTAAGGCTTCACCCTGAGAACCCGTACAGATAATCATGATTTCGTTATCAGGTAAATGCTTAGCTTCTTCATTGGAAATAAAGAAACGGTCTGGACATTTAATATAACCAAGTTTTCTTGAAATCATGATATTGTTTTCCATTGAACGACCATAAACAAGAATCTTTCTATTAAAACGTACGGCAGCATCCACAATCTGAGCAACACGATGAACGTTAGAAGCGAATGTTGCTACAATAATACGCCCATCGGCTTTACGGAATTCCTGTTGGATAGTTGCTGAAACTTTCTTTTCAGAAATAGAGAAGGCAGGTACTTCAGCATTTGTACTATCGGCCATCAGTAAATCAACACCAGTTTCCCCTAAGAAGCTCATCTTCTGGAAATCAGCAGCTCTGCCTACTGGCGTTAAGTCAAATTTAAAGTCACCTGTTTCTACAATACGTCCATTAGGTGTATTGACAACAATACCGATGGATTCAGGGATGGAGTGGTTGGTATTGAAATAACCAACATTGAAATATTTTGTACGCATTGACCAGCCTGGATCAGTAATATCAATCTGAATCAGCTTTGTCTCATTGAGAAGACGATGTTCTTCAAGCTTTCTGCGAATCATGGCGCAGGCTAGAGGTGTAGCGTAGATAAATGGAATAGGGACTAATTGAAGCAAGAAGGGAATACCCCCAATATGGTCTTCATGCCCATGGGTAATAAATAGCCCTTTGATTTTTTTACTGTTCTGTTTGAGATATGTGTAGTCTGGAATGACATAATCAACACCAGGTAAACCTTCAGAAGCAAATTTAACACCTGCATCTATAATAATTAATTCATCACCATGTTCTACTACATACATGTTTTTTCCAATTTCATTTAACCCACCTAAGGCAAAAATACGTGTATCTATTTGTTTTCTAGGTGGTCTTTTCTTTGAAGTTCTTCTCTTATGGGAGTGACTTCTTGTGGCTTTCTTATTATCTTCAGCCATTATTTCACGACCTTTCTTATTTCATTTTGGGAAATGTTTTTTCTATATGCATTCTATAATATTTTACGCCTTTATACAAATAAAAAGGTGAATTAGTATTCACCTTCTCCAATACTATCTGTTAGCTTTTTACAAGCAACAACAGCCAGTGAACCAGGACCAATATGACAGGCAACAGATAATGAGAGTGGATCCATCATCATCTTATGTCCTGGAAAAGCTTCCTCAACCTGTGCTTTAAAGTCAAGTGCATCTTCTTTATCATATGTATATGCTCCAGCAATACGATATTCACCAAAATGACGATTGACGATATCAGCCTTCACCTGATCAATCATTATCTTGCGCGCTTTCTTCATCGTACGAGCTGTCGCAAATTTATCGAGCTTTTCACCCTGAATAGAAAGAATAGGCTTAATCTTCAGCAAACCACCAAGAGCAGCTGCAGCTGGGGTTACACGCCCGCCTTTCTTTAAATAATCAAGTGTTGGCACGGTAATATAAATTGTCGCATTCAGCTTATTTTCCAATAATAAATCACGAATCTCTTCACCGCTCTTACCTTCCTTAGCGAGATAGAGAGCATCAAAGACATCCCATTTCTGGGTCACTGAGATACGCTGTGAATCTACTACAAAGACCTTACCGGCATATTTCTCATCTTCGGCAAGCATCAAGGCTGTCTGGCAGCTTCCTGATAAACCTGAGGACATTGGAATATGAACGAGCTGATCATGGTCTTCTAAAGCCTGATCCCAATATTTTGTAATATCACCTACGGCTGGCTGACTCGTAAAAATATCAGCCTGTTCATGAATGAGTTTTTTATAGAAATCTTCCTGTGAAAGATTTATGTCTTCTTTAAATTCTTCACCATTAATTGTGAAGGGCATAGGAATGACGTAGACACCTAAATCCTTAGCTTCTTTTTGAGTGATGCCAGAATTGCTGTCAGTCAAGACTGCTACTTTCATCGTGTGGCCTCCTTTGTCGCTGATTTCATTTTATCGTAATTAATGAATAATTCAACCTTTTTTCTCCTTGACTAACTCTTTAAGTCTTTTCGTCTTTCATATATAATAGGACGACAAGGAGGAGTTATGGAAATATTAGAAAAATTCTTGAATCGTTATGGCGATAATTTAGAACGCTTAGTATCAGCACTTTTGATTCTATTAATTGGATACTGGGTATCCAAAGCAATCCGTAAAATCATCATGGCTTATATTGAAAAAAGTAATCATGATGAAATCGTCTTAAATTTCTTTCATACCATTATTAAAGTTGTCTTTACAATTATTATTATCTTAACTGCCCTCTCAACACTTGGGGTCGATATGACATCACTTGTAGCGATGTTTACAGCCGCTGCTGCAGCCATTGCTTTAGCTGTTAAAGAGACATTAAGTGAACTTATTGATGGGATTATGATTCTCTTTGCGAAGCCTTTTGGAAAAGGTGATTTGATTGAAGTAAGTGGGACGGTTGGAAAGGTGCAGGAGATATCCTTATTTTATACTTATATGTTGACAGTGGAAAATGAGAAAATCATTATTCCTAACTCCACCGTAGCTCGCAATATCATCATTAACTATTCTTCTTCCGATGCCCGTCGTATTGATCTAGATTTTGATGTGGCTTATGAGAGTGATATAGATGAAGTAAAGAAGATCATTCATATGGTGGCAAAGAATCATCCATTAACCCTTGATATAAAGCCAATGGTTGTCGTTAAGGAATACAAGGAAAGCTCAGTGACATTTCTTTTAAGAGCGTGGGCAACCCCGGAGAACTGGGAGAAATGTAAATTTTCGATGCTTGAAGCTGTGAAGAAAGCCTTGGATGAAAAGGGCATTGAGATTCCTTATCCACAGCTTGATGTCCATATTAAAGATGTGAAGGCGGATATTTCATGAACAAAGAATCATTCAAGAAAAGTCTAGCTGATCAAGGCTATGTTCTTGTCGATTTCTATGCTTCCTGGTGTGGTCCTTGCAAGACAATGGACAATGTGCTAGATGAAGTGATAATGCAATTTGATGATCTTCAACTCATCAAGCTCGATGTCGACAAAGAAAGAAAACTTGCCATGGCTTATGGGGTGATGAGCTTACCAGCTATTATTCTTTTTGATCATGGGCAAGCCCTCTATCAGTTTATCGGTTTGACAAGTCGTGAGGAGATTGTAAAGAAAATAGAAGAACTGAAGAACGGGCATTAGCTTGTTCTTTTTTAATTTTGGAAAATAAGAAATCACATACAAAGTGATAAAAGATTATCACAAATGTTATAAAATAAGGCTCTACAAGGGCTTACAATTGTACATTACGTAATACAATCACGATTTTAAAAGTATTAAATTTGTAGATTAGCTAAATTGAATATATTCAATTTATTTAAAGTGCAAAATAAAGATTGAAATATGATTGACAAGATATATGTAAGAAGGTATAGTGTTGATATGGTAAACGAAAAGCCATAATATTTTCATAAGATGGAGGGAAGTTTATGAAAAAACTAGGACGTGTTGCGGCAGTCGCACTGTCAGCAACAATGTTAGCTGGCTGTGGCGGGGCTGGAAAGAAAACCGACACTTCTACATTTAGATTTGCGTCAGAACTGGATATCATGGGTATGGATAGTTCAGTTGTTGATGATGGTATGTCATTCAACGCATTACACGCAATCACAGAAGGTCTTGAAGGATTGGACAAGAATGGTAAAACTGTAAATGCCGTTGCCCAGTCATATAAGGTAAGTGATGACCGCAAGACTTACACATTCAAATTAAGAAAAGATGCAAAATGGAGCAATGGTGACGATGTTACTGCTAATGACTTCGTTTATGCATGGCAGAGAATTATTAAGAATGCTGGTAACTATGCTTATATGTATGGATCAGATGGTGCCAATATCTTAAATGCCGATGATTTAATTAAGAAAGGTACAACGGCTACTCAGGCTGAACTTGATACACTTGGTGTTAAGGCTCAGGATGATAAGACATTGGTTGTTACATTGGCTGCACCAGTACCATTCTTCTTGGATTTAATGACATTCCCATGTTATTACCCAATTAACCAGAAATTTGCTGAAAAAGCTGGTAAAGACTATGCGACAAAACCAGAATATCTATTATCTAATGGACCATTCGTTATGAAGAAATGGACAAAAGGTAAGAGTGCTGATTTCGTTAAGAATGATAAATATTATGATGCTAAGGATGTTAAATTAAAGAATTTACACTTTGATTTAGCTATGAAACCTCAGTCAGCATCTGCAAACTTTGACTCAGGTCGTGTTGACTATGCAACAATTAGTTCTGACTTGGTTGATAAATATAAAGGTAAAGATACTTATAAGTCATTCAATGAAGGTTACTTATTCTACCTTGAACCAAATACAAAAGATCCAGTTATGGCTAACAAGAATATCCGTAAGGCTATCTCTCTTGCAGTCAATAGAAAGCAGTTATGCTCTGATGTCTTAAAAGATGGTTCTAAGGAAGCAAAAGGTTTCGTACCTGCACAGTTATCACAGTCTCCTGATGGAAAAGACTTCCGTAGTATTGCTGGTTCATTTACGAAATATGATGAAAAAGCTGCCCAGGAAGCATTGAATGCAGGTTTAGCTGAATTAGGTAAATCTGAAGTCACTGTTCAGTTATTATATGGTACTGATGAATCTCCAATGGATTCTGTTGCCGAATATGTACAGGGTAACTTATCTAAGTTAAAAGGTCTTAAGGTTGAAATGTCTGCAACAACTAAACAGGACCGTATCAACAACCGTATGAAGGGTGGTAACTTCCAGTTAGCTGTTACACGTTGGGGACCTGACTATGCTGACCCAACAACTTACTTGAACTTATTAAGCACAGGCAACAGCAATAACTATGGTCAATGGTCTAATGCTCAGTATGATGCATTAATGAAGCAGATTCAGACAGAATCAGATGCAAGCAAGCGTTATGATTTAATGGTACAGGCTGAAAAAATTGGTATGGATGATATGGCAGATATCCCATTATTTGAAAAGGGTGGTTCTGCACTTCAGGCTACAAGCGTATCTGGCTTAGTACATAAAGCTGTAGGTGTACCTTACACATTTAAATTTGTCACATTAAAGTAGTAAGTCAAACACATTATAGCTCTTCGCTATAATGTGTTTCTTTATTTATAAATATGTTAGATATTTTATGCTTCTTTAAAAAAATCCTATTATAATTTGTATTATTGCAACAATGTGTTAGAATACACATATTCAATATAAAGAAAGGATGATTATATGGATAAGTCCATGCTTAAGTATATCGGAAAAAGAATATTGATTTCGATTGTTACTTTATTCGTTATACTTTCAATCTTGTTCTTAATGACAAGATTATTACCTGGTACACCATTTAACTCAGAAAAGATGTCTCCTGAGCAGATGGAAGTTGTCAAAGCCAAATATGGTCTTGATAAACCTGTTATTGTACAGTTTGGTAACTATTTAAAGAATATGGTAAAGGGTGACTTTGGTTTATCGTATGTATTATACAAAGACCAGGGTGTTGCCGATATTGTTATGCCTAGAGCGAAGATTTCCTTTATTTATGGTATTGCCGCAACAGCCTTAGGGACAATTGTGGGAATGCTGTTAGGTATTATTGCTGCTTTAAAGCGCAATACGATCTGGGATACAATTGCGACTATTATTTCTGTTTTAGGTGTCTCTATTCCTTCATTTGTCTTTGCCTTATTACTGGTTATTATTCTTGGTGTCAAACTTCCGGTACTGCCAACAATGTATCTGGAGAATGATCCAATTGTTTCTTCGATTATTCCTGTTGTGGCATTGTCGATGTCGGTTATTGCGAACGTTGCCCGTTTTACGCGTACAGAAATGATTTCTGTCTTGGCTTCTGACTACATGACATTAGCACTTGCGAAAGGTCTTGATAAGAAGACATTGATCTTCAGACATGCTTTACGTAATGCTTTGATTCCTGTTATTACTGTTATTGGTCCTATTCTTGTCAACTTGATGACAGGGACTATGGTTGTTGAATCAATTTGTAATGTACCTGGTCTTGGTCAGATATTGATTGATTCTATTCATTCCAATGACTACAACATTATTATGGCTTGTTCATTCCTTTATGCCTTTATGTATATTGCGATGATGCTCATTATTGATGTGTCCTATGGTTTGATTGACCCACGTATTCGTTTAGGAAAGGGGGAATAATGCATGGATAATACAAAATTCTTACCTGATGATTTTGAACTTGTTGGGGATAAACAGAATATCAATATTGATGAAGTTCTCCCTTCACGCCCAATGTGGCAGGATATCCTAGGTCGTTTTAAAGAAAACAAAGGGGCTGTTATTGGGGTTATCCTTATTATTATCATTACGTTATTAGCCATTATTGTACCAATGGTATCAAAATGGAATTATGCCGAAATGAATACAAGTATTGCCAATCGTGTACCTAGTGGTGAACACTGGTTTGGTACGGATTATCTTGGTCGTGACTTATGGGTACGTACATGGCAGGGTACGCGTTATTCTTTAATTATTGCGGTTGTTGCCGTTATTATTGATATTGTTGTGGGCATGACTTATGGTCTTGTCTCTGGTTATTTTGGTGGTATGGTTGATGCCATCATGCAGCGTATCCAGGAAATTATTAACTCTATTCCTACACTTGTTGTATTGATTATCTTATTAACAGTGATGAAGCCTTCGCTTAAGACTGTCATTATTGCCTTAATCTTTACAGAATGGATTCCAATGTCACGTATTACGCGTGCCCAGGTACTTAAGGTTAAGGAAGAAGAATATGTCTTAGCGGCTCGTACTCTTGGTGCTGGTAATTTCTTTATCTTATTTAAAGAAATCTTACCTAATATCTTTGGTCAGTTGATCATCATGTCAATGATGACTATTCCAAATGCTATTTTCTATGAAGCCTATTTGGCTTTCATCGGTTTAGGTTTGACAAAACCTCTTGCTTCTCTTGGAACACTTATTAATGATGGTTTCAGACTTTTCCAGGTTTATCCACATGCGATGTTGATACCAGCAGCCGTCATGGCCATCTTAATGTTATCATTTAACTTATTTGGTGATGGTCTAAGAGATGCCCTAGATCCAACAATGAAGGAGGGATAAACAATGGCAGAAAGAGAAAAAGTACTAGAAATTAGAGACCTGTCCATTTCCTTCCGTACTGAAGGGGCAAAAGTCAATGCCATTCGTGGTGTTGATCTTGACTTATACCGTGGGGAAACTATTGCGATTGTTGGTGAATCAGGATCAGGTAAGTCTGTTACGACAAAAGCCATCATGGGTATTCTTGCAAAGAATGGAACCATCGATTCAGGAACAATCAATTATACTTGGACTGATCCAGATGGCAGCAAGCATACCAAAGACATTGTCAAAATGTCAGAAAAAGAAATTCAGTCAGAAATACGTGGCCGTAAGATTGCCATGGTCTTCCAGGATCCATTAACATCTCTTAATCCAACAATGACAATTGGTAAGCAGGTTATGGAACCTATGATGTATCACTATGGGACAAGTAAGGAAGAAGCTTATAAGAAAGCTGTTGAACTGCTTAGTGAAGTAGGCATTACTGATCCAGAAGCACGTATGAAGAACTATCCTCACCAGTTATCTGGCGGGATGAGACAGCGTGTCGTTATTGCGATTGCGCTCTCGTGTGATCCATATTTGCTTATTTGTGATGAACCAACAACAGCACTAGATGTTACTATTCAGGCAAAGATTCTTGAACTGATTCAAGACTTACAGAAGAAGAAAGACTTGTCAGTAATCTATATTACCCATGACTTAGGTGTTGTGGCGAAGGTTGCGGATTATGTCAATGTCATGTATGCCGGCAAGATTATTGAAAAGGGTACGATTGATGAAATCTTCTATGATCCTCGTCATCCTTACACTTGGGGTCTTTTATCGGCAATGCCTGATCTTGATACAGATGATGATGAACTCTATACTATTCCTGGTTCACCACCAAACCTTACTAAGAAGGTTCAGGGTGATGCCTTTGCGCCACGTAATGCCTATGCTTTAAATATTGATTTAAGACTTGAACCACCAATGTTTGATGTACCAGGCTCATCAAGCCATAAAGTTGCTTCTTGGCTAATGGACCCACGTGCGCCAAAGGTAGAAATGCCAGCATCATTACGTAATAGAATTCAAAAGATGATAAAGGAAGGTGTTGCGAAATGATCGATCCAACAAAACCTATTCTTGAAGTCAAAGACTTAAAACAATACTTCCCCATCAGCCGTAAATTCACAGTTAAGGCAGTAGATGGTATTTCCTTCGATATTATGCCAGGGGAAACATATGGACTTGTCGGTGAATCAGGTTCCGGGAAATCGACAACAGGACGTGCGATTATTCGTCTTTATGAACCGACAGCTGGTAAGATTATCTTTGAAGGTCAGGATATCTCAGGCAAGATGAGCAATGAAGCCATCAAGACATTACGTACGAAGATGGCCATGATCTTCCAGGATCCAATGGCTTGTCTGAATCCACGTAAGAAGGTTCTCGATATCGTAGCCCAAGGGCTTGATATTCATCATAGCTATGATTCTATTGAAGAAAGAAATGAGAAAGTCTATCGCATGTTGGAAACTGTTGGCCTTTCAAGAGAACATGCCAACCGTTATCCAAACCAGTTCTCAGGGGGCCAGCGTCAGCGTATCGGTATCGCCCGTGCTCTGATTATGAACCCAGACTTGGTTATAGCCGATGAAGCGATCTCCGCTCTTGATGTATCTATTCAGGCACAGGTTGTCAACCTGATGAAGAAGATGCAGAAAGAGACAGGGGCTGCTTACTTGTTTATTGCCCATGACTTGTCCATGGTCAAATATATTTCTAATCGTATTGGTGTCTTACACTTAGGACACTTGGTTGAAGCAGGTACTTCTGAAGAAATCTTCAACAACCCTCTTCATCCTTATACAAAATCCTTACTTTCAGCTATCCCACATCCAAATCCAAGAGTTGAAAAGACAAGAAAGTCTTATACTTATGACTATAAGACATCCGGTCTTAACTATGAGGAAGGAACACCACATAAGGTCAGTGAAACACATTATGTCTTAGGTACTGATGCTGATTTTGAACGTTTCTTAGCGGAAGAAGGGAAAGGTTTCTAATAGAGGTCAATGACCTCTATTTTTTTCATAGATAAATTATCATAATAAGTGCAACAGCCTATAAGAATAAAAAAAGTCCATGGGTTCAATGATAAAATGTGAGTGACTAAACAAACATTTATCAAGGAGAATCCCATGAACTACAGCCATCTTAACATAAATGAGAGAACAGTTATATCTTTACTTGCTTCTTCTGACCTATCACTTGTCGATGAAGAATGAGCTAAAGCATAATCTTGAACTGATGAATAATCGGCTACGAAAATGCCTTGGCTATAAGACACCAAATGAAGTTATGAACGAAATAGACTCACATACATCGTGTTGCACTTAATTTGACAATTCATCTATGAAAAAAGGCGATAAATATCGCCTCTTAGAATGTTGTTTTCACAAAAATGACTTTACCAATAATATTAACAGGAATATTACGAATATCTTTGCTTGTGAAATAGCGATTTTCGACAGCAGGGTTAGCAGCTTCAAGCACCAACATGTCATGCTTCTTAATGACACGTTTAACAGTGACTTCATCACCAATGACAACAACACCAATTGTGCCATTAGGGACATCAGAACACTGTTGGACATAAGCTAAAGAGCCATCCATAATACCAGCACCAATCATCGAATCGCCCTGTACTTTTAAGAAATAATCCCCTAAACGGTTTTCATCCTCAGTTACACTTTCCATTCCTAAATAGTTCTCATCCGCAAACATATCATAACCTGCTTTGACATAACCAAGAATAGGTTTCTTGAATTCAATCACTTTTCCTTCAAGAACAGCTTTGACATCATAGCCAAAAACATCTCTCATTCTTTCCATTGTTTCAGTTTGAACATGTTTGACATCACCTGATAACCATCTCGATACAGTTGCTTTTGTGACGCCTAATTTTTCGGCAATTTGTGTATTATTTTGTTGGGTTTGTCTTTTATACTGCTGAACTAATTCTTTAAGTGTCATATATATATCACCTCGTCACAATTATTATAACATATCTTTAATAATTATAAAACTATAAAATATGAAATGATCAAAGTTTCTTATAATGTTGAAAAATGAAACAAAGCAGATATAATAAGGGAAGAGGTGGGAGAAATGGAGAGAGTTATTGTACATAGTGATATCAATCATTGTTATGCCCAGATTGAAGAAATGTTGCATCCAGAATTACGTCAAGTGCCCATGGCTGTAGGGGGGCATGAGGAAATGCGTCATGGCATTATTCTTGCAAAAAATGATCTTGCGAAAGCGGCTGGTGTGAAAACGGCTTCGACATTACGTGAAGCGAAGAAAGTATGTCCGGAACTCTTAATTATCCATCCCCATTATGATGATTATTTGTATTATACAAGTGAGGTTAAGGGTATTTATCGTGAATATACGGATCATGTAGAGAGCTTTGGCTTGGATGAGGCGTGGATTGATTTGACGCATTCTTCACAAGTGTTTGGTGATGGGATTAGTGTGGCAAGAAAGATACAAAAGCGAGTGCGTGAAGAGCTAGGACTCGAAGTCTCTATGGGGATATCTTATAATAAGATCTTTGCGAAAATGGGTTCTGATCTGAAAAAGAAAATGGGCTTTAGTATTATTACTCAGGATAATTATCAAGAAGTGTTATGGCCACTACCTATTGAAGATTTATTCTATGTTGGCTATCGCACAGCACCAAAGCTTAAGGCCAGGGGCATCAGTAAAATAGGTGATTTGGCCAAGAAAGAGCCTGCTTACTTGCGCTCTTTTTTAGGCAAGATGGGGGAAGTGTTATGGTATTTTGCGAATGGCTATGATGCTTCTGAAGTGCTTGCTGTCAGCCATGAACAACAACCTAAATCAGTGGGCAATGGTATTACGGCTGTCATGGATATGAAGAATCGGGAAGATATGAAAATGGTCTTTACGGTGCTTGTGGAATCTGTCGCAACACGTTTAAAACAACAGGGACTTAAAGGCGATGTGATCTCAATCGCTATTCGCAATACGGATTTAAAATATTACACAAGACAAAGAAAGATTGAAAAAGCAACGAATATTGCTTCAGAGATTATGAAGGTTGTAATGGAATTGGTGGATGAGAATGTGGATTTTCATTATGCTTATCGTTCTATTGATGTCCATGTGTCCCATCTTTGTATTGATGATGGTGTTGAACAGCTAAGCTTATTTATAGATGAGAAACAACGAGAAAAAGAAAAGAAGCTTGATATTGTAATGGATGAGATTAGGGAGAAGTATGGCTTTGATAAGATTAAAAGGATGAGTGTGATGGTTAATGAGGAATTAACGGACTTTGATCCTTTAAGGGATAATATTATTCATCCGGTAGGTTATTTCAAATGAAAGCCGCTTTTCTTTGACTTGCTAAACACATAGAACAGGTATATAATATATGTATAATATAAACACAGAAAGGAAGTATATGTTTACTTTAAAATGTGAATATTGTGGTTTTGAGCAAGTAATCAAAAAGCGAATAGATAAATATACATACTACGAATTAACACATTGCAAGCATTTGTGGTGTCCTTGCAATAAATGCAAAAAGGAACATCCAAGACCAAGGCAATTAGAAAAAGGAATGGTTAAACATGGCTGGGTGCTGGGAGAATGGGACTGTTTACTTACTGAAGAAGATGCTGCATACGTTCAACCTCATCAGAATTATGGAATTTGGAGCAAAATAGTAAATCCAACCATTGAAGATTGCAAAGCAATTATAAGAGCAAGAGATAAGAGATATAGGATTAAGGATATTACAGGAGGATTCTAATGGCAAGACCTAAGAGCGATAATGTACAAATCAATATTTCCATTCCTTCCGAATGGAAAACAGAGCTTGAAAACCTTGCGCGTATCTATTCTGTTGAGGAAGGTGAAACTATCACATTCCTTGACTTGATGCGTAGAGGTATTCAGGAAAAATATCAGTTAGGAGAAAAAGGCAATGAGCGAAGAACAATATCATAGCGCTTCGCATTGTAAATATCTGATACAGTATCATATTATCTGGTGTCCTAAATTCAGGTTTTCAGTATTAAAGGGTAATGTAGAAGATACACTTAAACAGATACTACATAAAATCTGCGATGATTATAGCTATCATATTAAGTCACTTGAAGTAATGCCCGACCATATACATATTTTTATAGATGTCCCACAGACTGTCGCTCCGTGCGATGTCGTAAGAACCCTTAAAAGCATCAGCGCTATTGAATTATTTAAGACATTTCCGCAATTAAAACAGTTCTATGCAAGATGCGGCGTTTTATGGTCAAGAGGATATTTTGTATCGACAGTAGGTCACATAAGCGAAGCTACGGTAATTAAGTACATTGAGGAACAGAAAAATCATGATTGATGAAGAGTACAATAAGATTCTGAAACAATATCATAAACTATCTGGCAGGCATATTTTAGTTGCTGAGACCGATATGCCTTATTCCGATGTGCTAAAAGTCGTGGCTCTTTCTGATAAAATTCGTAAAGCAGGCAATGAACTTGTAGGTATTATGAGAAAGAATTATGACCAGCTTCTGCGTACAAAAAGATATCGCAAACTGCTATCTTTATATGGTAATACAGAAGGCAAGGATAAACGTAAGATGCTTGCCAATCAACTCAATGAGATGCAGAAATCTTATGATGTAACATGGGATTATTGCAGAAAGTCCATGATTCCGATAGGCAAGAAATATGGAATAGATGCTGTATTTGCCTTGACTAAAGCCGAAGATGTATGGCGCAGTATCGAAAAATGTTTATACGATAATGGCAAAATTATTCATTTTTCAAAATATGGAGAACTGCCTTGTATCAGAGCAAAACAGATAAATCGTGGCATTCCAATGTCTGTTAAAAATGACAAACTGCAATTCAAGCTTGGTAAGACCGTCTTTGGGATACAGATAAATGACAGATTCCAACAGGATGAAGTAAATTCGGTTCTATCATATCTTGCTGAACCTGAGATTACGGATAACAAGGCGGTAAATACTTTCATAGAAGATGCTTACTGCATAGATACATACAGACCTTGCTACGTTACGCTTGTTCCAAAAATGATAAGAGGTAAATACAGAGTGTATCTCCATCTTACTATCGAGGGCAGAGCAAAGCCCAAATATGATAAGCATGGCAATCCTCGTCACGAGTATGGCAAAGGGATGATAGGTGCCGATATTGGTACACAGACTGTTGCTTATACATCTGATACGGAAGTCGGTCTGAAGAATCTATCAGAACGTGGTAATAGTATTCAGACTTCCGAAAGAAAAGAGCGACTGCTCTATCGTGCTATGGACAGGTCGAGACGAGCAGCCAATCCTCAAAATTATAATGATGATGGTACCATTATGAAAGGTCATAAGACTTGGAAGCATTCAAACCATTACAAGAAGTTAAAAGCAAAACATTCTGAATTATGCCGTATCAATGCTGTAAACAGGCAACTTGCAATCAATGAAGACTCTAATCACCTGCGAAGTCTTGGAGATACATTCGTCACAGAGCCTAAAAATGCAAGCAAACTCATGAAACGAGCTAAAGAAACCGCTAAAAACGATAAAGGCAAGTTCAACAAGAAAAAGCGGTTTGGCAAATCCATAAAGAACCGATGTCCATCTGGATTCCAAACAACGGTGGAAAAGAAATTCAAAGTAACAGGCGGCACATATATAGAAGTACCAAACAATTATAGAGCCTCACAGTACGACCATACGGTTGATGACTATATCAAAAAGAAACTATCTGACCGATTGTATAAGCTACAGGATGGTACTGAGGTACAAAGGGATTGGTATTCATCATTCCTGCTCTATTGTTACAATTATAAGACGCAAGATATAGATAAAAATAAATGCATTACAGAATTTGATGATTGCTACAAGAAAGAAAAAGCTCTAATCACATGGATTAAGGCTCATAAAATTAAAGTATTAAACAGCGGGATTAAAATAGCTTAATAACTTAATAATAAGGGAGATTGACTGTACTTCCTTTCTGAAAAGCAGAAATTTACCGCTAATGTGGTCGTTGGGCTGCTTGGTAATGAAAGTTCTGATTCAAATAGATTTACACTTGTAACTCCAAAGTCTGAGAATGATGTACGATTACAAGCTACACTTGGCAATCAGAACCCCACGGGCTTGCCCGTGGGAGCAGTCAGTTCAAATAAAAAAGCACTCTTTCGAGTACTTTAAGCTTGATTTTTTGTTTCACTGATCATTTTCTTGTTTTTATCATCTTCAGGATCATAGATCACTGTTTCATTTTCATAAACTTTATTGTTTTTAATTTTGATTTTGCGCTCTTTAAGGCGAGAGTTCACAAAACGTGCTACCCAGGCATAGACGAGTGCTGTTAATGGAACGGCAAGAAGGACACCAATAAAGCCAAAGAGTCCACCAAAAACAGTCAATCCCAACAAGACAAATAAACCACTGATACCAACACTTCTCCCCACAATCTTTGGATAAACAAAATTCCCCTCAAACTGCTGTAAGCAAATAAAGATAATCGCAAAGAGAATTGTCGAAGAACTTTTAGCGGCTGCTGTCAAGACAATCCCAATCACAAAGGTGAAGAATCCACCAAACATAGGAATAAAGGCAAAGATAAAAGCAGCACTGGCAATAAGTTCAGGAAATGGGAAGGCAAAGATTCTCATTACCACATATGTTTCCAACATGAAGATGGCCGCTTCAAGAACTTGTCCAGAAATGAAACTGTTGAAATAACGGTTGGCTTCTCCACTGTTTTGAAAGAGCTTTATGCTAAGATCCTTACCAAATATATAGAGCACAAGCTTTCTAAGCTGAGCTATATGACGCTCTTTATTGGAGAGAAGATAGAGGGACATGAAGAAGGCTGTAATGGCTGTGACAAATGTGGAGCCCACAGAATTCACAACGGTTGAAACATTACTGCTGTCATCAGAGAACCAGCCCAGTAGTGTTGAAAGAACACCACTGATATTTGCGGTAGTAAAGAGACGACTGACTTCGGAACGAGAGATACGATAGTTTGTATGGAATTTTGTCGCCCATTTATTGATGAAGTTAGTGAGTCTTGTGATATAGGAATCAAGATTATTCATGATGAGATAAATACTTTCGGCAATACGAGGAACAACAATACTTGAAAAGATAATCACAATCAACAATGCCAACAAGAATGTAATAGTAATTGCTAGTGCTCTTAATGTACCTTTTGAAAAATGCGTTTTTCCTATCTTCTTTTGTAATTTGGCGAGCCAAATTTCAAAATGACGCATTGGTATGTTGGCAATAAAAGCAATCACAATTGCGATAAAGAGTGGCTTAAAAAGACCAAGGAATTGTCCAGCAACATCTAATACATCGGAAAGATTGTAAATGACATAGGAGAAAAGTATCGCAAAAATGATATAGAAGATGACTTTATTCTGTTCAATAAAATCTCTATGTTTATCCATAATGATCACGTCCTTTTATGCCTCTATTCTAACATAATATTGCATTGAAATGTAGTTTATTGCGAGAGTTGGAGGGGAAGTGGTAAAATGGAGATAAAAGGGGGCATGTCTATGAAACAATTGTCACGTCAGGCTTTTATAACTTTCTTTTTTATCGCAATGGTGATTTTTATAGTAGCTGGCTATCTCTATATTTCTCGTCGTAAAGTACCTGCTGTGACAAGTCGCTATCAGTATGAAGTGGTTCTAAATGACGCAGAGCTAAAAGCGAAGAACTTGGGCGTTGTGAATGCGCAGAAGTCACCAATTGCTTATCAAAAACAAACAATTACGCTTCATAAGAAAGAGAAGCTTTGTGGTTTTTCAATTGATCAGCCGATCACTTTAGAAAAGATCATGCAGTTAAAAGGTCCAAACCAACAAGATAAGGTGGGCAAGCAGGATGCGAATAGTGTTGCTTATGAACTTGTGGTTGTGGGCGATCTTGTCAGACAAACCAACCTTCAGACAAAGAAGTCAGAAGTTATTGTTGTGAATGCTCGTGTAAGCAGTGTGCGTATTCCTCTTGTACTTAATAAACAAACTGCTACAATAGCTAACAGTGACAATACAAAAACAAAGACAATCAGTCTCGATGAATTGAATCAGAGTCTAGATGATGTTGAAAAGCGCAAGAATTTGATTGCGTGGTAAGGAAAGGAAAAACATGGGAAATATCAACACACTTATTATTAATAAAATCTTAGTACACTTTCTTGATCAAGAACATAAGAAAGTTCATACCTCACAGGAGTTTGCCGCATTAAATGATACAACACGAGATTATTATCGTAAACGTGTCGAAAAAGCACTCAATAGTAATCAGCTTAAAGAACTCACTGTTCCAAGTTTACATGAACTCTTGTTGAGAGGGGAACAGATGGCAGAAAATGATGAAAACTTTAAAACACAGGCGAAAGAAATCAGTGAACGTTTCTTTAATTTAGGTTCCCATATTGAGGCTATGCCTAATGCGAATATTATTTATGTGGATTGTTATAGGGATGGGGTACATATGATTGCAGCTCTTAAAGTTGACTATAAATATGTTCCTGTCTGTGTCTTTGATGATGATAATGTCCGTATCGTCCAACAACAGCTTTTACCAACTGCAGCAGGCAAGGTGGATGAAGCGATTGTGATGGATGTGGATAATAAGAAATTGTGGATTCTTGAAAAGAAATATTTGATTGATGGCAAGATGGCTACCTATCTCAATAGCCAATGGATTAAAGGCGAAGAAAATCTTACTGACCGTCAGAAATTCAATACGATGAAGAAGGTTGTCAATAAGATGGATAGCCAATATCATGTCTCTAAAGATACTGGTGCTCTTCCTCTTATGAAACAGGAAATCAACGAGAAAGTAATGAATAATGAAGAAGTAAAGCCATATGAAATCGTTCAGAAAATACTTGAAAAAGACTATCAGGCTTCTGAAGAATCAGGTTTGATGTTGAAGGACTTAGGAATTGATGAACGCTCAGTTATCAGTGTTGCTCCAACAGGCAAGACAATGGAAACTTGTAAGCTTGTGACGGATAATGATATTGAGATTCAGATGCCAGTTGATGACTATGTCGCTGGTTTAAATATTGAACAGGTCCATAATCCTGATGGCACAACATCGATTATTTTGAAAAACATCAACGAGATTGTGATAAAATAATGCGTTTTTGAAAACGCTATGATACAATGTTTTTGCATGAGGAAAAGATACAGCCCGATGTTGTATCTTTTTGACTTTTAGGAGGATTATCAAATGAATGAAAGAATTGTTTTTATGGGAACAGCTGATTTCTCAAAGGCTGTCTTAGAGATGCTTTTAAATGAACATTACAATGTTGTTGGGGTGGTGACACAGCCAGATCGTGAAGTTGGGCGCAAGAAGGTTCTGACAATGAGCGAATGTAAGGAAATGGCAATTGCCCATGATATTCCTGTTATTCAGCCAGAGCGTATTCGTAAGGACTACGAAGCTGTTCTAGCATTGCAGCCTGATCTTATTATCAGTGCAGCTTATGGCCAGATTGTCCCAGATATTCTGCTTGAAACACCACGACTAGGCGCAATCAATGTCCATGCATCCTTATTACCAAAGTATCGTGGGGCAGCACCAGTGCATTATGCGATTATTAATGGTGAAAAAAAGACAGGTGTAACGATTATGTATATGGCGCATGATATGGATGCTGGTGATATCATTTCCCAGGAAATGACAGCTATTCGCGATGATGAAACTGTGGGTGAACTCTTTGATGAGCTGACAGTGATTGGGGCAAGATTATTACGCCGTACCCTTCCTTCAATTCTCGAAGGCAAAAATCAACGCTTCAAACAGGATGAAGAGAAGGTTACTTATTGTCACCAGTTTAAGCGAGAAGACGAGCATTTGAATTGGAATCAGGGTGTTGAGGCTATTTATAACCGTGTCCGTGGCATGGATCCATGGCCAGGAAATTATACTGTTTATAAGGGACAGAATGTGAAGATCTGGAAGGGACGTATTCATCAGTGTGAAAATGCAATGAAGCATCATGGTCATGAAAAGAATGGGACGATTATCAAGATTTTCAAAGATGCAATTGGTGTTAAGGTGGAAGATGGTGTTTATTTAATTACGGAATTACAGGTTCCAGGTAAACGTCGTATGAGTGTGAAAGATTATTTGAATGGAAAGAGTATCTTTGAAGAAGGTACTGTATTTGATGAGGTTTAAGTGTTATGAGAATGGTCGATTTAATTGAAAAGAAGAAGCATGGGCTAGAATTAAATGAAGAAGAGATTCATGATATCATTCAAGGCTATGTTGCTGATAAGATACCTGATTACCAGATGTCAGCATTCATGATGGCTATCTATTTTCAGGGGATGACGGAAAAGGAAACCGCCATTTTAACAAATGAAATGATGCATAGTGGTGACACCATGGATTTAAGTGCTATTCAAGGCATCAAGGTTGATAAACATTCAACAGGTGGAGTTGGTGACAAGACGTCTTTGGCAGTAGGTCCAATGGTTGCAGCATGCGGGGCACCGGTAGCGAAAATGAGTGGCCGAGGCTTAGGACATACAGGTGGCACACTGGACAAACTGGAATCTATTCCTGGTTTATCTGTTTATCTGAGTGAAGAAGATTTCATCAAACAGGTCAATGAGATAAAGCTTGCGATTATTGGCCAGACAAAGAAGCTTGATCCAGCTGATGCCAAGATGTACGCCCTTCGTGATGTAACAGGAACGGTGGATTCTATTCCTCTTATTGCCTCTAGTATCATGAGTAAGAAACTGGCAGCTGGTGCTGATGCAATTTTGTTGGATGTGAAATATGGTGATGGGGCTTTCATGAAAAATGTGGAAGATGCGAGAAAGCTGGCAAAGACTATGATTGCGATTGGTGATCATCTTGGTCGTGATACGCGTGCAACTATCTCCAATATGAATCAGCCTCTTGGTAATGCCATTGGTAACAGCTTGGAAGTCAAAGAAGCTATTGCCACATTAAAAGGTGAAGGTCCTCGTGACTTTACCGAACTCTGCTTTGAAGCTGGTGAAACAATGTTGTTAATGACAAAGATGGCAGCCACAAGAGAAGAAGCACATCAAAAACTTGAAGCAGTCATTCAAGATGGCAGTGCGTTGGCAGTTCTTGCGAAAATGGTTGAAGCACAAGGTGGGGATGCATCCTATATCATGCATCCAGAGAAATTCCCCAAGACGAAAGAAGTCATCACTGTTACAAGCTTAGAGAGTGGTTATATTGAAGACTTAGAAGCTCTTAATCTTGGCCTTGTTTCAATGAAGCTTGGTGGCGGCAGAGCGAAAATGGATGATCAGATTGATCATGCAGTGGGCTTAGTTTTGAAAAAGAAGGTGGGCGATCATGTAGAAGCAGGAGAACCACTTCTTGATGTTCATACAAATACTGGATTAAGTGAAGAACTGAAAGCAGATATCCTTTCTGCTTATCATATTGTTGATCATGAAGTTGCCATACCACAACTCATTGAAGAGATTCTTGAGTAGTCCATAGAGTCGTGTTATACTTGTCATGAAAGAAAAAGAGGACTAGCTATGAATACTTTACGATTAAGAAAACTGTATCATGCTTATCAATCTTCTTTTCATATTTTTTAGGATATTCGTTTGGATATCCTTTTTTTGTGGAGGTTTGTATGAAATACTTATTTTTTGATGTGGATGGTACACTTTTAGGGAAAAGCCGCCACATTACTGAAAACACAATCACAGAATTACATCGACTCAAGGACAAGGGACATCATATCTTTATATGTACAGGACGTGCTCCAACATCCATTGTTTCAGGTAATCTTGAACGTGTACCTGCCGATGGCTTTATTGCGTCAGCTGGGGGCTTTGTGAAAGTAGGCAACAAGTTTATTTTTAAGAACTACATGAATAGTGACATTCTTACAGAAGTCATTACGCTCTTTGTGAATCACAAAGTACTCTTTGCCTTAGAAACCGAGAAAGCCATTTATCAATCACCTGGTGTCAATGAATTCTTTGACAATATGCATCATCGAGAATTTGGTGACAATGTAGAATTACAGCGCTTCTTTGAACTCAAGCGTGAAAAAGAAAACCGTGTACCTCTTTCTGAATTTGATCCAGCCAAGATTGGTGTCACAAAGGTGGCCTTTATTGCGACTGATCGATATCAATTCTTGGATATCGTTCAGTATCTGTCTGATTATTTTAATATTGTGACATTCTCTAGTGAGAATGATGACTTTATTAATGGTGAAATTATCTTGAAGGACTGTACAAAGGCTGATGGCATCAAACGCATCATCAACTACTATCATGCCGATATGAAGGATACAATTGGCTTTGGTGACAGTATGAATGATTATCAAATGATTCAGGAATGTGCTGTTGGGGTTGTCAGTCAAAAGGCACCAGAGAAATTAAAAGCACTTGGTGATTATTTCTTTGATGACCCTGATCAGGATGGTATAGTGAAAGTAATTCATGAGATGAATTTATAAAGGGGGCAGGAAGATGGATTATCTTGACGAAGCCATCTTGGTGAAAGATGAATTTGTATGCTTGTTGGAGAGTGCAAAGTTAAGGCAGACAATAAGCCAAAAGCACCTCGAACGGCTCTATCTCCTAACTGGGAAAATCGCCTATCTCTATGGCCATGCCTATCTTGATCAATATAATGAAAGCAAGCTCGCTCTTATTTCGACAATCAATGAGTGGATCTCTTCACTGACATATTCCTCATTCAATCTCTTTGGTGACAAGATGATATTGGGCAAAGAAACATTACATCAGATCAATGAAATCAAAAATGCTTTAAAAGATATTGCCATATCTTCTACTCTTGATGATGAAGATGATTTAACGATTGAAGAAATAAGAGAACAATGTATCACTTATCTTCAACAAGAAAATATTCCCCAATACAATAAGACACTCTATGGCCTCATCCTCTATGGCCAGAAACGCAGCGATGAAATCAGTGCTGCCTATCACGATGATGATAGTGAGGGGGAGAAGGATAGCTATTCCATCTATGAAGGGGAAAAACAATCGAGTGAAGTCTTAGAACACTATACAACACTCTATGATGATCTCTATATCCATGATCAACACTATCATAAAGCAGCATTGCTTAATCTTTTAGAAAATATGCAGTAGGAGGCAAGTATGAAAAAGACTATTATTGACCCAATCGATCTCACAGTTGAAGAGATTGATGGACTTATTGCGTTAGCTGATGACATTATGAAGGATCGTACAAGATACCAGGATGTCTGCAAGCATAAGATTTTAGGTACATTATTCTTTGAACCTAGTACCCGTACACGTTTATCGTTTGAAAGTGCCATGCTTTCATTAGGGGGAAGTGTGTTAGGCTTCTCGGAAGCTAGCTCTTCTAGTGCATCCAAGGGTGAGTCTGTGATGGATACAGTGCATATTGTATCGAATTATTGCGATATTATTGCCATGCGTCATCCTAAAGAAGGTGCGCCACTTGTAGGCAGCAAGCACTGCAATGTCCCATTGATCAATGCGGGTGATGGTGGTCACAACCATCCAACACAGACATTGACAGACTTATTGACTATTCATCGTGAAAAAGGACGTCTTGACAATATGACAATTGGCTTCTGTGGGGATTTGAAATTTGGCCGTACAGTCCATTCCTTGCTGAAAGCGATGGCCCGTTATGACAATATTCGTATGATCTTTATCTCACCAGATGAACTCAAGCTACCAGAATATTTAAAAGAAGACTATCTTGATCCTGCTCATGTGGATTATGAGGAAGTCACTTCTCTTGATGATGTCATGGGTGAACTTGATGTTCTTTATATGACACGTGTACAGAAAGAACGTTTCTTTAATGAACAGGATTATTTGAGATTACGTGATACATATATTCTTGATTTGAAGAAGCTTGATAATGCGAAAAAAGATTTATCCATTCTTCATCCTTTACCACGTGTTAATGAAATTACAGTTGATGTGGATGATGATCCACGTGCGGCTTACTTCAGACAGGCGGCAAATGGGCGCTTTATTAGAATGGCATTGATATTAAGTCTGTTAGGATTGGATCATGAGGTGGAAAGATTATGAAAATAGATGATGTGAAAAATGGTATTGTTTTAGATCATATTACGGCAGGAAAAGTCATGGAAGTTTATGAAGCTTTGGAGCTTGATAAACTGAATTGTTCGATTGCAATCTTGAAGAATGTACGCTCTACTAAGATGGGGAAAAAAGATATCTTGAAGATTGATAATGATTTTGATGTAGATTTGGATGTGCTTGGTTATCTTGATCCAAATATTACTGTATGTATTATTAAGGATGGTAAGATTGTTGAAAAGAAACAGATGCAGTTGCCTGAAACAATTGTGAATGTAGAAAAATGCAAGAATCCAAGATGTATTACATCGGTTGAAAAGAATCTTGATCAAATTTTCTATCTTGCGAATCGTACAAAGCGTATTTATCGTTGTAAATATTGTGATAGTCGAATTGAACGTTCAAAGTAAAGATAACTGCCTGGAATATTCCAAGCAGTTTTTTTGAGGGAATACTATGAATCAAAAAATACTGAATACAAAATATGCCTTTATTCAGGGGATTTACTATATCATCCTCTGTGTCCTTATGTCCTATGGTGCCCTTTATTTAGGTAAAGTAGGACTGAGGACGGGTCTTATTGGCATTGTCATTGCCAGTGCCAACATCCTAGCAACCTTAGCCCAGCCAGTCATAGCTAGATATATTGATGCTCATCATACATCCGTTGCTTCTATTTTAATGATGATGACGTTTTTGTCTGGCTTATTATCGATTGTGATGTTGGTTATTGGGCAGTTGCCCTATCTTGTCGCTATTATCTTTGCCTTGCTTTCAGCCATTGCGATAACGATGATGCCTTTTATCAATGCTTTGACTTTTGTCTTTGAAGAAAAGGGTGTTGTATTGAATTTTGGCTTGAGTCGAGGTATTGGTTCTGTTGCTTATGCGCTTATGTCACTTGTTTTAGGCTATGTCATTTCTAGAATATCACCTCTCTATTTGCCTCTTGTCATTACAGTTAGTGCTTTAGGCCTTTTGCCTATTCTACGTGGCTTTTCAAATGATCATGTAGTAAGTCATAAGGAAGGCGAGAAGAGTCGTTTTATTGATTTTTTGAAATATTATAAGCTATTTCTTTTGATGCTTGTTGGCTATATCTTGATTTATATCGATCATCAGCTTATTAATACCTATATGATCTATATTGTAAGAAATATTGGGGGCAATAGTCTATCAATGGGTATCGCAACCTTCATCGCAGCTTTTCTTGAATTACCAGGCATGGTCTTATTTCAAAAATATAAAGACAAACTCAATATCTCCTATGTCATGATCTTTGCTGGCATCATGTATTCTATCAAACACCTTCTCACTCTCTTTGCCCCTAATATGACGATCTTCTTTATTGCCCAGATGCTTCAGATCTTTGCCTTCGCACTGTTTATTCCATCCAGTGTCTTCTATATTGATTCCTATTTCGACAAGAAAGATGCAACAACGGGACAGGCCCTTTTTACAATGAGTGGGACGATTGCTGGTGTCATTGCGAGTGTGGCTGGTGGCTTATTGATTGAAGTGACAAGTGTCCATATAACGCTCTTGATCTTTGCCGTGCTTTCTGTTGTTGGCAGTGCTATACTTGTCTCATCTATTAAATGCATGAAATAGGGTGATGAAATGAAACATAATTGGAAAGATGTATGGAAATATGGGGTGTTGTATGAAACGCTTCATGTCTTTGATCCACGTTCGTCATTGGAAAAAGGACAGCTTGATGAATGGGGACAGATGATGGCTGAAATGATCAGAGGGATTCTTGTTGTTATTGTGTTAGTTGTACTAGGATGTCTTCTCTTTAGGGAAGGTAAGATTTTTAAAAGTACGGCTGGTATGATTATTATTGTCATTGTAGGTATTGGTGCTCTAAGCTGGGCACTTAAGAAGATTATTCGTGGTATTGCGCATATTCGCGATTGATAAGGGAGGCATTCAATGATAAGATTGACTCCGAGGTGATTTACTATCAGTAGTCAAGGGTATATTTTGATTTATTTATCTTAGAAGCACAAAAAGAGGTTCAAGGAACCTCAAAAAAATTTATAGTGACGAAAAACAGTTTATCTCAATTTGCTCT
>NZ_VUNM01000031.1 GCF_009695655.1 Sharpea porci
TTCAGACATTAAGATTCCCCTTCCTAACAGGAATTATCCTCATGCCAAGGGACAAAAAGCATTCATCAAGCAAATGATATGACAGTCAAAACATGCAATTTTTACCCACAGATGTTAATGAAGAGCCCTTATTTTTGATGTTTATAACCTTAATAGCTTATTCAATATTCAAATATCTGAGTTGAATGAATACTATTTTGAAGCAATTTCTAATTAAACTTTAGTTGATTGAGAATGGTATTCAAACATCCGCCTATACCTCTCTTTATCTAGCTATTTCCTAATCAAAGATTAATTTATAAAAAAGAAGGACTTAGTCCTTCTTTAAATGATCCAATGGTGTATCAGGCACGATTGGATTTTTTCTTTGATATTCTGCTTGTTCATAGGCATTCGTGTGTTCGACAAGTTCTTTAAGCTCTCTTGAAGAGACACGTGAAGCACCATGTCCGACAACGATTGTTTGTTCGGCACTATCACTCGTCGCAACAACAACGCGATAATGATTGGCGATTTCTTTTGTCGTTTTTTCGATATAAGCATCAGCTGTTTGTTGTTCTTTGGTATAGACGACATAGAGATTATGATATTTGGTTTCAGAGCCTGGATTACCAGGAACTTTATAAGCATCAAATACAACAATCACAGTATTATCACGATAGCCTTGATAACTACTCATGATATCAAGAAGTTTATCTCTTGCGGCACCAAGGTTTGTTTTCGCAATAGTATTCAGTTCATCCCAAGCGAAGATAACATTATAGCCATCAACCAATAAGCATTCTGGCTTTTGTTGGTATGTGTTGCTTGAAACAGTAGGGGTATGTTCTTTTTTCTTTGAACCATAGAAATCTTTCGCAAGTTTTCTTTCCTGTTTGCCATAAGTATTTTCAAAGACACGTTTCACTTCTTCATCACTAATATGCATTTTATGATGTATTACTGGTGCTGCTTCTTTTTCTTCTTTAATGAAATAATCAAAATGCATTTTCTCTTCAACCATATTCCATGGGACATAATAACCTGCTCCATGTGTGCAGAAGATTGAACCAGTTGGGTTCTCTAAATCTTGTTCTGGATTGTAATGGAATGATTCAATAATTTCTTCTGGTTCTTTAACTGGTGCATAGTAAGTTTCTTCTACAGTGAGACTACCTTCGCCCTTTGTATAATTCAGAACTTCCTGAGTGTAGCTTGAAAGCATTGCGATTGGTGCTTGTCCCTTTATTGTGGCTGTTGTGCCATTATCTTCTGTGATGATAGGAGGTTGTCCTGAGTCGAGATCATAGAATGCTTTAGAAATAAAGGAAGATGGAATCTTTAAAATATACTTCCCATATGGTTCTAGAAGAATGGAAGTTGTACGCATTAAAGCATGTCTTATTGCCCGATATGTTGCTTCTCTAAAATCACCACCAACTGTATGTTTGTCATGAGCTTTTCCACCTAATAAGACAAAGCGGATATCTGTTAAAGGGGACCCAGTGAGAACACCTAAATGAGTTTTCTCCTGCAAATGTGTCATAATCAGACGCTGGTAGTTTTCCGGTAAATTATTTATACAACGATTCTCATATTCAATACCACTTCCTTCTGGTAGTGGTTCAAGGAGAATATGTACTTCAGCATAATGACGAAGTGGTTCAAAGTGACCAACACCTTCAACAGGTTCTAAGATTGTTTCTTTATAAGATATTTGTTTTGAATCAATAGTAATTTCTTCATGATATCGTTCTCTAATGATTTCTTTGAGTATTTCGATTTGTATTTCACCCATCAAAGAGACTTCTATATGTTGAGCATCTTGAATCTTCAATTTCAACAAAGGCTCTTCTTGTGCAAGTTGTTTTAAGTTTTCCAACATTTTTCCTTGGTTTTCATTGTCGGCAAGATGAAGCTGATAATGCATATAAGGTTGGAGATAGCTAGCATGGGGTTTGCCTTTACCAATGATGTCGCCAGCGTGTGTTTCTTTGAGGCCTGTTAGTACGACTACATTGCCTGCACCGGCTTCTTCTAGCAATGTATATTTGTTTCCTTGGTAAAGTCTGATTTGGTTAATCTTTTCTTCGTTGATTAATTGTTTCACGTGAAGCATTCCGTCATAAATACGTACATATGTTAAGCGTTCACCTTTATCATCATGGCCGATTTTATAGACAGAAGCAGAGAGTTCACCCTGTGTAGGGTGGGGTATACAATAGCAATCCATCATATCCAATAACTCTTGCACATGATCATTTTTCAGTGCTGAACCAAAAATTACAGGAAAGAGTTTTCGCTCTTGGATGGCCTTAGCGAGACTTTGTTGGGAGAGGGTATTGGTCTGCATAAATTCTTCCAATAAGTCATCATCAGCCATAGCCATTTCTTCATAATTCATCTTTTCCATATTTATAATATTATCGGATAATTCTTTAAGATCATCTAGAAGTTCTTCTACAGTATGGTGACTGATATCCATTTTATTGACAAAGATGAATGTTGGTATTTTATAATGTGCTAAGAGTTTCCATATTGTCTTTGTATGGGCTTGTAGTCCATCAATGCCAGAAACAATCAAAATGGCATAATCAAGAACGGATAAAGCACGTTCCATTTCACCAGAAAAATCGACATGTCCTGGGGTATCAAGAAAGGTAAAATGTGTATTTAAGTAGTTAATATTGGAAATTTTGGAGAAGATAGTGATACCTCTATCTCTTTCTTGTTGGTCAAAGTCTAGAAGTGTATCTTTGTGATCAACACGTCCTTGATGTCTTGTCGTATGCGTAATATAGAGAAGGCTTTCTGATAAGGTTGTCTTGCCGGCATCTACATGGGCGACAAAGCCTGTTACGATATTTTTCATGTTTGTATCTCCTTTAAAAGAGTTTGATTATAGCTTATTCTAACATAGTCAAATGGGACTTCAAACATCTAATTGACAACACATAAATGTATGTTATAATATTTCTTGCCATTACAACGGACATATCTGAACCGTGTCAGAACCGGAAGGTAGCAGCACTAAGGATCCCTGTTCGTGTGTAGTGGCCTTTTTGTTAGGAGAATATTATGACTGATGAAGAATATATGCAAGAAGCTATAAAGGAAGCTAAGAAAGCTGCTTCTATTGATGAAGTACCAGTCGGTTGTGTGATTGTGAAAGATGGGGAAATTATCGCTAGAGCACATAACATGAAAGAACATAAACAAAATGTCATTGCCCATGCAGAAATGCTTGCCATCAAACAAGCTTCTTTAGAACTCCATAACTGGCATTTAGATGGTTGTGATATGTATGTAACTTTAGAGCCATGTATGATGTGTAGTGGGGCTATTTACCAAAGTCGTATACGTCGTGTCATTATTGGGACAAGGGATACAAGATGGCCTGGGCTTATTAATTATATGAGGGATTATGAACTTAATTATATCCCACGTATTGAAATCAGTAAGCTAAGTGCTATTTGTCAGTCATTATTAAAATCATATTTTCATGAAAAAAGATAATGCATGCATTTTATGATATTTAGATGTTTATTTACGTCCTTCTGTATTCTAATTACATTTTACAATAAAGTTAAAAGATGATCATTAAGATCATCTTTTAACGTGGGATAAAACTTCTAATTTCTTCTGCATTATAGCCCACCTGGAAGCGTCGATCATCAATCATGATAGGTCTTTTGAGTACAGTTGGGTTATCTTTAATAAAATGCATTAACTCATTAAGTGACATGGAATCAATATCTACTTTTGTTTCATTAATGACTTTAGATCTTGTTGAAATGAAATCTTCAGTACCGTTTTCTGAACGTTTAAAGATTTCAAGAATATCACTATCATCCAAAGGAGTACTAACGATATTCTTTTCGTTATATGGAATGTTGTTTTCTTTAAACCAATTAATAGCCTTTCTAGAAGATTGGCTACCTGGACTTGTATAAATCTTAACCATTATCATGACTTCCTTTCTTCACCCAATTTTCGATGGCACTTAACTGGCACTGAATGTGTGTACATTTTAAGGAAAGCGGCTCAGTTATTGTGGCATGCGGGCATAATGTTTTTATATCGGTAAGACTGGTGCCATAATCACCACCATCATGTGTTATGAAGGGATGAATGACTATATGTTCATCATTAAGAGCTTTAAGAAAAGAGAAGACAGCCCTTGGCATTGTTCCCCAGTAATTAGGGAAGCCAAGATAGATCTCATCATAATGTTCATGCAGATAACCTTTTAATTTGGGATAGGTATTATTCGCAAGTTCTTGTTGTGTGATATCTAAGTACTCATAGAAATTATCTGGATAAGGTGATTCAGGTTCTATTTTAAATAAGGGAAGATTACTTACACAGGCAATCATATGAGCTACGATTTCTGTATTACCTTTTTCTAAATATTTAACTTTTCCATCTACGCAGTTATAACCACGATGGGAGAAATATGCGATTAATGATTTCATTGTCTTACCTCGTAGCTATAATGTACCATTAAATTGTACACAAGAGAATTTCATAAAAGTTCTTATAGTACTAACCTTTAGGTGTGTACTTATGGTATAATGCTGGAGAAAGGTGGGCAGCTATGTATAATCATCATCTTATAACTTTTATAACGGTAGTAGAGGCGGGTAGCTTTATTAAAGCAGCTCAAAGACTCTATATTTCTCCTAATGCCGTCACTAAACAAATTAATATTCTTGAAGAACATTTAGGAATCAAGCTCTTAAATAGAAGTCATCGTGGTGTTACTTTAACGGATGAGGGAAGAGTTATTTATAATGGGGCTAAACATATTATTGAAGAAAGTAATCAAATTGTTGATGAAGCAAAGCGTCTTGAAGAAAGCAAGAAGAATATTATTAGAGTAGGGGTATCACTTGGTCATTCCTATGAAATATTGTTGAAGCATTGGAATAAAAATATAGTTAATGCTAAAAAATTTGAGTTTTCATATGTCCCTATAAGTGATAATACTGAAGATTATTATGAATTATTGAATCATTTAGGAGAGAAGATTGATATTATCTCGGATATAACGGATGCAAGTTTTCTTAAAGGGAGAGTTAATGCCTTCACACTCACTTTATTACCTGTATTACTAGCTGTACCTATTACACATCCTTTAGCCAATAAGGATATCATTGATCCTAGAGAACTCATGCATGAAACAATCATTATACCTAAAAGAGGTTTTATCCCTACTGTAGATAATATCTTTGATACAATAACTACTAAATGCAAGAATACTGTTCAGTTTGAAACTGTTACACAATATACTTATGAGACTTATAATATAGCTTTAGCGCAAAACAAGTTACTCTTTAGCCACGAAGCCTGGCAACACACCCACCCAATGTTCAGACATATACCAGTAAAGTGGGACTTCAAACAACCCTATGGCATTCTCTACCCACTTCATCCTACCAAAGAAGTTCTTTCATTTGTGATGGCTCTAGGTAGAAGAGGGTAGGAATATATATTATAATGAAACAAGGAGCTGATGAATAATATGGCATATAAATCATTATATCGTGCTTACCGTCCACAAGTCTTTGATGATGTATCTGGACAGGAAGCTATCATAACAACTTTAAAACATGCAGTAGAAGAAAATAAGATTGGTCATGCCTATCTCTTTTGTGGACCTAGAGGGACGGGTAAGACTACAGTCGCTAAAATCTTTGCGAAAGCTGTAAACTGTGATCATGAACCTAAGCCATGTGGTAAATGCGAAAGCTGTAAAGCTATTGAAAATGGCACACATCCAGATGTTATTGAAATTGATGCTGCCAGCAATAATGGTGTTGAACAAGTCAGAGATTTAATAGATAAAGTAAAATATGCTCCCGTTCAAGGACATTACAAAGTATATATTATTGATGAAGTACATATGATGTCATCGGGTGCTTTTAATGCCTTACTAAAGACCCTTGAAGAACCCCCAGCTCATGTTATCTTTATCCTTGCCACAACAGAACCACAACGCATTTTACCAACGATTATTTCTCGTTGTCAGCGCTTTGACTTTACTTCACTGACTGATGATGAAATGATTTCACGTATGGAACATGTTATGAAGCAAGAAGGGAAGACCTATGAAGAAGGTGCACTCCAACAAATTGCGAAACTCGCAAATGGCGGAATGCGTGATGCACTTTCTATTCTTGAACAATGTTTAGCCTATAATGATGATCATCTCTCTGTTGATGATGTGAATTCCATCTATGGTATTCTCTCCATGGATGATAAAATTCAATTTATCAAAGTTATGCTTTCTCAAAATATGGAAGAAGCTTTAAAGCTTGTTGATAAAATGGATCACAATGGTACAGATATTAAAAGATTAACTTATGATCTTATTGATATCCTTAAAGATATCATTATCTACAAGAATACCCATAATGATAAGATTCTCTTCAATCTCACAAAGAAACAAGCAGAAAGCTTAGCTCCATATATCACCAGTGATGAAGCACTGCAATTTATTCATCTCTTTGTCGATGCTTCAGAGAAATATGTCAGAGCAGTCAATCCACATATTTATTTTGAATTAGCAGTATTGAAAGTTTGTAATCAGGATCATGATCAAAAAGTATCGGTAATGCCTCAAACACAAACACAGGAAGATGACGATATACCATCTATTGATACTCAAGAAATAGAACCTGAAGAAGCGCCTGATGCTACTGTAGCAGAAGAACCAAAAGAAGCACAAATTCCAGCTACAGCACCAGTAGAAGATAAACCTATTATTAATTCTATTGATGAAATTGATAGTCAAAAACCACCAGTCTTTCATGATGACAATGAACCAGAACAAGAAGAAAATACAGATTACACTGACTTAGATATTCAAGTCGATATTGATGATATAATGAATATTCTTGTTCAGGCTGATAAACATATCCTTCTCAATATCCAGGAGAAATGGCCAGTTATTAGAAATTACATGACACAATTAAAGGTGGCGAAGTATGCCAATATGTTGAGTGTTGGTAAGCCAGTTGCGGCTTGTAGTCAAGCAATTGTCATCGCATATGAATTTATGCCTGATGTTAATGCCATCAACTATTATAAGAATTATCGGGCTTTAGAGTCTTTGTTGAAGGAAGTATTTGGGAAAGAATACCGTTTTGTAGGTATGCAGATGGATCAATGGCTTGAATTACGTAAGCATTTTATTGTCTTAATGCGTCAGCACAAACTTCCACAACCAGGCCCAATTATGTTAAAACATATTGATTCTCATGACTTAGATGACACAGCACAGCTTAATGAAGCCCAGAAATTCGCTTTAGAAACTTTTGGAAAAGATATTGTTGAATTTACTGATGATGATGAATAGAAAGGAATAAAATGAATTATCCAGAATCTTTTGAAGAACTTATTGAATGTTTTAAGATGTTACCAGGGATTGGTAATAAAGGCGCCGAAAGATTAGTCTATCATGTCTTAGAAATGGACAATCAATCCGTAGAACGTTTCTCTCGTGCACTTATTAATTTTAAAAAGAAAATCCATTATTGTAAGACATGTGGACATATCTGTGAAGGTGAACAATGTGATATTTGTAAAGATCCAACACGTGATCGTAGTGCAATATGTGTCGTTGAATCACCAAGAGATGTCTTTGCGATGGAAAAACTCAAGGAATATCATGGCCTCTATCATGTACTTGGGGGAACTGTTTCAATTATGGATGGTAAGACTATGGAAGACTTAAATATTCAAAGTCTGTTTGATCGTTTAACTGATGAAGTTAAAGAAGTCATTATTGCTACTAATCCTACAAGGGAAGGGGAGACAACAGCTCTTTTACTTGCCAAGCTATTAAGCAAGAAGGATGTAACAGTAACCAGGATTGCGAATGGATTACCTGTAGGTAGTTCTCTTGACTACGCTGATGAATTGACTTTACTTAGGTCATTTGAAGGTCGTCAAAAACTCTAGAAGGTGTAACACCTTCTTTTTCTTTGGCTTTATAACACATTTTTAGGTATAATAAGGTATGCGAGGTAGAATATATGAAGGGTTTATTTATTACATTAGAAGGCGGAGAGGGCAGTGGTAAAACAACAATTGCCCAAATGCTTAAAGAAGCATTAGAACCACAGAAACATGTTATGATTACAAGGGAACCTGGTGGTGTTAAGATAGCTGAAGAAATCAGAAATGTGATTGTTGATGTAAACAATACGGAGATGGATGCACGTACAGAAGCTTTACTTTATGCAGCAAGTCGTAGACAGCATCTTGTTGAAAAGGTGAAACCGGTGTTGAATCAAGGTGGTATTGTTATATGTGATCGTTTTATCGATTCATCACTTGTATATCAAGGCATTGGACGAGGCTTAGGTATTGAAAATGTTTATAACATGAATCTCTTTGCGACAGAAGGCATGATGCCGGACTTAACATTATTCTTTGATATTAAGCCTGAAGAAGCACTCAAGCGTATAAAGCTTGATGATGAAAGAGAAGTTAATCGTTTAGATCTCGAAAGTCTCTCATTTCATCAATCAGTCTATGAAGGTTATAAGAAGATTGCTTCTATGTATCCAGAACGTATTAAAACGATTAATGCAGCATGTTCTATAGATGATGTATTACAACAAGCATTAAAGGAAATAGATAAAGTCTTATGAAATACCAAGAGATTTTAAAATCTACACAACCAGTTTTTTATCGTATCTTGGAAAGAAGCTTTTCATCAGGTAATATCCCTCATGCTTATCTTCTAGTAGGAAATAATACTGATGACGCAGCTACATTTATTGCCCAAGCACTGGTATGTCAAGAAGATACACTTGCCTGTGAAGAATGTAATGACTGTCGCCGTATCAAAGAACAACTCTATCCAGATATGATAATCTATGATGGCAATGATGTATCAATCAAAAAGGAAGATATAGAACATATCCAAACTGAATTCTATAAATCATCTATCGAAGATAATGCCAAAATCTATATCCTTAAGAATATCGAGAATGCTAGTAATGTTGCAATGAATGCCTTATTGAAATTTCTAGAAGAACCCATACCAGGTGTTTATGCCATTCTCACTACTCGCAATATCAATAAAGTTCTACCTACAATACAATCCCGTTGTCAGGTTATACATTTATTACCTGAATCAAAAGAGTCAATACGTCTTTCGCTTTTAAAAGAAGGTGTAGGAGAGGAAGATGCGAGAATTATGTCCCAACTCTTTTCTTCTTACCAAGGAGCTTCTGAAGCAAAAGATAGTGAAGAGTATGCTTATGTGAAATTACAGGTTCTGAATTTCATAGAAGATTTATATGAACGTCCTGCAAATATCATGATTACCCAACAAATACATATTGCGAAGGATTATAAGAATAATAAGAGTGTTATTAAACTCTATTTGAATATGCTTGTGCTAGCTTTGAGGGATGTGTTTCACGTGAAACATTCTGTTCCACTCATATTTGTAGAACACAAGAAGATATTTGATAAATGTTCTGATGACGTGTATATTACAAATAGAATTGATGAAGTATTAAACACACTTTATCTCATAGACACAAATGCGAATATAGGGCTATTACTAGATGGTATGGCTTATAAGATAACGAAAGGAGAAATGTTGAATGGATAGATTAGCAGCTGTACGTTTCAATAATGGTGCTAAAAGCTATTATTTTTCTACAACATTGGATCTCGTTAAAGGAGACAAAGTTGTAGTAGAAACGATTAGAGGATTAGAATTAGGAGAAGTGATTGCTGATCTTAAAGATATGTCAGAATTCAATTTGAATACTGAATTAAAATCAGTAAAAAGACGAGCAAATAGAGCTGACTTAGAAGTTTATGAAATCAACAAGATTAAAGCAGAGAAAGCTTTTCAAATATGTAAAGAAATAGTGGATGAAAGTGGGCTTGATATGCGCATGATTAGCTGTGAATACACATTGGATGCTTCAAAAGTCATCTTTATGTACACAGCTGATGAAAGAGTAGATTTCAGAGAATTATTAAAGAAACTTGCATCTGTCTTTAAATGCCGTATAGAACTAAGACAAATTGGACCAAGAGATAAAGCAAAAGTAATAGGGGGATTAGGAACATGTGGTTTACCTCTATGTTGTAATTCGTTCTTAGGAGAGTTTGATGGTGTCTCTATTAATATGGCTAAGAATCAATTATTAGCTATTAATATTGATAAGATCTCTGGGGCATGTGGTAGATTACTTTGTTGCTTAAAATATGAAGATGAAGCTTATACGGATTTAAAAAAGAAATTCCCTAAGATTGGTTCAAAAGTTAACTATGATGGCAAGAGTGTTAAAGTTGTAGGCTTAAATGTCATTAGTGATCTCGTAAAGATTGATGATAATGGTAATATTTCTTTTATAGGCTTAGATGAAATAGAAAAAGAAAAGCCACATAACAATAAGCCAAGAAAAGAAGAGAGAGAATTCAATAAGAAGCCTCGCTATAAAGAAGTATCAAAGAAAGATCAAAATACAGAATCACAAACAAAGACAGTAGCACCAAAGAAAGAGAATACCAACAGAAAAGAATCTTCAAAACAAAAATCATCCCATCGTCCACATCATAACCATAAGAGAACACAAAACCAAAAAGGTAATACGTCAAATGGAAGAAGTTAACTATCTCTTAGGCTTCAAGAATATGCATATCATACAACGTACAGATATGTTTACTTTTTCTCTAGATACAGTATTACTTGCTAATTTCTGTTCTATTACAAAGGATGTAAAGGAAATTGTTGATTTTGGTACAAACAATGCTGCTATCCCTCTTCTCTTATCAAGACGTACAAAGAAGCATATAACAGGAGTGGAAATACAAGAAGAGGCTGTAGAAGTTGCCCTTAAAAGTGTCGCTATTAATAAACTTGAAAATCAGATTTCAATCGTTCATGCAGATATTAAAGACTACGCTTTAGAACATAAATCAAGTGTAAAGATGATTGTTTGTAATCCACCATTCTTTCGTGTTGATGAAGAGAGTAATGTCAATGATAATGCCTATCTCCGTATCGCAAGGCATGAAATAGCTATAAACTTAGAAGGGATTATTAAAGCGGCAAGTCAAATGCTTTCATATGGTGGTAAGTTTGCGATGGTCCATCGTCCAGATCGTATGATAGAAATATTGGAATTAATGAAGAAATATGATTTAGAACCAAAATGTATACGATTTGTCTATCCCAAACCACATAAAGATGCGAACGTATTTCTTATAGAAGCCGTTTATAAAGGTAATACTGGACTTAAAATTGAACAGCCTCTATATGCACATAATGAAGACGGCAGTTATACAGAAGAAGTCATGAAGTATTTAGGAGACGAAGATGATTAGACAAAAGAGCTTTGAAAACCATAAACCAACACTTTATCTTGTACCAACACCCATAGGCAATCTCTCAGAATTTCCAGAACGAGCAATACAAGTATTAAAAGAAGTTGATCATATTGCGGCAGAAGACACAAGAAATACTATTAAACTATTGAATCACTTCGATATCCATACACCAATGATCTCCCATCATGAACACAATATTAATATAGCTATTCCTAAAATCATTGACATGTTGAAAGCAGGGGAGAATGTTGCTTTGGTAAGTGATGCAGGTTATCCTGCAATCAGTGATCCTGGTGCTGAACTTGTTAAAGCGGTTATTGAGGAGAATTTTAACGTTGTTCCTATATCAGGCTGTAATGCGGCATTGGATGCATTGGTTGTCTCTGGTATTACCCCACAGCCTTTTGTCTTCTATGGCTTTCTAGCACATGATGACAAAACAAAGAAGAAAGAACTAGAAGCAAATAAGAATATCACAATGACTACTATCTATTATGAAGCACCTCATCGTATTAAGAAGACATTGACGTTGATGTTACAAATATTAGATGATCGCTCTATTGCTTTATGTCGTGAACTAACTAAAAAACATGAAGAGATCATTAGAGGACATATTAGTGAAATTCTAGAAATAGTAGATGAATTAAAGGGTGAAATGGTTATTGTAGTAGAAGGTGCTACAGAGGTAGAAGAGGAAGTAGTCTTCGAACAATCAATAACAGAGCATGTTGATGAATATATTGCGAAAGGCATGTCTACTAAAGATGCCATTAAGGAAGTAGCTAAGATTAGAAATCTTGGTAAAAACGAGGTTTATGCAGAGTATCACAAGAAGTGATGCTCTTTTTTGTTTCACGTGAAACAAAAAAGAAGATTCATTTGAATCTTCTAATAAAGTCTACGATAATTATAGATATAGCGTGACCAATAACCAGAGAGTGGGGTAATCTTGACACACTGATTTGCATACTGACCCACAGTACCAGAGCCACGACCCGAAGCCTGTACAAATTGGTCATTACCAATATAGATACCAATGTGTGCAACACCTTTGCCATAGTTGAAAGTAATGACATCACCAGTTTGGAGTTCAGAACGACTGACATCCTGTCCGCTTGTAGCATATCCAGCAGCAGTTAAGCGTGGAATCGCAATGCCAGCATTATTATGAGTCCAATAAACTAAACCAGAACAATCATAATAATCAGGACCTGTTGCTCCCCACCAATAACGTTTTCCTAGCTGTGAAATAGCTGCATTCGCAATGGCATTACCTGTTTCAGAAGGGCCAGGAGTAATTGAACCTGTAATGCTTCCTTCAGGGGCACGTGACATTAATGCATTTAATGCTGCATCAACTTTAGCCTGTGCTTCATTAATTTGTTGCTGCTGTTGTTGCTGTTGGGAGATTTCCTCAGTTTGCTTAGCTGCTAAGTCAACATATTGTGTTCTTAGAGTATTGGCATCATCCTTTTGTACTTCTAGATTTGCCTTTGCATCAGTTAAGGAATCAAGTTGCGTTGTTAATGTTTTCTGATCTTTCTTGATTTCATCAATCAGTTCATTCTCATAATCAGAAATATCACCCATAGAAGCAAGACGTGAGAAGAATTCCGTAATTGATCTTGCATTAATGACATAATCAATATAGAAATTCGTGTTATAGAAGCCTTGCATACTATAGAAACGTTCTTTGAGTTTTTCTTTTTTTGCATGAATCTGTAATTGTAGCTGTTTGATATTACCAGTCAGATAATCAATAGATTTTTGATTATCTGCAATTTGTTGGTCTAGGGTATTGAGTTGGGATTCAATATCCTTTAATTTCGCATTTGTATCATTAAGATTTGCTTGGCTCTGTTGGAGCTGTTTTTTGTTATCTTTGTTTTTTTGTTTAAGATAAGCATTGAATGATTCACATGTTTTCTTATTTGCCGCAGTAAGATTCTCTGAAGAACAAAGCTCTATATAATGATCTTCCTGTCCTGCAAAGTCATCTGCTTTAACATCGGATGGACTTAATGTCACAACAAGTAGGGCAGAAAGAACTATTGGAAGCAGTTTATTTTTCTTCATCCTCTAATACCAATTCATAGCCGATTCTTGGGTCACCATTGTCGAGATAGATACGTCCACATGGTTTAAAACCATGTTTAGAAAGAAATCTTTGCATGGACTTGTTATCATCATGTGTATCCATTCGAATAGAATGAATATGTTCATGTTGACAAACATCAATAAAGTGATCGATGAAGAGACCAGCCAGTCCTTTCCCTTTATATTCGTTAGAAACGACAACACGATGCACAACATAATAAGGTTGATTATGAGTAATCCATTGACCATTCTCAATAGAATCATAATTAGGTTCATGTTCAAATGCACCATAACAATAACCTATGACTTGATCATGATCACATAGCACATAACCTTTACCTTTTTCAATATCATTCATTAAACTATCATAGTTAGGATAGCCATCCTGCCATTGATTGATGTGGTGAGCTTTAAAATAGGCTTGCGCATCTTGAACAAGATGTAAGGCTTCGGTGATATCGTTATGTTTTGCTTTTCTTATTTCCATATTGAAATATTTACCTTTCGTTCTTAACTATCATTATTATATATGGTAAATTGTGAATTGTAAATTATACAGGAGGGATGTCATGACATATTATGCAGTGAATTTAATTATCTATATTATTTCTATTTTTCTAGCTATGATTGCTTTGAATTGTTTTCATTTTGATCGCTTTTTGAGAAAGGGAAAACAGAAAGAATTCTATCTCTTTTATATAATGGCATCTTGTGTGTTTGGCTATTTATTTGCTCAGTTTATTTTGAGTTTTGGTACCTTCAGTAGTCATTTATAACAAGCAAATAATTTGCTTGATTTACAAAAAACATAAGGGTACAATAAGTATGCATTATAGGAGGAAAAAAAGATGAAATTATCAAAAGAAATCGGTATTGACCTTGGTACTGCAAACATCCTTATCTATGTCAAAGGTGAAGGTATCGTTGTTAATGAACCAAGTGTAGTCACAATCAATACTGAGACTAATAGACCGGTTGCTGTTGGTGAAGAAGCACGTGAAATGCTCGGTAAAACTCCTGGTAAGCTTCAGGCCATTCGACCTTTAAAGGATGGTGTTATTGCTGATTTCCAGATTACTGAAATTATGCTGACTCACTTTATCAATAAATTAAATTTAAAGGGTATTTTCTCTAGACCAACAATCTTAATCTGCTGTCCATCAAATATCACTTCAATTGAAAAGAGTGCTATTCAGGACGTTGCTTTAAGATGTGGTGCTAAGAAAGTTTATATTGAAGAAGAACCAAAGGTTGCCGCTATTGGTGCAGGTTTAGATATTTCTAAACCATCTGGTAACATGGTTATTGATATCGGTGGTGGTACAACTGATATTGCTGTATTATCATTAGGTGATATTGTTACTTCACAGTCATTAAAGATTGCAGGTGACAAAATGGACCAGGATATTATTAAGTATGTAAAAGATAAGTATAAGTTGTTAATTGGTGAATCTACAGCAGAAGAAATCAAGGTCAATATAGGTTGTGCAGTAGATGCTGATGAATCTAATACTTTCGAAGTTCGCGGTAGAGACTTAGTAACTGGTTTACCTAAGACAATCACAATGAATGAAACTGAAACACAGGAAGCCTTAAAAGAAACTTGTGAAACAATCCTCATCTCATCTAAACAGGTTCTTGAACAGACACCTCCAGAATTATCAGCTGATATCGTTAATAAAGGTATCTTCTTAACTGGTGGTGGAGCATTATTAAAGAACCTAGATAAATTCATGGAAAGACGTTTATTAGTTCCTGTATTTGTTGCTGATGAACCTCTTGATTGTGTCGCTGAAGGTTGCGGCGTAATGCTTGAAAATACTGAATACTTACAATAATTAAGGTGGCTTTTTAGCCATCTTTTTGTTTATAATGGAAGTATTGGAGGCTTTGTATGAGTGCAATATTTTTTGATATAGATGGAACAATATTTGATGGAAAAGAAATCCATCAAGAAGTTATTCAAGCCATTCAAGCAACACAGGCAAAAGGGCATTATTGTTTTATTGCGAGTGGGCGACCACGTAGTTTTATAAGCGATGTAGTTTTAAAAATAGGTTTTGACGGTTATATTCTTGCGAATGGGGCGACAATTCTTTTTGAGGAGAAAACATTAAGCAATATGTACCTTCCTCAAGAACCTGTCAAACAACTCCTTGATTATTGTGATGATCAAAAGATCGAATATATCTTATTGACAAAAAATGCAGGGTATCTACGTAATAACTGTAAATATTTACGTCATTTCTATCCTATGGCCCATGTTGATACGAGTGATTTCATAACAGATTTCAACAATAAAGATGTTCTTGATCATCTTGTTAAGATTGAATTACATCCTGAAACAGAAGAACAGTATAATATGTTTAAAAAGATATTGGGGGAGGAATTCTTTATCATGTTACCAGCAGGTAGTGGGGTCGCTGAAGTTTCAAGAAGGGATGTTGATAAAGGGACAGCTATTAGAAATGTCCTTCAATATCTCAACCTGTCATTAAGTGATAGTTATGCCTTTGGTGATGGAGCTAATGATATTGGTATGTTTGAAGCTGTTGGACATCCTATCGCTATGGCTAATGCGAGTGATGATGTAAAGAGACAGGCAGAATATATTTGTGAATCTGTTTATGATAATGGCGTTGCTAAAGAACTCAAAAGGCTTTTTCTTTGAGATTGAAGAGATTAAGCATAAATGATATGATCGATAGTACTGGAGGTAAAGACAATGCTGAGAATGATTCTCGTTCCAGAAGATGATTATAAAACATTACAGGATCGTTTAAATAAAATAGGTGAGAATGGCTATATGTTGGAAGATATCTACTTCACGCGTGTATTCAAGTTTTCTAAGACAGATAAACCTATTCATTATTTAGTCGATTTCAATCTGGAAGACTTTAAGAAAAAAACACCTTATAACATGCCAAGTCATTCAGAAATAAAGAAGTATAGAAGAAATGGTTGGGACTATAGAAATCACTTCCTTAAGTTCAACATTTTTACAACAAATAAAGATCGTCCCTTAGAAAGAGAAAAACAAGCACAAAAAGATGAAGCCATTAAAACAATCTTTTCTAAAAGATATAGAAATAATGTCATTGCATGGGCTATGATGTTTGTTTTTATTCTCTTTTCGTTCTTTATGTTTAAGTTAACTAAGGCGGATATGATTATTGTAGTAAGCTTTGCTTCTATCTTTGCGTTATTATCTTTATTCAATTGGATACATGTTACACGTGAAACAAAGAATACCATATACTATCCAATATGTGTGTTAGCTGGTATCATTGCATGGTTCACTATAGCTATATCTCTCTATTTTATAAAATAAAAGGTGCTCTTTTGAGCATCTTTTACATTACTTTAAAATTTTAAAATAAGCACCTGGTTGAATATAATCAAGAAGCATTAATTCATCTTCCTTCACATGACCAACACAATTACGTTCACCATCATTTGGAATATCTCTCAAAGCTATTTCAAGTTCACCACGATAGTGTGCAAGATTATCATTAACAATAAGAATATCACCTTTCTTAAAGTGATCCTGCTTATAGGCAACAGGTGGTATAGATGTGTCTTTGTATTGAAGACGAACCATAGAGCTTCTCAGGAAATATGATGAATGATCATGTCGATCCCAATGAGGTGCATAGTCATAAACAATTGCACGATCAATATCAGTCATGCTTTCTTCTTCATCAATTCGTATACAAATACAATCAGTCTGTACTTCAGATAAAGCTTTAAGTTCTTCTTCAGTCGCAAAAGCATTACCAATGAGAATATCATCAACTAAACCAGTTGCGAGATAATAACGTGCCTGTAAATCAATGGGAAGACTACGCATCATTTCCACAGTTGGAAGCCCACAAAAGACATTCCAAGGTCCATGTGTATGAGGGGCATTGGAGCTTACAAAGGCAGCAGTTGTAAAGTTATAAGACTTCCAATGTTGATTTAGCTTATTGAAAAGATCCCAATCCAATCCCGAATAACGTTCAGGATAGAAATTATGACAGATTGTCATCTGTTCACGATTTGCCCCATGTTCAACCATTAATCCTGCACCTTGGTCAACTGAGCCATTGAATTCAATCTTAATATGGTAGGGGTTATGGGTGATTTCAATATCCTGGGCCGTTCCAAAGGAACCATCGAGACGTAAGATATCAATACCCATTTTCGCAAAGGGTTCTAAGTTATTATAAGAAGCATGAAGTTTCTTGAATACTTCTGGGTTTGTATCAACAGCAACCTCATAGCCAAGTTCATGAGCTTGCTTCATGAAAGCTGTAAATTTTGTCATCATTTCATCAGCAGATTCAGTCACTGAGAGTAAGCAGGTAAATATTCTTGTAAAGCCATATTGTGATGCAAGTTGTAAATAGTTATAGATTTCTTCGTTTGAAGCTTTTTCTGGATAAACAGAAATACCGAGTCTATGCATTTTATTCCTCCTATAAATTCTATTCTTATTATATAATAAAGCGTTTACATGTGAAAGAATAGAAGTACCAATTCTAATTGAAATATATTATAATGTGTACATTAAAGGAGCTTTAATTACATGTCTATACATACAATATTATCATTTGTAGTGACCTTTATCATAGCGGCATTTCTTGTGCCGTTAGTTGGAAAAGTCACAAAGAATATGGGCATTATTGCTCACGAGAATAAACGAACCATACATCATGGTATTATTCCTCGAACTGGGGGATATGCCATCTATATAGCCTTCCTGATAGGGGCTATGATTTTTTTAAAGACGGATGTACAGATTAATTCTGTTTTGATTGGTGGATTTATTATCTTTATGGTGGGCTTCTATGATGATATTCATGACTTACCACCGAAGGCCAAGGTAGCTGGGCAGGTTTTAGCAGCATTAGTGGTGATTCTCTATGGTGGCATTTCACTTAAAGACTTCATGATTCCTAATGTACCTACGAATATCTCAACAGTCCTGGCGATTATTATTACGATAGGTTGGATTATTGGGATTACAAATGCGGTTAATCTAATTGATGGACTGGATGGTTTATGTGCAGGGATATCCATTATTGTACTAGTGACCATTACAGTCACTTCAATTACTTCAGGACGAAGTGATATTGCCTCATTGAGTATGCTTTTAGCTGGTAGTATTGCTGGTTTCTTGCTTTATAACTTCCATCCAGCAAAGATTTTTATGGGGGATTGTGGAGCACTCTTTATTGGCTTCATGATTTCTGTTATTTCATTACTTGGCTTTGGCTATAAAGGGTCAACATTCTTTACTTTAGGTGCGCCCATTGTCGTACTAGCTGTACCGATTATGGATACACTTATTGCGATTATAAGAAGAAAAGTGCATCATAAACGCTTTGATGAAGCAGATCGAGGACATTTACATCATAAGCTCATGTTCTCTTTAGAACTAGGACAAACAAAGTCTGTATTAATTCTCTATGCTGCTACGGCACTCTTCTCACTCTGTTCTTATCTGAATCTTAATCATCCAAATTATGCCAGAATACTCTTTATAACCTTATTAATAATCTTTGAAATCTTTGTTGAATATACGAATATGATTTCAAGAAAATATAAGCCCATCCTTACAATTATCAATATATTCCTACACCGTGATGACTTACCAAAGATCAAAGAAAGTGAGCCATATCGTAAGATTGTAAGAAATTTCAAAGGAAAACTCAAATATGTATTATTGGTCATTGTCGTTGTCATAGCAAGTTATTATGGTTATCAATATACACATAGAGATACTGGCCCAAAGATTAAGCCTATTACATATGTAGAAGTAACTGATGGCACAGAGCTTATGAAAACAATCTACAAAGATATTGAAAGTACACGTGATCGAACAGCTCTACGTGAATATGTCGCAGCTTACTTTGCCGCAGATTTCTATTCACTCAAGAATAAAGATAAAGATGAAATTGGTGGAACAAACTACTTCTACCAAGATAAATTATCGGATTTCCAGGATTATGCCAAAAAGGACTATTATGCTTCAGTCAATAAACTGATTGCGAATGGTGAAAACACAGATAACATTGTATCTTATGAAGTACTCTCTAATACAGTAAGTGAGACAAAGCTTGCTGGATTAGAAGACTATAACTACTATGATGTCATCTTACATCTCCAATTCAATCATAAGAGTCAAATACTTAATACAAAAGATATCAGTGTAACAATTAGATTAATTGATAAGAATCATAAATACTATGTTGTATCTTATAGCTATAATGGTCCTTATGTAAAACCAAATGATGATTAGGAAGATAGGTTTCTATCTTCCTTTTTTGTATAGGAATTCGCTATAATGATGATGGTGATAATAATAATGAATTATAAAATAGGTGAAGTTTCAAAAATGTTTAATATCTCAAAAGAGATGTTACGCTATTATGAGAAGAAGGGAGTATTGCATCCTAAGCGTATTAATGAAAATAATTATCGTGTTTATGATGAAATGGATATCTTCTTGCTTTTTGAAATCGTTCAATATCAAGCTATGAATTTCCATGTTGCTGATATTGCAGAAATGCTTTCAAATAATTATATGGAAAACTATGCAAGTTATCTTGAAAAATATGAAAGTAGTCTTAGAAAAGAGATTGCATACAAAATGATATTAGAAAGACATATTCATGAGCTAACACAAAGAGCACAGAGTGCAAGGTACAATATTGGTCATTACTATTTTCGTAAAATAAATCATTACAAATTGATTTCTATTTGTCATAGTCAGCATGAACAATATAGTCGTATAGCATTTGACCAGGAAACATCACAAATGCTTAACAGCAATAACCATATGGCTTTTGCAGAATCTCTCTGTTTATTTGATGAGAATCAAGAGAATTGGTATTTTGGTTTTGATCAACAAATTTTGAGTGACTTAGATATACAATATAATCGTTTTAAGGAATTAAAGGGTGGTTTATGTTTATGTACAACAATTGATATGGGGGAAATCGGATCTTTTAGCTATGAATCACTTTCTTCTATTATGAAATATGTGGAAGAAAATCACTATATTATTAATGGAGAAATACGTGGGGTAATCGTTGGACGTGGTTATGAGGATGAAATGTTTAGGAGAATCATGGAAATACAGATACCGGTAGAACAATAAACCTTCAAATACTTTCATACTTTTATATCTATATGTATCAATAATAATTATATAAATGAGGAGATTTTTACAAGAAATCATGTGAAAATTCTATCTTGACCTTCATAATATTTCATCCCTTAAAATTAAGATATGAAATGTGGAGGAAAGAGTTATGTTTACAAAATTATTTAAACCTATGAAAATTGGTGATGTTGAAATTCCAAATAGACTTGTAGTACCAGCAATGGTCACAAATTACTGCACACCTAACGGCTTTTTAACAGAACGCTATCTGGAATATATGGAAGAGAAAGCAAGAGGTGGTTGGGGATTATTAATCACTGAAGATTATGCTGTATGTGAGCATGGTAAAGGCTATGAAAGAATACCAGGTTTATGGAAGGATGAGCATGTTGAATTGAACAAAGAACTTACAAAACGTGTTCATAAACATGGGTCCAAGATATTTTGTCAGATGTATCATCCAGGAAGACAATCTAATCATAATATCAATGGGAATATCATGCCTATCGCTCCATCAGGAACAAAAGATCCAATGTGTATGGATTTAGCGAGAGAAATGACTGTTGAAGAAATTCATCAGTTAGTGAATGATTTTGCTTTAGCTGCAAAGCGTTGTAAAGAAGCAGGCTTTGATGGTATTGAGCTTCATTGTGCTCATGGCTATTTACTTGCGGAATTCTTATCACCTTATGTCAATAAGAGAACGGATGAATATGGTGGATGCTTTGATAATAGAGTGCGTATTGTAGATGAAATCATTAAAGCAATGCGTGAACAAGTGGAAGATTTCCCTATTCAGGTACGTATTTCAGGCAATGAATATGTCCAGGGTGGTCGTACTGAAGCCGAAACTTACCAGCTTGCTAGACACTTAGAAAAGGTTGGTTTTGATGCAATTCATGTATCAAATGGTGTTTATGCTGCAAAGGCAGTGAGACAAATTATTGCTCCTATGTTTACGGAACATGCACTCAACATGGAAACAGCTATGAATGTTAAGAAAGTCGTTAATATTCCTGTTATTCTCGCCAATAGAATTAATGAACCAGGTATGGCTGATATTCTACTTGATATGGATAAATGTGATTTTATTGCGATGGGTAGAGGTTCTCTGGCAGATCCATATCTTCCTAAGAAGGCTAAAGAAGGAAAGTTTGATCAAATTAATTATTGCATTGGCTGCTTACAGGGATGTGAATGGCCATTACTTAAGAATGAATCTGTGACATGTCTTGTCAATCCTAGAGTAGGAAGAGAATATGAGTGTGATATTACTCCTACAAATCAACCAAAGAAGGTTATGGTTATTGGTGGTGGACCAGCAGGATTAATGGCAGCAAGAACAGCTGCTATTAAAGGTCATCAAGTAGAACTCTTTGAAGCAAAGGATTGTCTTGGTGGTCAATTTAAATCGGCTGCTTATCCAATTGGAAAAGGTGAACTCTCTACAATGATATCCTCATATCGTGCCAATTTAGAATCTCTCAATGTCCCTGTTCATCTCAATACAAAAGTAACCGAAAAACTTATTCAAGAAGTTCAACCTGATGCGATTATTGTAGCTACTGGTGCTAAACCATTAACACCACCAATTAAAGGTATTGATTTAGATCATGTAGTCTATGCGGAAGATGTATTACTTGGACATGTTGATATTGCGAATGGTCCTGTTGTTGTATGTGGCGGTGGTGAAGTTGGTGGTGAAACTGCTCATTATATGCAGGAAAAGAATCATCAAGTTACAATTGTTGAAATGCAGCAGGATATTCTTAATGATATGATGCCAATGACAAGAGAATGTCTCATGAATATGCTTCATGAATCAGGCGTTCAAGTACATACAAATTTCAAAGTCAAGGAAATTACAAGTGATGGTGTAGTAGGCGAAGATGCTAATGGTCATACGGCAACATTACCAGCTGTGCAGGTCGTCTCAGCATTTGGATATAAGGCTTATAATCCTCTTGAAGACATTGCGAAAGCTAATTGTAAAGAAGTTTATGTCGTTGGTGGTGCTATTAAGGCAGGTAATGCCATAACTGCAACAAGAGAAGGAATGGAAGAAGCACTTAAGCTTTAAATTATACAACAACTACTGGTTTATACTGGTAGTTGTTTTTCATTGCACTTTGTTTGTATTGTGCACAATACAATGATAGAGTGTATGCGAAAAGAGGTTGATAAGATGAATAAACTTAATATTAATTACTGGTCAGATTATGCTTGCCCATTTTGCTATATTGGCAAGAGTAACTTAGAAGCTGCAATCAAAGAATTAGGCCTGGAAAATCAGGTAGAGATGCAGATGTTGTCGTTTGAACTTGATCCAAGTGCTCCTAAAGAGTATATGGGTGAAGCAACAGATTTACTTGCTCAAAAATATGGCATATCAAGAGAACAAGCCAGTGAACAGATTAAGAGAGTTGAAGATATGGGAAAAGAAGCAGGTATTGTCTTAGATTATGCGAATGCCCTCTACACTTCAACCTTTGATGCTCACAGACTGACAAAGCTTGCTCAGGAGAAGTTACCACTCCATCAAGCTAATCAATTCATTGCCCGTGTCTTCAAAGCAATGTTTGAAGATCATACAATGATGTCTGATCTAGAGACATTAAAGCGTATTGCTTTAGAATATGGTTTGAGTGAAGAAGATATTGATACTGTAATCAAAACAGATGCTTATGCCAAAGATGTACGTTTAGAAGAAAACTTAGCAAGTCAATATAATGTGACGGCTGTACCATACTTTATCTTTGCGAATAAGTATGCAGTACCTGGAGCACTGCCAAAGGATCAAATGAAAGAAGTTCTTACTAAAATCATGGCGGAAGAGAATATTGTTGTTGAAGGAGCAAGCTGTGGAATTGACGGATGTCAATAGAAAATGGAAAAAGATTGTAATATGGCATACTTTATGATAATATGAACAAGCGTAGAAGAGAAAAGAGGAGGTTATATTGATATGTTAGAAACAATATTATTAATTGTATCAATAGCCCTTATTATTGTATGTCTATTACAATCAGGAAAAACAGATGGTATCGTTAATGCATTAACTGGTCAGAGCTCTAATTTGTTTGCTCAACAAAAAGAGAGAGGCGCTGATCTTGTTCTTACAAGATTAACGATTGGTTTAGGTATTGCATTCTTTGTTATTGCAATCTTGATTAGAATGGGTTCATAGGAATAGGGCACGAAGTGCTCTATTTTTTCTTATGGGAACTTTAGAAAGATATAACATGAGTGAACTATAATAGAGGAATGTAGGTATTATAATAAAATATCTAGAAAGGTAAGAAAATGAGAGAAGAAATATTACGATTATTATCTGATGATCATAATCATGAACGAACAATACAGGATCTCACGCGTATCTTCAATATTAAGGCTGAGGACTTTGCGGATTTCATGAAACTTATGAATCAGTTAGAAGATGATGGAGAGGTTGTTAGAGATCAATTTAATCAATACTTTACACCTGAATCATTAGGTTATTTCAAAGGAGTATTACAGCTTAATAAGAAAGGCTTTGGTTTTGTTAAGGTTGCTGAAGATAAAGAATTCTTTGTGCGTTCCAATCTTGTCAATGGGGCATTAAATGGTGACAGTGTCATCATTCGCAAACTTAATGATGATCCTCATAGTGATGAGGCAAGTATTATTAGAGTATTAGAACATAATATTAAAGATGTTGTTGGCTTAGTTGTAAAGCTAAAGGGTAAGATTTATGTGAATGCGGATGATTCAAGAATAGGACAAATTCGTATTAATGATGCCCATATTAAAGGTGCTATGCCTGGTCATAAGGTTATTGTTCATATCACAAGTTATAAGCCTTTAAGAGGGGATATTGTTGAAATCATTGGTCATAAGAATGATCCAGGTGTGGATATTCTTTCTATTGTATATGATCATGGTATTCATATTGACTTCCCTGAAGAAGTCTATAAGCAGGTTGAGAATATTCCTGATGAAATCGATCCTACTGGCATGAAAGGGAGAACGGATTTACGTGATATGTTGATTGTCACGATTGATGGTGATGAAGCAAAGGACTTAGATGATGCCATTTCATTACGTAAGTTAGAGAATAAACATTATGAATTAGGTGTGCATATTGCGGATGTCTCTTACTATGTTGAAGAGGGGACACCACTTGATCTTGAAGCTGTGGATCGAGGCACTTCAGTCTATCTTGTTGACCGTGTTATTCCTATGTTGCCTCATAAGTTATCGAATGGTATTTGTTCTCTTAATGAGGGTGTGGATCGTTATACAATCTCATGTTTTATGGAAATTGACCAGAAAGGTCAGGTTGTCGATCATCGTATTTTACCAACAGTCATTCATTCAACACATCGTATGACTTATACAAATGTCAATAAGATTCTAGATGGTGACAAAGAAATGCGTAAGAAATATGCGGATTCTGTAGAACTCTTTGAGACAATGAAGGAATTATCGGATATTCTTACGAGAGCGAGAAATATTCGTGGGGCTATTGATTTTGATACGGATGAGGCAAAGATTATTGTTGATGAGAAGGGTAAGCCTATTGATGTTCAGTTAAGAGTGCGTGGGGAATCTGATCGTATGATTGAATCATTCATGTTGGTGGCTAATGAAACTGTGGCTGAACACTTTAAATGGCTAGATGTCCCATTTATCTACCGTGTCCATGAAACACCAAAGAAAAACAAGCTAGAACAGTTCTTAGCGATTGCGAAACCATTAGGTTATACTATTCATGGCTCACTTGATGATATTAAGCCAAAAGAACTCGCTAAGATCATCACGAAGAGTAAAGGCAAACCAGAACATCCTGTTATCTCAACATTACTATTACGCAGTATGCAGAAAGCAAGATATTCAGAATTATGTCTAGGACATTTTGGTCTAGCTGATGAATTCTATACACATTTCACATCACCAATTAGAAGATATCCTGATTTACTAGTTCATCGTCTTATTCGTAATTATCTCTTTAATGAAAACTACAGCAATATAGAACATTTTGCTGAGGTTGTTCCTCAGTTAGCTGATAGTTCAAGTGATTGTGAAAAGCGTGCTGTGGATACGGAATATGATGTTGATGATATGAAGAAAGCAGAATATATGAGTTATCATATAGGAGAGAAGTTTAAGGGAATTATTTCTTCAGTCACTTCTTTTGGTTTCTTTGTTGAACTGCCTAATACTATTGAAGGGTTAGTTCATATTACTGACTTAGCTGATGATTATTATATTTATGATGAAAAGCAGTTAATGTTGATAGGGCAGAGAACACGCAAGATGTACCGTCTTTCGGACACGGTTGAAGTTATTGTCAAAGATGCCAACAAGCTAGAAAAGCAGGTTGACTTTGTCGATGCCAATAACTATACCAAATCACGTTCATCAAGAAGACCAAAGCACTCCTCACCAGCTCGTCCATCAACACGTAAACATAAAGAACATCGTGGACAAAGAACACATACACGTCCAAGAAGAAAGGGTGGTAAGCGATGAAAATTGTTGCACAGAATAAAAAAGCTTATCATGACTACTTCATACTTGAATCCTATGAAGCAGGAATTGAATTAAAAGGGACAGAGATTAAATCAGTACGTAAAGGTTCAGCTAATCTTAAAGATAGTTATGTACGTATTAAGAACGGAGAAGCTTTTGTTGTCAATATGCATATTGCCCCTTATGAACAGGGAAATATGTTTAATGTTGATAGTCGTAGAGAACGTAAACTCCTTCTTCATAAAAAAGAAATCAATAAGCTTTCTAAAGCTATTATGGAACAAGGGTTAACCCTTGTTCCTACAAAGCTCTACTTTGGAAATGGTTCAAAGCTGAAAATTGAAGTATCATTAGTCAAAGGTAAAAAGCTTTATGATAAACGTAATGATCTTAAAGAAAAGGCCATGCAACGTGATATTGATAAAGCTATGAAGTACCGTTACTAAAGATTGATTTTCCTGAAATAAGGCTATATACTAAAAGGGCATCAGAAGATGATGCCTTGTAATCTGGGGGTGTTCTTGGATTCGACAGGGGTCAGTTTGAATTAAGTTGCAGTCGTCGGGAGACGTTAAACCTCAAAACAAATATCTGGAAACAGAACTAATTACGCTTTCGCTTAGTAGTCGACGTTAGACTCGCGAAATGCTAGCGCATGAGCTCTCACAATCATGCTGTCTAGTAACATAACCTAGTGGGATAAGGGGACTGGGATGTCTCGACTAGAACCTCGAAAATCAAGAGAATCGGTAAGTGAAAGACTGCTTGTGGATCGTAGCTTACTTAAATCTATTCGACAAGATAAACTGTAGATGCTTAATATGGGACGGCTTTTGGACAGGGGTTCGATTCCCCTCACCTCCACCAAATGGGATTTGGAGAACCGGTGATTTTGTGCTGATGTGTTCTAGAATTTCGCTATATGAAGCGTTTTCTCCATCTTTCTTATAGTTGAAAAGCAGTACAAGTTTACCGTTCTTGTAAATGAAGGCTTTCGATACGAATGTATTGATAAGCCTCTTTTTTTGTATATTAAGAAATTGGTTTCGTCATTCAAAAAGTTATATACCTACTTACATATGAAATAAATAGGTATATAACTTAGTTTTCCTCAGTGTCATATTGAGATGTTTTTTTCAATATTAGGATTTTATTTTCATGTGTCCATGACATCTTGGACACTCAAAGCCTGCATCATCAGCACTGCCGCCAGATTCCACCAGTGCATCTGTCACCTCTGCCACCAGCCATCTTGGAACGTTCTCCTCGTGGCCGCATCTTGTGCATTTCACTCTTACTGGGACATCATCATCGCTA
>NZ_VUNM01000032.1 GCF_009695655.1 Sharpea porci
CAGAGCAAATTGAGATAAACTGTTTTTCGTCACTATAAATTTTTTTGAGGTTCCTTGAACCTCTTTTTGTGCTTCTAAGATAAATAAATCAAAATATACCCTTGACTACTGATAGTAAATCACCTCGCTCGTTTTAGTTTATCATGAAAGATAAAAAAAGAGTAGAAGAGAAGGTCGAAAAACTTGACAAGTCGCCCTATAATCATGTATTTTTTGATTGACTTATAGAGGCGCTTTGCTTATAATGGGACATGCAGTTATAGAGGGTGACGATTTTGAAATGGAATAAACAGTGGTTACAAAAACAAAAAAACGGCGAATTCGATTTTGAAGAGTCATTAACATTCCCTGAAGAAATGTTCTATAACTTATCTAGAATCAATGGCTTAAAGGACGTTGAAGCAAGAGGGCATGGGCGCTATGACATTAAGTCGGATCGTCTTTATGTAGACTTGCATGTAAAGGGTACAATGATAGTTCCTTGTGCAATCTCACTAGAAGATGTTGACTATCCTTTTGAGATTCATGAAATGGAAACATTTGCCTTTTATAAGCCTGAAGAAGACGAAGAGGTTATTGAAGCAAGAAAGAATGTTGCTGACTTAACTTCTGTCATTTGGACAGAAATTATGATGGAAGTCCCAATGCGTGTTGTCAAAGAAGGCGCAACAATGAAACGTAATGGTCAGGGATGGCAAGTCCTTGACGAAGAAGATCTAGAAGAAGAGGATCCAATCGATCCAAGGCTTGCAAAGCTTAAAGATTACTTTAAGGACAAATAAGGAGGTAGAACTATGGCAGTACCAGCTAGAAGAGTATCAAGCACAAGAAGAGATAAGAGAAGAACTCATGACAAGTTAAAGGCACCAACTGTTGTTGTATGTCCAGAATGTGGACAGTTAAAACTTTCTCATAGAGTATGTAAGCATTGTGGTTCTTACGATGGCGTAAAAGTTAAATAATCGTAAACATAATGAATATCTGAGTGGCTTTATAGCCACTCTTTTTTTGTCTATTGGCATTGTCTATGTGAATAGACTTTTTTATTTTCTAAAATTAGTTATCAAATCTATACATTGGTGGGTGTAATTGGTATAATGGTGGCATGAAGTGTCAAAAAATGTCAGAAAGTGGGGAGTGAGTATGTTTTTTGGGGAATACCGACACAACTTAGATGCTAAAGGTCGATTAAGTATTCCAGCCAAATTACGTGCTCAGTGCCCAGGTAGTGTCTATGTCACGATTGGCAATGATGGCTGTTTGAACGTTTATAATGAAGAAGGGTGGCAGAATTACTATGCCAAGCTTTCTAAGCTCAAGCAGAATAAGAAAAGTGCCCGTGCATTCTTACGTTTAGTCACTTCGCGTGTATCTGAATGTGAATTTGATAAGATGGGACGTATTAATATTCCTGCTTTATTAAGGGAACACTCACATTTGGAAAAGTCCTGTGTCATTGTTGGCTCAGGAGACCATATGGAAATATGGAATGAAGATGCCTGGGATCAGTATATTGATGCCAATAATGATGATTTTGATAGTTTGTCAGAAATGCTAGATGAAATGGAAGAAGAATAATGTTTGAACATAAGAGTGTGTTATTGAATGAAGCAATTGAATCGCTGAATATTAAAGAAGATGGTATTTATGTGGATTGTACTTTGGGTGGGGGAGGCCATTCGAAAGAAATCCTTAAATGCCTTACTACTGGACATCTTTATAGCTTTGATCAGGATGATCATGCAATTGCTGCAGCAACATCACGATTGCAAGAAATATCTGATCACTTCACCATCATCAATAGCAATTTTGTCAATATCAAAACCAGGCTATACGAGCATGGTGTCAAGCAGGTAGATGGCGTGCTTTATGATTTAGGCGTTTCTTCACCACAGTTTGATGAAGAATCGAGAGGGTTTTCGTATCGCTTTGATGGCCCTTTGGATATGCGTATGAATCAGCATCAGAGCTTATCAGCTTATGATGTTGTCAATAGCTATAGCTATAATGATCTCGTTCGTATTCTCTATAAATATGGTGATGAGAAATTTGCGAAAAGTATTGCTCGACATATTGAACAGGAACGTATGAAAAAGCCTATTCAAACAACATTTGAACTTGTTGAAATCGTTAAGCAAGCGATTCCTGCAAGAGCAAGAAGAACAGGTGGTCATCCTGCTAAGCGTACATTCCAGGCTATCCGTATTGAAGTCAATGATGAACTGAATGTGTTTGAGAAAAGTTTAAATGATGCCTTAAGCATGCTGAAGGTGGGCGGGCGTGTAAGCGTCATTACTTTCCAGTCGCTTGAAGATAAGATTGCGAAATATACTTTTAATGAAATCACAAGCATGCCAGAGATACCAAAAAATATTGCTGTTATACCAGATAACATGCAGCCAAGATTTAAGAAAGTGACAAGAAAACCGATTACTGCAAGTGAAGCAGAACTTGAGGAGAACTATCGTTCGCATTCTGCTAAATTGCGTGTTGTGGAGAGGGTAAGAGAAGATGAGTAAGAGTAAGAAAAGAAGTCCAAGAATTTTTAGATTTGCCATGCGTTTATTAGTATTTTCCTTTTTTCTCTTTTTAGTGAGTACAATTTCCTTAAACTCACAAGAAATCAACATTAATGCAAAGAGCAAGAAAATTCAGGAAGAAATGACAACATTAAAATCGGATATTGATGGTCTAAAGATTCAGAAGCAAGAACTCTCTTCTTTTTCTCGTGTCAAAGAAATCGCTGAAAAGAAAGGGTATACATATCAACAATCTTCTGTTTCAGCAAATGTTGTGGGAGTTGAACAGAATAAATGAAAAAAGCCAAATTTAAGTATGCAAAGCTGATTTATATCATCTTTGCTTTTGTTGTTTTATTGCTTGCTTTTAATATTATCTATTTGACTGTGACGGGGAAAACACTTGTCTCACAGGTTAATATTAGAGACTTCGCAAAAACAAGGGGAGGTTCACAAACGACCAAGATTATTCAGGCTAAACGTGGGACGATTTATACATCGGATAAGAAGGTTGTTGCTACTGATGTTAAGAAATATAATCTTGTCGCGATTCTTTCCCACAAGAGGCTAACGGCAAAGGGTGAACCTGCCTATGTCCAGGATAAAGAAAAAACAGCACGTGTCCTCGCCAAGTATCTTGGGACAAGCTATGACTATATTTATAACAAGCTTAAGAAAACATCCTATCAGGTAGAGTTTGGTAATGTTGGTAAGAATGTTTCAGCTCTTGCGAAAAAACAGATTGATGCAGAAAACTTACCTGGCTTAGAATGGAGTGAAATTACGTCACGTAATTATGAATTTGGGGATTTTGCATCATATGAAGTAGGCTATGCTGGCTTGAAAGATACTAATGACCCTTATACTATGGTTGGACAAATGGGAATCGAAAAGTCTTATAATAGCTGGCTGGCTGGGAAAAATGGGAAAACAGTTTATCTTGCTGATGCGAATAAGAATCAGCTACCTGGAGAAGCTCTGTCAACGACGAAAGCTGTTGATGGTAATGATGTCTATATGACAATTAATTCCACATTGCAAACCCAGTTAGATAGTGCTATGAAGGAGTTCTCTGAAAATGTTAAATCGAGTGCTTCAGCCTGTGCCATTATGGATGCTAAAACGGGGCGTATTCTTGCCATCAGCAACTATCCATCATTTGATCCTAATAAGCGTAATTTTACAAGTTATGAAGATAAATTTATTAATATGGCGATTGAACCAGGTTCGGTTTTTAAGAGTTTTGTTTATGCCAATGCTTTAAGTGATGGGAAACTGAATTTGAAGGAAACTTATGTCTCAGGTCATTTTAATTTTATGTCAGCCAATAAGCTTATTGCGACAATTCATGATCACAATAAAGTGGGCTGGGGGACGATTACTTATGAACAGGGGCTTTATCATTCTTCTAATACAGCTATTTGTCATATCTTGTTGGAAAAGACGGATATGCAGTCGCTGATTCAAGACTATAATGATCTTGGCTTCTTTAAGGCAAGCAAGATTGATGGCTTAGTAAGCGGTTCAGGCGTGAAAGGTTTTGATGGCAAAAGCAAGAGCTTAAGCTATGTGACAACAGGATTTGGTCAGGGCTCTTCTGTAACGGCCTTACAGCTATTAAGAGCATATTCTGTCTTTGCGAATAAAGGCAGAACTGTTGAACCCTATCTTGTTGACAAGGTTGTCAATCCTAAAACCAATAAGACCCTTTATAAGGGCAAGACAACAATGTCGAAACAGATCTTCACTGATGATGCTATTAACCAGATGCGCAGTTTACTTAGTGGTATTGTCAATAGTGGTGAGGGTACTGGTACACCATATAAGAGTGATGAAGTTGAAATTATTGGGAAAACAGGTACCGGTCAGGTAGCTGTAAAAGGCGGTTATTCAGCAGATTTCCATACCCATCTATTTGCCGGCCTTGCACCTTATGATGATCCTAGAGTAGAGATTATTATTTGGTGGCAAAATAATGCAAATGGTACGGATGAAGCAGGGCAAATTGTTAAAGATATGATGAAATCTTCACTCAATGTTGTTGCTGGTAATAGTAAAACAGTTCAAGCGACAACCTATAAGCTTAAGAGCTATATTAATCAGTCAACAAGCTTTGTCTCCCAGGAACTTGGTAAACATTCTGTAACACCAATCATTATTGGTGATGGTGGTACGGTTGTGAATCAGTATCCGGCTGCTGGCAATGAAGTTGCAAGTAGTACCCATGTCATGTTAAGAACAGATGGCAGCAACATGACAATGCCATCAATGATTAACTGGAGTCGTAAGGATGCTGAAGCTTTTGGTGAACTATCCAATACCAAAATAGAAATTGATGGTGTCGGAACGATTTATCAACAAGATGTCAATAAAGGTACAGCTCTTACACCGGGCATGACAATCAAGCTTCATGCAAAGTGATAGACATTGTTTCTTTCTAAGAATTGTGCTATATTAAACGCGTTAAAAGGAGAAAGGGAAAATGACAACAGTGAAAATGATTTTAAGCTTTGCAGTAGCTATGATTTTAATGCTAATTGTAATGCCAAAATTCATTCCTTATTTACATAAACTTAAATTTGGGCAGGTTGAAAGAGAAGAAGGTCTTGCCTCACATAAAAAGAAGGGCGGAACACCAACAATGGGTGGACTAGCTTTCATTATTGTGAGTGCTATCGTAACTTATGTCTTGAATATCAGCTTTATTCAATCGCCTGCAGTCAATTTATTGATTTTTGCATTAATAGGTTTTGGTTTTATTGGCTTTATTGATGATTTCTTAATAGTTGTAAGACATTCTAATATTGGCTTAAAGCCAGCCTATAAGTATGGCTTGCAGTCTGTTTTTGCGATTGCCTTCTATTTTCTAGCAAAGGCATTTTTGCCAGGCTTTACAACAGAAGTCACTTTACATCTTGTAAAAGCAAAAGTTGATTTTGGCTTATTTTATCCAGTGCTGATTTATTTCATGTTTACAGCTGAAAGTAATGCGGTTAATTTAACAGACGGCTTAGATGGCCTTGCAACAGGTATTTCTATTATTGCGATTGCACCATTCGTCTTATTTGCTTTAATGAACAAACAGCTTGATGTAGCCATTGTTGCTGTTACGCTATTAGGTGCGCTTGTGGGCTTCTTGTATTTTAACTATCATCCTGCAAGAATCTTCATGGGAGATTGTGGTTCACTCGCTTTAGGTGGCTTCTTAGCCGCTATTGCGATCATAACAAAACAGGAATTATTACTGCTGATTGTTGGGATTGTGCCATTATTGGAAACATTATCTGTCATCATTCAGGTTGTAAGCTATAAGACGCGTAAAAAGCGTGTCTTCAAGATGGCTCCAATCCATCATCATTTTGAAATGTGTGGCTGGTCTGAAGTGAAGGTTGTGGTTGTTTTCTATGGTGTTGGCTTTATTGCTGGTATTGTAGGTATTTTACTAGGGGTGATGTAAATGGATCTCAAAAATAAGAAAGTGCTTGTCTTAGGGCTTGCGAAAAGTGGTAAGGCAGCTGTACGTTTGCTGGAACACTTTGGTGCACAAATAACAATCAGTGAATCAAAGAAACTTGAAGATATCGATGGTGTTGAGGATTATTTGGCACGTGGTATTCAAGTGATTTCTGGGCATGTTGATGAGGTTGTTGAAGGGGATTATGATTTAGCTATCAAGAATCCTGGCATTAATTATCATAGGCCTTTTGTTCTACGTCTTAAAGAACGCGGCATTCCTGTCTATACAGAAATCGAACTTGCTTATCAGGTTGCTAAGAAGCAACATTATATCGCTGTCACAGGAACAAATGGTAAAACAACAACAGTCAAGCTCATCTATGATATCTTAAGCAAACATCATGAGAATGTGCATATATGTGGAAATTATGGTATTCCATATTGTGATGTTGTCATGGATCATAAGCTTTATGAAGAAAGCAATCATGATGTAATTATTGAAATGAGTAATTTCCAGTTACTTGATATTGATCAATTTCATCCTGATATAGCGACCGTCTTGAATTTAACGCCGGATCATCTTGACTATATGGATTCACTGGATGAATATTATGCAAGCAAGATGCGTATTTATGAGAATCAGGATGCTCATGATTTATTTATTGAAAACGTGGATGATGAGAATCTTAAGATCTATACAAAACGTTATCCTGTTGTAAGTACTATTGAAACATTTTCGATTAAGCAGGATGCTGATTGCATGTTGAAGGATCGCACAATCTATTATCATGGCAAGAAAGTGATTGATCGTCGTGATATCAAGATTGTTGGTCTCCATAATGTTGCTAATATTATGGTAGCGATTATTGCATTAGTTCATAGTGGATTAACACTTGAACAGATTCGTGATGGTATTGCTGAATTCCATGGTGTTGAACATCGTATTGAATATGTTACAACAGTCCATGGGGTGCAATATTATAATGACTCTAAAGGTACAAATACAGATGCTACAGTGATTGCTGTGAAAGCATTTGAAAAGCCGGTGATTCTTTTAATGGGTGGTCATGAAAAAGGCCTGCCATTGGATGATGTGGCTAAACATAATGCGCAGATCAAGACATTGATTACTTTTGGTGAAGCAGGTGAACGTTTTGCCAAAGATATGCATCATCCTCATACATATTGTGTAAAACATATGAAAGATGCTATTATGAAAGCCTATGAGATTGCTGAAGAAGGCGATATTGTATTGCTTTCACCATCAACGAGTTCATTTGACGAATTCCATAATATGGAAGAGCGTGGTGAAATGTTTAAAGAAGTCGTAAAGCAGCTAGACTAGCTGCTTTTTTTAAGGAGGAGTAAGTGTGAGAATTATTGTGAGTGCAGGAGGAACAGGTGGACATCTCTATCCTGCTTTAGCGTTAGTTGATTATATCAAGGAACAGGATCCTAGTTCAGAGTTTCTCTTTGTTGGAACAACGGACCGTCTTGAAAGTCAGGTTGTCCCTGAGCTTGGTTATGCTTATCGTGGCTTGCATGTCAAAGGGATGGTTGGCAACCCTTTACAGAAAGCTAAGAATGCTTGTCTATTTCTTAAATCTTTATCAACAAGTAATAAGATTTTAAAAGAATTCAAACCTGATATTGTCATTGGATTTGGCGGTTATCCAAGTGCATCCATTGTCATGGCAGCAAGTCAGAAACATATTAAAACAATGATTCATGAACAGAACTCTATTATTGGTCTTACCAATAAGATTCTTGTTAAGAGAGTTGACGAAATTATCTGTTGTTATGAAAAAGCTTTTGAAAACTTTCCAAAAGAAAAGACAAAATTACTAGGTAATCCACGTGCATCCACAGTACATAACAAAGTCTTAAAAGATGTGCATGATATCTATCATATTGATTCTCAGCGTAAGGTTGTTGTTATTGTGATGGGATCTCTAGGTTCTGCATCCATCAATAAGACAATGGCTGATGCATTAAAAAAGATGGAAAATGCACCTTATGATGTCATCTATGCAACAGGAAAGACGCATTATGATGAAATGATGAAGATGTGTGGTCCTTTAAGTTCAACAATACATATTGTCCCATATATTGATGATATGCCTAGCGTACTTGCTTCAAGTGATCTAGCAGTCAGTCGTGCCGGTGCCACAACATTAGCCGAAATTACTTCGCTTGGGACACCAGCTATCCTCATCCCATCTCCTTATGTTGTCGCAAATCATCAAGAATATAATGCACGTGAGCTTTGTGATCAAGGAGCAGCTGTGATGATTCTAGAAAAGGATTTAGATGGTGATCGTCTCGTGAAAACAATTGATAGTATTATGAATGATAAAGCGAAAGCTTATGCTTTAAAAGAAGCTGCAATAAAGCTTGGTAAGCCACAGGCTTGTCATGATATTTATCAGGAAATTTTAAGATTGGTGGAAAAGTAATATGGATGAAATGCTTATTAAGGAATTTCTTAGTCATAACAAGATTGGAAAAGTTATTGAGAATGAACCAATGTATAAACATACGACTTACAAAGTCGGTGGGCCAGCAAGATTTTTTATAGAAGTTCAGGATATGGATGCCTTAAAGACACTTTTACACTTTGTCAGAGAAAATGCTATTCAACATATGGTTATTGGTAAAGGCAGTGACTTATTGTTCAGTGATCGTGAATATGAAGGCATTATCATTTCTTTGAATGGCTTTGATCAATATCAGGTTAATGGTAATATTATTAAGGCACAAGCTGGTGTAAGTATGATTGCTTTAAGTTATCAGGCGGCTAAACTTGGCTTATCGGGCTTTGAATTTATGGGTGGTATCCCTGGGACTATGGGCGGTGGCCTTTATATGAATGCCGGTGCTTATAAGTATTGCATTGCGGATGTTTTCAAGGAGGCAACAATACTTAATGAAAAGAATGAATTGGTGGTTCTCAATAAGGAAGAGATGCAATTTGGCTATCGTCATTCTGTTCTCCAGGAACATAAAGACTGGATTCTAATTGATGCGACTTTTGAAATGACAATAAAAGATCCCCAGGATATTAAGCGTGTGCTTGATAAACGTAAAGAGAGACGTATGACAACTCAACCATGGAACTTCGCATGTGCGGGTTCCGTATTCCGTAATCCAGAAGGTAAGTCTGCCTGGCAGTATATTGATGAAGCAGGCTTAAGAGGATTTGAAATTGGTGGTGCTCAAGTTTCCCCTAAGCATTCGAACTTTATTGTCAATAATGGCTATGCTTCCGCAAAAGATATCCTTGACCTTATTCATCTTGTTCAGGCAAAGGTTGAAGACCAGTTTGGAGTAAAACTGCATAAAGAAGTTATATTGGTGAATTGGGAGTAGTTTATGAGAAAGCACAAGAGAAAAAGAGCGAAGGTTTCCACGGTTCATTATAATGAATATGATGCCGATCCTCGTAAACACTATCTTGCTGAAATCAAAAAGAAAAAAGCAAAAAGACGTCGTCGTTTTCTCATTATATGTTTTCTAATTGCTTTGGTTGTTGTCTACTTTGTAACACCTCTCTCTCATATTCAATCTATTCAAGTTCATGGTCTTGTCAATTTAAAAGAAACAGATGTCAAAAACTCTATTCAACAGGAAACATCCGGATACTTCTTATTGACAAGTACAAAGAAAATAGAAAAAACATTAGAACAACAAGCTCTTGTAAAGAAATGCCATGTATCTAAGACATTGACAGGTGGACTTGATATAGAAATACAAGAGGCAAAACCTATAGCCTATGCACTCTTTCAAAATAAAGTCTATGTTGTGGATGAATTAGCACATGTTGAAGAAGTAACGGATGCAAAGCTCATTAAGAAATTAGAAGCAACCCCACGTATTATGTCTTTTGATACATTAGATCATATAAAAGAATTCGCAAAACAATATATTCAATTACCTTATATCTTGAGAAATTCTGTTTCTGATATTATCTTTTCACCGAAAACTGCAGATCCAACAAGCATCCGTTTTGTTATGGATAATGGCAAACAGCTCATTGTAAGATTACATGATATCAGTAAGGTACTAAGTCAAAAGAAATTCGATTATGAAGCCTATATGACTGAATATAGTGATGCTTGTGTATTTTCTTTTGAAGGAGATAGTATTTATATTACAAATTGCCAGTAAGTGTTGAGGATATGCAAGAATTGTTGCTTTAAAGGCGGCAAATGTGTAAAATAATAATCAGGAGGGGAGGTCGTGCAATGGACGACAAGATGAGGGTAAGTCTTCTTGGCTCGTTTATGATGGAGTATAATGGGGAGAAATTACTCTATCACGATTATCGTTCTAAACAAATAACGAAATTATTGGCATATCTTATTTTGAATCGAAATAAACAGATTTTTAATTCGACAACGGCAGAAATCATGTTTGATGATGACGACTCAAATGATCCAATTAATGCTTTAAAAGCGTTGATTTATCGAGTTAGAAATGTTTTGAAAAATAATTTTGGAAATGAAAAGTTTATTTTGAGCTCTAAGGGTTCATATTATTGGAATCCTGACATTGATGTGGTGGTTGATGTTGAAGAGTTTGCAGAAATGTTGAAGAAGGCCAAATATACAGATGAGGAAAATCAGCATATATATTATGAAAAGGCAAGTGCTCTTTATAAGGGGAGAATGCTGCCAATGCTGGCTGGTGATGACTGGGTGGATAACGAAAGTCAATATCTAGAAAGCCAGGCTTTATCTGTTATGCTTTCATTAATCAAATATTATTACGATAATAAGATTGACGATAAATTTGAAGAAATTTATGGTAAATTTCTGAAAATTGATCCATATAATGAAAATGTCTATTATTACGCGATTTCACACTATATGGATGAAGGGCAAGAAGACCTAGCACGCAAATATTATGCTCAAATAGAAAAACTTTTTGCGAAAGATCTTGGTATTAAACCAAGCGAGCGACTTACAAAGCTGCTTAATGCAAAAAGTGAAGCACAGGGATTTGATTATATTAAGGGATTTCTTTTAGAAGATGAAGAAGAAACAGCGTTTGAGTGCTCTAATGATGAATTTACACGTATCTGCCAGCTAGAAGCAAGACGATTAAAACGTAGTGATGAAGAAGTTTATGTTATTGATATTACAATGACACCTCATAATAAAAACTTGGATAAAAATCTTGCCGATCGTATTCTAGAATCAACAATGTCATTATTGCGTAATGCAGTATTAGCAAGCCTCCGCGCCGGTGATTGTGTAAGTGCAACAGGGAAAGATCATTATCTTATTTTAATTGAAGTTAAAGAAATGTTTATTCCTAGAATCATGGAACGTATTATTAAACAGCTCTATGAACTTGACAAATATCATCGTGCAGATATCACTTATGTCTATGAGGATATCAGAAAGATGGCTAAGTAGGATCATTTAGTCCTACTTTTTCTTTTAATGAAAATTTTAAAAATATATTGCAAACGCTTACATAATAAGTTATGATAGAAACAGAAAGAAGGAAGAGAAAAAAGAATTCCTTCTCAGTATTAAGAAGATACTTTGGATAATGTTACAAAAGTGTAGTAAAGATCTAGGAAGCAAAAATAAGGGGCTCGAGTGAGTCGAAGTACTTGTGTAAATAAGACATGAGAGTAAGAAGTAAAGAATCTGAGAGAGATGCCTAGAGATGAAAGGCTTTAAGTAAACGGGAATCACAAAGTCGCGAAGATTTGGTGATGGAAAACTTATCATAAGAGCCGTAGTGGTTTGGTAAAGAAGTAACAAAAAAGTTCAAAGTATCTTTCTTTTTTTATTGACACTTAGATGTTCTAATGGTATTATAAGTGAGCACTTGGTGATGGGAGCTTAGCTCAGTTGGGAGAGCGTCTGCCTTACAAGCAGAGGGTCAGCGGTTCGAGCCCGTTAGCTCCCACCATTTGTTTATAAGCCGACTTAGCTCAATTGGTAGAGCAACTGACTTGTAATCAGTAGGTTGTGGGTTCAATTCCTATAGTCGGCACCATTGCTGGGGAGGTAGCGAAGTGGCTAAACGCGGCTGACTGTAACTCAGTTCCTTTTGGTTCGATGGTTCGAATCCGTCCCTCCCCACCATCCTTGGGCTATAGCCAAGCGGTAAGGCAACAGACTTTGACTCTGTCATTTCGCTGGTTCGAATCCAGCTAGCCCAGCCACTTTTTATATCATGACTCGCTAGCTCAGTCGGTAGAGCATCTGACTTTTAATCAGAGGGTCAGGAGTTCGAATCTCCTGCGAGTCACCATCTATGCGGGTGTAGTTCAATGGTAGAACTCCAGCCTTCCAAGCTGACTACGTGGGTTCGATTCCCATCACCCGCTCCACTAACAAATTAAAACAATTCAAAGAAGAAATGTTATTTGTGAATAAAGTTCATAATCCTCCTTTCGGAGGATTTTTTGTTTTCTCTAAACTCATTCTTATTTTCATTACTAAAAACACTACCTTCTTCTAGCATGCAAGTTGGTGATGTATGATTAAGCATCATCATCCAATTAGTGCTTTCTTTTCTTGTTCTAAACAAATCCAAGATGAAGAAATATGCGATAATGGTTTTGAGAGGAAAGAGTTGCATGATCATTTTAATCATATTCAAATGATTATACAATGGGATGAGTGAAATCAATACGAAGAGGTATTCATATGCATAAGATGATTTATCAGTTACGGTATTTTGTAGTCTTGATTATTATAGCGGGGTTCATGAAGCTCTGTCAGACATGGGTGGATAATGATTGGTTGGAGGCGCTTTTTTTTACAATGAAATACCTATGCTTCTGTATTTTCTTATTCATGTGGATTCAATCATTAAAGGTGCGATTATTGCCAACACGTGTTCGTCATTATATGATTGTTTCAGCACTGCTCATGCTTCTTCTTTTAACTTTACGTATTTTTAAATATCGTTTTGTTGGGGAGAATGTTATTTTAATGAGATATCTCGGCTATGGTTATTTGATTCCTGAGATATTGATTACAGGCTTATTTTTCATGATTAGTTTAAGGACGATATGGGGAGATGAAAGGTATCCGTATTTTGAATGGTTCATTCATCTGATGAAATTGCTTTTGATGATCTTAGTTATGACAAATGATTTTCATCATCTTGTATACAAACCCGATATATCATTGTCTCGATGGGTTTTAACATCTGGGACATACCATTATGGTGTAGGGATGTATATGATTATTGGATGGATGTTTGTATGTGGGATTACAGGATTTGTGCTTCTGTCGATTAAGACAGGACAAAAGTCTATGAAATGGGTGTTCTTATTAACGATGACAATTGTTTCATGGCTATTCTGGGTGTTATTTACGGTGAACGTTATTGATATCTATCATATTCTTAATATGTACAATGTGCCAGAGCTCCATGTTATTCATATGGCGTTTATTCTAGAAATATGCATTCAGGCAAGGCTCATTCCTTATAATGCCAATATAGTCGACTATTTTGAACAGCTTCAACTCAAAGTTATGATCACGGATCGTTCGTTTCGTCCCTGTTATATGACATCAAAGACATTCACAGCTACACAACAACAATTACAACAAGCTTGCTTAAAACCATATAATCTGAGTCAAGATCTCAAACTCTCCGGACAAGAAATTCAAGCAGGCTATGTCTTTTGGTGTGAAGATGAGAGTCAGTTGCATAGCTTGAAAAAGAAGCTAGAAGAGGCTAATGAGGTGCTAAGTGAAAGAAAATAGTCTTATTGCCCAAGAGAACTACCTTGCTTTAAAACAAGCACAATTGGATGCCCATAAAGCTATCTATGATCGCATTGCTCATGTCTTGCAACCAGAACTTGAGAAGCAGAAAATGCTTCTTGATTCAATGGATTCGACTTCATCTACTTTTATTGAGGACTTAGCACGTTGTTGTGTGATGAATGCTTATATCAAACGTAAAAGCAATCTTCTTCTGATGAATTCTAAAACCCTTCCTCGACGTAATCGTGAACTCTTCTTGGCATTAGAAGAAACGTCGCGTTATTTGCAGTGCTGTCATATTCAAGCTTTGGCGACAGGGGATTCCTATTGTGATTTTCCACTTGATACAATTCATGCCCTCTATGATTGCTTCGAAGCAATTATTGAAGCCTACTTATCTTATTTAACCATTATAACCATATCACTCAATCAACATGGGATCCGTTTAGCTTTTCAAGCCACCAAGTATATTGAACTGACAAACCTGCCATTACCCATTCAAGAACAAGATCAAGACAATATACATTATATTACAATCTATCGAGGAAATTGATATGAATACATTCTACATCATTATTCAACAAGTTATTTGGTTTATGATTTGTGGCTTGGTTATATTGAATGTTATTGGATATACATTTTTGGGCTTGGAAGCTTTTTATGACAATGAAGCACAATGTCATGGATTTAAAACTGGGATGGGGTTTATGATTTCATTATGCTTATTAATCCTTGTATCCACTCTAGGCTACAATGAGAAACAGTTTTTCTTGATATTTTGGTTCTTCCTGCTATTGGTTATCTCCTTATTGACCATCCTGCTTGTATTTGAGATGAGAAGATATGGACAAAGACGACAGGAGAAAATAGGAAGTGAAACGATTAGAACAGGAATGAACTCCCTTCCTGAAGGACTCTTGCTGGCGAAAGCTAATGGGGATATCATTGTCACCAATATCGTCATGCATAATATGATGCGTGAAATGACCGGTAAAGTCATTATTCGTATGAATGATTTTTGGGACTATGTGGTATTATCTGGTCAACAGCAGGGTGACCACTATATTGTTCATGATGCATTGGGGAGTACTTGGTTTTTAAAGAAAGAAGACATAAAGATAGATGGAGAAGCATATATTCAGGTGATGGCTGTAGATATTACTAAAAGATATGCCATTATTGATGAACTGGATAAGAAACATGCTCATCTTGAAGAAGTCAAGTGGAGAATGCGCAAGGTATCAAAAGTGTCCGGTGATATGTTTGTCGCTCGTGAAGAAACAAAAGCAAGGGTAGCGTTACATAACCAATTGGGGCAGGTACTCTTGATGGGAAAATATTGCATTGAACATCCTGAAAGTACCGATTTTCAAAATGTTCATACTCTTACTCAACAAATGAATCGATTCCTGCTTGAAGAGGGTCGTGGTGTTTTAGAAATGGAGCAGGATGATATCCGTCATATCAAAGACATGGCGCGTAGTATTGGCATCACAATCCATATTCATCATGAAGAACTTATTCCTCTTATTAACCACACAGTCTTTGTTCATGTATTACAGGAAGCTGCAACAAATGCAATGAAACATGGAGGGGCAAAACATCTTTATGTGAACATAATAAGAGATGGAACAACGATAGAACTAACTTTGACTGATGATGGTAAAGCACAGAAAGATACATTTCTTGAATCGGGTGGGTTGAAGTCTCTTCGTAAGATTGTGGAACAGTATGGTGGGAAGATGATGGCTTATTATCAAACTGGCTTTGTATTGAAGCTTGTATTGCAGGAAAATGGTACGAATGGGTGATATACAATACATAGTGAGGTTTGGTATAATGGACATGAAAGAGGTAGATGGAGGCATGGCATGAATGATCATATTAAGGTCGTTGTAGTTGATGATCAGAATATATCACGTGGCTTCTTTGAAATGTATGTGATGTCTTCGAAAAACTATGAGCTTGTCGGTAGCTTGAGATATGCGAAGGATGTTGTGGACTTTGTAGAAAAACATGATGTTGATCTTGTGATTCTCGATATCATGATGCAAGAAGGTATTGATGGTCTTATGGCCGCTAAAAGCATTAAGGCCAAGTTTCCAAGAATCAAGATTATCTTGACAACATCAACAGCAGAGACAAGATGGGAGAACGAGGCAAGAAAGATAGGCGCTGAAAGCTTCTGGTATAAAGAATATGATCATCGCAGTCTTATTGACATGATGGATCTGACAATGCAAGGCCAACATGTTTATCCTGATGCTGCTCCAGAAGTTCATTTTGGCAATATCAAACGCAGTGATCTCACCCAAAGAGAACTTGATGTTCTTCGTGAACTGACAGCAAGCCTAACGAATGAAGAAATCGGGGAAAGACTCTGTATCTCACCTTATACCGTTAAACGTCATATTCAGAATATGATGGACAAGACAGGCTTTACAAGCCGTTTAGAACTCGCTATACATGCCAAAGCATTAGGCTTGGTTGTAAGTGAAGAAGTAAAGAAAAGACATAATTGAATGATTTTAGCTCATGATGAACTAAAATATATCCTGATGATAATTTCCCACTTGCTACACTATCCCTTAAAGAAACAGTGTAGCACAAAGGCAAGTCCTGATATCCCAAGCTTTGGACTTGTCTTTTTGTATAAACAAAAAAAGGAGCTAAGCTCCTTTTCTATTAATAACCAGGTTTTCCAAGTAACTTGAACATGTTCTTCTTGTAAACTTCAACACCAGGCTGGTTGAATGGGTTAACACCTAAGAAGTATACGCTCATAGCACAAGCAATTTCAAAGAAGTATACCATATAACCAAAGTTATAAGCATCAATCTTATCGATTGTAAGCTGAATGTTAGGTACATTACCTACATTTGAATGCGCATCGATTGTACCTTCACAAGCCTTCTTATTGACATAGTCAACAGTCTTGCCAGCTAAGTAGTTCAAGTTATCTAAGTTATCAGGATCACTAGGAACAGTTAAGTCTAACTGTGGCTGAGCAACCTTTAAGACTGTTTCGAAAAGGACTTTGCTGCCTTCCTGAATGAACTGGCCTAAAGAGTGCAAGTCAGTAGAGAAAGTGCCAGAAGTTGGTAAAACACCTTTGCCTTCTTTGCCTTCTGATTCTCCAAATAACTGCTTCCACCATTCTGCTGTCTGCTGTAACTGTAATTCATAGGTTACGAACATTTCAGCAGCATAGCCTTTTTTATGTAAAAGCTGACGAGCAATGGCATATTTATAAGCATCATTTGTTTCGATATTTGCATCATTATACTTATCCTGAGAATCTTTAGCACCTCTCATCATTTCGGCAATATCAATACCAGCAACTGCAATAGGGAATAAACCTACAGCAGTCAATACTGAATAACGACCACCTACATCATCAGGAACAACAAATTCTTCATAACCTTCCTGATCAGCTAAAGTCTTTAAAGCTCCTTTATGAGCATCAGTTGTTGCTACAATACGTCTAGAAGCAACTTCTTTGCCCTTTGTTTCTTCAAGTAATTCTTTGAAGATTCTAAAAGCAACGGAAGTTTCTGTTGTTGTACCAGATTTAGAAATGACATTGATACCAAATTCTTTATCTTTGACATAGTTCTTAACTTGAGCTAAGTAAGTTGATGAGAATGTATTACCAATATAAATAATCTGTACTTTATTTGTAGGATATAAGCCATTGATAGCTTCGATTGCAGCACGAGCGCCTAAATAGCTTCCGCCAATACCACAAACAAGTAATACATCAATTTCTTCTGATAATTCTTTAGCCTTTTTCTGAATTCTTGCAAATTCATCCTTGTCATAGTCAGTAGGTAATTCAACCCAACCTAAGAAATCATTACCAGCACCAGTTTTTTCATGAATCATCTTATGGATTTCGGCAACTCTATCCTTGTAAGATTCAACTGATTCAGGTAATTTTGCCTGACTTAAATCAATCTGGATCATATATCTTCCTCCTTAGTTATACCTCTCTTGATCCATCGAGGTAATTGTTCTTTCAGTGGAGCAAACCCTTTTGGCGTTTCGGCAATTGGTGAACGCTTAAAAGAAGCTGTGCGACGATAACGACGTTTATGGCGGTGAATAGCTTTTAATGAAAGCTTGGCTTGATGTGTTTGTTGGTCAATATCCAATACCTTCACTTTAACTTCATCACCAACATCTACAAAGTTATGTACATCAGCCACAAAACGATCACTAATTTCGGAAATGTGTATCAGACCACTTGTATGATCGGGTAGCACTGCAAAAGCACCGTAAGGCTGTATTCCAGTGATAGTAACAGTGACAATGTCACCTGGTTCGATAGGATAGCTCATTTACTACCTCCAATCACGTGCATTATAGCATATTTGCCTACTATAGAAAATACATTTCGTTTTTTGAATATGATTCTAAGAAAAACAATATGACGCTTACTGAGCATCTTTCTTTTCAAAATCTTTTATGTATGTTAGAATTTTCTTCGTGAGGTGTATATATTATGGATAATAATGTGAATACAGAACCAAAAAACATTGAAGAGGCTTGTAAAGAAGTTATTGAAAAAATCAGACCTTATTTAATGCGTGATGGTGGTGATATACAGTTTGTGATGTTCCAGGATGGTATTGTTTATGTACAATTATTTGGGGCATGTAATGGCTGTGGTTTAGTCGATGTAACGATTAAAGATGGTGTAGAACAAATTATGCTTGAAGAAGTGCCAGGAGTTACTGAGGTACGTGTTGTGTAATTATCTTGCTTTGTCTAGATAATTATGCTATTATGTGCAATGGACAATAAAAAAAGCTCTTATTAAGAACCACATAGATGCGGATCGTTTTAAAGTGGTGGCAACCCTCTTAGTAGAAGGTGCCTGAACCTGGCAGAGTAATCTGAACAATAAGAGGAATGCTTAAAGCTTTCCTCCTATGGAAGCTTTTTTTATTAATATATGGAGGAAATGTTATGAGTGAAAAAGTTTTATTTACTTCAGAATCTGTTTCTGAAGGACATCCTGATAAGCTCTGTGATCAGATCTCAGATGCTATACTTGATGCATGTCTAGCTGAAGATGCTAATGCGCGTGTTGCTTGCGAAACTTTCGCAACAACAAATTTAGTTGTTATTGGTGGGGAAATCACAACAACAGCTCATGTAGATTATGAAGCGATTGCAAGAAAAACAATGAAAGAAGTTGGCTATACTCAGGATGAATTAGGTATTGATGCTGATCATTGTAAGATTCAGGTTGTGATGGATACACAATCACCTGATATTGCCATGGGTACAAATAATGAAGTAGGTGGTGCTGGTGACCAGGGTATTATGTTTGGTTATGCTTGCAATGAGACAAAGAACTATATGCCTCTTACTATCGACATGGCACATGAATTAGTGCGCTATGCAAGTGAACTTAGACATAAGGGTGAATTTAAGTGGTCTCGTCCTGATATGAAATCACAGGTTACAGTTGACTATACTGATCCTGCTCATCCTAGAATTGATACTGTTCTTATGTCAATCCAGCATGATCCTGATTTTAATGAAAAAGAATTTAGAACTTTTATTAAAGAAGATATCATGAAAAAAGTCGCTTTAGACTATGGCATGAATATGGACTTTAAAGTACTTATTAACCCAACTGGCCGTTTTGTTATTGGAGGGCCACATGGTGATACTGGCTTAACTGGACGTAAGATTATCGTTGATACTTATGGTGGAGTAGCGCGTCATGGTGGAGGAGCTTTCTCTGGTAAAGACCCAACTAAGGTTGATAGAAGTGCAGCTTATATGTTACGTTATATCGCTAAAAATATTGTCGCAGCTCACTTAGCAGATCGTTGTGAACTTCAGGCGTCTTATGCTATTGGTGTTAAGGAACCAACAAGTGTCTTTGTTGAAACATATGGTACTGAAAAGGTTGCTAAAGATGTGATCTTATCTGCTGTAAGAAAAGAATTTGATTTAACACCAGCAGGCATTATTAAGACATTGGATTTAAGAAGACCTATTTATAAGTCAACAGCTGCTTATGGACATATGGGACGTAGTGATGTTGATTTACCTTGGGAACATCTTGATAAGGTTGATGCTTTAAAGAAATATTTGGATAAATAAAAGGCTCTTAGGAGCCTTTTTTATAGGAGGAAAAATGGAATTAAGAAAACTTACTAAAGAAGAAGACTTATCTTTTTTTGAAAAATTAAATGATGAAGCCTTTGATGTTTCAGAAACATTTTCTATTCAGGAATTTCTCAAAGCACAGGATGAGGGATTATTAGAAATACTATCAATAGAAACAACTGAACCAGTTGGCTATGTTGTCATTTCGGCAAACGATGAAGTCGCTTATTTGGGCTATTTTGCGATTGATGCCTCAAAACGAGGACAGGGCTTAGGTGGTGAAGCACTCGAACTGATTAAAGAAACGTATGCGCCTCGACAGCTTGTCCTTGAAACAGAAAAAGTAGATCGCAAGACACCTTATGAATCTCTCAAGATGCGTCGAAGAAGATTCTATCTTGCCCATCACTTACATCTTTCGCATTATGAAGATATCTTTAGAGGTAATCCATACCAGATTATGTGCACGCATGCCAATTTGCGCCTTAAAGCCTTTAAAGAAATTCTTGAACAACTCTTAAAAATGGGATATGACCCCGTATTATATAAGGAAGGCGAGAAATAATTTCTTGCCTTTTTTTAACATAATAGACAATTGGTGATACAATAGAGGTGATTGAAAGGAAGGATATGAAAATGAGTTTTAAGAATTCTAAAGTTGCTATTATAGGTGTAGGAAATGTAGGTGCAACAACAGCCTACACGCTGATCAATCAAGGATTATGTGAAGAGATTGTTTTAATTGATGTAAATAAAGAAAAAGCTATTGGTGAAGCTTTAGACATGCAGCATTCTATTTATTTCATGAATCGTAATATTAATGTTCATGCAGGAGATTATCAAGAATGCCAAGATGCAGACGTTGTCATTATTACGGCAAGTGTACCAATGGATCCACATGCGAATGATCGTTTAAGCATGCTTGATGGCAGTAAGAAAGTCATGAAGTCCATCATTACAAATGTCATGGCAAGTGGTTTTAATGGCATTATAGTAGTAATTTCTAATCCTGTTGATGTGATGACTTATTATGCTTATAAGCTTTCAGGATTACCTAAGAACCAGGTTATTGGTACCGGAACAACGCTTGATACAGCAAGATTGGCAGTCGAGATTTCTAATCTCTATGATCTTGACTGTAAATCTGTTTCAGCATTTGTCATGGGTGAACATGGAGATTCTGAAATTGTCAGCTGGCATTCAGCTACCATTGGTGGGAAGAATCTTGAAGATGTCATGAAAGATAATAAAGAACGAACACGTGATGAAACATTTGAAAAACTGAGAAAGAAGACAACCGCTGCTGGCTGGGAAATCTTCCATCGTAAAGGGGCGACAACCTATGGTATTGCCTCAAGTGTAGCCGCTGTCGTTAAGTCTATTCTCTTTAATGAAAATAGAATCTTGCCTGTATCCGTACTACTTGAAGGTGAATATGGAATCAACGATGTTTATCTCTCAGTACCAACAATCATTAATCAGATAGGGGCAAAGGAGATTGTTGAAATCAAATTGGATGCTAAAGAAGAAGAGGCTTTAAAAGCAAGTGCAGATGTTGTCAGCAGTTATTATGATGCTTTAAAAGATTAATATGAAGAAAAAGACATTATTGAAAAGAATACTGTTCTTTCTAGGTCTTTGCTTTGTGATTTTTGTGATCGGTCAAAGCCGTGAAACTAAGCCTGAACATAGTGAAGGATATACTTTGCCCGATCGTACCATTACTCACGCTTATCTTACAGTCAATCCCTACTCAAGACCACAAATACCATTACGTCAGGTAAAAGGTATTGTTGTTCACTATACAGCCAATCCAGGTTCCACTCCACAAAATAATCGTGACTATTTTGAAGGCTTGAAGGACAATCACAAAACACATGCTTCTGCGCATTTTATCATTGGTGCTGATGGTTCTATCATGCAGCTTATTCCTCTTAGTGAGATTGCCTATGCAAGCAACCAGCGCAACAAAGACACGATTGCTATCGAGTGCTGTCATTTAGATCGAACTGGAAAGTTTACCGATGCCACATACCAATCACTTGTCAAACTTGTTAGTAGTCTTTGTCATACATATCATTTAAACAAGGATGATGTGATCCGTCATTATGATGTCACAGGTAAGCTTTGTCCGCTTTATTATGTCCGTCATCAAGAGGCCTGGCTAGCTTTTAAGAGGGATATTGCTGTTTAGGTGTTTATTTACGAAAAATATTTTTTCTATTTTCATAGCATTATGAGATGATAATTTCAACGAGATATTTTTAGAAATGCGTTTCTTATTCCCAATTAAAAGGGGTTATAGTATAATAGAAGTATGTAAAGGAGGTATACTTATGAAGGTCACAATTAGAGGAAAGAATATCGACATTACTGATGGTATTAAGGATAAGGTCGAGAAGAAACTTTCAAAACTTGATAAGTACTTTTTAGAGGGTGAGGATCTTAATGCGAATGTTTTAGTAAGAACTTACCCATATGGTCAGAAGATCGAGGTGACAATTCCAACAAAGTTAGTTCTTCTTCGTGCCGAAGAGACTAATGAAGATTTGTATGATGCAATCGATTTAATTATCGATAAGCTAGAAAGACAGATCAGAAAACAGAAAACAAGATTAAGCAGAAAAACAAAGGATAATAATAAGCTTTCATTTAATTTTGCGGAATTAGAGAATCTTGAAGAAGAGGATATGGATGAAGTTGTTAAGACAAAGACAATTAATCCAAAACCAATGGATCTTGAAGAAGCAATTCTTGAAATGGAACTATCTGGACATAATTTCTTTGTTTATTTAGATACTGAAACAAATAAAGTATCTGTTGTCTATAAACGTCTTCATGGCGGTTATGGCTTACTTGAAACTGAATAATAGTCTTTATTAGAGGGAATGCAGAATTGCATTCCCTCTTTTTTTGAAATGTATGCGTTTTCTTTAACAATTGCATGGATGTTTGTTAGAATAGAAGTAACAAGAAAAGTATTTGAAAGGAGATTACAATATGAAAAGAATATTATTATGCTGTAAAGCAGGTGTTACTTCTAATATGTTTGCAGCAGCACTCAAAGATGAGGCACAGAAACGTAATATTGAAGTGACAATTTGGGCAACGGCTGAATTTGATGCTGAATATTCAGCACAAAGTGCCGATGTTATTCTTGTCACACCACAGTTAAGAAGTTCTTTATCAAGACTTGAAGATCTAGCAGATCCTGATACCCCAGTCTTATTGATTAGTGATGATGACTTCAAGACATTTAATGCCAAGAAAGTATTGGATGAAGCTTTACAATAGGTATGCATGATATGCATACCTTTTATTATATATTAAGAAATTGGTTTCGTCATTCAAAAAGTTATATACCCACTTACATATGAAGTAAATGGGTATATAACTTAGCCTTCCTCAGTGTCATATTGAGATGTTTTTTCGATATTAGGATTTTA
>NZ_VUNM01000033.1 GCF_009695655.1 Sharpea porci
TACGGCTGTTTCTAATGGTAAAGACAACTGAAATGTGTTATTATAATTGACGTATATAGAGTCTTTATTCTTTATAGTTTCCATAGCTCTATTATACCACAAAATAGCGGCATCATTCACTATATGTATGATGCCGCTATTTTTTATGCGTCTATTTTATTTCGGGACAGACCCTTTTTTAATACTATGCCTTACGGGCAATTGCTTCTCTGAGTTTTTTAATATCCACAAATCTTGTAGAAAATCTAAATGACTTTTGGGCATATACGAATGTCATTTCACGCTTAGAATTCAAGTCAATCTTCTTCATCTTACGATAGTCCACCAACAAACGCCCTATCAACATATGCTTCTTCCCCAAAACAACTACATTCGCTAACTGCATGGAGAAAATAACAGTATAGATTGTGAGTACTGACAGACCATTATTTAGCCATTGAAGGCTATCAAGTTGCCATCCCACAATACATGTCCAAATAAAGATCGCCCAAGCTACTATATAGCCAGCAATCATACCGATATAGGCATATCGGCCTGTACTGCTTAAACAGAATTCCATTGCCCCCTCTATTTTTCTTTGTTTCAACATTGTGACAAGAAGATTCACAATCTGATATGTGAAATAGATGAGCACAAGTAACAACAAGAATAATGATATTGTATAAAACTGATCCATAGGCAAGACTCCTTTACAATCTTATCATATTATACATAGAAATCTTTTCTTTGGAAAGACTACAATTTTTCAATGAATAGGAATAGACTATAATTCATAGGGGGTGGATTATGTTTCAAGAAACATATCAAATAGAATTTCCAGATGTCGACTTTATGGGAAATGTAAAAGCTGATGTCTTGTTTTCCAAAATGAGTATTGTCGCCACAAAAGATGCCTATCAAGAACACCTTTATACAGATGAGATGCGTGGGCATTATGGCTGGATTGTCGCCAAGCAGTCTCTGATTTTTCAAAAGCCTATTCGTCTTGATGATACATTGACAATTCGCACTGACTCACATCATTCCCATCCTGTGATCTTTCCAAGAAGTTATCAGTTGATTGTTGGGGATGAAGTTGTTGCGAGAGGGTATTCAATCTGGACTTTAATTGATTTAAAGAATAGACGTATTATCAGGCCGAAGAGCTTAGGGCTAATTGTGCCTGAAAAGGATAAAATGAAAGAAGAGCCTACAACTCTTTTTGAAAGCAAAGATGTTGCCTTTGATCGTTGTATCCCTGTTGTTTATAGTGACCTGGATACAAATGGACATATGAATAATACCCGTTATATTGCCCATGCATTTGATTTATTAGATATGGATTATATCAAAGAACATCTCTGTACAAAGATAGAAATTAATTATAAGAAAGAAGTACATTATGGATCTCACTTAAATCTCTATCATGTGATGCATGATGATTGTTTTCATGTAGAAGGTTATGTGGATGATGAGATTCGTTTTATTATTGAAATGACAATGAAAAAGATCTGATTTCTCAGACCTTAATCAACATATTGTGCGATATCAGCAGGAAGTGGTGAAGTCAGACGGATTGCTTCTTTTGTAATGGGATGAATGAATTCAATAAGATAGGCATGTAAAGCCTGTCTTTTTAATTGTCCTGGATGCTTGTTGTAGAGTGGGTCGCCAAGAAGGGGATGACCGATTGCTGCAAGATGCACACGAATCTGGTGTCTTCTACCAGTAAAGAGTTCACATTCAATAAGCGCATATCCCTCATAGTTTTCAATCAAGTGATAGTGCGTGATTGCCTGCTTATCACCACCAATACGCATCTTCTTCGCATCATGGCGATTACGGGCAATAGGCTTATCAATGGTATATTCTTTGTGGTTAGGGAAGTTTCCTTCTACCAAAGCAAGATAATGGCGATGGATAGCTTTAATTGAAAGCAAATAATCCATTAATGGCTGTAAGAAAGTACATTTCACATAAATCACCAAGCCACCTGTTTCATCATCGAGACGATGAATAAAACGAACAGGAAGATCATAACCTTGGCTATGATAATAAAAGCTGACTTGATGGGAGAGGGAATGAGTATTGTCTTTTGAGGAAGGGAAGACAGGAAGATTGTTTGGCTTGTTGACGACAAGAAAATAATCATCTTCAAAGACAATCTCAGGTGCTTTATTTCCCGGGACATACATTCCATCATCATGTTCATAGGCTTTGACTTGTAGCCAGTCACCATCTTTGAGCAGTGTAGTATTAGGGACGAATTGTCCATTTAATGTATAGGCTTTATTTTGGGTGAAAAGATGAATCGTCTTTCGGGAAAGATGAAAGGCGTTAAAGAAGTCATGAATTGTTTTATTCGCAAATTCTTTATCGATATGAAAGACAAGATCATCATGCTTTCTTATTGTTTCCATGGGGCATAGACCGTAATGCGCAAATCAATAGTAATGTCCAGGGCTTCAAGCGTCTCTAGAACACTACGGCGCTCCTTCTTGATGTGGTAATAATGTGGTGTCATCTTTAAAAGATTTAAGGCATCTTCTCGATTAGAAATGCTGACTTTCTTTGTGAAGTCATAGGATTCTATAACGGGGAAGGGCTGTCTAATAAAGGCATCAGATTTTTCATGGACTTCATCATAGATGAGATGCTTGATTTCAATCAGATGGTTCTTGTTGGCAGTGACATGGATCATGTAGCCATCTTCCTTCAGTGTGCGGGCAATCTCATTGGCGTTAACGACTGTAAAAAGAGCCATGATGACATCGAGTGAGTGATCGAGAATAGGAATGTTTTTGGAGTTTCCTACTATCCATGTAATATCATGATCATAGCGTGTGGCCATATTGATCGCTTCTTTAGAAATATCAAGGGCATAATAACGATTTTGATCACCAAGTATCTGCTTCGCTTTATAGGTATAGTAGCCCTCCCCACAACCTAAATCAAGAATAGCCATCTTTTCATGGGCATGCTTTTGAATATAGTTGGTCACTTCATGAAGAATGGGATCATAGTAACCCTTATCAAGATAAGCTTTTCTAGCGATTAGTGATTCTTTGGAATCTCCAGGATTATTATGTCTTTTATCGGGATTTAATAAGAGGTTGATATAACCTCTTTTAGAAATATCATAGTTATGATGGTTTTCACATTGATATGTATGCCCTACCTGAATAAGCGGTAGGTGGCATTTAGGACAAGCAAGTTCGCTCATAGTATTACCTCCACGGCGATTATATCATGTTTCTTTTTTGAAATAAATTGCGTATAATGGAAAATACAGGGGTGGCAAGCAGAATGAAAACATTTAATCGTGGTGTAAAAGCAGCTATTATGCATGTTTTAGATCAAGAAGGTCTTAATATTCTTTGGAATGTTGATGCCTTTGAAGAAAAGATTAATTCTTATTCATTGGATTATTATGAAGAATGTTATGAAATGACAGAAGCAGTTAAGAGTGGGCTATTTGATACATTGATTCTTAATCGCCATATTCCTATTCGTGATCATGTTGATATGCTTTGTGATTTTCTAGAGATTGAAGTGAATGAAGCACTGTTTATGTTGGGATTAAGTTGGGATATTGTCAATGAAATAGATTGGGATATTGAGATATTGAATCTTGATGAAGCTATGAAGAATGCAAGAGAACATGAAAAGATTCGTGATTTGCATGTTGCAGCTCTCGCTTATTATGATGGTGTTGGTGTTCCTCAGGATTATGAAACAGCTTATCATTTATTTGAAGAATTGGAATATATGGGGGATGATGAAGCTTATTATTATCTTGGCATGATGAATGAAGAGGGCAATGGGGTTGAAATGGATAGAGAAAAGGCTATTCATTATTATCGTTTAGGAGCCAATTTAAATGAAAATGAGTGCTTTTATGCCCTAGGTAAAGTTTATTTAGAAGATGGTCATGTTGAAGAAGCAATGAATCAGCTTGTAGAGAGTGAGGATCCGAGAAGTTATGGCTTATTGGGCACAATTTATGAAGATCAGAATAACTTTGTCGAAGCTTACCAACATTATCATAAAGGTGCTTGTGAATATGATGCTTTATCTCTTTATCGTCTTGGTCGTCTTTACCAGGAGGGTCTAGGGGTAGAACAAGATCTCTCTGAGACTATAAAATACTATAGTTATGCCTATTATCTTGGCCATCAAGAAGCTATGTTGGCATTAGCACATATGTATGCCCTTGGTGAAGGTATGGAAGTGAATGCGAAATTTGCCCATGATCTCTATGAACAATATCATGAAAGTGTAGGTAATGAATATGAAAATCTATAAAAAGGGTGCAGATGAATCTTATACACTAGGTGTCTTTCCGACAATAGAACTCTTAGAAAATCGTCCCCAAATCGTGAAAAGAGTTGTTGTGCATTCAAGTATTGAAGAGAATAGTGGTTATCCTAAAATCAAAGAATTATGCCTGCAATACCATATTCCTATCGATATCCATGATCCCACAATAGATAAACTCTCACCTAAGAATAACTGTTATGCGATTGGGGTCTTTAAGACCTATCAGGATATGCTTGAAAGAGAGAATCATGTCGTACTTGTCAATCCTATGGATATGGGTAATATGGGTACAATAATGCGTACAATGCTTGGTTTTAACTACAACAATCTAGCAATCATTGAACCAGCCTGTGATATCTTCAATCCCAAAGTTATTCGTGCCTCAATGGGAGCCATCTTCTCACTTAATGTCAAACGCTATAAGAATTTTGAAGATTATTATCAGGATTATCAAGACTATGAATTTTATCCTTTCATGTTGAAAGGAGCTAAAAATATTCATCACGTTCATACACATCATGTCCATGCTCTCATTTTTGGCAATGAAAGTAGTGGCTTGGATGATGCTTTCTTAAATTATGGACAGTCTGTCTTTATTCCTCATACATCAAAGATTGATTCATTGAATCTTTCTCAGTCATTGGGTATTGGTTTATATCATTTTTCGGCAGACCAATTTGAAAAGAAAACAACATTACGTTAGACAAGGTCAAACCTTGTCTCTTTTATATGGGAATTTCCGAATAGAGAGTTGTTGTGAAGAGAAGTGAATGATAAAATAAAGATAGATGTTGCAAGAAGAGGATGTGAATTTATGGCTGTCATTCAAATCAAAATACAAGATCAGACATATGAGGTGCTTGAGGGCGAAGAAGGCCTTTTTGTCGAAAAGAGGCAGGGAGGTATTGAAGAGCTTGTTCGTCATTATTATGGCACTATGCATGAAGCAAAACTTCTTCTCAAACAAATTCTCAACACTTCAACAAAACAGAATTTCTATGCCCGTTTTATTGTTGGCAATGAAGTTGATGATTTCTATCTTTACTGTGAGAAAAAGAATCAACAGGAAGTGATACTCACTGTTGAACAAGTAGCATTGCCGGAAAAGAAAGCATTTCTTCAGGCCATCCAACATCTCAACAATAAAGCCATTCTTTATCAAAAGAAACATCATTTCTATCATGCCATTTATGTCACAAATAGCTATCTGACAATGATGGATGAAGATGTTCATGATTTACTCAAGAGTGACCTGAATCCTATTAGCCATGTCCATTATGATGACTTTGCCTACTTACAAGAAGCACTCGATCAATTGAATGTTGATATGCCACATTTTGACATCCAGCTCAATAAAAAAGACCAAAATCAAAATTGGCATGCTTTTGCAGTGGATTATTCCTATATGCGTCTTGATGAACAAGATTATATTTATGCGACATATGAAGATATCACCAGTCTAGAGAATGCTGTTAAGATGGCTGATGAGACTGTTCATAAACAACATCAGGAAGTTCATGATCATTTAACAGGACTTTATGATATCAATACATTCCTAGAATTATTGAATGATGCAATGCGTGAAAATATCCAAGCACATAAATGTCTAGAGATTATTTCTTTTGATATTGTGGATTTTAAGGTCTTCAATAGAACCTATGGATTAAGTGCTGGTGATATACTTTTAAAACAATTTGCGGATATTCTTAGACAAGTCTTTGTTCATCAACGGATATGTCGTTTTGATGCGGATCATTTCTATGTCATTGCGATTAATGAAGATGTTGTAAAGAAAATCAAGGAAGTCCATGATCTCCTTCATAAACAAGTTCGTGAATTTGTCGAAATACGAGCAGGTATTTATACCTTGAATGCTGATGATATTAGTCCTGGTCTAGCAATCGAAAGAGCACGTGTTGCCGGGGGCGAAGTAGCCAAAGATTTACGTACTTATTATCGCCATTACATGCCTTCAATGGAAGATGAACAGGTTATGAATAACTATATTCATACGCATCTTGATATTGCTTTGGAAGAAGGCTGGATTAAGACTTATTATCAGCCTGTAGCCCATACGATGAGTGGTAAGATCTGTGGCTTTGAGGCCTTAGCACGTTGGCAGGATCCTAATTATGGCATGATTGCGCCCAATGTCTTTATCAAGATTCTTGAAGAAAATCATTTGATCTATAAGCTTGATTTATTCATGATAAGAAATGTAGCGCGTGAGATGAAAGCTTATCTTGATGCACATAGGATTGTTGTTCCTGTATCTATTAATTTGTCAAGAATGGATCTGATTGAATATCATATACATGAACGGATAAATGATATCTTGGAAGAATATCATATTCCTCATCAACTCATTAAGATTGAAATCACTGAGACTATGGTTATGCATAATGAAGCTTTCATTACAAAACATATTGAACGCTTTCATGAAGATGGTTTTGAAGTCTGGATGGATGACTTTGGCTCAGGTTCTTCTTCGCTCAATAACTTGCAGCGTTTTGACTTCGATACACTTAAACTGGATATGATCTTCTTGCGTCATACCAACAATAAATCAGCTCACATTATTCGCTCGGTCATTGATATGGCTAAAAAGCTCAATATGTCCACACTGGCAGAAGGTGTTGAAAACCAACAACAACTTGCCTTTTTGAGAAGTATTGGCTGTGAAAAGATTCAGGGCTATTATTTATCTCAACCATTACCTAGTCACCAGCTTATTAGTGTATTAAAAGAAAAAGGCTTTGAGTTAGAAACTCAAGAAGAATATCGATTCTATAATCAACTAGCCCATGTCAATATCTTAGATCCTTATCATTATTTACCTGAGGCACGTTTTTATGCCTATGGTGCTATAGCTATTGTGGAATATGAAAATAATGTTGCGGAAACAATCTATTCTAATGCAGCCTTTGAAGATTATCTACATTCCTATGGTATTCATAGTGTTATGGAAGCGGACTGTATTTATAATGATCCTACCAAGCCCTATTTCCATGATATACGAGATTGCCTGCAACGCTTAAAGAAGCTTGGAGATGTTGTCAACTATGACTTCTATTCCAATGATCAGCTTGGACGCATGTATTTCCAGTTAGTTGGCGATTACAGTAAACGTAAAGCTTACTTAATTACCTGTGTGGACTTAGCTGGAGCAACACAGATTGCGAATATGCAAGTCAACAAAGACATCCAGCAAATTCTTTATTCTTTCTATGACTATATTGATATTTTTGATATGACGAAGAATCAGGTGAATCATATCTATGGCAATCTCTTACAGCCTATTTCACAACGTTTTGATGGTGTCAAGGAAACAATTGAAAACTATGCCCATAAGCTTATTGCGAAAGAAGACCAAGAACTCTTCTTGCAGTTTATGAAGCCTGAAAAGCTAGAAGCCAATATAGAAAAAGCACCTATGCATATCATTCATGAACGTTTCCATTTCCTTCATTCAGCTCAAACAACAGAAATCAAAGAAGTTATTGTCGCCGCATTAACGAGTATGGATAATCAAACACGATATATGGTTGGGATAAGAAAGAATTTAACGGATGAACATCATCGCTTTATCTTCCCACTATCTTATAAACAAGCTCCTCAGATCCAAGATATTCGTAAAGAATTCTATAGGGATCATAATATTGAACGATATTTTGATCATTGTATGAATGGTATCTATATTGTGAATCGTGATCGTGAGATTCTTTATTGGAATAAAGCAGCAACCGACATAACGGGATTTTGTGCTGAAGATGTTGTGGGAAAGCATTGTAATGAGAATGGTTTACATCATATTGATTGTAATGGTATTGAAATTTGTAAGTCTCTTTGTCCATTTCTTTATAGCTTCAATGATGGTAGATCACGCTATGAACATTTATTGTTGAGACATAAGAGAGGATATCGTGTAGCGGTTGATATTGCTTTTGTGCCAATTAAAAATGAAAAGGGTGAAGTCGTAGCTGTTCTTGAAGAATTCAAGCCAACCGGAGAGGCAAATGTCAAAGATAATATTGTGCTAGATATGAGCCAGGCACTTCTTCATGACCCTTTAACCAAATTACCTAATCGTCGTTATCTCCAACATATGATTTCTTACTGTACATTAATGCGTCAACAGCTCCATCTTTCTTCAATGGTGCTCTTTATGGATATTGATAATTTCTCCCATTTCAATAATATCTATGGTCATAATGTTGGTGACCAGGTATTAGAGGCTTTAGGTGAGGCAATGGGAAAGGTTGTACGTAAGCGTGACTTGTTTGGTCGTTGGGGTGGTGAGGAATTTGTCGGTATTTTCCAGATTCAGCACAACAATGATACTTATGCGATTGCGACAAAAATCATCAATATAATCCGACAAATTGATATTCTTCATGCAGGAGAACATCTCCATATTACAGTAAGTATGGGTATTACAACGATACATGAGAATGATACACCAGAAAGTGTTGTTGAGAGAGCAGATCAACTGATGTATATTGTCAAACGTTCAGGTAAGAATAGCTTTATTATTGAATAGCTTGTTAATGAAATTAATGGGATTGCGTTAAGAAAAATGGGTGCATGTTAAAGTTTTTAAAAAATAGGTATTTGTCTAGTCAAACTAATAGAAAAAGAGTATTATAACAGTAGTTTAATAAAGGAAAAGGAGAGATAAACAATGGGATTAGTATCCGCAAAAGAAATGATCGATAAGGCTTTAGAAGGCCATTATGCTATCGCTCAGTTCAACATCAATAACTTAGAATGGACAAAAGCAATTCTTCTTGAATGTGAAGAATTAAAAGCTCCAGTAATCTTAGGTGTATCTGAAGGTGCAGCTAAATATATGACTGGTTTCAAGACTGTACATGCAATGGTTTCAGCAATGGTTGAAGCTTTAGGTATCACAGTACCAGTAGCTTTACACTTAGACCATGGTACATGGGAAGGCGCTCATGCTGCATTAGAAGCTGGCTTCTCTTCAATCATGTTTGATGGTTCTCATTATGATATTGAAGAAAACATCGCTAAGACTAAGGAATTAGTTGCATTATGTCATTCAAAGGGTGTTTCATTAGAAGCAGAAGTTGGTGGCATCGGTGGTGAAGAAGACGGTGTTATTTCAACTGGTGAATGTGCAGATCCAAAAGAATGTGCTGAAGTTGCTGCTTTAGGCGTAGACTTCTTAGCATGTGGTATTGGTAACATCCATGGTAAATATCCTGCAAACTGGGCTGGCTTACAGTTTGATGTATTAGCTAACATCAAAGATGCTATCGGTCCTAAGATGCCTATGGTATTACATGGTGGTTCTGGTATCCCTGATGACCAGGTTAAGAAAGCAATCTCTTTAGGTGTATCTAAAGTTAATGTTAATACTGAATTACAGTTAGTATTCGCAGCAGCTACTAGAAAATACATCGAAGAAGGCAAAGATCAGCAGGGTAAAGGTTACGATCCTCGTAAATTACTTAAACCTGGTTTCGAAGCTATCAAAGCTGGTGTTAAAGACAGACTTGAATGCTTCGGTTCTATCGGTAAAGCTTAATTATAAGATATATCTTGAGAAGGTCTCAATAATGGGGCCTTTTCTTTTACACTTTTTCTTGCAATACTATAAACCCTACGGTATACTAGGGATATAAGTTAGGAGGGTTGTTATGAAAGTATCAACAAAAGGCCGTTATGCTTTAAGAGTTATGGTCGATCTCGCTGAGCATGATCCTACTCAATTTATTCCATTAAAAGATATTGCAGAAAGACAGGATATTAGTGAAAAATATCTAGAAGTTATTATTAAATCATTATCTAAGGCACACTTTGTCGAAGGACTGCGTGGCAAGGGCGGAGGTTATCGTCTGACGAGAGAAGCTTCGACATATACAGTTGCTTCTATTCTTGAAGTGACAGAAGGCTCACTTGTGCCTATTGCCTGTATGGAAGATGATCCTAATCAGTGTGAAAGACATATGACATGTAAGACATTACCAATGTGGCAAGGCCTTTATAAAGTTACAAAGGACTATTTAGATGGTATTACATTGGATGAATTAACCGGCTCAGGTGTTCAGGGTGATAATTACGTTATTTAACGTTATTTCACCTTTTTCTTTTTGGGAAAAATTCTAAAGATGAAATGATAGATGTGTTTTAATAAAGCCAGGAGGAAAATGTGTGAATAAACGTTTAATCTTGATGACTGTTTTAGGCAATATCTTGATTGGTCTAGGTATTGCTTTATTGAATTTAACGGGTTTTGGTATTGATCCTTTTACATCAATGACCAAGGGTGTTTCTCATCTTCTGGGAATAAGTCTTGGTGTCTTTCAAATGATTTTGAATATTATTATGTATGTTCCGGTTCTTTATTTGAATCGAAAGGCTTTTGGGATTGGGGCATTGATTAATCTTTTCTTGCTTGGCTTTATTGTTGAGTATTTTGGTAAGTTCTTTGCCTTATTTAATATTACTGAAGTATCACTTTCTTCATTATTAGCTGTTCGTATTGTGGTTCTGGTCATTGCGATACTTGTACTCTGTTTTGGCTGTGCGCTCTATATGGATTGTGATCTAGGTGTAGCTCCCTATGATGCCATTGCACCAATTATTGAAATAAAGACAGGTTTTCCTTTCAAATATGCACGTATTGGAACGGATGTCATCTGTGCGATAATAGGTTTAGTGACTGGGATGATTGGCCATGTTACGACAGTGGGATTAGCGACAGTGTTTGTCGCCTTGGGCATGGGACCTATTATTGACTGGTATCAAAGACATATCACGCATCGTCTAACAGGTCGTTCATGATAAAAAGAAGCGTTTCTTTTGTGTGTTGTTTTTGAAAAGACTACAATAGAATTAGGAGGTAGAAGTATGGCAACAATTTACGATTATACAGTATTAGATGGAAATAATAATGAAGTACATTTATCAGATTATAAAGGAAAGGTTCTCTTAGTCGTCAATACAGCAACACAATGTGGCTTTACACCACAATATCCAGGATTACAGAAACTCTATGATACATATCATGATCAAGGCTTTGATATCCTAGATTTCCCATGTAATCAGTTTGGTGAACAGGCTCCAGGAGATTATGATGATATTCATTCTTTCTGTACAGGACGTTTTGGTATTACATTCCCACAGTTTGCGAAGATTGATGTGAATGGTGAAAATGAAGCACCACTCTATACTTATCTTAAGAGCCAGAAGAGCTTTGCAGGCTTCACAGGTGAAAAGAAAGCATTCATGGAAGACTTTGTCGGTAAAGCACATCCTGACTTTAAGGAAACAAGTGATATTAAATGGAATTTCACAAAATTCCTCATCAACAAAGATGGTGAAGTTGTAGCCCGCTTTGAATCAACAACAGATCCAGAAGAACTTAATGAAACTATACAAGCATTATTGAAGAAGGCATAAGCCTTCTTTTTTTATTATAAGCATAAAAATAAACCAACAATTTAAGAAAAATAAGAAAAGACAAAAATATTTATCAAATCTATTGCATAATAAAAAGAGTAGGCATATAATAACACCATAAACCTAGTAAGGAAAAGGGTAAATATACGGAGGATATCAATTATGGCAAAAATTTATACAAGTGCAGATCAATTAGTAGGTCATACACCATTATTAGAATTAACACATTTAGAAGCAAAATATAACTTGAAAGCAAAAGTACTCGCTAAGTTAGAATATTTCAATCCCGCTGGAAGCGTAAAAGACAGAATCGCTAAACAGATGTTGGATGATGCTGAAGCAGCAGGTAAATTAGATAAGGATACAGTTATTATTGAACCAACTTCAGGTAATACAGGTATTGGTCTATCTGCTATTGCGGCAGCAAGAGGATACAAGATTATCATTGTAATGCCTGAAACAATGTCAGTAGAAAGAAGACAGTTAATGAAGGCTTATGGTGCTGAACTTGTTTTAACACCAGGTGCTGAAGGTATGACAGGGGCTATCAAGAAAGCTAATGAATTAGCTGAAAGCTATGAAAAAGCATTCGTTCCAGGTCAGTTCGTCAATCCATCAAATCCAAAGGCTCACTACTTAACTACAGGTCCTGAAATCTGGGAAGATACTGATGGTAATGTAGATTACTTCATCGCTGGTGTTGGTACTGGTGGTACATTATCTGGTACTGGTAAATATTTAAAAGAACATAAGTCTGATGTGAAGGTTGTTGCTGTTGAACCAGCTACTTCTCCAGTTCTTTCTGAAGGACATGGTGGTCCTCATAAGATTCAGGGTATCGGTGCTGGTTTCGTTCCTGATACATTGGATACTTCTATTTATGATGAAGTTATCACTGTAACAAACGAAGATGCCTTCAAAGTAGGCAAGGAAATTGGTCATAATGAAGGCGTACTTGTAGGTATTTCTTCAGGTGCGGCTATTGCTGCAGCAATTGAAGTGGCTAAGCGTCCAGAAGCTGAAGGCAAGACAATTGTTGCATTATTACCTGATACTGGTGATCGTTACCTTTCAACACCATTATTCCAGGATTAATTAAATGAAAAAATCTGCGGTAAACGCAGATTTTTTTAATCTTCAATTTTAAAATTCAAACAAAGTCTTACTTCTGTATAAGGTCTTACATACTTATCAGCAATTGCATTATGATCAGGATTCACTGCATAGGCCTTTAAGTCTTCTTCAGTCTCAAAGACATTTTCCAACATAGCATCCGCATTGCTGCCATCTGTTGGATCAATCTGTACATGAATATAAGTCATGCCTGGAATTTTGCCTTCAAGCGACTCTAATCCTTCCTTGATTCCTTTTCTTATTTCATCATTCTTGTATTCTTCTTTTAAAGACCAAAGTATTACATGTTTATATGCCATTATTTTCACCTCACTACTATCTTATAGTAAAAATGAAAATTCACAAGTATAATAGAAGAAAAGAGGTATGAAAATGGATATAAAAGATGAAATCTATCAATTTTTAAATGATTTAGGCGTTCAATATGAACAAGCAGAACATGCATCTATTCCCACGATGGAAGCACTTGATGAAGTCTCAAGTATACTAGGCTGTCCGATTGCCAAGAATCTGCTGCTTACCAATCGCCAGAAAACAAAATTCTATCTGCTCTTAATGCCCGGTGATAAGAAATTCAAGACAAAAGAATTATCCAAACAGATCAATTCCGCAAGACTCTCTTTTGCGGATGATACAACAATGTTTGATTTACTTCATATTCATCCTGGTTCATTATCACCATTAGGTTTAATCTATGATACTGAGAACAAAATACAATTACTTATTGATGAGGATATTATGGAATGGGATGATATTGGTATGCATCCTTGTGATAATACAGCAACACTCAAGATTGCCAAGAATGATTTCTTTATGACAATACTTCAAGCCATGCATCATAGTTATCAAACTGTACATCTTGTAGGAGAGGACTCTATCGCTTGATGGAGTCTTTTTGTGTGAAATAGTCTACATAATGTACCGCTTTATGAAATCTATTAAGTGAAATAGTCGTAATTCTCTCTAATTTATGACAAATAATTAACTGTAGGGGAATTTGTGCTATACTTTATATAGGAGTAATAATGAAGAGGGTAAATTATGTTTGATCGGAAAATCAGGATATTTATGGCTGTTGTTGAAGAGGGGAGCTTCAGTGCAGCCGGGAAGAAGCTGTTTATGTCCCAGTCAGCTGTTTCTCAACAGATAACACATTTAGAAAAAGAATTAGGATTAGTGCTTTTTGATCGTGAGAGCTATCGTCCCAAACTGACAAAGGAAGGTCAGTTTTATTATCGAGAAGTTAAACGACTTCATGATGATTATCGAGGAGTTCTAGATTATATGAATCAACATATCAAAGACCATATTACGATTGGCTTTAATTATATGTTTGATCAAGAAGTTTTTACGACAATTGTGCAATCATTTAAAGGATGTTCAAATGAACATATTGAATTTAAGTATTTAGATTTAGGTCAATATAAGGAAGTTTTTGAAAATAATATAGTTGATGCTGTTTTGGGATTTGGGGCAGTTTTTCAACATGATGAGCAGATCATTTATCGTAAGATATGTGATTTAGAAGTGTGTGTTGGCATAAGTCTCAATCATCCTCTCGCAAATCAGGATATTATTGATGTCCATGAGCTTGAAAATGAGTCGATTGTGTCAATTGGTCCTGAAGCAGGCAAAGAACTCTATCGTGACTTTATTTCATCATTCTATCGTGATGGAATGTCTCCTAGAATTGTCAAGTTTGTGAATACTTTGATGGATTTAAAGGTAAGTATTGCCCTTAATGAAGGGATTGGCTATCTTACAAAAGAAATCTGTACGCCATCTGATGCTTTACATCTCGTCCACCTTAAAAACACCCATCATCATGCTGAACTTGGGGTAGCTTATAAGGATCATGGATATGATTATATTGTCGATCACTTTATTGAATTCTATAAACAATATAAGCTCAGGTTATAGAATTCTCCAACTTTTTCATTACTATGATTTTTATTGGAATGTGATAACTTGGTTATGAAAGTGTGAGGTAGATGTAGAGTTTCTCCTCTAATAGTCATTTCAAGGACTCATTGTCTCATACTTTCTTGTATAATCAGTGAATACAATTATTTTCCCATGTTTAAAGCTAGTGATCATTCACTAGCTTTAAGCATAAAAAAGGTTCTATCGTTTGATAGAACCTTTCTTTTTAGGCTTCTGGATTTTCTTCAACCCATGCTTCAAGATCAGCAATTGCTTGTTTCATACGCTTTAATGTTTCTTCTTTACCTAAGATATGCGCAATTTCCACAGAACCACCAGGTGTCATTGCCTTATTAGAAAGAGCAACACGAATAGGCCACATAATACGACCATTCTTTAATTCATGTTCTTTCGCAATATCCATCTGCATATGCATCATACCATCATCATCACGATAATCTTCCCATGCTTCCATAGCAGGTAAAGAAAGCTTTAATGCTTCTAATGAATTATATGGATTTGTCTTCATTTTCTTATGTTTATATAAGGCTGCATCGAATGGTAAGCATTCATTGATAAAGTCTACAAATCCCTTAACTTCATCAAGATTAATACGTGTTAAACGAGGCTGTAAGACCATTGAGATTTCTTTTTCATCAACTTTACGTGTTAAAGCATCCTTATATAATGGTGAAACAAGATTATGGAAGTCATCTAAAGTCATATTTCTTAAATATGTTTCATTAACCCATGTGAGCTTATCTTTATCAAAGATAGCTGGTGCTTTAGAAATACGATCAACAGTAAATTGTTGGATTAAATCATCAAGAGAAAGAATCTCTTCATCGGTAGGTGCCCAGCCAAGTAATGCGATATAGTTTAAAATAGCCTGTGGTAAATAGCCTTCAGCTTTTAAATCCTGGAAACTTGCATCGCCATTACGTTTAGAAAGCTTACTATGTTCATCTTTCATGACTGGTGGAAGATGAATATATCTAGGTGGATTCCAGTTAAAGGCTTTATAGAGGAGGTTGTATTTAGGAGTAGATGACAAATATTCGTTACCTCTTACAACATCTGTAATACCCATTAAGTGATCATCTACGACATTCGCAAAGTTATATGTAGGGAAGCCATCGCTCTTTAAAAGTACGGCATCATCCAAAGTATCAACAGGAGCTTCAATATGACCATAGATTTCATCATCAAAGCTAGCTACGCCTTCTTCAGGAATTGTTTGTCGGATGACATATTCTTCACCAGCATCAAGCTTTGCCTGTACTTCTTCTTTTGAAAGATAACGGCATGGATCACGCATTTCAAAGCCTTCAGTATCTTTTTCATCTTTATTGCAGAAGCAATAATGAGCTGCTCCTACCTGAATAAGCTTATTGGCATAATCCTTATAAATACCAAGTCTTTCTGACTGAATATAGGGACCAACATCACCTGGTTTATCAGGCCCTTCATCCCAATTTAATCCTGTTTCCTTCAAAGTGTTAAAGATCACATCGGTAGCACCTTTCACTTCACGGTTCTGGTCAGTATCTTCAATTCTTAGAATGAAATCGCCACCCTGATGCTTCGCAATCAAATAACAATACAAAGCAGTACGTAAGTTACCGATATGCATATAGCCTGTTGGACTAGGGGCAAATCTTGTACGAATTTTACTCATTTACTCTTTACATCTCCTCAATATAGTGTATAATAAACCGTGTCATTGGGGTATAGCCAAGCGGTAAGGCAGCAGACTCTGAATCTGCCATTCGTAGGTTCGAATCCTACTACCCCAGCCATTTTTTTTACAACAAAATTGACATTTTAAAAAGAAAGCTAGGCTTTCCTTTTTTTATACCCTCATAGGTTTATTTGTATTGGTAGTCGGTAGGGGGTTCGAACCCCTGTAATGCTTGGATGAGAACCAAGTGTGTTGACCACTTCACCAACCGACCATGTGCTTGTAGTATAGCACAATTTATAATGAAGTAAAAGAAAATATCAATATTTTCATCATCGGCTGATTATAGAGGTTGCTTATCTATTGGGCAACTTTTTTGTTTATGTAAAACATTTGATAATATTTTGTAAAAGAAGTGGATATTGTTGTGATGAATAAATAGTGGTTGTAATATTAAATTAGGTGGTGAATAGCGAGATGAAGAAGCAGGATGGTATGTCCATTGTGGATCAGGCTTTAATAGAGAATGTGCACTTTCTCAGTGATGAAGCATTTCCTCATTATATGGCAACAACATGCCAGGAATGGCTCAACAAAACTGTTCATAGTGACTTTCTTATTAATAAAGAAGGTATGAAATTGCGTTATTATTATGGCTTGCAGAATCATCCTGCTAAGTCGATAGTAATCGTGCATGGTTTTTGTGGATTCTTTGGCAAATATCATGAAATTGCGATGTATTTCTATCAGGCTGGTTATAATGTCTTCTTTCTTGAACAAAGAGGTCATGGTGAATCAGAAAGGGAAATTATCAATAATGAACTTGTTTATGTGAAGAGCTTTGATGATTATGTGATGGATTTAAAGGCCTTTATGGATAAGGTTGTGATTCCAATAGGACAAACCCAGTGTTGCGATGTTTTTGCGCATTCGATGGGTGGTGGTGTGACTACGCTCTTTCTTGAACGCTATCCACATTATTTCCATAAAGCCATCTTAAGTGCTCCGATGATTAAAATGAAAACGGGATTACCTAAGGTTGCCATCTTAGGCATTGAAGCTTATGTCAAGCTCTTCCATAAAGAAAAAGAAAAAGCTGTTGCACAGTCTGCTTTTAGCTTTGTTCCTGCCTTTGATCAAAGTAGCTGCATGTCAAAAGTGCGCTATGATTATCAATATAAGCAACGTCAGAAATATGAAAGCTATCGTACCAACGCTTCCACCTATGGCTGGGCAATGGCTGCTTTAGATGCCAGCAAAGTCATGTTGAAAAATGCATCAAAGATAGAGATTCCGGTCTTGTTGTTTCAAGCAGGGCAGGATGGTATGGTAGAAAACTATGCTCAGGATATTCTTGTCCACAAAAACAAACATATTCAGCTTGTTCGCTTTAATGATTCACGTCATGAAATCTTTAATGCGACAGATGAGATACGTAGAAAATACTATAGCTGGATTTTCCAGTTCTTGAAAGGGTGATTGTAATGAAAATAGAAGTTTGGGCCCATCGTGGGGCGAGTGGCTATGCGCCAGAAAATACTTTACCGGCTTTTTTGAAAGCCTTTGAATGTGGTGCGGATGGTGTAGAGCTTGATGTACAGATGACAAAAGATGGCCAGCTTGTGGTTATTCATGATGAAATGATTGATCGAACAAGTGATGGTAAGGGGTTGGTTTGTGATTATACGTTTGGACAGTTACGCCAATTCAATTTTAATCAGCAGTTTCCTGAATATGGGAAAGTGCTCATGCCAACACTTGAAGAAGTGCTTGTATTGATGAAAGAAAAGGGTATGTTTGTGAATATTGAACTCAAGACAAGTATTATCTTCTATGAAGGTATTGAAGAAAAGGTGCTCAAGCTTGTCAAAGACTTGGATATGGAAGAACAGGTGATTTATTCTTCTTTCAACCATTATTCTGTTGTCCGTATGAAAGAACTAAATCCTGAAGCAAAATGTGGATTACTATATGATGATATTCCAGTCAATATTTGTGGTTATGCCACAAAACTTGGTATTGAAGCTTTGCATCCATTAGTTTACACAGTACGCTATCCGCATTTCATGAATGAAGCGAAAAAGGCAAACTTAGATGTCAATGTCTGGACAGTCAACGAACCAAGAGATATTCAGTTGAGTATCGATGCCGGTGTACATGCCATTATTACCAATTATCCCGACCGTGTAAAAACAATGTTGAAGAATTAACGACAATTTAACATAATCTTATGTTCTTCTTGAAGTCAACATGAGTGCGCCTCACTATACTGATACTAAGCATTTTATGGGAGGATACTATGAAACTTACGGCATTAGAAAAGAAGTGGGTCCTTTATGATGTAGCAAATTCCGCCTTCACCCTAATGGTATCCACACTTATACCTATTTATTTTCATTCCATAGCCAAAGAGGCAGGCATTAAGAGTTCAACATATCTTGCGACATGGGGCTATGCCATTTCGCTTTCTACATTACTCGTGGTCCTGATTGGACCGATATTAGGCGCTTATTCAGATAAACAAGGACATAAGAAGAAAGTGTTGACAACACTGATTGTTGGTGGATCAATTCTAGCCATGACTCTTGGCTTGACAAAGCAATGGATGGTCTTCTTGGGCATCTTTATGATTGCCAAGGTTTTCTACCAGCTGAGTTTGATTATTTATGATTCTACTCTTGGTGATGTGACAACGGAAGAACGCATTGATGATGTTTCATCACAGGGTTATGCCTGGGGTTATATTGGCAGCTGTATTCCTTTTATCATTGACTTATTGATTGTGTTGAATGCAGAAAAGTTAGGCTTAAGTATGTCAATGGCGATGTTAATAGCATTTGTGATTGTAGGCATATGGTGGCTTGTCATGTCATTACCATTGCTTAAAGCTTATCGACAAGTGCATTATATTGAACATAATGAACATGAACATCTCCTTAGTCAGCTTGGCCATACTTTAAAGGGGATTGGTAAGAATAAGAAAGTACTCTTCTTTATTCTTGCTTTCTTCTTCTATATTGATGGTGTATATACAATTATTGATATGTCTACAGCCTATGGCAGTGCATTAGGTCTTAATAGTACAGGCTTGTTGTTGGCATTGTTGGTAACGCAGTTTGTGGCCTTTCCAGCAGCTATTATCTTTGGAAAGCTTTCAAGTAAAAAAGATGCTGCAAAGCTGATTACAATATGTATCTTAGCTTATTTTGGGATTGCCATGTTTGCGGTCTTTATGAGCACGCAGATCCATTTCTGGATATTGGCTGTTTGTGTAGGGATGTTCCAAGGTGGTATTCAGGCTTTATCGCGTTCCTACTTCACCAAAATCATTCCTCAGGAACGTTCCGGAGAATACTTTAGTTTCTTGGATATTTGTGGTAAGGGAGCCTCTATTTTAGGAACACTGTTGATGAGCTTGATTACCCAGATTACAGGTAATCAGCGTTTAGGCGTAGGTGCGATTGCATGTTTCTTTATTATTGGCTTTGTGCTCTTTCGTATTTCTGCTAAAGCACCAAAGTGTGTTGAATAGTACCTCTGGTACTATTTTTTCTTTTATGCAACTGAAAAAGAGAAAACTGGTTTAGAAAAATTATCAAAGCGTTGATAAGCTTTGATTTTTTATGAGAGACATGTTTATAATATGTATGAACTATGGATGAAATCATTTATAGTGATTTTTCGCATAAAATAAGTATAATGTGTTTTGGTTAAAACACTTGAAATAGATAGAGTCAAAGGAGACAATAATGTCACAAGAAGTAATTGCCATTGAAGGTGGACATAAATTAAAAGGTACTGTACGTATTAGTGGGGCAAAGAATGCTACTGTTGCTCTTATTCCAGCTATTGTATTAGCAGAAAAGCCTGTTGAAATCATGGGTGTTCCTGAAATATCCGATGTTGATGCATTAATGGAATTGTTGAAGGAATTGAATTGTGAAGTTGAATTAGAAGAAGATACATTAAAGGTTAATCCTGAAACAATGATTAATACTCCTTTAGTGAGTGATGCGGTTGATAAATTAAGGGCATCATATTATTTTATGGGGGCTTTGCTTGGGAAATATGGCGATGTCACAATTAAAATGCCAGGAGGCTGTTATTTAGGCCCTCGTCCTATCGATTTACATTTAAAGGGCTTTGAGGCCCTTGGAGCGACAATTACCTATGATGAAAATGTAGGTTCTTATCACTTACATGCTGATCACTTAAAGGGTAATCATGTTTATCTTGATTTTGCATCTGTTGGTGCAACAATCAACATTATGCTTGCGGCTGTAAGAGCAGATGGCAAGACAACAATTGAAAATGCGGCTAAAGAACCAGAAATTATTGATGTGGCCAACTTATTGACAAAGATGGGGGCTAAGATCAGAGGGGTTGGTACGGATACAATTGTCATTGAAGGTGTCGAACATATGGGTGGTGCTATTCATGAGATCATCCCTGATCGTATTGAAGCAGGCACATTCCTGATTATTGCAGCTGCTATGGGAAATATGGTCTTAATTCAGAATGTTATTCCACAGCATCTCGATGCCTTGCTTTCAAAGCTAAGAGAAATGGGTGTTGGCTTTGAGATTATTGGGGATACGATTCTCGTCTATGGCAATCTCGAACATCTTAAGCCTATTGAAATCAAGACACAAATTTATCCAGGCTTTGCGACCGACTTACAACAGCCTCTTACAGCTTTCTTAACACAGGCAGAAGGCCAAAGTAAAGTGACAGATACAATCTATACTGCACGCTTTAAACATTGTGCTGAATTAAATAAAATGGGTGCCAATATTGAAGTAGGCGATGCATGTTGTTATGTCAATGGCAAAACAGCCTTACATGGCACACGTGTTAATGCCACAGATTTAAGATGTGGTGCTGCTTTAGTTGTAGCAGGCTTGATGGCTGATGGTGTAACAGAAATAGGTAATGTCTATCATATTGATCGTGGCTATGATAATATTGATCGTAAATTAATTGCTCTAGGCGCACAGATTTCACGTTATGAAGTCGATGATTAAATTCTGAAAAAACTATTGTGTTATTGAAGTGGAAATGCTATTATGTTGTAGCAACTTATTAACTTACTTTAAGATAGGCAATATCTTAAGGCGGAAGGAGACAAGAAAATGAAAAAAGGTATTCATCCAAACTACAAGAAAGTTAAAGTTATCTGCACATCATGTGGTGCTGAATTCGAAACTGGTTCAGTATTAGATGAAATTCGTGTTGATACTTGTTCAAACTGTCATCCATTCTACACTGGTAAACAGAGATTCGCTAGTGCTGATGGTAGAGTAGAAAAATTCAATAAGAAATACGGTCTTAAGTAAGACACTGAGAAGGCATAAGCCTTCTCTTTTTATTTCGTTAAAGAAAAAGGGTCTGTCCCGAAATAAAATAGACGCATAAAAAATAGCGGCATCACACATATAGTGAATGATGCCGCTATTTTGTGGTATAATAGAGCTATGGAAACTATAAAGAATAAAGACTCTATATACGTCAATTATAATAACACATTTCAGTTGTCTTTACCATTAGAAACAGCCGTA
>NZ_VUNM01000034.1 GCF_009695655.1 Sharpea porci
TTATAAAGAATACAAAGAGATAGAGATATTACTACATTTTTAAAGCAAAAAGCCCTTCAAAAAACGTTGAATTTATCAGTATTTTTGAAGGGTTTTTATATGCACAACTGTCAAAGGCAGGATTATAGCTACTTTATTTCCTTCTTACAAGCTACGCTTGTAAGAACCACAAAAACAACTGAAATTTAAAATTCCAGCTTAAACATTGCCTTAAGAATCGATAGAAAGGAAATAGGAATCTAAACAACATCTCTAAAACCACGCTTTATGTAAGCAACATTAGTATTGTATAAAAAATGAAATTTACGTGAGAAAAATAGTTATTTCTAGCGAATACATATATATAGGGAAGCATTTCCTTCGCCTCTAATCACTGGCGAGAAAGGAGAAATATTAGGTAACCAAAATTGTTATCAATAGTGATTAAATGTGTTGAAACATACTCATGGAGGATATTATTATGAACACATCTAATATTACTAATTACAAGCCAAAAGATTTTGCTAAATTATTGGGTGTTTCAGTCAAAACGTTACAACGTTGGGATAGAGAGGGGATTCTTAAGGCAAATCGAACTCCAACCGATAGGCGTTATTACACTTATGACCAATATCTTCAGTTCAAAGGTATAAATACTGAAAGCGATAATCGTCAGACCGTTATTTATGCCAGAGTATCGACAAGAAACCAAAAAGATGATTCGCAAAACCAAGTAACTTTCTTGCGACAGTTTTGTAATGCTAAAGGTATCATTATAGACCAGTGTATTGAAGATTATGGGAGCGGTCTTAACTACAACCGTGAAAAGTGGAATCAGTTATTAGATGAAGTGATGGGACAAAAAATCAAAACTATCATAGTCACACATAAAGATAGATTTATCAGATTTGGCTATGACTGGTTTGAAAAATTCTGTATGAAGTTTAATACAACCATAGTGGTAGTGAATAATGAAGAATTATCACCACAAGAAGAACTTGTACAGGATATAGTATCCATACTTAACGTTTTCTCTTGCAGGCTGCACGGGCTTCGTAAGTATAAAAAACAAATAGAAGGAGATGAAGAAATTGCTGAAGAGCTTCAAAACGGAGATAAATCCGACAGCTGAACAAAAAATCAGGATTAACAAGACTATTGGCACCTGTCGATATATCTATAACTTCTACCTTAGTCATAATAAAGTTTTGTACGATAAGGGTGAAAAGTTTATGACTGGCAAGAGTTTCAGCGTATGGCTTAACAATAAATATATTCCAAATAATCCTGACAAATCATGGATTAAGGAAGTGTCTTCAAAGGCTGTAAAGAAAGCTATTGAAGATAGCTGTACCGCATTTTCAAGATTTTTTATACATCAAAGCGGTTTTCCCAGATTTAAGAAAAAAGGGAAATCTGATGTAAAGATGTACTTCGTAAAGAATAATCCAAAAGATTGCAGATGCGAAAGGCACAGGATAAATATTCCAACTTTAGGCTGGGTACGCATTAAAGAAAAAGGCTATATACCAACAACTAAAGACGGATGGAAAATCAAAAGCGGTACGGTATCTATAAAGGCGGGCAGATATTATGTGTCAGTTATTGTAGAGATTCCTGACGCTAAGATGGCTAATAATAGCAATGATGGTATAGGAATTGACTTGGGTCTAAAAGACCTGGCAATTGTTTCCAATGGCAAGACTTACAAAAACATCAATAAGTCAGCAAGAATTAAGAAACTGGAAAAGAAATTACGTAGAGAGCAAAGATGTCTCTCACGAAAATATGAGAACCTGAAGAAAGGAGAGTCCACTCAAAAGAATATACAGAAACAAAAGCTCAAAGTACAAAGACTTCATCATAGAATAAATAACATTCGTACTGATTATATCAACAAATCAATAGCTGAGATAGTGAAAGCCAAGCCATCTTATATAACTATTGAAGATCTGAATGTATCAGGAATGATGAAGAACAGACATCTTTCAAAAGCTGTTGCGTCACAGAAGTTCTATGAGTTTAGAATTAAATTAAAAGCTAAATGTGATGAAAATGGCATTGAATTAAGAATTGCAGACAGATTTTATCCATCATCTAAATTATGTCACTGCTGTGGTGCTATCAAGAAAGATTTGAAGCTTTCAGATAGAATATACCGTTGTGATTGTGGCTATGTTGAGGATAGGGATTTCAATGCTGCTCTTAATTTAAGAGATGCTTTAACTTACGAAGTTGCATAATGAACGCAAACGTAAGTATGTACTGTGGGCTATCGCAGGAATTTACGACTGTGGAGTGTACAAGAACTTGTGAGTAGCGTATTGCTTGCAATCGCCAAAGCATACACATTGAAGCAGTAAGAAGTATCCGTAAGGACTTTAATTTCTCGATGTGTTTGAGTATATTTAAACATATTTTGAGTGGCAGGTGCTTTGGATGGCAACCATCCTGTGGATAGCCAAGTGTATCTTAGAAGCAGTCATTACGGTGACCGTGGAAAAGGCACTAAAGATTTGTCTGAGACAGGTCAAGGCGTTCATTAAAAAGCGCTCGAGATAGACCTCGTTAAAAGTTAGAAGGGACAAGAGTTGCGCCTCTTGTCCCTTCGCTTTGCTTTGGATGGAATTTCTCCGCCTACAGTATATCGAAATGCATGATTCAAGTCAATATCCCCTGGTATTTAAAATGATATGTACGAGAAAGCTTTTTTAGAATGATGTTTCTTAATATATCATTAGAGAAATACCTCTTCTTGTAAACAAATAGAGCACTTCCTTATTTTCTAATCACTGGCAAGAAAGGAAGTGCTCTTGGTGCATACAATCCTTTGGCTAGCTACCTGTTTCTTGAAGCAATCATTTTGGCGATTGCAATAAGGTACTAACGATTTGTCTAAAATGAAACGAGGCAATCCTTGAAATCTGCCCGAGATAAGCCTCGTTATAAACTAGAAGGGACAAGAGGCGCCACTCTTGTCACTTCGCTTTAATTTGGATGTATTTCACCGCATCAAGTATATCGAAACGCATGATACAAATCAATATCAAGTCCTATCTTATGTGAGTCTTTGATTTGTTGTTGGTCGTTGTTTCTAGTAATTCGCTTACAGTTTTTGATGAGATTGTACATTTCATCTTAAGCATGTGATAAAATGGATATAAGACTTAATGGAGGTGTCAAATGTGAATGAAACATTTTATGTAGCCAGCTATGGCAAAGGAGACAAGCGTGGTGTTTATATTGTCAGAATGGATAAAGAAACACTGCATTTAGAACTCCTTCAACATATACTTACGCCAGATTTTCCTTCCTATATGATTACCACTCCACATACACTTTATCTTTCTTATAAGAATGCTAGAAGTACGAATGATGGAGGTGGATTGGGATCATTTTCTATTGAAGGTGATCAACTTGTACTTAATAATAATTATTCATCATCAGGTAGAAGCTATACACATTTATGTATCAGCGATGATCATAAATATATTTTTGCAGCTAACTATCATATTGGTGCAACAGCTGCCTATGCTTTAGATCATGGTCGTATTGATCATAAGATCATTGCAGTAAGACATACTGGTCTAGGTCCTGATTTACTAAAACGTCAAACAGGTCCCCATGTCCATAATGTAGGCTTTACACCGGATGGACGTTTCCTTTATGCCGTAGATTTAGGTGCTGACAAGATTGTCATGTATCGCTATCAAGATGGTGGTAAGCTTGTTGAGGATACAGAATATACAGTAAATGTGCAGCCTGGTTCTGGTCCCCGTCACTTGATATTCTCTCAAGATGGTCGTTATGCTTATCTCTCTTGTGAAATCGCCAATACAGTTATGGTCTTTAAGTACGTTGATGGACGTTTGTTGATGATTCAAAATGTCAGCACATTGCCTCATCACTTCAAAGGCTTCTCAGCTGCTGCTGCTATTCGTATGACTTCTACAGGCGATCACCTCTTTGTTTCTAATAGAGGACATGATTCGATTGCCATGTATCGTGTCAACAAGGACAACGGCAAGATATCCTTACTTTATATGGTCCATTGTGCAAGTGAGCCAAGAGACTTTAATATTCTTGATGATCAATATCTTATTGTTGGATGTCAAAAAGAGAATAAATTACAGGTTATGACTTTTGATGAAGAAAACGAGAAACTCTTACTTTCAGATCAAGAACTAGAAATACCTGAACCAGTATGTATTACATTTAAAAAAGCATAATAAACGAAGATGGAACAGGCAAATGACTGTTCCATCTTTTCTTTATATTGTAGATATTCTATCTTGTTACATATGTATATGTATCTCTTTGTATTATCTAAACGCACGCATGCGATTAGCACGTAAAAAAAGATCCAGCATGATCACTGGATCTCTTATTCTATTCTAAAATCACTAAAGTTTAGGAGATATGAACGATGTAAACAAATGTTAATAAGGGGAAAAATTTATAAACGTCACTTTAATGATTTATAGAAATAATATATTAAATACCATCACTGAAGTCATCAGGTTCTTCTGTGTCTGCAGCTAAAGTACTTGCATCAAAACGTGTAATCTGTTCAGGACCTACTGAAAGAGCTGTATTGACAAGTGACTGTAAATCCATACCAAATGTACGTGCTAATGAGATTTCACAAACCATAGGTAGGTTTGTTCCAGCAATAACTTCTACATTCTCATATTCCTGAGAAATCAATACTGCTGTCTTGAATGGTGAACCACCTGCTAAGTCCGCAAAGACAATAGTACCATCGCAATCCTGTAAAGCATCAAGAGCTTCTCTTAAATCATGTTCTAATTCATCTACTTCATGTTCAAAATTAACGACCTTAAATGCTTCCTGTGGTCCAGCAATTAAATCGAGTGCGCTTTTTAAACCAGCCGCAAATCTTCCATGTCCTGTTAATACAATTCCAACCATATAAGTCCCTCCCTGTTATCTTTATTTAATAAAATATGTGTCTTATTATAATGATTTATAGAAATTTGTAAACCGTTATTTAGTATATGGGTAAATTGTAACCCCTTTTACTACTCTGTTTACTTCTCCACTTGGGCAAGGATTATCTGGAGTGAACTTCAAGCTTAATGATTTAAAGATGGCAATTGTCTGTGCTACAAGAATGTATTCAATACCTGTGAAGACATTTGGTAAATCTTTATCATTATCAAATGAAATAAAGTAATCAGCCTTATCCTTAATTTCATCATCCTTAGTAGATACAACTAAGATCTTATTGCCCTTTCTTTCAGGACTCATTTCTTTAATAATGTCATATTCATACTGACGTGTATAAGGCTTATCTGTTAAGTAAACAACACATAATGTTGTATCATTGATAACTGACTTAGGACCATGTCTGAATCCCATTGGTGTATCGAAGTTTGTATCAACATGTCCACCTGTTAATTCACAGATCTTAAGTGCTGATTCCTGTGCAACACCCTTTAAGTTATTAGAGCCTAAATATACAATACGGTTGAAATCAAAATCATCAACAATCTTCTTACATACTTCCCAAGTCTTATCTAAGAATAACTGTCCTTTAGCAGCAACCATTTCAAAATCGGCACTGATTGCATCTAATTCATCAAGGTTGAATGCAAGATATGTAGCTAAATACATATTTGAATATGATGATGTCATCGCAAAGCTCTGATCATGTGTTTCTGGCGTTAAGTGAATGCAATAGCAGTTATCTTTGCCTTCTGCAAACTTAGATAAAGCACCATCTTTATTACAAGTAACGAATAAGTGATAGATTTCCTTACATACTACATTAGCTGCTTCAACAGCACCTACTGATTCAGGTGAATTACCACTTCTCGCAAAGCTTACTAATAATGTAGGCTTAGTAGCACTTAAATAACATTCTGGATCGGCAACGATATCAGTAGTACCATAAGACTTAACCTTATGATCATATTTACCTTCTAATGAAGGGAAAATAGAATTACCAACGAATTCACTTGTTCCAGCACCAGTAAGAATAATATCAAAATCATCCTCACTTGTGATCTTACTAATAAACTTTCCTAAAGCTTCCTTTTCTTCTTTAATCTGGTCGATTGTCTTCTTCCAAGTAGCTGGCTGCTGATTAATTTCTTTAGCTGTCCAATAGCCACCAAGGTTCTTCCAATCGGCACTCATTTTATCAAACAACATACAAATGACCTCCTTATTTCTACAAGTAGATTATATTATTTTAATATTCTTTTACAATACACCTAATAATTAGTGCAAATATATAATTAATTTCTTTTTCCATATTTGTATTATTTCCTATATAATAGAGATATACATAGAAAGGAAGTCATTCATATGGGGAAATTATTTCAAAAGCCAAAAGTCAATGCCATGATTACTGGTCGTAATATCTATCGTACTTCTAAGGGAGGCTTGCTTTATCATAATAAGCGTACAAATCTTGTCTACCGCATTCCTGCCAATAAAGAAAGTATGTTTAAGACTTATCAGTCACGATATGTCTTATGTTTGATTGCTTTAATTCTTTTATCTATTACATTTAAAGTACAGCTTGTCTTTAGTATTGGTTTGTTTGTATTATTCTGTGTGTTATTTGAATGGCGTTATCGTGCCTTCTTAAAGAGCTGCTCTTCAACTAAAGGCTTCTTGAAGTCCGATCATGCCATAAGTATGGATCAATATATCGATCTTGATAATCCAAACTTAATCTTACGTATATTCTTATATGGCGCATTTGCTTTGCTTCTTGTCATTAACGCCTTAACTTCAAAGAACGTATCAAGTAATCCAGGCTTACAGGTTGGCTCTTATATTATTGCTGTGGCTGCTGGTTTCTTCTGCTTTAAATATATTTCTATTTTAGTAAGAAACTTGCATAAAACAAAAACACCACAATTGAATGGTTAAGAAAAGGTGGTTCTATGTTTTAGAACCACCTTTTTATTATGTGATTTTTGAATGGCTGTAGTTTCGTTCTCTCTAAGACTCCAAATCATCAAACATTTGCTTCGTATTTCTCCATTCAAACAAACTCCCAAAACATTCAATCTAATCCCCATATCTAAGCAATGCTAAATAGAAGGTTAAAGTGAATATCATGTGAATGGTATTAGAATGTTGGCCTAGAAATATCACATGCTTGCTTAATATCAGTTATAGATATTTTATGAAAATCTTTATATTTCATAATTTACAATAATTGATCTGGATTATTTTTTGTTTGAAGAGATATTTGTTCGTTTTTCATTGATATCCCCCTATACATAAAGCATTATATCAAATACATGTATAGCACTCACAAAATATGCCATATAAGAAAAAGAGCATTATTTTGAAACATCAATATTATACTACTCACCTTGATCAATTCGTGAACGAGCTTTCTTATAAACATATTCGTCAGCTCTCAATCCTACGATTATGATGAACATTTCTTTATTTCTTTTTACAAGTTGATAAATGATTCGTATACCAGATTTCTTCAACTTTATTTTATACAACCCTTTCAGATCAATGCCATATTTAACACCTAAAGGTTTACCATATCCGCCTTCATATATAGGTAATGGATTTTTTGAGGTTTTTTCGATTGCCTTCATAACAACTATTCTTTGGCTACCATCCAACCTTTTGAAATCTTTTCTAGCTTCGTCAAGGAATTGAACTGTCCACGTCATACAAAATCTACCTCATCATCCTCAACTTCATCTAAATCCTTTTCAGTAACATCAAATTCATCCTTAATGTCATCCAACGAATAGATTTTAGAATCGCTTTCGATCCTTTCAATTGCCATAGCATAATCAAGTGCATTCTCAATCTCCTCCATAAGCTCGATATACTTGTCAGGAGAAAGCAAGACACATTCTGGTTCATTATTTTTAAAAACAATCTTCATCCCTGTTTGCTTGACTTCATCAAAAATCTTTTTCGCTTGTCCTTTATTGAACTGAGATATAGACACGGTATTTTTTAATAATGTATTTGCTTCCATAATATCACCTCACCAGCATTATATATAATATTTTAATATATATCTATATATTTACTAATTTATTTATTAATTTATTTATTGTAATAATATAGCATCGACAAATGTTTTTTCCTATTAACAAGCAAACCCATCAATTATTAAACATTTTATATCTCTTAATCATCAAACTATATGTAAACAAGAATTCTTTTTGAAATAAAAGCCTGTGAAACTGAATCACAAAACTTAAATACTGAAATCAAAAGATATTTATGAATTTATGCAGAGTAGCACAAAGCGTTATATACCTTTTATCCTTTCAAATATGTCTTTTTGTATGCTAGACTAGAAAAAAGGAAGTGTTTGAGATGAATGAAATCAGGTTATTTAAGATTGGGGAATTGTCGGAATTATTTAATGTAAGTGTTGATTCTATTCGTTATTATGAGAAGGTTGGGCTTCTTCATCCGATTAGAAATACAAATAATTACCGTCTTTATACTGTTGATGATGTTCGGGTTATGAATACAATCAGGGAATTACTTGATCTTGGTTTTAATACGAATGATATATTAAAGTTTGAACAAGATCGTACGTTAAGTCATATGATCAATATGCTTGAAGACGAAGAAAAAGCCATTGATACACAAATGGCTTTACTTCAGAAAAAGAAGAATGGTATTCACGAAAGACTTGTTTCTATTCACCAGGCTCTTAGTAAAGATACCAGTGAAACTATTACCTTACAACATTTCCCTCAAAGAGAATGTATGAAAATTGTTGATGGGGATATGCCCGATGTCCTGATTAATTATACTCTTGCCCATTTTCATAAAGACAATCTTGAACAGACATCAACGATTGGTGTTTGTGATTGTTATGTTCTTGATATGAATGCGATTAATCAGGAAGGTAATGATTATCGGACAAAGGCTGTTTTCTTCTACGCCCCACACTTACCGCTTCAGACAAATGACATTCTGCCCGAAGGTGATTATCTGACTTTGGCATATCGTGGTGGTTTTCATAAGTCCTTGCACTTAGTACCAAAGATGCTGCAATATGCGAAAGAACATCATTTGAAGGTTCTTGGTGATCCGATTGAGTTTTGTCATATTGATCGCTATGAAACAAGTCATATCGATGAATATCTCATTGAACTTGAAATCCGTGTGAGCTAGTCATAGAAGCGTTCATAACGCAATGCACTTAAGTCCAACAATGGCTTTTCCCCACATGTCATCTGGGCAAGCATATAGGCAACAGCTGGTGCTGTTCCAAAGCCATGGCCATTAAAACCACAGGCAAGTATCAACCCAGGAGCTTCTTCAACAGGCCCTAGGACACAAACGCCATCACTAGTGCAATCACACCATCCTGTCCATGAACGGACAATCTTACTACGTGCCAAAGCTGGTATATAGCCTTCAACCGCACGACATGTTGCCCCTAAGGTATCAGGATGGGCAAAATTTGTAGTTTCGGGTGGGATATCCATGTAGGCTTCAGGACCGGCAACTGCCCCAAAGACGAATGAACCATGATGCGTCTGATGACCGTAGAAGTCAGCTGCTGCTGTACCAAGCATCTGGCTAAACATCTTTGGTTCCATTTCTGTGACAATACATCCATCAATAACATCATCCATAGGAATATCTAAGCCAATAGTATTCATAATAGCACGGGATGCATAGCCTGCTGCAAGAATAATAGTCTTAGCACTTAATACTTCACCATCACTCATAATAACTTCTGAGACTTTTCCTTTGATCTTCTTTAAGCCTTTGACTTTGGCATGTGTATAGAAATGAACACCCATTTCCAATGCTTTCATATAATAGCCAAGAGTTGTCGTTAGTGGGTTGGCATGGCCATCCGTTGGACAGAAGCTTGCCCCAATGACATCATCGGAAAGATAGGGATTAATTGTATGTGCTTCTTGTTTATCAACCATCCTGACATCTAGGCCCATTGCCTTACAGTTGTCGGCGAGCTGGTTGAGTTTTTTCATATGGGCTTCTGTTTTACCAAGACGCAAATTCCCTTCTTGCGTATATTCTGTATTCACGCCAAGCTCTTCTGAAAGTGTTGGCCAGAACTTCTGTACCGCCAACATAGCGACTGGGAGTTCACGGACATCACGCCCGCTCTGTCTCACACCACCACCATTACGGCTGCTTGCCCCATGCCCAATTGATGCTGATGATTCTAAGACGATAATATCTTTCACGCCTCTTTTAGCGAGGTAGTAGGCTGTTGCACTACCAACAATACCTCCACCAATAATAATAACGTCTGCTTTCATATTACTCGCCCCCTTTTTCATCCAAACCACATGTCTTCATGCTTGCTGGACGCATTGGTGATCTTGATGTCGCTACTTCTATATCTGTTACTGGGACATGCAATTCTTTAGCGACAAGACGTCTTGTCAGACTGCCACAAGTCTGCCCCTGACAAAGCCCCATGCCACAACGTAGAAATCGACGCAATTCTTCAATCGTCAATAATCCAGAATGAATAGCACGACGAATTTCCCCTTTAGTCACTTCTTCACAACGACAAACGAGTAAATCATCATCAGCTTCTTCTACATAAGGACCGATGTTTTTTAATGCTTCCTGAATATCAAACATACTATTCATCCCCCTTCTTATAAAAACGTGCTAGATCAATATAATGATATGGTACTTTCATAGTTACTAATGCTGTATGATCATAGGATTTTGGAGCACGTACCTGGGTAATTTCTGCTTCACAAAGTGCTTTACCACTACGACCTAGGGCATGCCCTAAATCACCGACTTCAGGTAATGGCAAGAATTCATAGGGCATTGTAATAAGACCATAATCCTCATCTTCATGTTCTTCCACCAAGAAGATTGCCTGACCAGGACAGCTAGCGACACACATGCCACAGTTAATACAAGTGCTCTCTTTGACGGATATTGGTAATGATGTCATATTCTCACCAATGGAAATACAGCCTTTATGACAAGCACTCTGACATGGGTTACAAGGAATATTCTGCGTACATTCAATAACAGGATGAATAGCTGCTTTATGAACGAATCCTGGGAATCTTGAAATCTCGTCATCAGCGACAAAGCCATGTTTTAAAAGATTTGTTGAAATGAGGATATCTTCTTCTGTCTTAGTTATTTCTTTCCCCCTATTCTTGGGGGCAAACATCCCCTGGCGTAAGGCATCAAGCGACTGATCCAGCTCTTCTTCTTTCGCATCCTTTTCTTCTTTGGTCATATAGCCAAGATATTCAGCAATCGCATAACCACTCATTCTTCCTTCAATCATGGCTGAAGAAGCTTCTTCAATACCTGTGACATCACCAGCCGCAAAGATACCGGGAATACTTGTTGCCCCTGTCTCATCACAATCTGGGACATAACCACCACGTGTATCTTTCATGCCAACACCATCCATCTTCAACAACTGAGCCATTGGTGATAACCCAACAGCAACACAGATCGTGTCCACATCGAAATGTTTTTCTGTTCCCTCAATAAACTGAAAATGATCATCAACTTCAGCAATCGTCACACCTGTCACATGATCATCACCTTCAGCCTCCTTAATCGTATGAGAAAGATAGAAAGGAATACCAGTACGGGCTAGCTTAGCCGCATGAACACCATAGCCACCAATATTCTTAGCTGCATCGACTAAAGCCACAACTTCACATCCTGCCTGCAAGAGCTGAAAGCTGACAACCAAGCCAACATTTCCTGTTCCAAGCATTAGGACTCTTTCACCAGGTTTGATATGATGCAAATTCATCATTGTCTGGGCTGCCCCAGCACCAATAACACCCGGTAACGTCCAGCCTCTAAAGTTCACCATATTCTCACTTGCGCCTGTTGCCACAAGAATGGCATCACCTTTGACATGATGAACTTCATCATTGATCATGACAGTGATTTCTTTCTGGGCAAACATCCCCATAACTGTCGCATTCAAGACAACTTCAACACCCTTTTCATGTGCTTCCTTTAAAAGCTCATCACCAATCTTAAATCCCCTTATTTTCGCATGATGTTCCTTTGAGCCAAAGAATTTATGAATCTGTTTAAACAGCTGTCCACCAGGACGGGCATTCTCATCATAGACAGTGACTTGAATGCCTCGACTCGCTGCTTCGATAGCTGCTGATAAACCAGCTGGCCCAGCTCCAATGACAATCAGTTCTTTATGTTCGATCTTCATTTTGCTTCCTCCTTTGCGCTTACACCATATTGTGTTTGAACAACCATGCCTGCTTTAAGAGGCGTAATGCATGTTCTGACATTGGGAATACCATCCACAATCATGACACAGTCCGTACATCTGCCAATGGCACAAAAGACACCACGTGGTTCATGTCTCTTGGCTGTATAACGATGAACCATAATACCATTGACACGTAAAGCAGAAGCAATTGGTTCTCCCTCATAACCTTCTAGTTTTTTCCCATCACAGGTAAACTCTACACATTTACCTTCAGGACTTTCCCCTAATATAGGATGCATTGTAATTCTCTCCATACGTCTCCTCCCAAGAGTTATTTCCAGATTCCTCTTCTTTTTCTAATTTTATAATACATTGTATTTTCCATAGCCAAGACCTTTTCCATCGGCACTGGCTTAAAGATAGGAATACGCATCTTCATCTTTGTCCAGATGACGGCATAGATAAATAAAATGACAAAGACAATAGCTGTTAATCCCCAGATTTGATAGCGTTCAATTGGATCAATAGAGATATGTAAGATCATATAGATTTCACCAAGAATACCAATGATTGGTAAAATAGGTCCAAAAGGGACTTTAAAGTTTCTTGGTGCATGAGGTAATCTTTTTCTAAAGACTAATAAGTCTATATGAGCTGTAATATAGGAAGCCATCCAGAATACTGAACCAACTAGAATCAAGAAACTAATACGATCACTTGAATCCTGAGAAATCCAGGCAAAGACTAAGATAGAAATAGTAACAACCCAGATACCAATATAGGGCACCTTGTCTTTATTGAGCTTGCCAAAGAATTGTGGCATTAAATTCGTACGACTCATTCCGGCAAAGATACTTGATAGTCCCTGGACTGTGGAATTTTGGGTACTGACAACAGCTAATGCTGCGACAAATGCCATCCAGATCTGCCCGGCTTTTCCAAGCAAGTTTTCACCATAGAGTAAATGCGGTGCTGCACTCGCCTTTAGTGCATCCCAGGCTGTATAATTCTTAAAGCCCATAATGAGAATAGACTGTACTAAGCAGATAATTCCTAATCCAATAAACATCCCTAATGGCACATTTCTCTTCGCATTCTTGACATCCTTGGATATAGGAATGGCATATTCAGCTCCAATAAAGAGCCAGAAGGCCACAGCTGTCATTGAGACAATATTCTTAAAATGTGGATGCATGATAGCACTCTGGTGAACAACAGTTCCCGTTCCTAGCTTAAAGACACCAATAAGTCCCATTAAAAGCATTGATCCCAACAACAAGTAGGCTACTAAGTCCTGAATCTTGGCAAACATATCGACCCCATGCAAGTTCGCAATCAGAATAACGACGGATGCAAGAACAGTCCAGAAGTAGTTAGGTACAGGTAAATGCAAGACTTTCCCCATCGCATAGGCAAAGATAGAAGCCTCAACACCTGATGAGAGGATATTGGATATCATATAACCTCCTACCATCAAGACAATGGTTGGAACAGGACCAATACCTGCCAATGTATATTGGGCTAGGCCTCCTGTGACATTGGGCATTAAGGCATTGAGTTCGGACATTGTTGCCATGGTGATCATATTAAGCAAGCATGCTATAATCATCGCAAAGATAAAGAGTTCACCAATCTCTCCAGCACCTTGTCCCAAGGAAATCAGACAGCTTGTCGCAATGACTAAACCAACTGATACTGAGACGACATTGCGTAAGCCAAGTTTCTTTTCTTCCATATGACTCTCCCCCTCATGACTATGATTTATAATGCTTGTTTGCCATGTTCTCCTGTACGTACACGGATGACATCTTCTAAGCTTAAGACAAAGATTTTGCCATCACCTATATGACCTGTATAGAGTTCTTTCTCAACAGCTTCAACAATCTTATCCACACGTTCGCTTTCTACAACACATTGCACTTCAATCTTTGGTAAAAGCTCCATCTCATAATTCGTATCCACTTCATATTCTTTCGTGCCCTTTTCAGCCCCACAACCAAGCACCTGAATAAAAGTCATACCACCCACTTCAAGCTTACTTAATAAGCTTTTCAAAGAAGCAAACTTCGACATATCACAAATAATCTCTATTCTCGATAACTTACTCATAACCATTTCCCCCTATGCCATTTCTGGTTTCTTCCAGAGATTTAATTTCACACCAACACCTAACTCTTTTGCCCGTTTGTAGACTGAAGCACCCCAAGCCACATCTTCAACTGGCATGCCCCCAACGGAATAAATAATGATTTCATCATCACTTGTTCTGCCTTTGACTTTACCTTCAATAATGTCAGCTAACTCAAGAATATCTTCTTTCTCTTTCTTACCTTCATGTATGAGATCAGTAAACTTAGAACCAATAATGGCTATCTTAGGATATGTAGGATAAGGATATTCTTCTTCCCATGCTTCATAAAGCATCTTGTTGTCAACAACACATTTTGCCTTAACAATCATCTCATCATCAAACTTAGCTGCCGATGGCATAGAAATAAATGCCCCAGGCTTGACCCATTCCTTGGCCACATAAGGATAAGTATCAACAATAGCAGGATCATCACCACACTGAGCAACAGTCGTAAAAGAAATAATATCCGCACCCCTAACTGCCTCTTCTTCACTTTCACATACCTTAATTTCATCAAACTGTGGATATTCTTTCTTTACAAAAGCAATAAAGCTATCAATAGACTTCTTACCACGGCCTTTAATATGAAGACGATGTAAATGCGGACAAGTCACCGCAAAAGCCGCTAAACTCGTTTTACCCATGACACCCGGTCCAATAATAGCCACTGTTTCTGAATCCTGACGAGCAAGATATTTAGCACCAACCCCAGGTACACCACCTGTACGATATGCCGAAAGTAAGTTGGCAGACATAAAGGCTAAAGGAGCACCGGTATCTTTATCTGATAATGTCATCATCAAGATACTTCTTGGTAAGCCTTTATCTTTGTTTTCAATATTGGAGCCATACCATTTCACACCAGCCATCTGGTAATCCCCACCTAAATAGGCAGGCATCGCCATAAAGCGTCGATCCTGGGTATTTCTTGGCATACCTGGAAACTTCGGATGATCAGGAAACATAATCATGCACCCATGGGAGTTCCCATTTTCACCACCCATACGATAATCTCCTGCCTTTAAAAGCAACAACATCTTTTCCATCGATTCAACACAAGCCTTCATATCTTTCACGCCAGCCTTGATCATATCTGGTTCGGAGAGATATAAGAAATCAATCTTTGTATCCATAGCTTTATTCCCCCTGTCTCTTTCTTGTATGCCTGAAGTATAAAGTCTAGTATTATACTAGGGTCAATAGCTTTTTATCACAATTATAAATATTTATCATATATCTAAAAAATCCCACAAAAAAACTGTAGCCATTACGCTACAGTCTTCTTATTATAGATAAGCTTTACCTCTTGCATATGTCTGAACAACATCATACTGATCATTCAAGACAACAATATCAGCATCATAGCCAACATTTAATTTACCCTTACGATCATCAACCTTTAAAGCTCTAGCTGGATTAAGTGTACATGAGTTAAGGGCATAATCGAATGGTACGCCTGCTTCTTCAACAACAATCTGTAAGCCACGGTTGATTCTTAATGTACTACCGGCAAGTCCTTTTGTACTTGTCAGATGTGCTGTGCCATCAGGGTAAACTTCAATTTCATTACCGCCAAAGATATGTTTAGAGCCACATGGACAACCTTTAGCCATTAATGAGTCAGAAATCATGATGACATGGTCACGTCCCTTAGCCATGTAGTAATTGTTGAGAGAGTTAACATTGGAATGGTGACCATCACAAATAACTTCACCATAGACATCACGCATACGGAATGCAGCACCAACAAGACCAGGGGCACGGTGATGGAATGGTGACATACCGTTGAAGACATGTGTCATACTCATAGCACCATGGGCAACAGCCATACGTGCTTCTTCATAAGTTGCGCCAGAATGACCTTGGCTGACTAATACACCATGTTGTGATGCATATTCAATAAGCTTATAGCCTTTATCATGTTCTGCTGCAACTGTAATAACTTTAATTAATCCTTTAGCATCTTTCTGATATTGTTTGAATTCTTCTAGATTTGGTGTAACACAATACTGTTCTGGCTGAGCACCTTTGAATTTCTGATCAAGATATGGACCTTCAAAATGAATACCAAGAATTTCTGCACCTTCATAGCCTTCTTCTACAACATTAGCCACATTCTTAACGGCATTAGAAAGAACTTCATGGCTCTGAGTAATTGTCGTAGGGCAAATACCTGTAACACCCTCCTTCACAATCTCTCTCATCCATTTTCTTAATCCTTCTGGTGTTGCATCATTGGTATCCCATGTGTCATAGCCATGTGTATGTATGTCAATGAAGCCTGGGACAATACGATCATTACCGTAATCGACATCGACTGGCTTTGTATCATATTCTAAAACATCAACAATCTTTTCACCGCTCATTTCAATCTGTGCTGCCATAAACTGACCAGCAATCCAAACACGTTTACTTTGAATAATCATAAATTACCTCCTTCATTATCCTATACTTATTTTATACCCTATTTCGTACAAAACAATTACCATAATGCATTATTATTTTGTATTTTTTAATATGTTGAGGAAAATACAAGACATTTTCTATATAATAAGAGTAAAGAAAGAGGTGTTGTACATGATTAGAGTCATTGGTGTAGTCATTGTGATTGCGGTTGTCATGATGAGCGTAATAAGTCAATTAAAAGGAAGAGCAATCAAGAAGCTTGTGAGTTATCTAGAAAACGGTGATTATGACAGCTTTAATACTTATGCTCAAAGCAAATATATTAAGTTCCTTATTCCAAGAACAAGCCTTATGGAATTAAGACTCAACGGTGCCTTAATAGAACAAGACACAAAAGAAATCAATAGCTTACTTAAAGAACTTACTGATATGCCACTACTTCCTAATAAGAAGCAGGAAATTGCGATGAAAGGCTTTAACTATTTCATCGGTCTTGAAAATAAAAAAGAAGCTAAGAAATATCTCAAGCTTGTGAACGAAGGTCCAAATGATCGCATGAAAGTCGAAGCAAAGCGTGTCTATAATATTTATGTCTTAAAGAACGATGATGACTTAAAGGACTTATTAGAAGAAATCAACGATCAAGAAGATTACCAGAAAGGTGTCAACGAATTCCTAGTCTCACTCATCTATCAAAACAAAGGTGACAAAGAGAATGCGAAGAAGTACGAAGACTTAAGTAAAGAACACCTAGCCATGGTAGACGAACTCACAGCCCAGAACTTAAAGAAAGCCTAGCCGTTATACAAACGGCTTTTCTTTTGTCCAAAGTAATACATACCACTCTTTATAATGTTTATTTGATAAAACTTTAGAAAAAGTGTACATTACTTCTCTTTTAAATCTTTATAAAAGAAAAAACCTCCAGTTAAGAGACTGGAGATCACATTTGTGGTCATTTGAAACGAGTTATTTAACCTGATATTTTCCTAAATACTTTCGCAACATTGATCTATATTGTCTTAAATAACGATTCCCAGACAATCGTAATCCCTGTCTACATCGGTCAGGACCAGATTGATGAACTGGTGGTGAAAGCCACCCAGAGAATCAACTACAGGTTAGGAGACCGGTAGAGATTATTCGAAAGATGTTGGAGCTTGCAAAATATTTTTCCAATCAGGTGGAAAACCTATAAAGGAGAGAATGACGATATCCTGGTATTTACTTATGGTTTTGACTATATCTCTTAGAAAAGATTCCCACTGTTCATTGCTATGTAACATGCGTTTTATGACAAGGAAAACCGGAAACACCTTGTTCTGCTTTGAACGGTATTTTAGGTTTTCCTTATAAAGAAACGGAGTTTGCTTTAAAGGCATATTATACAAACGGTTGTAGTGGGCACAAATATTTCTGATTTCGACAAGAGCCAGCATCCAACTTTTTAAGTGGTTTGGCGAGGTCGCATAAAATGAAGAGATGCTTTTTTGATCTTCCGATTTCATGATATCAAAAATAGATGTGATATTTCCAAAAGTCATAAGTTCCACAGCAGCCCAAATTGGAAAATGTCCATCATATACATCTTGATGATGATTGACAAAAGGTAGGTTTTTGCAATGCTTCACTTCATTTTTAAAAGAATCCATGATAGTGCCATGTACGGATTTGCCGTTGCGATTCTTTTTATCATTGAAATTTCTGACATCGACATATCCCTCTGGACCATATTTTATTGAAAGACAATATGATATTTGAGTTCGAAGCTGTACTTCCAGCTGTTCTACAATATGAATGATATCATTGCGAAACTCGCTGTCAAAGCAATAGAGACGGAAAATATGCTCCAAAGTAATATCGTCACGATATTCTTCGGAATTCGCATCTTTTTTTAGACCGATGCCATAAGCACTAAGGCGATAGTAATTAACCTTTTCAAGAATTTTTAAAGCCGAATCTTCATGCATGATAGTGAGGTTATGAATCGTTTTAAGACGTTCAATCTGTTGCTCAAAGGTAAGTGCCGGCTTTAAAGGGTTTGATATATCTGTACTCATATATTTCTCCATAATCAAAACCACGCCTAAAAGGCGTGGTTTGAACTGCGGCTATAAGCCTGTAATACCTGCTCGCGTCTAAAGGCGCTTGCTTTCACTTCGTTCAAGCTACCGCTCTTGACGCTCGCTATCCCTCAAA
>NZ_VUNM01000035.1 GCF_009695655.1 Sharpea porci
TCAGAGCAAATTGAGATAAACTGTTTTTCGTCACTATAAATTTTTTTGAGGTTCCTTGAACCTCTTTTTGTGCTTCTAAGATAAATAAATCAAAATATACCCTTGACTACTGATAGTAAATCACCTCTTGCTAATCATTCTACCCACAATTTCCTTCTAAATCAATGAATAGACATATATTTCCAGTTGTATTCAAACACAATTCTAACATTAAATCTCTTCAATGATCACTTCATTCACAATCACACCTTCACCATAACTCTCTACATTAATATCAAAGTTAAAGAGATTCTCTTTGGCATTCAACATGAAGACACATGAATGTTGTCCTTTAAGAAGTTGTTGTGGTGATTGTAAGATATGATTTTGTGATGATATCCATGCTTTCGCAAGATGATCTTGATTTGCTTGATAGTTAATGGTGATTTTATAATGACCTTGGTTCAGTATTGCACTAAGACCATGAAGAAGATATCCTTTTTTCTTACCTGATTGGAAAGGTTTCTTGTAAGTCTGTTTAAAATCAGACTGGAAATATGTTTCTGTATCTAAGAGATTATCGTTAATACCATTGAGATGTATAACTTTTTTCTTGTCTTTGATTATGAGTTTTCTGTTGAGATGTGGTAATTGATGATGATTATGGAGTTTATAGATAGAAAAGTAATGACAAGATACAATCTTTTTCATACTATCTTGGTCTATTTCAAAGTTTCTTACATTTCTTAAAACAAGATAATCTACTGTAGAGAATGTTTTTTCTCCAATCCAATAAGGATTCTTCATTTCAATCTTATGTGGGAAGGTGATTGGTTTCTTCGATTGTTTCTTAAATAAATCAGACTGGCTTGCTGTAAAGAAGTTATCTTTGATGACATAGGTATCAATAGCTCCCTGTAAGTCGTCTGTTTCATCTGTGATCATTAAGAATGTACTTTCTTGATGTTGTTGTAGAAGTTTCTTAAGTGACTGACAGTCTTCATTCATGCCTATCTTTATTTGATTTAAGTCTTTTAATGCATTGCTTTCATAATAGTTATTGTAGACTTCTAAGCTGACAAAAGCACAAAGAAAGACAATGATGATTTTCTTTGGCTCAATCACAAACTCAAATATCGATAAAAACAAATATCCTACAATAAATACAGCAATAATCATTTGGAGTTCAGGCCACATATGATTCGTAATATTCAACATAGGATGATCTAATACAGCCTTTACCATTGTCCCACTATAAGAGAAAGTAAAGACTAAAACATAAACAACAGAACAACAAATAAGAACAATCAATCTTTTAATATCCTTGATATGTTTTTCAGACAACAACAGTGTTATCTTCATAAACATAATGATCAGTGGTATCCAGACATTACAAAGATATCGTAAATGAAGACGAGGCATTTCTGTCCCTAAATCTTCCTTCAACGTAATCTTCATTACTGTCACAAATATCCCTACAAGCATTACGAAAAAGACATATAAGAAGAATGAATGATCTTGCTTGCTGAAATACTTTTGATAGATAAACGGTAAGATGATAGGCAAGATGCCTGCTGCCAAGAGCACACCTACAAAATACATCTTTAAGGCATATCCTGTATAGAGAAGTAAGGCTGTAGATTGCACAACATTATCTATTCCACCACTAACATTTCCCTCATCAACTAAGAAAGCATTCAGTTCATAAAAACATAAAAAGACAAATCCCATCAACAAGGCATTATAGAAAACAGGCAATTCATTATATATAACGTCCCGTTCCTTTCTATAAATAGCTAAACAGACAGTCTTTATTCCATAACCAATCATCAATAATGCATAAGCTAACACCATAAACAAGGCAATGCTTCTATTGGTATTAAGCAGAGCTAATCCAAAACCAAGACCAATACTTAAATATTTATGAAACTTATGATCAAAGAGTTTATAAAAGCCATACATCAATAAAGAAGATAAAGGTAAAAACAGTATTTCTGTCATATAACCCTGCGTAAATGTAATATCAGGCAATAACAGATATAACCCACATGCAATTAAAGATAAAAACTTATGATCTTCTCCTAGTACATCTTTGGAAAGTGCATAGATTGGAAAAACACCTGCATTCATCACCAAGCTATTTATAATCGTAACAGCAAGGCTTTGATATGTATCATTTGGAATAAGCATAGCAGGTGCAATGACTAATGAATACAAATATTTATAGAATCCAGCTGGTAAGCCATATATTGTCATACCTTTACCATGTACAAAGTTATAGGCAAAAGTATGATAAAGCATCTCATCTGGATAGAAGGTTATATGATGCATATAACGCCCTAAATATATTCGTACAATTGTCATTGCCAGATACATCCCAACAACAATAATCCCTATTTTCCTCTTCTTCATAAATACCTTCCCTAACTAAAAAAGAGCAATCCGCAAAGGGATTGCTTCCATATTTAAACTATTAATCACTCAATGTAACTTTTTTATTCACAGTAACTGTAGCTGTCTTCTGTTCAGAAGGTTTGTCAGTAGTATGCATTATTACAACGTAATCTTTTACCTCATCTGTTGTGCCGCTTTTATACGTAGGTGTAATGCTAACAACTGTGATATCACCAGAATCCTTGTTTGTTAAGCTTACAGCTTCAGCCATTGCTTCGGTTGTAGTACTTCCAGAAGTTTCTGCTTTAGCTAACTGTACCTGAGCATTAACCATAGCACCACGTGCAACTGTTTCATACTTAGCGTTATTGCCTTCTTTGATATAGCTCATTACTGAAGGAACTGCTACTGCCATTAATACTGCTAAGATAACAATGACAACGATAATTTCGATTAATGTAAAACCTTTATTCTTTTTCAACATTTTCATCATTGGAATTCTCCTCCTCTTCTTTCCAATTATAATAATATCACTTACATGTCACATTTCAAGTACATTACATGTTTTTCATAAAATAATGTGATGTTTATAAATCAATTTTTGCTTTAAACGATATTATTGAATAACGTTTTCTTGTTTTAATATCGTCACAATCTTAGTGACGGGTAAACCAATCACTGAATCAATATCACCTTCGACATTCTTGACAAAGATATCTGCTTTGCCCTGAATGCCATAGGCACCTGCCTTGCCTTGCCATTCTTTGCTTGCTAGATATTCAGGAATCATTTTTGTGATATCTTTAAATGTTACAAAGGTTTCTTCAACCCATGAGATATGTTTTATGTTTGAAATCCAGATGGATACAGCTGTATAGACGATATGGGTATCATTTGAAAGTGAAAGAAGAATCTTTTTAGCATCTTCTTCATCTTTGGGTTTACCAATGATCTGATTATTGTGATATACCGTTGTATCTGCTGAAATGACAACATCATTAGGATAACGATCATGAATAGGTGCACCCTTTTCTATCGCTAGTGCTTCTAATCTTGCTTTTATAGGTAGGTTTTCATTGAGTACTTCATCTATAGAAGAAGCATCGACTGTAAAATCGATGCCTTCTCTTTCTAATAATTCTTTTCGTCTTGGGGAAGTACTCGCAAGAATGATCTTAGGCATTCTTGTTCTCTTCTTTCTTGTCTTCCTTCTTGACTACAGGGCGAGGAAGTAAGACTTTACGTGAAACATTAACACCCTTATCAGTAATCTGTGTTACTTTAACTTTAACAATATCACCTAGCTTAATGACATCAGAAACTTTATCTGTTCGATCCCATGATACATCTTTGACATGCAAGAAGCCATTTGTGCCTTCAAAGAGTTCAATGAATGCATATTTATCTTCTACACGTACTGCCTTACCATCATAGATTTCTCCGACTTTAGCTTTCTTTGTAATCTTTTCGATATAGGCAATAGCTTTATCGATAGCTTCCTGGTTATGATGATAGATTGCGACATTACCTTCTTCATCAATATCAATCTTGACATTATCACATTCTTCAATGATCTTGTTGATCATTTCGCCACCCTTACCAATGACATCTTTGATCTGTTCAACGTCAATATGCATTGTTGCATATTTAGGTGCATATTCTGATAAGTGATCTCTTGGTGCAGGAATAGCTGCTAACATGACATCCATGATTTGTTTTCTAGCACCTTTGGCCTGTGCTAATGCTTCTCTTAAGATATCTTCTGTAATACCATCAATCTTGATATCCATCTGTAAGGCACAGATACCTTTTTCTGTACCAGCAACCTTGAAGTCCATATCACCTAAATGGTCTTCCATACCCTGGATATCAGTAAGAATTGTATAGTTGTCACCCTTCTTGACTAAGCCCATGGCTACACCAGCCACTGGTGCTTTAATAGGCACACCGGCAGCCATTAAAGCCATTGTTGATGCACAGATTGATGCCTGTGAAGAAGAACCATTTGATTCTAATACTTCAGCAACTGCTCTGACTGTATATGGGAAGTCAGCAGTAGATGGCATAACCTGTCTGATAGCTCTTTCGCCTAATGCGCCATGACCAATTTCACGACGGCCTGGGGCACCCATACGTCCAACTTCACCGACACAGTATGGTGGGAAGTTATAATGATGCATCCAAGTAACATCAGTATCATCACCTAAGCCATCAATCTTTTGTGCATCACCTAGTGCACCTAAAGTGACAATGGACATAACCTGTGTTTCACCACGTGTAAATAATGCTGAACCATGTACTCTTGGAAGTAAGTCAACCTGTGCATTTAATGGTCTGATTTCATCAACCTTACGTCCATCTGGTCTAACTTTTTCATCAGTAATAAGACGACGTACTTCATTTCTTTCTAAGTCATCAAGTACCATCTTAACCTGACTAATATAATCATCCTTATCAACATCTTCACCAAGGTCTTTTTCTTCATAAGAAGCTACAACTTCAGCCTTTAATGCATCAATGGCATCATAACGTTCAAGTTTACCTGGAATGGAAATAGCCGCTTTCATTCTTTCATCAGCTAATGCAGTCACTTCATCAACAATATTCTGATCTAATTCAAAGAGTGGAATTTCCATCTTTTCCTTGCCAACAGCTTCAACAATCTTTTCTTCAAAAGCAATTAATTCCTTGATTCTTTCATGACCAAACATTAATGCCTTTAACATTGTTTCTTCATCAACTTCTTTAGCATCAGCTTCAACCATGTTGATGGCATATTTTGTACCAGCAACTTCAAGATTAATTTCACTTCTCTTCATATCTTCTGGTGAAGCATTAACAGTGAATTCACCATCAATTAAGCCAACATTCACTCCAGCAATAGGACCATTAAAAGGAATATCAGAAATACTTAATGCAAGTGATGCTCCTAGCATGGCTGTCATTTCAGGTGTTGCTTCTGGATCTACAGACATGACAGTGTTGACAACCTGCACTTCATTTCTGAAGCCATCTGCGAATAAAGGTCTAATTGGACGGTCAATCATACGTGCTGTTAATGTACCATGTGTTGAAGGTCTGCCTTCTCTTTTTAAGAATGAACCTGGAATCTTGCCTACTGCATACATCTTTTCTTCATATGTTACAGTGAGTGGGAAGAAATCAACATCCTTAGGCTCTTTGCCTGCACATGCTGTAGAAAGGACTGTTGTGTCATCATAACGCACTAACACAGAACCATTTGCCTGCTTGGCAAGTTCGCCAGTTTCGACCGTAATATGGCGGCCATAAAAATCCATTTCAAATACTTGTTTTGCCATTTTTTCTCTCCTCTATCATTACCCCATGGTAATGATTTCCACAATAATATATATTTATCAAATACAAACAAAGGAACAATGCTTTCATTGTTCCCTCTTGATAAATTATCTTCTTAATCCTAATGAAGCAATTAATGCTGAATATCTTTCAAGATCTTCTCTCTTTAAGTATTTCATTAAATCTCTTCTCTTACCGATCTTCTTTAAAAGACCACGGTTTGAGTGATGATCCTTTGGATGAGCCTTAAAGTGATCATTTAATTTGTTGATGTCTGCAGTTAATAATGCAATCTGAACTTCTGGAGAACCAGTATCATTAGCACCACGTGCATACTTTTCAACAATTGCAGCTTTTTCTTCTTTAGTTAACATTTATCATTTCCTCCTATAATATCAACAGAGCAAGAACCAAGCAGGTCGTAAGAGGTACGCGCCTCTGAGTACTTGCCGCAAGGTTTATTATATGGATTTTATAGCTAAAGTCAAAGGTTTTTGAGTTCATCATAGGAAAACTTGTTGTAATGTGCTATATTTCTATCAGGAGATCATACTATGAAGAAAAAACAAGGCTTTACATTAATAGAAATCATTGTTGTTACAGTCATACTCGCCATCCTACTCGCTATCGCTGTGCCATCAGTCATGCATTATATTGATGAAGCAGATAATGCGAAATACATTACGGCAAGCCGTGCGCTAGCACAGGATTTAAAGATTGCCCTTACCAAAGACTATTATAACGAAAAGCATGATGATTATATTCTTTCTAAAACGCTTATGGATTATAACAATAAGACATCGGATAATACACAGGTTGTTATTCTTCGTTTAACATTCAAGTCAAAATCAAGCTCATTCAATATAATGCCTGGTACAAAATATACCAATGTCATAGATCCCACGACGATAGAAAGCTATACATTCTATTTTGGAGATCCTCATGCTGGCAATCCTGACCACATGACCGTGAACCAGTATCGCACCGCCTTGCTGAAAACAGTCAAGAAGTATGCACTTGTCTATCCTAACAAGAAAATTGAAATCCATAATGTTTAAAAAGCTGCCTAGGCAGCTTTTCTTCGTCTAAAGAGTGTTTCTTTTGTTGAGACAATCTTGTCGGCAATACAGACAATGACAGCTTCACGTGATTGAGGATAATGCCAGAAAGTGAGTGGCCACATATGGCTTCTAATGATATTCTCTTCTTTTCTTGTCAACATGAAGTCTTCACGGGCATTGAGTAAGGCTGTTTCTGGATGGCTGAAGCCATGTAGATTGCCCTCATAGTGATGCCAGTCATAGAGAAAATAATCATGAAGAAAGGCCCCTCTAATAAGCTGTCTTTCGTTACTTCTTAAATGGAATTTACGATTAAGCTGATAGCTTAACAAAGCAACTGAGAAACAATGGTCATAGGTTGTGATTGCTCCATGTTGTATATAGTTATGCATGAGATGCGCACGAGAATTTTCTTCAATTTCGTGGATAACTTGTTGGAATGTGTTATTTTTTGTCATTCTTTCTTCCTCTTACCAGATTTTCGAGTTTTTCCGCAATAAAGCCTTTATTAGGGGCAGTGAATTTCACTTTATGCATCAGTCTAGCTTCTCTTATAGACATGTGACTGGCTGCTTCATTAACACGCATCTTGATATATTCAGAGTAGCTTTCCACCTGATCTTGAAATTCCATCTTGCTTTCACCAATGCGGTCATAGGCCCACTGCACACGATCACCAAATTCGTTTTCGACTTCATTCAGGTGATTTGTGATTTCAGAAAGCGAAGCTAATGTAATACCAAAATCCGTACTCATCAAAAAGACAAGAAAGAGCGATAAGCCTTCTATAAACAGTGAAGGACCATGGGGCTTATAGGATTGTAATAAAGGCAAGAGATATCTTACAACAACAATACCCGCCAAACCAAAAGCTATAGAAATAGGTAAGGCAATTCTTCCTTGAATATTAAAAGGCAATTTCGAATAATCCCACCATCTTGCATGATATCTTTTTTCTAGAATATAGCTTGTAAGATATTCAATAATAGCAGAACCAAACATACAAATCAGAAAGACTGTTAAAGGATTGCTCGAAGTCGTTACAGGAAATAGACCGGCTGTAAAGATAAAATAAGCAATCATCACAGCTAAGCCATAGATAGGACAATAAGGCCCAAAAAGAAAACCCCTATTTTCCCATTTACCAGTATTCATCATGCAATAGAATGATTCCCATACCCAGCCACAGAAACTAAATACAACGAAACCTACAATATACTGACTAATTATCATATAATCCTCTCCAATTCACAAGTTTAGACTGTTTTTTTTAAAAAGCAATAGACTATACATCTAATGCTTTACGAATATAAGCTTCATCATGCTGCATTTCTTTAATCAGATCATCAACATCATTGAAGCGTTCTTCTGGTCGTTCAAAGAACTTAAAGAAGACTTGCATTTCTTTACCATATATATCTTGATGAAAATCAAATATATAGATTTCTAATGACATCTCAAAGATATCATTAAAGGTTGGATTCATGCCAATATTTGCCATCCCTTTATAGCGTTGTCCATTCACTTCAACTTCAACGCCATAGACTCCTTTTGCAAGATAGCAATACTTGCCTATTGCAACATTGGCCGTTGGGAAGCCAATCAGCCTGCCTCTTGCCTTCCCATGGATGACTTTGCCAGTAATTGCATAATCTCTAGTAAGCAATCTATTAGCGTCACGGACATGTCCTGATTGCAATAAGCTTTTGATGAGTGTTGAAGAAACTTTGACATTTTCATCATACATGACTGGTGGTACGATGGAAAGAGTAAACTGATGGCCTTCTAAGCTATGCACATCCCCACTATTCTTATTGCCAAAATGGAAATCAAAGCCCACAACAACATGTTGAATATTTAAGCCAACAATATATTTATCAATAAAATCTTCAGGAGACAAAGCAGCTACTTCTTTTGAAAAACGAATCACAAATAATGTATCAATCCCTAAATGTTCGAGAATACGATTACGATCATGTCGAGAAGTGAGATAGCGTTTTTCTTCCCCTTTTAAAACAGTAAGGGGATGCTGATCAAAAGTCATAACAGCTGATTGATAGCCCTTTGTCTGACTAATATGTTTTACTTCTTCAATGAGCTTCTGATGTCCTAAATGCAAGCCATCAAAGAATCCTATAGCAACAACATAATGTTTGGTAAGTTGTGGCAAGTCATGAAGTTCTAATTCTATGATTTCCATTAAAATAACCCCCTTAGACTCTTCATTTTACCATTTCCATCCGGACCGTAAATAGCAAGAATATCACCATTCTTATTAAATACAGCTATATTATGATCATAGTTTTCATCAATACGTTTGCCATTGAGGGCAATGGATTCATCCTCTAAGACATAATGCTCCATCGATGCAAAAGCATCCTTTAAGGCTATCATCCGATAATGACCTTCCTTTAATTCCTCAAGCGTACAACTCTGACTTAAATCAAAATCTCCACTTCGACTACGAATAAGCGTTTTCATATGACCAGGATAACCAAGCTTCTTGGCAATATCATAACATAAGCTTCTGATATAAGTTCCCTTAGAACAATGCACACGGAAAGTGATTTCATCACGATCTTCTTTAAGCAGGCTGATTTCCTGAATATGTATTGGGCGAGGATCCACCTTCACTTCTTTGCCCTCTCTGGCATATTCATAAAGTTTCTTGCCATTGATCTTAATGGCAGAATACATAGGAGGAACTTGCATGCTGTCACCAAGAAAGCTATCTAGCACCTCTTTTAAATCTGTATAGCCAGTAAATGGCTTTTCTTCTTGTATTGTACCTGAGGCATCCATTGTGTCAGTTGCGATGCCAAGTTTCAATGTCGCAATATATTCCTTATTTTCAGCTGTTAGAAATTGCAATGCCTTTGTCGCTTTATTCACCGCTACGACAAGGACACCTGTTGCATCGGGATCCAGTGTTCCAGCGTGTCCGACTTTCTTTGTATGCAATGTCTTTCTAACGATATTAACGATATCATGGCTTGTATAGCCAGCTGGTTTATTAATAATTATTAATCCATCATTCATTTTCTTCACCGTTCAACATCATACCAAAAATCTTCACAAAATGAAATAAACACAAAACAAAAAGGCACATCGTGCCTTTATGATATCCATTTATTCAAAGATTCTTGAAGATAATCTTCTAATGCTTGCATACCTTCGCCTGTTTTTGCTGAAACAGGGAAAATCTTTATTGCAGGGTTGAGGACTTTTACACGTTCCCTTACTTTTTCAAGATCGAAATCAAAATAATCCAAAGTATCCATCTTAGTTACAACAAGCACATCACTCTTTTCAAACATTAATGGATATTTAAGTGGCTTGTCATCACCCTCAGGAACACTTAATATCATCATATTAATTGCAGCACCTGTATCAAATTCTGCCGGACATATTAAATTTCCGACATTTTCTAAGAAGATCATGTCGAGCTCTTTGGTATCAAGCGCTTCATATGCTCTTCTTGTCATACCTGCATCCATATGGCACATCCCATCGGTATGAGCCTGTAAAGCTTTTGCCCCAAGTGCTTCTATTTTCAGTGCATCCACATCACTCGCAATATCAGCTTCCATGACACCAATACGCACATCTTCCTTCATATCAGTAATGATGCATGAAAGAAGTGTTGTCTTTCCTGAACCAGGTGAAGACATCAGATTCAACAACAAGATATGGTCATCATGCATTTCTTTTCTTAAGTTTTCAGCATCTTTGTCATTGGATGCTGTTACGGATTGATTTAATTCAATGATTCTCATTCTTCTCACCCTTTACTCTTTCGATTTGTTTTTCTAGCCATGCGATCCATGCTTCAAAACCCTCTCCTGTTTTTTGTGATAAAGGAAGGACATCAATATGCTCATTGAGCTGAGAAACATTATGTTTACATCTTTCAATATCAAAATCAAAGACAGGCAATACATCGATCTTCCCTATCAATAATAAATCCGTCACTTCAAACATCAAAGGATATTTCAAGGGCTTATCATCACCTTCTGGGACGGAGAGAATCGTCACTTTCTTTGTTGCACCAACATCAAATTCAGCCGGACAGACAAGATTGCCCACGTTTTCTAAGAAGAGCACATCAAGATCATCTAGGCCTAAGGCTTTCATGCCACGCATGGTCATATCCGCATCCATATGACAGCTCCCTCCAGTATGAAGCTGAATGGCTTTAGCACCTGCTTCAACAACAGCAGCCGTATCAACATCACTATCCACATCTGCTTCCATGACACCAATATGATATTTGTCTTTTAAGGCTTTAATGGTACGTACAAGCAATGTTGTCTTGCCTGCTCCTGGTGAGGCCATGAGATTGACCATAAAGACTTTATGTTTTTGCAGTTCTTCACGTACATGTGCTGCACTTATGTCATTATCAGCTAGAATATTTTCTTTTGTCTCGAGGATTTCATATTCTCTTTTATTCATCTCTCATCCCTGCTTTCTTAAATCTTTTTCATAGAGTGTATATTGACCATCCATGGCTTCTTTTGTAAAGGTTTCAATCCATTCAAGTGCCCCTTGATAATCATGTTTTTGCAAGAGTTCCCACGAAGTTCTTGTATGCATATAGAGTTTCTCAATACCATAAATCTTACAAAAGCGCATCCACATGGCTATGCATGGATGACGAAAGGTTGTAATAATAAGGCCAAGCATATCATTCTGGCCAATGTCTGCTAAGGTAATTTGGAAATTGAGAGCATGACTTGCCGCCTCATAATAAGACTGTGATGTCTTGATATTTTCCACAATAACGCGTAGTCTCTCAATATCATTTTCATTCAAATCAAGTGCATTACGCATCGTTAGTTTTTCTAATGCCCATCTAATTTCCAAGATAGAGCGAATATCATGATCGGTCAGAACATCTCCCTTAAGTCGCATAATAGCATTAAGCGTCTCTACACTTGCTGTCTTCTTATAATCAGCGACAAATGTTCCCTGGCGGTTTATAACTTGTAAAAATCCCTGATATTCCAAAATCGCAATTCCTGTATTGACGACACTGCGGCTAATGCCCATCTGTTTCGCAAGATCACGTTCTGGGGGAATACGCGTATGAGCTGGCAATTCACCTGAAAGAATCATTTCCTGCATTTTTTTAATAAAGAGTTCGCGTTGTGTAGGGACTGTAAGTTTTTCAAATTTCATGCTGACCTCCTAAAAAACACCTGTCAACAACTGGCAGGTGTTCATCGTGTTCATTATTTTAGGCTTTTCTCGCGATAGCTTCTTCAAAATCACGTGTGCCAGTAAAGATTTCATGTGTATAAGGATTCTTATGCTGCTGTTTTGCTTTTTTGAAAATAACAGCTAAAGTAATCACATTCATGGCCAGTGCCAACAGGGCAACAACACCCTGTGCTGTTGGATTGGCAGTAATGCCCGCTTCACCAAGAGCTTTAATGGAATTGATCTTTGTCATATCAAAAGCTGTTACGCCATGAGCAACAGCGCCCTTATAAAGAGAAGGCAACACTGAGAAAGGCTTTGTAATCTGGAAGAGTGGGAAAACCTGCGCAAACATGCACCATACAGCGAGTGTGTTAGCTCTATTTTGGATCCAGCCGCCTTTATTCCAGAAAGCATTTGCAAATGTTGGTGCCAGCAAGAGAGCCACCCCACAATACCATGTATGAGTTGGTAAATTACAATATGTATAAGTGAAATTCCAAATATCATAGGCTAGAATAAACCAGATTGTCATATCAGGCCAAAGCATATCATCCTTCTTCTTAGAAGTATAAATGCCCCACCAGCCTGTCATACAAAGAATATTCAAAAGACCAGCAATGCCATTAACAACATTCCACCAGCCGCCATAGAGCCAGACATCTTCAGTGGACTTCCACCAGCCACCAGCCATACCACCTGCTACAAATCCATTATATGCTGATTCGAAGTCAGATGCGACAGCAATCAAAATATTAATCGCAACAATAATAAATGGCCAAGGCTTAAACCATTCCTTTTTCCCAAGTCCCCACTGGTATTTAAGCATCAAGAACCCAACACATCCAATATCAGCTGCATAAAGCTTTGCATAATGGAACCATCCATTCATATAAACATGCGTTGGATTGTTGAGTGCCCAGCTGGCATGTGCCATTGCACCAATCTTGATAGCAATAAAATAGGCTGTTAAAGCAAGTGGAAGAACCACAAATACGGCAATGCCACCTTTGACTGTACGTCTTCCTATTTCATTCATGACAATTAAGCCCACAAATACAAGAACCCAGCCAAGAATCTGCCAGAGAGCTGTGTCACCATATAATTGAAATAACATAAATAACCTCCCATTCTTATTTCAATCTACTCATCAGGTACTTCAATTTCTTTTATAAGAAATTCATTTCCCTGAACAAGCCAAGTTTGATCACTGCCACAATGTGGGCATATTTTGGCATATTTCACTGTCTCATATGTCTGTCCGCAGTTGCTGCAGTAAGTAATTGCTGGAATGGTTTCTATTTTTAATTCAGCATCTTTCAACAATGTTGTTCTTTGTATTGCCCATTTCCAGCAATCTTCTAAATAGTCAGGTATGACTGTTGATACTTCCCCAAGTGAGAGGGTGACACTGTTGATCTCATGAAGATCATTTTCTTGTGCAACCTCTTCTAAATCATCAATAATCTTAAATACAACACCTAATTCGTGCATTCAGATCACTTCTTCTTTCCAAATTTAATATGTATTGCTTGTTTAGCGGCATACGGAAGAATATAACGCATTTTATCTTCACTCTTGCGCATTGTTGAACATTCCGGATGGTCTCTTTCTAAGTGAATGGCATCAAACTCACATTTTGTCGTACAAATGCCACATCCAACACAATGATTTTCATCAACAATAGTCTTTCCACAGCTTAAGCAACGCGCTGCTTCTTTTTTTACCTGTTCCTCACTAAAGACTTCTTGATAGTCTCTAAAGCTTAATGGCTTTTCATTGGCTTTCTTAGCAGGAATCTGACGTTTCGCATTATCATATGATTCAACAAGAATATCATTCTTATTAAGTTCAACATAATCATTCTTATTACGTCCAATCGTAAGAGATGTATGTGGCTGAACAAAGCGATGAATAGAAATTGCTCCTTCCTTACCAGCCGCAATGGCATCAATCGCAAACTTAGGACCTGTATAGACATCCCCACCGACAAAGATATCGGGCTGACTTGTCTGATAAGTTTCATGATCAGCTATGACACATCCACGTCGATCAAGTTCAACATTTTCACCTTCCAACAAGTCTCCCCAGACAATGCTCTGACCAACTGCTAAAACAATATGTGCACAAGAAATTGTCATTGTTTCCTTTTCATCATATTGTGGATTGAAACGGCCTGTTTCATCTTTGACTGACACACATTTCTTAAAGACAATGCCGGTTACTTCATTCTTTTCATTTTTGAGGATTTCTTTAGGACCCCAGCCAAAGCACATCTTAACACCATCTGCTAAGGCTTCTTCCACTTCTTCTTCGCTTGCAGGCATAATATCCCTTGTTTCTAAAGAGACCTGCGTGACATTGGCGCCCACACGACGTCCATCTCGTGAACAGTCAATGGCAACATTACCGCCACCAACAACAACCACATCACCTTTCAAGTCATAGCTTTCAGTAGCATTAATTTCTTTGAGGAAATCAACGGCTGTCACAACACCTAAACCATCTTCGCCTGCCACCTGGATGCTTCTTCCTCCCTGTGCACCAATGGCAATATAGAATGCTTTATAGCCTTGTTTGCGTAATTCATCAAGTGTGGTATCCTTTCCTACTTCAACACCCGTCTTGATTTCTACACCCATCTCTTTGATAATATCTATTTCAGCCTGAATAATATCCTTTTCAAGCTTATAAGATGGAATACCATAAACAAGCATACCACCAGGTTTTTCATTCTTCTCAAAGATGGTTGGCTGATAACCTTTTTCAGCTAGATAATAAGCACATGAAAGACCAGCAGGCCCTGCCCCGATAATAGCCACTTTATCTTCTGAGAAGTCACCATCAACACGAGGAATGACCTTTTTAGGCATATATCTTGTTTCAGCATGAAGATCATGCATCGCAATGAATTTCTTCACTTCATCAATTGCCACTGCCTCATCAATTGTTCCTCTAGTACAAGCATCTTCACATCGTCTATTACAGATATGACCACAAATAGCAGGTAATGGATTGTTTTTCTTAATTAAGGCTAACGCATCCGTATACCTTCCCTGTGCAGCCATTTTTAAATAACCCTGAACAGCTATATGTGCCGGGCAGGCTGTCTTACATGGTGCTGTTCCACTACGATGAGCCTCAATGCGATTATGATCACGATAATCCCAATCCCAGTCATCTTCACTCCATTTTCTATCCCATGGCAAGTCATGTTTTGGATAGTTGACTTCACTGCCATCTTTCTTGCAGAGCTTTTGACCGAGCTTTAAAGCACCTGCTGGGCAATATTCTACACAGCGACCACAAGCTACACACTTCGCACTATCAACATGAGCAACATAGGCCGAACGAGATAAATTTGGTGTATTGAATAATAATGATGTTCTTAAGGCATAACATACATTGACATTGCAGTTACAGATTGCAAAGATCTTGTTTTCACCATCAATATTTGTAATCTGATGAACGAAGCCATTATCTTCAGCTCGCTTGAAAATATCCATGGCTTCTTCACGGGTAATATAGACACCACCTTTATTTGTTTCTACAACATAGTCCGCCATATCACCAACGGCAATACACCAGCCCTCTTCATCATCACCACAGCCTTCCTCATAAGTTTTACGGCTACGACGGCAAGAACAAGGGGATTTCGCATACTTTCCTTCATATTTATCAAGCCAATGAGAAATCTTCTCAACCCCAATAGCTTCATTATTCATGGAAATAGCTTTTTCGACAGGAATGACATGCATGCCAATACCAGCTCCTCCAGGTGGAACAATCTTGGTTACTTTTTCAAGTGGCAAACGTGTCATATGTTCAAAAAACATCCCAAGTTCAGGATATTCTTCAACCAAATCCTTATTCATATTTGAGAATTCCCCTGAACCAGGCACAAACATAGGCAAAACATATTGTTTTTCATGTTGGGGATTCTCATAATTCCATTCAATAAGACCTGTATAAGACATATGGTCAAGCATTTCTTGAAGCTTCTTCTCTTCAATACCTGAGATCTTCTTCAGCTGAGCAAATGTCTTTGGCTTACGAATGGTTCCGAATTGTAAAGCCAGTTCAGCTTCCTCATCCGTACATAAACGCGCTACAGCCCAATATTCAGGATCATCTTTTGTGATTTTCTTTAAGCCAAGCTTGATAGGTATTCTGTCTGTGATAAGTTTTCCCAATTTCACAACAGGTTCACGCATTGGCCCATCCACGTTCGCAATTTCCGGACGAAGTGGATAATGTGGATCTCCTTTAGCACTCATTTTCTATTCTCCTTTAAAAATTTCTTATGACTTCATGTGGTATGACCACGTTGTTAATATTTTAACATTATCTAATTTGCTTGTCTATATCTCTAATGTAAGACGCTTACATTATTTTCTTGAAGAAGCTTTTTTAAACGAATTGTAAGCCCTTAGATTTCTCTTTTCTCTAATATTTAATTATCATCTCAAAAATATTTTATTGACTAATGAATGTGAAAATTGTATGATGAAAAAAATTTAAAAGTGGAGGACATAGATATGTGTGGTTTTTTAACGATGGATTCAAGAGAATACCCTCTTGAACAATTCAAACAAGCATTACACATGGTTGATGATCGCGGTCCTGATATGAGTCGTGTTGAACTCTTCGAAGAGTCTACATTTGGCTTTGCGCGTTTATCCATCATGGATTTATCAGAAAAAGGAATGCAGCCCTTCAATTATAATGACTGCGAACTGGTGTGTAATGGCGAAATCTATAATTACCCTGCTTTAAAGAAGAATTTAGAAGACGATTACACTTGTAAGAGTGATAGTGATTGCGAAATACTCTTACCTTTATATAGAAAATACGGATTAGATATTCTTTGTCGTATGTTGGATGGTGAATTTGCTTTTGTCATCAAAGATGCCCATAGTGGAAAAATGATGGCAGCAAGAGATCCAATGGGCATTCGTCCAATGTTTTATGGTTATACAAAAGAAGGAAAAATTGCTTTTGCTTCAACAGCCAAAGCGCTCTTTCCTCTCTGTCATGATATTATGCCTTTTGAACCTGGTTGTTATTATGATGGTGAAAAGTTTGTGAAATATAATGATCTTGGTGATGTCAAGATGTATGTTGAAGATGACATCGAACAGATTGCTGGTAAGCTCAATAGTTTATTAACCGAGTCTGTCATCAAGCGTCTGCAATCCGATGCGCCTATCGGATATCTTCTTTCAGGTGGTCTTGATTCATCATTAGTTTGTGCTATTGCTGCTAAAAACAATAAGAAACCAATCAAGACATTTGCGATTGGTATGGACCGTAATCCGATTGACTTAAAATATGCGAAGGAAGTTGCTGAATATATTGGTTCAGATCATACTGAAGTCATCATGACAAGAGAAGACGTTCTTGGACACCTAAAAGAAGTCATTCGTCAGCTAGAAACATTTGATATCACAACCATTAGAGCATCACTTGGTATGTTTATTTTATGTGAGTATATTCATAAAAATACCGATTTAAAAGTTATCTTGACAGGTGAAGTCAGCGATGAAATCTTTGGCTACAAGTATACAGACTTTGCCCCATCTCCTGAAGAATTCCAAAAAGAGTCCGCAAAGCGTATTCGTGAGCTTTATATGTATGATGTGCTAAGAGCTGATCGTTGCATTTCTGCTAACTCACTTGAGGGACGTGTACCTTTTGCTGATACTGCCTTTGTCGAATATGCGATGAGCATTGATCCAGCGAAGAAGATGAATACCTACAACAAAGGCAAATATCTTTTACGTCATGCCTTTGAAGGTACAGGCTTATTGCCAGATGACATCCTGATGCGTGAAAAAGCAGCCTTCTCCGATGCTGTTGGCCATAGCATGGTTGATGACCTCAAGGAATATGCAAACAGCTTATATACCGATGAAGATTTGGCTAAAGCCAAAGACAAATATCCTTACTGTACACCATTCACCAAAGAATCACTTCTTTATCGTGATATCTTTGAAGAATACTATCCTGGTCAGGCAAAATGGATCAAAGACTTCTGGATGCCTAACAAGACTTGGGAAAACTGTAACGTTGATGATCCAAGTGCAAGAGTACTTGCCAACTATGGTGATTCTGGAAAATAATCTCTTTTAAGAAGCCTACAAGGCTTCTTTTTTTCTAAAAAAAGGACATGATTACAAGTAATCATGTCCACTCAGGAGAGCCCATTTTCAATGGCCTCTCCTTTTTCTTTCCATCCGGCATCCCTGGTAGTAAAATATTTGAAGAGGTGATCTTACATGGGG
>NZ_VUNM01000036.1 GCF_009695655.1 Sharpea porci
GTATATACCGCCAGTAAACCATCCTTGGAGACAGAACAGCTGGAAGTTATATTCTTCTTCAATCAAAGCTCATTTATATGGTGCTCATAATTAAAAATATTCAGGACATTTTCAAATTCGCTTGACATCACGAAAAAAACGAGAAGACCTAATAGATCTTCTCGTCAGTAATAATCATATCCAATGGAATATCAAAACGATGTGGTTCAGTATTCTCAACATGCTGAAAGCTAAAGGCCATCCCACACGTTGTATGGGGATAGTTCTTGAGCGCTCGATCATAAAAACCACGTCCATAACCAACACGATTACGTTGATCATCAAACATCAAGAGTGGAACAACCACAAAATCAATAGCATTGATATTTCTTGTGATATCTGTAATAGGTTCATCAACCCCAAAATACCCCTTAGCCACATCATCAAAAGAGTCAATCTTGTAGAAGACAAGATCATCACCAACACATTTAGGGACAAAAATCTCTTTCTTGCCAAAATATTTAGCCATCAAAGCTCTTGTATCAACTTCATGGCGATAGCTCATATAAAATGCTACCGATTGTGCTTCTTGAAATGCTTTTAATGATTCTAGTTGTTTTTGAATCTGCAAGCAATAATGCTGATAGCTTTCTTCATCGAGAGCTAGTCTCTTTTGAATCATGGCCTTGCGTAATTGTTTCTTATCCAATGGCTTTATCACTCATATCAAATTTAATCAGCTGATTTAATTCAACTGCATATTCCATTGGAAGTTCTCTTGAGAATGGTTCAATAAAGCCCATGACAATCATTTCTGTAGCCTGTGCTTTTGTAAGTCCTCTGCTCATTAAATAGAAGAGCTGGTCTTCAGAGACTTTAGAGACTGTGGCTTCATGTTCTATTGTTGAATCGTTGTTGAGCATCTTGTTTGTAGGAATGGTATCGGATGTTGACAAAGGATCAAGAATGAGTGTATCACATTCAATCTTACTCTTGGCTCCTGTCGCCTTAGGTCCATGTGTTACCAAGTCTCTAAAATTCGCTTTACCCCCATTTTTAGAGATAGACTTAGAAATAATCTGACTGCTTGTATTAGGTGCTAAATGAATCATTTTGGCGCCAGAGTCAATAATCTGTGTTTTATCCGCAACTGCAATCGTAATAACGTTGCCCTTAGCTCCTTCGCCAGCTAAAATGCAACAAGGATACTTCATCGTAATACGGCTACCGATATTGCCATCAACCCATTCCATAAAGCCACCTTCATCTACGCGAGCACGCTGAGTGACGAGGTTCAAGACATTCTTTGACCAGTTCTGGATTGTTGTATAACGGCAATGTGCATGCTTACCAACAACAATCTCAACAACTCCAGCATGTAAGCTATCCTTTGAATAGCTTGGTGCTGTACAGCCTTCTACATAGGTAATATCAGCGTAATCATCAACAATAATCAATGTTCTTTCAAACTGTGCCATAGCTGATGAGTTAATACGGAAATAAGCCTGTAATGGCTTTTCAAGATGAACACCTTTAGGGACATAGATAAATGATCCACCAGACCATACTGCCCCATTGAGGGCTGAGAACTTGTTGTCATTATAAGGAATGACTGTATCAAAATACTTCTTGAAGATTTCCGGATATTCTCTTAAGCCACTATCAATATCCAAGAAAATAACACCCTTCTCTTTTACTTCTTCAAGCATATTATGATAAACAACTTCTGATTCATATTGTGTTGAGACACCAGAAAGATATTTTCTTTCAGCATCAGGAATACCAAGTCGATCAAAGGTATCTTTGATTTCATCTGGTACCTCTTCCCAGTCATTCGTCTGATTATCAGCAGGACGCTTATAATAAGTGAAATCTGAGAAGTCAATATCACTTAAATCAACACCCCATGTTGGTAATGGTCTTGATTCAAATTCTTTTAATGATTTTAAACGATATTCCAGCATCCATTCTGGTTCTTTCTTAATTGCAGATATTTCTCTTACAATATCCGCATTAAGTCCTTTAGGTGTACTAAAGACAGCTTTATCAGGTTCAATGAAATCAGCTGCATGATCACCACCAGTAAGAGGAATATCATCAAAGTTCTTATCCATTCTTCTTCCCCTCACTTTCATCAATTAATCGTTCAAGCCCATTCCAGCCTATTGTTGCACATTTAATACGATTGGCTTGCTTATAAGTATTCTTAAAGACATAGGCTTCTTGTATTAGAGAAGGATCATAATCTTTTTCATAAATCATATCCTTGTAATTTTCAATAATTTTACGGGCTTCTTCCTTGCTTTTACCTTTGACAAGCTCAGTCATAATGGAAGTTGAAGCTGTTGAGATGGCACATGCTTCGCCATCAAAACGCACATCTTCAATAATATCACCATTAAATTTTGCTTCGATATCGATATTATCGATACATGTTGAAGAATTCATATTTGTTTTCATATATGAATCATCATTAACAATGCCATGATTTCTAGGATTCTTGTAATGATCCATAATGATTTCTCGCATAACGAGTGGGTTATCTAAAGAATGCATCTAAGAAGTCATCTCCTTTCTTACATACTTCAATAAAGGCATCAATATCTTCTTTTGTCGTATAGACATAGAATGATGCACGAACAGTAGAATTCACGCCAAGATAGTTATCAAGAATCTTTGCACAGTGTTCTCCAGCTCTAACAGCAATGCCATATGTATTAAAGAGAGAAGCAGCATCCTGTGAGAAGACATCCTTGATATTCATAGCGATTGCTCCTTCTGCATCTTTATTGTAGACATCAACATTATCAAGCTCTTCAAGACGTTCAATCGCATACTTACGCATAGCTTCTTCATGAGCAACGACATTCTCCATGCCAAGATTCATGAGATATTTTGCGGCTGCACCTAAGCCAACCGCACCTTCAATATTTGGTGTTCCAGCTTCGAAACGATAAGGGATTTCCTTGAGTGTTACTTCGCCTTCCTTATTATAGCGAGCATTGCTTCCTCCTCCGGAACGAACAGGGTGCATTTCTTCAAGTAAAGCACGTTTGCCATAGAGAACACCAATACCTGTAGGTCCTAGCATCTTATGACCGCTAAAAGCTAAGAAATCAACATCATCTTTCTGCACATCTGTCACCATATGGGGAACGGATTGTGCTCCATCTGCCACAACAACAATGCCTTTTGTATGGGCATAATGGGCAATTTCTCCAATCGGAACTTCAAAGCCAAGAACATTGGTCATAATAGCTAGGGAAATGATTTTTGTATGTTCAGTAACTGTCGCTTTGACAGCATCTAAAGTAATATGACCTGTTTCATCAATAGGAATATATTTGATGATAGCACCTGTTTGTTTGGCAACATCAAACCATGGTAATGTGTTAGATGCATGTTCAGCATAGGAAAGCAAGATTTCATCACCAGCTTTTAAATGCGTTAGACCATAGCCATAGGCTACCATATTTAAGCCATCTGTCGAGCCTGATGTAAAGATCAGTTCATCCTTTTCTTTCGCATTGATGAATTGGCGCAATGTTTCTCTTGCTCCTTCAAAATGCATATCGACATCATGGGAAAGATCATAATCCCCTCTTTCTGCATTAGCAGAATAGTTCGATAAATAATCAACAACAGCATCAATGACGCATTGAGGCTTAAGTGTTGTTGCATTGCTGTCAAGATAGACGAGTGGAGCCCCATGCATCTTGACTTTGTTTTTAAGCATTGGGAAATCTTCTCTTACTTTATAAACATCATACATACTAGGCACCAACCTTTCCTAAGACTTTTTCGAAACGTTCTTTAATCATAGGATTATCAACAACATCAATAACTGGCTTTAAATAGCCATAAGTGATGAGCTGCATAGCCTGGCGCTTTGTAAGCCCTCTGCTTTGAAGATAATAAAGATGGTTTTCATCCATACGTCCAACCCCAGCAGCATGGGATGCCTGTACATCATAGTCATCAATATAAAGATAAGGATTGGCACTTGCACGAGAAGCTTCATCAAAGACCATAATTTTGTTTGTCTGATGGCTTTCACTCTTATGCATGCCCTTCTTTATTGTACCAATACCATCAATGATCATGCTACCAGCATCCTTAGCAACACCATAATTATCCATAATGCCATATGTATAAGGCGCATGATGTTCGATATTAACTGTATAATGCTTCTTCTCTTCAAGCTTACTTAACGCAGCCATACGTAATTTCATATTGGCATTTGGTCCTGCTAAAATGAAATGATAGCTAGCATCTAATGAGCCATCAGAAAGCTCTGCATAACCTAAATGGAATGAAGAATCACTTCCTACAACACCCTGGTCATCAAAATGAATAGCCTCATGGTTCACAGAATCATTTTCATTAAAGATATTAACATTAGCATTCTCATCAACCTTAAATGTTCTTGTGAATTTCACGTTATCAGCAAGTTTTCTTGTTTCAACAAGATTAACTGTTGTATTGTTGGCAAAATGATAATGCAATGCACCATCATGATGAAGTTCTATGACAACATGAAGATCATATTTGCCCTCATCAAAGGATAATGTTGTCCCGTCTAAATGCACACCTTCTGGTAAGACAACATCCTTGCTTTGACCATCTTCTAAGAACACATGATGAGAATAAAAATAACGATTTTCTCCCATCACTACTTGCCTCCAAAGCCAAAGAGCTTTTCAATTAAATCACTATTATCCTGCTTGCCAACAAGCCATTCATAGCCTTCATTATTGATCTTTTCAACAAGTTCATAGCCACCTTCAGCTTTAATCTCACCATCAACAAGAACATGAACATGACTAGGCTTTACGAGCTGATAAAGCTTTTCATAGTGAGATACCATTACTAAGCCCATATCATTTTCTTCTTTCATCTTGTTGACTGCATCAGCAACAATTCTTAATGCATCAACATCCAGCCCTGAATCAATTTCATCAAGTAAGGCAAAGCTTGGTTTCAACAATTCCATTTGCAGAATTTCATTACGCTTCTTCTCTCCACCTGAGAATCCTTCATTTAAATAACGATGAGCTAAATCCTCATTCATCTTCAGTTCACTAATAGCCTGATCAAGATTATTCATAAAATCAAATAAACGCACCGGTTCATCTCTTCTTGCATTAATTGCAGCTTTCAAAAAATCACTATTTGTGACCCCAGGAATAGCTTCTGGATACTGCATACCAAGGAAAATACCTTTACGGCTTCTTTCATCAACGCTCATGGCAAGTAAATCTTCACCATCAAGTGTAATCGAACCCTGAGTTACTTGATAACTAGGATGGCCCATGATTGTTGAGAGTAATGTTGATTTACCATTACCATTTGGTCCCATTAAGGCATGAGTTTCGCCTGTTTTAAATTCTAAAGTTATACCTTTTAAAATCTCTTTGTCATCAACACTGACATGGAGATTGTTAATTTTTAATACTGACATATTTCTACCACCTCGTTCACCCATTTTATAATAAAGATATGACTAACTCAAATAATATAATAAGAAATCTTTCATGTGAAAGAGTGTGATTTTTGAGCTTGGATTGAAAAAAAGGGAAATGTATGTATAATAAGATTGTTACTTAAGGAGGTTAGTATGAACATAAAAAGACTAACATGTCTTACAATTACAGGCATGATGCTTTTGTCTGGCTGCAGTGCTGGCAAAACTGTCAATAATAAGAGTGTTATAGCATCCTTAGATGGCGATAATGTTTATGCTGATAATGTTTATTCAAGCTTAACATCAACATCATCAGGACGTACACAGCTATTCAATTATACCCTAGATCAGCTTCTTAAAAGCAAATATCCTGCAACCAAGGCAATGGAAGAAAATGCGGATAGCATGGTGGATTCCATTAAACAAAGCTATAAATCACAATATAGTGAAAGCGAATATGAAAAGCAGCTCGAAAAAGACTTAAAGTCTTCTGGCTATTCAAGTATTGCTGATTATCGTAAGAAGGTTGTTTATTCTCTACAGTATGCTGAAATGATGAAGAATTATGTGAAAAAGCATTTCAATGCGGTCTTTGATGATTACTATAAGATGGCAACACCACGTTATATTTCCATTATCAAGGTTTCTATGGCATCAGTCGATGCACCTACAAATACGGAAAATGATAAGTTACAGGAAGTGAAGGACTTATTGAAGAGTGGCAAGAACTTTGGTGATATTGCCAAGAGTTATTCTGATGACAGTGATACAAAGAATGCCAAAGGCAGTCTTGGTATTGTTGATACAACAAATTCTTTATCAGATACATATGGCAGTGATGTCGCTAGTACTGCCCTGACTTTAACTGCGGGACAGACAAGTGAAGCCATTAAGGGAACAAATGGTTATTATTTCCTTTACTGTTCTTCAACAGATAAAGAAAAAATCAAGAAGGAATTAAAGAATGTGGATGCCAATTCACCACTCATTACCTATGATAATTATATGGTTTATGAAGCCTTCAAGACATATAAGATCACTTACAAAGATAAAGCGACAAAAGAAGCAATCAATAAAGTTATTAATGAAAATCTTAAGAGTAGAGCTGAGGAAAGGAAATAATTATGGACGAAAATAAAGAATTCAGACAGGTCCATAAGGTTCCTGTTAAAAAGACAAAAAAGCCAATCAATAAAAAAGCCATTGCTGGTCTTGTTCTAGCCATTATCCTTGCAGCAGGCTGTATTGGTGGTTACTACTATGTAAAAAATACAAAGGAAGCGGATTATGTTTCTAAGGTAACGGATGGATCAAAAGATCTGATTACTGGTGATGCGACAGTCAGCAAGCAAGGCTATTATGAATATTTAATGGACGGTAGTGGCGCAAGTGAAATTGTCAGTCAGGCCTTGACTAAAATTGCCAACAAAGAACTCACAACAAAAGCTGATAAGACAAGTATTGAGACGGAGACAAAAGCACTCGAAGATCAATATAAGAATTATATGGGTTCGGTGAAAGACTATGCAAAATCAGTTGGCTACAGTTCTGAAGAAGCCTTCAGAAAAGCTACACTTACACCTAACGCTAAACAGAATGCTCTTGTTAAGAAGTATCTCACTTCTAAGTTCACAACAGCCATTAATAAATATAAAGTCAGCTATGTCAAATACTTCACTTATGAAAAAGAATCTCAGGTCTTAAAAGCCATTCAGTCCATCAAGAGTGAAGATGACTATAAGAAACTTGCTGAGGCTTCTAGCACAAGCAATGATGTTGGTATTCTTTCGACAAAGTCATCAGCTGACAGCAACCTTGTCAAGAAGGCAAGTGCTTTCTATAAGATGAAAAAAGATGGTGTCTATGGCAGTGCGGTTAAGCTTTCAACTGGTGCTTATGCTGTTGTTTATGTTTATAACACGGATCGTGCCGCCCATAAGGATGATATTGTTTCAGCTCTTTATAAGCTTGATAAAGTCAAGACAGATATCAACGCTTACTATTTAAATAAATATCATTTCACTGTCTATGACAACAAGATGAAAAAAGCCATTAAGGAAATCTCAAAATCCTATATCAAAGATTAAGACCATGATCATACATGGTCTTTTCTTATGGGCTTCATTATATTTTTAAAGAATGCTTTTTCTTAATAGATGGTAATGACCTTTGCGCTATTATCTTCCATCTTGTCAATAAAGTCCTGCAACATATCCTCGTCGGCAAACGCCACCATCGCGAGATCGTTACTTTCATATGCTTCTAGCATCTGTTCTTTAGCGCTGAACATTAAGCAGGGCATATCTATATCCTCCACTGTTATTGCCCAGTCAAGAAATGCATCTACTGATCTAAATTTACAGATATAGAATTCCATTTCTCCTTTCATAGGCAAAGCAACAATACTTTCTTAGTCTTCAAAGAATGGTCGATCGCACATATTTTCTCCTTTTCTTAGTATATTTCTTATTCTCTCCAACTTTCCTCTTTCTTTCTAAAAAACGAGTCGAGCATGTAAAGTGCTCAAACTCGTCACTAAAGTTTACAGAAAGGATCAAGCTGACGTTCAACCTCTGCATATTTCTTAATATGATCAGGCTTATAGAGCTTGCCACGCATAATAACATGGGTCACATTACTTAGGGTTGTCAGGTCATCTAGAGGGTTAATCTTTGTAACAATCATATCAGCATATTTACCAGCTGTTATAGAGCCTGTGATCTTGCCGACATTCAATAATTTCGCATTCCCTAATGTTGCACTATAGAGGGCATAGCGCGGAGAAACGCCACAGTACTTGACAAAATAGATCAGTTCACGCCACATATCATAATGTGTCACATAGGGACAAGCTGTATCTGTTCCAAGGGCCACAGGAATATCATTTGCCAGTGCCTTTTTCGCATTGTCAATAATGCCATCAAAGACCAATTTGCCATTATATTGCTGGATTTCATTACAATGAGAAATCTTACGATCAAATAAGGCAAAAGGAAGTGCTGGTGAAATGGTTGTTGTTAGAAAGGCATGATGTTCTTTAAAAAGATCAATGATTTCTTCATCACATGTTGCCCCATGTTCAATGGAATCCACACCATTCTCTAAGGCTACACGAACACCTTCGCTTGATTCCACATGGGCAGCGACAATCAAGTTATTACGATGTGCCTCATCACAAGCCGCCTTAATGATTTCAGGGGGCATTTTCAAAGCTCCTGCACCACCCTTTTCGGTCGCATCCATAACTCCGCCAGTAATCATCAGCTTAATAAAATCAACATGCTGTTCAACAAGGTCATCAACAGCCTGGCGTGCTTCTTTTTCATTGCCAACAATACGGGCAACAGAGCCAGCCATATGACCACCTTCAACAGTGATAGCCTGATTGCCAGCAATAATACGTGGTCCCACAAGTTCTCCACTATTAATGCGGTCTCTGATATTGGTATCATAATCTAAAAGACCACCAACCGTTCTGATTGTTGTTACACCGCTCATCAATTCTGTGCGTGCATAGTTTTCACACATTTTCATCGACATATGGCGAAAGAGCTTATTGCTTGTTGCCATATGAGCTGCCTTCGCACTATCTCTTTGTTTTCTTTTAGGTTTGCCACTACCTGGAAGATGGACATGCATATTGATTAAGCCAGGCATAATAAATGCCCCTTGTAAATCAACTTCCTGATAACCTGCACGTGATGTGCTTTCATCGGTGATGGATTCAATTTTGTCTTTGTTGGTGAGAATGACTTTATGGGAGATGACTTCCATATCTTCACTGCCATCCAAGATATGACCATTTATAAAAGCATATTTCATGATATCACCCCTTACATATTTTCTTTACAATCTCTTATACGATTGATACACATAATCATCTCGCCAAAAAGAATAAACTCTTTGAGATTTTCAATCTTTCTTACAGGCGGGATATACTTCTTAGGTATATATTTTTCCATTTCTTCCACAAGTTCATCAACACTAGGTACATTGGAACAATAATATGTCAATAATTGTGGTCCAATTGTAGCAATTAAAGCAACAAGATTCTTAGCTACAACTTCCTTCGCGCCTTCTTCATAACGGGCAAGTTGCGTTGGTTGATCACTATAGGCCAAAGGCAAGTATTGCATTTCACCGGCAATATTCATATAGCCTTTGATCACACGGTCGTGGAAGATTGTCCCTGCGCCACCACGATTATGTCCCCTAGGCAAGAAATAGAAACTTACCGAGTCACAATCATCTTGAAGCACATTAAGGCCAGCAGCTACCGCATTGACATCATTATCGAGTGAAAAGCCTAATTCAGGATGTTTATTTTTTAGATATCCCGCAACATCCGTATAATTAAATCCTTCAGTTTCATTGGTCATAAAGCCATAATGAATAATACCCGGAGCAGCAATACCGACATAATGAATATCAGGATGTTCTAATAAGACATAGTCAATAATATCATTGAGATCACGTAAATCGAGTTGATCATGGATTCTTTCGCCATTTAATAGAACTTCAGCATTCTGATAAACACGATAATGGATATGGGTATGACGATAATTCTTTAATATCCCAATTGCAAGAATCTTTTTATCATAATCAATGGATAATGTTGGTAATGCTTCTTCCTTTTTCTCCGGTTTACCTTGAGTAAGCGTTTCTTTAATGAGATCTATTGTAGATCCAACATCATATTTCGCAAAGATGGCTGAAGGCAAAGTGAGAACGGGAATACGATGGAAAATCGAGCGCACACGAGCTAACTGATAGCCAATTTGTGGGGCTAGCAGAATCATGTCATAATCCATCCCAGTATCAGCTAATTCATTATAGGCCACAGCTGAGAATTCATAATCAAGATTTAATGTCTGTACACCTTTGTTGAGTTCCTGGGCAAAGAAGCTTGTTGTCAGTCCTGAAGAGCATGACAAGAGAACTCTCACTGTTTTATGATCATCTACATGATGCATGATATCCATAAACTCATAATAAATGCCGACGGCATGCTTCAGTGTCTGCATTTGAAAATGAAGATAGAATTCGATATTCTGATTCTTTTTATTAGTAATTGAGAATTCTATAATGGCATTATCTTGATGAAAAACGACCTGGCCTTTAGCACCAGCTGCATCAAAATTAAGGGCGTTATTTTCCCCAACTTTGTCTTGCATAACTTTAATATCGCCATGATCTTGTAGTTGCATCCACTTTGCAAAGATTGCCACATAGACTTCCCTTAAAAATTCATCCATGAACATGATATTACCTCTCTAAGTCAAACATTTCATTAATGATTTTTATTCCTGCTGACGTCTTAAAGAAATGATCACGGGCATTTTTGATTTTTTCTTTGTCATCACCATCTTCAAAGGCATTGACTAGATAATCAGCTTCAACAAGAATCTGAAAATCTATATCATCCACCTGACTTAGCGTATGATGATGACCAACGATAAAGCCAATACGCTGACATAATGCATCATCATAGCCAGCTGACTTTAAAAGTTCCATAGCTGGTTGAGGGCCAAATTCTTCCTGGCGCTTAGGGGTATTCTTTAAGCCCTGGCTTTCTGCAACAATAATGCCAATATCATGTACATACCCGGCAAGAGTCACACGTTCCACAATTTCGTCATCAAGACTTTCTTCAATGGCAATCATATTAGCGAAACTGGCGACTTTAAGAAAGTGCTGAATTCTTTTGGGATCACCATGATCAAAGGCTATCATTTTTCTTTTAACACTATTTTCTCTATTCATATCTACACCTCAAATAATGATAATTGGCCATCCATAGCCTCATTTACTAAAGGTGGCTGTTTTTGTATTAATAACGCTTTCGCTTTTTCTTCATCAAAAAGATAATCCTTCATCACACCTGGAGCAAGCAAGAATGGCATGCGGTCATGAATAGCAATCATGGAAGCATTGGCTGGCTTGGTGATGATGACATAATGTCCTGTACTATCATAAAGCCCACCCATTAACATGATGCCATTTTTAGGATAGTGAAAGCGATATTGCTTTTTTTCTTTATTCCATTCATAGAAACTGCGGGCAAAGATAATACAACGTCGATTAATAAAATCATCCTGAAAGAAAGGCTTTGTACATACACTTTCACTTCGGGCATTAAATACAAGTTTCTGGGCAATAGGCTTACCCCATTGCATAACTTCATAGCCCTTTGTTGAAGCAATGATTCCAAAATCACCAGGATGGATATCGCCTGGCTTTATTCTAGCATCATACATATCTTCAAGCAGTTTATCAATGATATTACGATCAATAAAATAACGTCCACACATATTTATCCCTAGCCTCAATTCCCACTCTACACATCAATTTCTAAAAACATATCATTCCACTTTGCCCCACCATGTGTACTAGCAGAATCTTGTAATTTCTGATAACCAAACTTCTCATAAAATGGCAACAAGCGATCTTTACAAGTGAGAATAATACCCTGCTTTCCTTTCTCTTTCGCAAGATCAATATAGGCATGCATCAGCATGCTTGCAATCCCTCGATGCTGGTATGTGGGTAATACATCAATCCCAAAGACAGTCATATAAATGCCTTTGGAATCATGCAATGAAGCATCACTGTAGAAGCAATCAGGGAGATAGCGCTGACTTGTTTCATTGCCATTGATAAAACCAACGATTTGATCATCCTTTCTCGCGACAAGAAAATTCTCCCCAAAGACTTCATAACGCTTCACAAATTCTTCATATCCACATGCTTCTGCTTGCGGGAAGCATATAGATTCTATTATAGCAATATCTTTTAGATCTTCTGTTTTTGCTTGTTCTATCTTTATCATAAACCTATTCTAACAAAAAACATCCCATTAGAAAATGGGATGTCTCATTAAATTTGGGCGCCTTCAAACTGTGACTTGTAGAGTGAAGCATAGAATCCACCTTTATCAAGCAATGACTGATGGTTACCAACTTCAACAATATCACCATCACGCATAACAATAATCGTATTGGCATCACGAATTGTTGAAAGACGATGGGCAATAACGAAAGATGTTCTCCCTTCCATTAAAGCATCCATCCCCTGCTGAATCATCACTTCCGTACGGGTATCTACAGAAGATGTTGCTTCATCAAGAATAAGAATCTTTGGATCTTTTAAGAAAGCACGCGCAATTGTCAACAACTGCTTCTGGCCAGCTGAGATATTGGAAGATTCTTCATTGATGACTGTATCAAGTCCTTCGGGCAATGTATGAATAAAGTGGTCCACACGGGCATTCTTGATAGCTGCTTCAACTTCTTCATCAGTGGCATCTAGTTTGCCATATTTCAAGTTTTCCTTCACACTGCCATTGAAAAGCCAAGTATCCTGCAAGACCATACCAAACATAGAACGCAAATCGCTACGTTTCATATCCTTTATATCCTTACCATCAATAAGAATAGAACCGTTATTCAATTCATAGAAACGCATCAATAATTTAATAATCGTTGTCTTACCAGCTCCAGTAGGTCCAACGATGGCAATCTTCTGTCCGGCATGAACATGAAGATTGAAGTCATGAATAATGATCTTGTCAGGATTGTAGCCAAACTTGACATGATCAAATGTGACAGCACCCTTCATTTGATCAATTTCATCACGACTGACAATTGCCTTTTCATCATCAATTTCTTTTGCTTCTAAGAACTCAAAGACACGTTCACTTGCAGCGGCTGTTGACTGCAACATATTAACAATCTGAGCCATCTGAGTAATTGGCTGGTTGAACTGACGAACATACTGGATGAAGGCCTGAATATCACCAATCGTAATCATCTTCCCACTAGCCAGATAACCCCCAACAATACATACAGCAACATAACCAATATTACCAATCAGGCTTGCCACTGGCATCATCAATGAGCCAAAGAACTGTGACTTCCAGGCTGATTCATAGAGCTTATCATTATATTGATCAAATGTATCAATAGCTTTTTCTTCACCATTAAATGCTTTGACTACTTCATGTCCACCATAGACTTCTTCAATATGACCATCTACATCCCCCAATGCATCCTGTTGCATCTTAAAGAATTTTTGTGAACGCTTCATAATAAAGCTTGCCACTGTTAATGTAACAGGAAGTACAACGACAGCAATAATAGTCATCTGCCAGCTAATAGAAAGCATCATGATAAGAATCCCAATGACTGATACTGTTGAGGTAATCATCTGACTCATGGACTGGTTAAGAGATTGGGCAATCATATCAACATCATTCGTAACTCTTGAAAGAATATCTCCATTACTGTGGTGATCGAAATAAGAAAGAGGTAAACGGTTCATCTTTTCAGAAATATCTTTTCTAAAATCATAAGCGACTTTTTGAGAGATTCCACTGGTAATCCAGCCTTGAATATAATTAAATAAGGCACTTACAAGATAGAGGACTAAAAGAATGAGCAGGATATGAATAATATAGCTAAAATCAATACCCCCGACATTTCTGACCTTCGCCATGATCCCCTGAGATAGCTTATCGGTTGCTTTGGCAAGAATTTTAGGACCAACAATGGAAAAGATTGTTGATCCTACCGCAAAGATCATGACAAGGATGAGTTTGAGATAGTAAGGTTTCAAATAACGAATAAGTTTCCCCATCGTCCCTTTAAAATCCTTGGCTTTTTCACCATTACCCATAGAAGGACGACCAGGATGATTTCTTGTTTTACTCATTTTCTAATTCCTCCTTTGATAATTGTGAGTAGGCAATCTGCTGATAAACATCACATGTTTTCATCAGTTCATCATGTGTACCCTTGCCCACCATACGGCCTTCATCAAGAACAATAATCTGATCGGCATGCATGATGGAAGCAATACGCTGACCGACAAGCAAGACGGTGTTATGTTCTTTCTGACACATTTCATTAAGTTCTTTTCTTAGTTTGGCATCTGTCTTGAAATCAAGCGCAGAGAAGGAATCATCAAAGATGAGGATTTCTGGGTTCTTGGCCAGTGCTCTGGCAATGGCAAGACGCTGACGCTGACCACCAGAGACATTAGTCCCTCCTGCTGCAATCTCGTGATCTAAGCCACCTGGTAGCTTATCGACAAATTCCTTAGACTGTGAGATTTCTAATGCACGCTCAAGATCTTCATCACTCGCATTGGCTGCACCATATTGTAAAGTAGTGCGCACATTTCCGCTAAAGAGGTTCGCTTTTTGTGGGACAATACCAAGCTTATTTCTCAACTCATGAATATTGGCATTACGGACATCAACACCATCCACATAGACATGACCACTGGTTGCATCATAGAAACGAGGAACAAGATTAATAAGTGTTGACTTACCTGAACCCGTTGAACCAATAAAAGCTGTTGTTTGTCCAGGCTTAGCCGTAAAGCTAATATCACTTAAAACATTTTCTTCTGAACCAGGATAAGCAAAGCTGACATGATCAAATGTGACAAGGCCACGTTGATCTTGTGGGAAAGCTTCTGGATGAGCTGGTTCAACAATACTATTCTCTGTTTCTAACACATCAGCAATACGTTTAGCAGAGATTGAGGCACGAGGTAGCATAATAGCAATCATTGCAATCATCAAGAAGCCCATAATAATCATCATGCCATATTGCAAGAAAGCCATCATCTGACCAATCTGAATATGTCCTAAATCAATTTGCTTAGCCCCCACATAGACAATGGCAAGAGTGACAGCATTCATGATAAATGTCATTATTGGCATCAAACTAATCATCACTCTATTGACAAATAAATTCACTTTCGTTAAATCCGTATTAGAAATATCAAAACGTCTTTCGGCTTCTTTCTCATTGCCAAAGGCACGAATGACAAGGACACCGGATAAGTTCTCACGCATAGAGAGATTAAGTTTATCAATTAATGACTGAATAATCTTGAATTTAGGAAGTGCAATACTAAATGTCACCCCTAAGACACCTAAAATGACAATCAAGACAAGCCCAATGACACCTGTCATTGACTTGGATTGTTGCATAGCTCTGACAAAAGCTCCTAGTCCTAAGACTGGGGCAAAGCAGACAAGACGAATAAACATGACAACAACCTGTTGAATCTGAGTGATATCATTTGTCGAGCGAGTAATCAGGGAAGCTGTTGAAAACTGGTTCATTTCATGTGTGGAGAAGCTTTCCACCTTCTTGAAAAAATCCAAGCGAAGATCACGTGCAATAGCTGCACCTGTCTTTGAGGCAAAGAAGGCCGCGGCAATAGAAGCAACAGCCCCAAGTAAGGCAATTGCAAGCATTTTCAAGCCCGCTTTTAAAATATAGGCATTCTGAATATGATCCGTATTAGCGCCTAAGCGTTTATATTCACTCTTGACCGCATTTCCTCCGGCAATATTCATTGTACTGTTACCCATTGTTTTCATTTGTTTATCGATGTTATCAAACATCTTCTGTCGATTTTCCTCAGGCATGTTTTGAATGAAATAGAAGACATCTCCTTCTTTTACTTTTTCTTCCATCAATTGAAGCTGTGCATTCATGGCCTTAAGCTTGGCTTCGCTTTCTTGGCGTGTGGCTTCAGGAAGACTGTTCTGGCTTGCCTGATAGCTTGTATAAGCTTGTTCATATTGTTGTTTGAATGAAGATACACTTGATGTTAATTGTCCCATCAGCTTCTTATAGCTTTCTGAGTTTTTATCCATATTCTCTATTGATGAAACAATCAGCATGCTTTTAAGCATCGCTTTATTAAGTGCATCATGATCGCTATCATCTTTTAAAACATAGATATCCTTGGCTTTAGGGAAAGTCTTTTTGATATCTTGATCAAGTTTTTCTTGTTTTGTATAACGATAGCTCTTTTTAATGACTGCACGTTCTTTCTTATTAGCGAATAAGAGAATGTGATTGTAAGTATCGGTTGTGAGGACATCACTGACAGCATCCTTAAAACCACCAGCCTGAATACCATTAGAGACAATGTTACTCATATAGTCTGGAAGAGCTAATTCACTGGCTGCCTGACCAAGAATCATGACAATGGCAATCAGGAATAAAGCCCAGTATTTCTTAAAATACTTTCTTAATCGGTACATTTTTCTTCTCCTTTCAATGATTCGAGATTTTTATAGACACGTTGAAACAGTGATATCATTACTGCAAAATCCTGGTCATCAAAGCCTTCAAAGCACTGCCTTGATAACCTGTCGACAATAGCTTTCGCTTCATCAAGAGCCTTCTTGCCTTCTGATGTGATAAAGAGATCATATTTACGTTTATCGTTTTCATCTTGAACACGTTCAATATAGTGCATCTTTTCAAGACGCTTTACACGACCTGAAAGAGTTGCTTCACTTATTTTGAGCTTTTGAGCAATTTCTTTCTGAGTCATATCACTATGATCAATAAGATAAAGCAAAGCACACTGCTCATGAGTCATATGCATATCATTTAATTGACGACTTGCCGTATTGCGATAAGCAAGACTGATTCGTCTAAAATAAGCAAATACATCATTGATTTGTTTAGAGTCGTATTTTTCCATGCTTCCTCCTCCTTATTTACTTAGTACGCTAAGTATTATAGTTAGTGTGCTAAGTATTGTCAAGCAAAATCAAAACCACGCCTAAAAGGCGTGGTTTGAACTGCGGCTATAAGCCTGTAATACCTGCTCGCGTCTAAAGGCGCTTGCTTTCACTTCGTTCAAGCTACCGCTCTTGACGCTCGCTATCCCTCAA
>NZ_VUNM01000037.1 GCF_009695655.1 Sharpea porci
CCGTAAAAATATAGATACAAATCCACAGTGCTTATAAATGATATCATCAATGGCCGTAGATGATATCATTCTTAATTCGGCTAGAAAGGAAAAATACTCAATTCTAACCTTAAATTGAGTATACGTGTTATATGAAAAGATTAACTGCTTTAATACTTTCAGTTTTTATGCTTATGGGCTGTTCTTCAAAGACTGAGACTATTGCTTTAAAAAAGCCTGTGACTATTGCCTTTTATTCTATTGCCGATTGTGGTGAATGTAAGGCTTTCAAAAAGAATGCCATCCCTTATTTCAAAAAGGTCTTTGGCAAGCAGGTCACAATTAAGATGTATGATATGGATGCTACAAGCACGAAAGTACCTTATGATACGGCTATTCAACGCTTAGCTGATTTTGATCAGGAATATTATGGAATGGGTCCTTTTATTGATATTGAAGGCTATTTTAGTTATTTAGGTTATCGAGCTGGAGATGAAGAAGCTATTGCGAAGGATATCCATAATGCCCAATATGACAAAAAGCTAACAAGCAAGCTTGAAGGCCATCGCTTTAGCTACAAGTCATGAAGCAATGGATTGTCTTTCTTTTGCTGCTCACTGCCTGTCAGGCAAAAACAATGATACATATTGATGTTTATGAATTAGAAGACTGTGGGGCCTGCATGGCTTTAGAGAATGACCTCAATCAACTTGAACAAGAATATCCCCAAATCTATATCCGATATCTTGATCTCGATGACTCAAAGAATCTTAAAAGCTTTAAAAAACTCAAGCTCCCATCGATTGCTCCAACAATCATCGTTGAAAAAACATTTGTGAAACAGGGCTATAATGCGAATGACAAAGACCTGCTTAAGAAAAATATCCAACATATCATCAATCATCAACCAATACACTACAATAAAGAATATCGAAGGTATGACAATGCAATTACTTGAAACAATCAGAAACTACAGACCCTATAATGAACAAGAAGAAAAAGACCGTGAAGAAATGATCAGACGACTGGAAAACAAAGAAGAGTTATTGACAAGAGATAACAGGTCTGCACATTTCACAGCTAGTGCCTGGATCGTCAATAAAGAAAAGACAAAGGTCTTGATGGCTTATCATAATATTTATGATTCATGGGCTTGGCTTGGTGGTCATGCCGATGGTGAGGAAGATCTTTTAAAGGTTGCTTTAAAAGAAGTGAAAGAGGAAAGTGGACTAGATGCCATTCCTTTATCTTCAGATATCTTTTCTTTAGAAATATTGACTGTTGATGGTCATATGAAGAATGGTGAATATCTTAGCAGTCATCTTCATTTAAATGTGACTTATTTACTTGAAGGTAACGAGCATGCAGCTATAAGAAATAAAGACGATGAGAATAAGGCTGTAGCTTGGTTTGATTTAGATGAAGCCCTTATCAAAAGCAGCGAACCTTGGTTTGTCGAACATATTTATCGAAAGCTCAACGATAAACTAAGAAAAATGAAAGACAACTAAAAATAATGAGACCTCCTATAAATTATGATATACTAGTTGTGTATGTAATCATAAATTTAAGGAGGTTTTTTCTATGGCTACACCACATAATGAAGCATCAAAGGGCGATTTCGCAAAGACAGTTTTAATGCCAGGCGATCCTCTTCGAGCAAAATATCTTGCTGAACACTACCTTGATAACGTCCGTCAGGTTAATGGCGTGAGAGGCATGTTGGCTTATACGGGAACATATAAAGGCAAAGAAGTCTCAATCATGGGCAGTGGCATGGGCATGCCAAGTATTGGTATTTATAGCTATGAGCTCTATACACAATATGATGTTGAAAATATCATTCGTATTGGTTCAGCTGGATCTATCAATAAAGATGTACATATCCGTGATGTTATTATTGCTCAGGGAGCTTGTACAGATAGCGCATGGGCACATCAATATGAATTACCAGGCACATTCTCTGCCATCTCTTCCTATGACTTATTGGAGAAGGCTGTTTGTGAAGCTAAAAAGAAACAAATTCATTATCATGTAGGCAACATCGTCTCATCAGATCTTTTCTATCATGCCGATGTTGAAGCAAGCGGTCGTTGGAGCAATGTAGGCTGTCTAGCTGTTGAAATGGAAAGCTATGCTCTTTTTGCGAATGCGGCTTATTTAGGCAAGAAGGCACTGACTCTACTTACAATCTCTGATTCATTAGTCAATGACGAGCAAGAAACAACAGCCCAGGAAAGAGAAAGAACTTTCACTGATATGATGGAAGTTGCTTTGGAAATTGCTTAATGAAGAGTGTGAAATGTGCTTTCTTTGACTTTGATAATACGATAGCTAAGGGGGATACAATCTTTAAGCTTCTAGTCTATACAATCAAAAAGCATCCTCTTACTATTGTTCGTTTCTTATTAACAATTCTATATGGGATAGGTTATATCCTTCATCTCGTTTCAAAAGAAAAACTTAAAGAAACGATTCTCTTTCCATTAGATCTTTTTAATAGTGAAGAACTGAAGACATTCTATCAAGAGAAGGTTGTACCTTCCTATTATCCCCATATGGTCCAAGAATTACAAAAAAGAAAAGATGAAGGCTATCTTGTCTTCCTCGTAACCGCAAGTTCAGAAGCTTATATGCGCTTCAACGAACTTCCAATTGATATTCTTATGGGAACACAGACAGAAATCATTGATGGAGAGTATACAAGTCATATAGTTGGTAAGAACTGCAAAGATGCTCATAAAGTCGAACGCATCAATGCCTATCTAGAGAAAAACAATCTCAGCATTGATTATGAACATTCCTATGGTTATTCCGATAGTACATCTGATATTCCAATGTTGAAGCTTGTCAAGAACCGTGTAAGAATCTCAAAGAAAGATGGCAGCATGTCACCCTTTGTTTTCTGATATTGCATTAAGTAGGGGATTCTTCTATAATAAATTAATGTATGAAAAGAGGGTAATTTTTTATGACACGTTATCGTGATACATATGCAAAAATCAGTTTAGCGAATATTCGTTATAATGCGAATGTCATCTATGACAAAGTAAAAAAGCCAATGGTTGCCGTCATTAAGGCAAATGCCTATGGTCATGGCTATAAGGAAGTTGCGAATGCTTTAAAAGAAGGTTGTCATATTGGTCTCTTTGCCGTCGCAACATTAAAAGAAGCCGAGGAATTGAGAGATTTAGGCGTGAAGCAGGAAATACTTGTTTTAGGACCTATTCCAATTGAAGATCTTTCTATAGCGATTGAGAAGGATATTTCTCTTGCTTTAATATCTAAAGATTATATGCATGATATTGAAGCCCATCATCATGGTGATCGTCCTGTCAAAGTCCATATTGCTATCGATACAGGAATGAGTCGTATTGGCTTAAGAAGTCGTGAAGAACTTGAAGAACTTATAGAACATGTTGATCCTAGAGTGATTGATTTAGAAGGTATTTTTACGCACTTTGCGACAGCTGATGACTTCTCACAAAATGATGAATATGAAAAACAGCTGGAAAAATTCAAGTCCATTGTTGGCAATTTACAATTCCGTTATGTCCATTGTGATAATACAGCCGCAATGATGTTCCATCATTCTAACTTTGGAAATCTCGCTCGCAATGGCATTGGTCTATATGGGGTTGATCCACGCGGTGAAGAGAATCCCGAATTGCGCCAAGCTATGAGCTTATATACAAAAGTCTCAATGATTAAAGAAATTCATAAAGGTGACAAGGTTGGTTATGGAATGACATATGAGGCAAGTGGTGATGAACGTATTGCGACATTACCTATTGGTTATGCTGATGGTTTCCTAAGAGTCAATCAAGGTCGAAATGTGTATATTAACGGTCGTGAATATCCAGTTGTAGGAAGAGTATGTATGGATCAGTGTATGGTGAAGGTTGATGAACATGTTCATGTGCATGATGATGTTGAAATCTTTGGTCCCCATATCTCATTAGCTCGCATGGCTAAAGAAATAGGCACGATTCCTTATGAAATCATGTGTTATATTTCTCCACGTGTAGAAAGGGAATATGATGAGTAGAAATGACTATGCCAAACGTATTAGACGTTTAGAAATCTTTTCTTCGCTTTTCATGATTATTGGTACTCTCGTGACTTTATATCTTGGCTTTGGCCTATATGCATTGCTACTAATCTTGGTGATATATGTTATTACTCAGGTTGTGAACTATCGCTTGATGAAGAAATGTCGTTGTTCCAAATGTGGTAATGTGGATGTCTTCACAAAACATCTAGGCTTTACAACAGGTGTTAAAGAACAATGCCCAAACTGTCATTGTCAGTTACATCCTGATCAAAAAATGCCAATAAAAAAATAAGGTGATGCATTACGCATCACCTCTTTTCTTACATATTTGATTCAATAAAATCATATAAATAATAATACTGCATAGCACCTGCTTTTTGCGCTTTGACTTGACCCTTCTTGATAATCATAGTTGTTGGTGTAGTCACAGCAACATGAAGTGTCTTTGTCATATAGTCACTTTTCGCATTTGCTAGATCGACATAGTAAATCTTATGTTTTCTATTCTTAGTCTGGTATTTCGTTAAGACTTTCTGATAGCTTGCTGAATAAGAGTCTTTTGAAGAACCAGCCACAAGCACAAATGATTCCTTCTTTTCTACCATTTTTGTAAGCTGTGCTGTTGTGATTGTTTTATATGTGGCATAAGTAGCCTGTCGGTAAGCAAATAAAGCTAGGAATACAACCAATACAATACCAAAGACACTGATTTCTTTCCAAGCTTTCTTGAAGAATGCTTTCATATCGATACCTCCAAATACCTTCATATTCTAGCAAATTTTTTCATCTAAAACAATATCCAATATTATGCTACAATAGGGGCATAGGAGGTAAAGTTAATGAATAAAGTTGTAAAAACAGATAAGGCTCCAGGAGCTATTGGGCCATATTCACAGGGTATCGATATTGGCAATATCGTATTCTTCTCAGGACAGATTGGTCTTGATCCAGCAACAGGCAAAATGCAGGAAGGCATTGAGGCTCAGACACATCAGGTATTAAAGAATATCAAGGGATTACTAGAAAGCCAGGGACTCACATTTGCGAATGTCGTGAAGACAACATGCTTCTTAGAAAACATTGATAACTTCAAGCTTGTCAATGAAATCTATGCTCAGTATTTTGTTGAACCATTCCCTGCTAGAAGTGCTGTAGGGATTGACCGTTTACCAGCTGGTGCCTTAATTGAAATCGAAGTTATTGCTTCAAAATAGTATAAAAGCAGTCATGTAGTTAAAGCTTACATGACTGTTTTTATTATCTACGCAATTTATAAGAAAAAAGCCATACCTTTAAAAATATCAAGAAAATGTAAAAAAAAAACACAAACTATTTACAAAGCACAATAGAGAATGGCATAATCTTGTTAGATAAGCAATACATGTAATGTCTCATCAAAATCTATGAATATCTTGGAAAAATTATGGAACTCATTGTCGGAAAGATGCCCGTTGGGAAATTGATGAAGAATTGCTGAAAGTGTATACGAAGGCACAGATGTTTGCCAAACCACATATACCATTAGCTGATATTGAAAATATCGATATCTATTTTACAAGCAAGCCAGCAGGTGGGTTCGGCGTGCGACCTACGCCCATCCTGTCATGCTTGATATCAAACTGGAAAATAATACATCTCTGACATTTAATAATCTCATTGCAACAAATCGAAATGAACTTATTGAAGCAATCAATTATCTGAAGGATCATGATATTGCTTTTACGACAAGAAAATCTGGGATGGGGTAGAAGAGATTATCAAAGGCATCATCTCCCATACGTAGCTCATAAAGTTATTCATATTCTGTACAATGGAAAAAAGCAGATATGTGTTGAAGTATTAGAAAGACTTTGAGGATTATCAAGGAAGAACGAAATATAGAGGAATCTGGTGATTATTATGAAGAAAATTCTTCCAATATTAAGCTTATGCTATATGGTTGTTGTATGTTTACTTACAAGAGTTATTGTTCTTATAAAGCTGCCTTTGATATTGCAAATATTCTTGTTATTTATTGGCTATGGGATGCTTCTAGAATTCATGATGAACAGGCAAGAAATGGATGCACAATATCGAAAAGGCTATCTTATTCTCTATGGCTTACTGCTTGCTTGTGCTCTTGTTCTAAGCATTATTTATTTGAGAAGTACAATTGGTCTTTATATAACGAATTTAATGATGGAAATGCTACCATTTTTCTTTGCCTGGCTAACTGGCCTTTTGTTCCAGAATAGAGAAAAGTCATTTCCTGCTTCCATAAGCCTGATCATTACAATATTTGTCTTTTTGACTTTTTTCATCATGAAATTACCAGCACTTCAGCAGGCTATCAGAGTTGATGCGAATACGCTATTCTGGCCAGGACTCATCATTGATATGCTTCTTCTAAGTATTGATATGGGACTAAGTACATGTATTATTCATATCAATCAAACAAACAAATCACTTGGAATCATCTCTCTTGTACTCGCAATACTCTTGCTTATACTGACATTACCAATAGGTAGCTGGAGTATTTTCACTAGCCTTACTCATTTCTCAAATATCATCATTCCACATCTCTATCTCTGTTCTCTTTATCTTATTTGTGTTCATGGTATTTGTTTGCTTAGAAAATGAAAAGAAGTGGCTCAGCCACTTCTTTTGCATTATTTACGAATAGTAATACCCATCTTTCTTTCTACTTTCGCAAGTTTCTTGTAGGCAATACGTCCTGCCTTCTTAGCACCTTCATCAAGAACTTTCTCGATTTCACCACTTGCCATGATTTTATTATAGGCATCCTGAACTCTCTGTAATTCAGCCCCAACAATTTCTGCTAAGTCCTTCTTGAACTCACCATAGCCTTTACCTTCATACATTGCTTCGATTTCTTCATAGCTCTTATGATCAAGGATGGAATAGATTTCCATGAGGTTGGAGATGCCAGGCTTGTTTTCTTTGTCATAGCGGACATGGCTGTCACTGTCAGTTACGGCTGCCATGATTTTCTTCTTGCTGATATTGATAGGATCAAGCATGTAGATACAGCCTTTACCAGTTGGGTCACTCTTGCTCATCTTGCTTGTAGGGTCTTGTAAAGACATGATACGGCCACCGACACGTGGTGTTAATGGTTCAGGTATTTTAAATGTTTCAGAATAGCGGTGATTGAAACGTTCTGCGACCATGCGGGCTAATTCGACATGTTGTTTCTGGTCATCACCAACGGGTACATAGTCAGGATCATACATGAGGATATCGGCATTCATCAGTGATGGATAGTTGAAAATACCAGCTCCAATAGATGTATCCTTTCTTGCTTTAGCTTTTTCAACCTGCATCTTATATTGTGTCATACGGCTAAGTTCACCCATTGTCACCATGCAGTTTAAATACCAGCCTAGCTGAGCATGTTCTTTAACATCTGACTGTAAGAATAATGTTACTTTTTCTGGATCAAGTCCTGCAGCTAAATAGAGCGCAATCAAGTCCTTCGTATTCTGTCTTAAATCTTTTGGCTCCTGATAAATAGTCATTGAGTGTAGATTAGCGACAAAGATAATCATTTCATAATCATCCTGGAAACTTACAAAAGGCTTTATCGCCCCAATGTAATTCCCTAAAGTCACTCTACCTGTTGGTTTAATACCACTTAACATTCTTTTCATTTTATTTCTCCTTCCGCATTTAAAGGAAATAAAAAAACACTTATCCAAAGGACAAGTGTAAAAGCCACCTTTGAAATGCTATCACATTCTGTCTACTAACGTAAGACTTGACGTTGAAAGATACTCAATTTCCCCTTCACCCTCACAGGTCCATTTGAAAGTGCGTCAATACTAGGCTTCCACCACTCCTAGCTCTCTGTTATTGCGTTTACTAACGTTATCTCCTGCTCATCGGTTTACGTGTTCAACTCTATCACTAAAGCTCTTTGTTGTCAATGAGACGCTTGCAACTTAGGACTATACTTTATGAGAATTTGTTGTATAATAAGGAATCGAGGAGGCAAGAAGATATGGTGAGAATTTATACTGCCCCAAGCTGTGCATCTTGCCGTAAGGTAAAGGCATGGCTGAAAGAACACAATATTCCATATGTTGAAAAAAATATCTTCTCGGTCTTATTACGTGAAGATGAATTAAAGGAATTATTGGAACGTTCAGAGAATGGTACGGATGATATTATTTCTAAGCGTTCTAAAATTATCAAGGAAGGGAATATTGATATTGATGAAATGAGTGTCAGTGAATTGATTCACTTCATTCAGAATAATCCATCAGTATTAAAGCGTCCTATCCTCATTGATGAAAGAAGATTTCAGGTTGGCTATAATGCCGAAGAAATACGTGCTTTTATTCCTCGTGAATTACGTAATCTTGCAGAATGTACACAAACTGACTTCTGCCCACAGTTTACGGATCTCAAGATGGAGTATGACCGTGATCACAAAAACGCATAAAATAGGTCCTATCAAGGACCTATTTTTCGTTGAATGAGGAAAGTGCACGTTTTAGCTTACTTTCACAGTTTTGTTGATAAGATAGCTTGTGTTTTTTAAGCAATAAGGCAAAAGTCTTTTTACCAGCTTCTAGATCACTCAGTTCAAATTCCATTTCATAATCTTCTTGACCATGATAATAATTCGCATCGAGAGAAAGCATACCGTCCTCTAATTGTATATCATGACGAATCGTCTTTAAGCGACAAAGTATTTTAATCTCAGAAAGATCAATATCCATCGCTTTCAACATTGATGTAATTTCATTTTCTTTCATACCACCATTTAAAAAGAATTGGGCATCCTCTTTCGTTAAGGCAAGATTATATTCTTTGCGGCCAGTACCTTCAGCTTTCGTCTTAACTGTCATTTCATAGGCCTTTTCTTTTTCACGGATACGTAAGGCAATACGCTTTTCTTGTAATGCTTGAGAAGTAAAATATGTATTTGTCTGGGTATAGACATGGGCCATATGATCATAATAATGGGTTAGATTGTCAAATTGTTCACGGGATAATAAGAGTTTATATTCGATTTCTAAATTTTCTTCCATAAGTTCCTCCTGACCTCATTATATCGCAAGATGGCGTCTTGAAGAAGTGGGAAGAAATAGTTTATAATGGTGTAAGTAGGTGATAATATGCAACGCTATGCAATTGTAGAAAGAGGCGATGACGCCTCTGCTAAATTAAGCAAGAAGCTTAGAAAAGATTTAGATGCTTTTTTGACATATGATGAGCTTCATCCTGAATTGGTTATTTCAGTAGGTGGGGATGGCACTATGTTAAGAAGTGTCCATGACTATATTGATCAGCTTGAAGATGTGGCTTTTGTCGGTATTCATACGGGGACGCTTGGCTTTTTTACTGATTATACGATTGATGAAGCGAACTTGTTGGTATATGACATTAAGGATAAGGCATTGACGGTGGAAAAGCGCAGCATGATTGAGATAGAATTTCATGAACAAAAATTCTATGCCTTAAATGAAATGCGACTTGAGAACTCCATCCATTCCCAGGTCATCGATGTTTTTATTAATGGTGAACATCTTGAGACCTTTAGAGGCAATGGCCTTTGTGTCTCTACCCCATCAGGCTCTACGGCATACAATAAGTCCATCCATGGTGCGATCATGGCGCCTGGACCAGAATTAATGCAGATCAGCGAAATAGCGGGCATTAATCATAATGCCTATCGTTCACTTGGCTCATCGCTCATTCTTAATGATAGTCAGCATGTTCGCTTAGAAACACAAAATTATCAAAATGCTGTATTATGTATTGATTTGGATGCCTTTCATCTTGAAGAGAATGTCACGATTGATGTCTCAATGAGTAAGAAATATGCCCGTTTTGCATCATATCGCCAGGTCTCATTTGTTGATAGGTTAAAGAAGGCTTTCCTATAATGCAGCTAGATTTTATTGCTACTAAAGAAGATGCCAATAATCGTCTCGATCTTTTCTTTTTAAAGCGTGGCATATCGAAAAAGCTTCTTAAAGATTCTAAGTATTATGGGCTTTTATTAGTCAATGGTTTACGTAAAACAGTGCGCTATATTGTCGAAGAAGGAGATGCTATCAGCATTGTATTTCCTCAGGAAGAAAGCAATATTGTCCCTGTAGCTATGCCTTTAGATATCGTCTATGAGGATGATTATTTGATGATTATCAATAAGCCACCTCATATTGCCTGCATACCTAATCGCAAGTATTATACAACATCACTTGCTAATGGAATTCAATATTACTTCAACCAAAACAACATACCATCAACGGTTCATATGGTTAACCGTCTCGATAAAGAAACCCAGGGTTATATGATGATAGCGAAATATCGTTATATTCATGATTGTTTTGCCCGTGACATCAAGGCTGTCAAACGTATCTATCATGCCTTAGTAGAAGGCAATCCCGGTTCTGGTACTGTTGATAAGCCAATAGGACATGCAGAAGGACATGCCACAAAACGTAAGATTGATGAAAATGGTGCTTATGCGATTACACATTATCGTACAATCGCAACTTTTGAAAAGACGAGTTTAGTAGAATGTACACTGGAGACAGGCCGTACTCACCAGATTCGTATTCATATGGCATCACTAGGACATCCTTTGGTCGGAGATCCGCTTTACAATGAAAAGAGTACGGGGACATTTTATCTTGATAGCGTTGCTATTCGCTTTGAACATCCGATGACACATCAACACATGGCCTTTTATAAGGAAGCGGCAAGAAGATAAATGATGGCAAGATGGAGAGGATAATAGAGATAGAAGAAGTAGGGAAGAGGGCTGCCTTTTCCCTTTTTGTGATTGTAGAAAGCAAGAGGGATGATGGCAAGCAGGCTGAAGTACTGGATGTTAGTCATTGTAACGCTCATGAAAAGACAGCCAACAAGCACACCAAGTAGGTGCCATTTTTCAGGCAAATAATAAACCATTACAACAAGAATAATACCACCAATGCCATAATCAATCTGATAATCAGAGGTTGTCTGTAAGGGTAATAGACAAACGAGAAAGAAGACAAGAAAAATAGAGAAGATAGAAATAAGCCAATGCTTTGTCTCAAGTGTATAGTCAATACTCATAATGAGTAATATGGAAAGAGAAAAGGAAATCAAGATGCTCATATAGATGGAATGGGTTGCAAAATACATCACTATTTGACATATGATTGCAAGAATGCTGACACGTAGGAAATAGGCTCTTCGATTATGGGTATAACGACAACCTTCCGCAATCAAATAGCCAAAGATAGGAAAAGAAAGACGGCCAATAATACGAAAAGGTGTATAGTTGTTGAGAAGAAATAAGCCAATATGATCAATGGTCATTGTGATTAAGGCAAGATATTTAAGTGTTGTTGCGGATAACTTTTGCATAAAATCTCCTAAAAAAGCTGTAACAGAAAGTTACAGCTAGTATTTCTTATGGGAATTGTCAAGAAGCTTATTTTGATAGTCGATATCAAGCAGGATCCCACCAGCAAACATGTAAGACCAAAGGGAAGATCCCCCATAGCTTAGCATAGGCAAGGTGATACCTGTAATTGGCAATAAGCCAAGAATCATGCCAATATTCCATACTTGTTGGAATAAGAGACAGCCAGCAATACCCATGGTGAAGTATTTATCACGACCATTTGTGCTTTGAAGACCAATGCGTAATACACAGATATCAAAGAATGCAATGGCTGCAATTGTAATAAAAGCACCTAAATAACCAAAACTACTGGCGATGACTGCAAAGATAAAGTCTGTCTGTCCTTCTGGGAAGGCTTTGACAAAATTTCTAAAACCATGTCCAAAAAAGCCAGCAGTACCATAGGAAAGCTGTGAGAACCAAAGCTGCATACCTTGGTCAGCAGTTGTACCTTCAGGATCAAGCCAGCCATAGACACGGCTGAGTGTATGTCCTTTAATAATTGAAGTAAATATACCATTTTGAAAGATAAAGAGGTAAACAAGTAAGCCAATGCCTGTTGCTGCCAGTGTAAAAATCACCACAAACCAGCGCCTATTGACACCACTAGAGATAATCACAAAGAAGGCCGCAAAGGCAAAGATCAACATAACACCGGAGTCATTTTGCATCAACATGAGAATGGCTGGGGGTATAAAGATTTTTAAGACTTTAAAAAAATAACGAATATCGCTTTCGAGAGTTGGAATAAGAACCTCTTCATTATGCTCCTGTGTCATTTTTGCAAGCGCAATAACCATGATGATTTTCATGAATTCTGAAGGCTGGAAAGAGAAGCCAGGAATACGGAACCATGAAGTTGCTCCATTGATATGAGGAACAATGGCTGTTGGCAGGACACTAATGCCAGTACGGATATAAACTTGGTGGTCCACACCAAGAAGGACAAGCAGGAAAATAAAAAGCCAATAAAGAATCTTAATGTGTTTATAGAAAGTATCTTTACCAATACGATAAACGACAAAAAGCAATATAAAGCCAAGAAAATAGTAAAATGCCTGTGAGATCCATAAGTGATATGGATTGGCAACATTATTCATTATTGGTGCAGCTGAAGCAATACCTAAACAGCTGATGATACCAAGAATGAGTATAGCGTCAAAAAGTGGGTACTTTCTGAAGTATTCTTCAATTGTTTTCAAAAGTGCACCTCATTTCTTTTGTTTGAATTTGATTTCGACTATAGTATACTATAATTTGAAAAATCTTCAATTATTAAGGGAGGCAAAAAAGCAGTATGGAAAACTATCAAATAGCGATCATTGCAGCCGTAATTGTGCTTGCTGTTGTATTATTTTTCGTATTCAAAAACAGAAAGAAAAAGGATGAATCACCAGTTGATCTTGAGGTGCTTTTTAAGGCCTTAGGAGGCAAGGATAATGTAGTTAGTGTGGAGGCTAATGGCTCAAAGGTGAAAGTCGTTTTAAAAGACAATAATGTTGTGGATGCTGACGCTTTAAAAGGGCTAGGTGCGACTGGTGTTGTATCGACAAGCAAGGCAACACAAATTATTTTTGGAAAAGTTTCTGAAGATATTGTAAAATACATGAAAAATCGATTATAATCGATTATTTCAATGAAATTTTGAAAGTGTTTACAAGACGTGAAAAAAACTCACGTCTTTTTTTAACGCAAATCAGTTTACAAGCCTATTTTTCCATGTTAGGATAGGTTCGTTCAACATGAAAGGGCTTTGGTCGAACCTTTCAATGTAAGGGCTTTAAAATTATAAGGAGGACTCTATTCAATGAGTAATAAAGAAGTTTTTGAAGAAGCTTGGAGTGGCTTTAACGGTAGACTTTGGAAGGATGAAGTCAATACACGTGAATTCATTCAGGATAACTATACTGAATATACAGGTGATGAATCTTTCTTAGCTGAACCAACAGAAGCTACTAATAAATTATGGGGTAGATTACAGCAATTACAGAAAGAAGAACGTGCTAAGGGTGGCGTTCTTGATATGGAAACAGAAGTTGTTTCTGGCTTAACTGCTTATGGTCCAGGTTATATCGACGAATCTATGAAAGATTTAGAAAAAGTCGTTGGTTTACAAACTGATAAACCATTAAAGAGAGCATTCATGCCTTATGGTGGTATTCGTATGGCTGAACAGGCTTGTACAACATATGGTTATCAGCCATCAGAAAAATTACATGAAATCTTCACAAAATATCATAAGACACATAACCAGGCTGTCTTTGATGTCTATACACCAGAAATGAAATTAGCACGTCATTCAAAGGTTGTGACTGGTTTACCAGATACTTATGGCCGTGGTCGTATTGTAGGTGACTATCGTCGTGTGGCTTTATATGGTATTGATTTCTTAGTTGCAGAAAAAGAAAAAGACTTTGCTAACTGTGGTGGCGGAGAAATGACAGATGATGTCATCAAATTAAGAGAAGAAATTGCTGAACAGATCAGAGCATTAAAGGGCATGAAAGAAATGGCTGCTGTTTATGGCTATGATATTTCTAATCCAGCTAGAAATGCGCATGAAGCTGTACAGTGGTTATACTTTGGTTACTTAGCTGCTATTAAGACACAAAATGGTGCTGCTATGTCAGTGGGTAGAATTTCTACTTTCTTAGATATCTATATTGAAAGAGACTTATTAGAAGGTAGAATTACTGAAACTGAAGCTCAGGAATTAATTGACCATTTAGTTATGAAATTCAGAATGGTTAAATTCGCTCGTATCCCTTCATATAACGAATTATTCTCAGGTGACCCAGTATGGGCTACTCTTGAAGTAGCAGGTATGGGCATGGACGGTCGTTCTATGGTTACAAAGAATGACTACCGTTTCTTACATACATTAGAAAACATGGGTCCTTCTCCAGAACCTAACTTAACAGTTCTTTATACTGTTTCATTACCAACTAACTTTAGAAGATATGCTTCAAAGATTTCTATCAACACTTCATCAATTCAATATGAAAATGATGATGTTATGAGACCAATTTGGGGTGATGACTACTCAATTTGCTGCTGCGTATCAGCTACACAGACTGGTAAAGAGATGCAGTTCTTCGGTGCCCGTGCAAACCTAGCTAAGTGCTTAACTTATGCAATCAATGGTGGTATCGATGAAAAGAACCATATGCAGGTAGGTCCTAAATATCAGCCAATCACTTCGGAATACTTAGATTATGATGAAGTTATGGAAAAATATAATGACATGATGGAATGGTTAGCAGGCCTTTATGTCAATACATTAAATGCTATTCAGTATATGCATGATAAATATTATTATGAAGCAGCTGAAATGGCATTGATTGATACTGATGTAAGACGTACATTCGCAACAGGTATTGCTGGTTTCTCACATGTTGTTGACTCACTTTCAGCAATCAAGTATGCAAAAGTTAAGACAGTCAGAGATGAAAATGGCTTAGTTGTTGACTATGAAGTAGAAGGCGACTTCCCAAGATATGGTAATGATGATGACAGAGCTGACGATATCGCTGTTTGGTTATTAAAAGAATTCTTAAATAAAGTGAAGAAACATCATACATATAGAAATTCAGAACCAACAACTTCAATCTTAACAATCACTTCAAATGTTGTTTATGGTAAAGCAACAGGTTCATTACCTGATGGACGTAAAGCAGGTGAACCTTTATCACCAGGTGCAAACCCAGCATATGGTGCAGAAAAGAATGGTTTATTAGCTTCTCTTAACTCAGTGGCTAAATTACCATATGAATATGCATTAGATGGTATTTCTAATACACAGACAATTAACCCATCAGCTTTAGGAAATGACTTTGAAGAAAGAAACTTCAAGCTCGTATCTGTTCTTGATGGTTACTTCAACCAGGGTGCACATCACTTAAATGTCAATGTCTTTGGCACTGATAAACTAATTGATGCAATGGAACATCCTGAAAAAGAAGAATATGCAAACTTCACAATCCGTGTATCTGGCTATGCTGTTAAGTTCATTGACTTAACAAGAGAACAGCAGTTAGACGTTATTGCTAGAACTTGCCACGATCATTTATAAGATCCTCCACTCCTAGTTTCGACTAGGAGTTTTTTTATAGAATTACATCTTTTGTTTTTAAATCCCTATATAGGGATTTAAAAGGCCTATCTTTCAAACGAACTTCATAATTTACGATACAATATGAATGAGGTGAGAATGTAATGAAGGATTATTATATGCATATCGGCATTGAAGAAGGTATCGTGTGTTTGAAATATCGTTATCGATATCATGAAATTTATACGATGATGATTGCTTTGATGGAGATCATTGAGAAGGATGAGGGAATGAAAGACTATTTTCGGGAGTGTCTTCATACAATAGATGACTTTTTAATCTGGTATTCTCTCGATGAAGAAACAACTATTAAGACTTATCGACAGTGTTTTGTGAAGTTAATGAAACATCAAGATCATGGGTATTTAACGCTGAGTTATCACAATAACCATACGACCATTGAAGGAGAGTGTTGCCGCTATGATTTTGTCATACTCACGGCACTATTATTAATTCATATTGGTGTGAGAGATAAAAGTCTCATGAAGGCATTATTGCGTGATGCCTATATGTTGATGGATGTAGAGGTAGATGTGCATTATTCACATATTGCCCTGAAGAAAAATAAGGAGGTTATGCCTTTATCTTGATGGCTTATTTTGATAAAATAGTTGGGCGAGGTGTGGAATAGATGAAAGGTAAAATACATTCAATTGAATCATTTGGTGCAGCTGACGGACCAGGTATCCGTTTTGTCATTTTCTTTCATGGCTGCCCATTTAGATGTCAATTCTGTCATAATCCCGATACATGGGGAAGTAAGAAATTTGATGAAAAGAGTGCTGATGAATTACTCAATCAGGCTTTAAGATATAAGACTTATTGGGGTAAAGATGGCGGAATAACGGTTTCTGGTGGGGAACCATTAATGCAGATTGATTTCTTGCTGGAACTCTTTAAAAAAGCTAAAGCGAAAGGCATAGGCACATGTATTGATACATCAGGTGCTTCTTTTACAAACCAAGGTGAATATTTTGAAAAGTTTAAAGAATTAATGGATTATACAGATCTCTTGCTTGTTGATATCAAAGAAATCAATGATGCACGTCATCAAGTGATCACTGGTCAAAGCAATAAGAATGTTTTAGATATGCTTGCATATCTCAAGAATATCCATAAGGATGTTTGGATCAGACATGTCTTAGTGCCTGAAAGAAGTGACTATGATGAGGATTTAAAAGAGCTTGATGCCTATATTAATTCACTAGGAGACATCGTGAAACGTGTTCAAGTACTTCCTTATCATACAATGGGGCGCTATAAGTGGCAGGAACTGAATTTAGAATACCCATTAGAAGGTATTGATCCTCCTACAAAGGAACGTGTGGATCATGCTAATGAGGTATTACATACATCTAGCTATCGTGGCTATACGGAATAATGATAGGAGGAGGTGTGAGCCTCCTTTTTTCTAGTGTGCCGGGCATGGCACTGATTCAGTCGGAGATAGTCCGACCACAGGTAGTTACCGCCAAGTGTAGTGAACCACAAGCCGATACCATAAAGGTAGGAGTGAAGGAAGTGGTGTAGCGATTCCTTTGAGCGTACGAACAGAAACTTGATACAAGGCTAAATGGTGGATA
>NZ_VUNM01000038.1 GCF_009695655.1 Sharpea porci
AAAAATATAGATACAAATCCACAGTGCTTATAAATGATATCATCAATGGCCGTAGATGATATCATTCTTAATTCGGCTAGAAAGGAAAAATACTCAATTCTAACCTTAAATTGAGTATACGTGAAAAAAATATGAAATTGCTGCTAACAACACTATGTTTACTAGCAAGCTATCTGTATGGATCCATTCCTTTTGCCTTAGTAATTGGGAAAGTTTTCTATAATACAGATGTCAGGGAGTCTGGTTCACATAATCTAGGAGGGACAAATGCTGGCCGTGTCTTAGGGAAGAAGGTAGGTGCTGCGGTTATCGCACTAGATGCGACGAAATGTATTGTCACGGTGCTTTTTGCCCGTTTCATGATTCAGACATTTCAGCTTTGGCCTGATCTTATATACCCTTGTGCTTTTCTTTGTATTTTTGGTCACTGCTATCCATGCTTTGCCCAGTTCAAAGGCGGTAAAGGTGTCTCTAGTGCTATCGCTTATACACTCGTAACAAATCTCTATTCTTTCTTCATTGCTCTTGCGACATTCTTAGTGACATTGAAAATCAGTAAGTTTGTTTCGCTTTCATCCATACTTGGATGTGTTTCTGTATGTATTGCCATGTTCTTTGTTGAACCTAACATGGTTGCTCGTATTACTAATGTCTTCATAACAGCATTAGTGATTTATCGCCATCATGCTAATATTGGACGTATTATTCATGATGAAGAATCAAAAGTAAAATGGTTATAGTAAAAGAGAATGGTCGTAAGCCATTCTCTTTTACTTTGTATAGGATTCATTAGCCTGATAGGGTAAATAGTCATTCTCGCCTAATGTTTCAATATGATAATCTCCATCATAATCAACAATCGTTAGCGAGCAGCCATCAACAACCTGCCGATTTACCTTCACAAAATCATGACGGCTTAAATGACGCATGCAAGCCATGAAAATTGTAAAGCAGAAGCCATGTGTCACAATAAAGACGTTGTCATAATTCTTATGCGTAATGTCATTTAAAAAGTCATTCACACGTTCGATGATACTTGTATAGCTTTCGCCCTCAGGCATTCCTTCAATAGCATCAGGTTCATTCCATAGCTTTGTATAAGCCTCTTTAAGATCATCAGGCATATGGTCTATATATTTGCCTTCGGCTAAGCCAAAATTCATCTCGCGAATGCGCTCATCTTTGATGATCTGCTCTTGAGGAAAGACAAGCTGAGCTGTATCGTAGGCACGTTTGATAGGTGAAGCATAAATGGCGTCAAAATGTATTGAGCTCACTTTTTTACGTAATGCTAAAGCATTCTCGATGCCCTGCTCAACAAGTGGTGAATCCTGACATCCCTGTAGTCTACGCTCTTGATTCCAAACTGTTTTTCCATGCCTTGTAATATATATTTTCATTACAAATCCTCCTATAAAAGAAAATAAGGGCTTACACCCTTATTTATATTGATCATTTATACTTTTCATGATTTTTCTAATCTGTGCTTCACTAGGTTTACGACCAGTTCCCTGGAACATAGCACGAACCATCTTTTCATTGATAGGTGGATTCTTCTTAAGTTCTCTCTTGAACATCCATCTAGCAAAGAAGAAACCAACTAAAGCACCAATAATAACTGAAATAAAAACAGTTGCAAAGTTTGCCATTCTTTTCGCCTCCAATAAATCTTTTATATTATAACAAAGAGATAAGAATTTGTAAAATCAAAAGAAAGGGATGAACCCTTTCAATGATTATAATTCCTGGTAATTCTTAATGACATTTTCTACAGTGAAGCCATATTCAGCAATAACCTTGCTAGCAGGTGCTGAAGCTCCATATGTATGAACAGACATTGCTTTGCCATCCAAGCCAACATATTTATACCAGCCAAAGTCTGTCTGCATTTCTACAGAAAGACGCTTGCGACAAGCTTTTGGTAAGATTGATTCCTGATATTCTGCTGACTGGGCATCAAAGCGTTCACAGCTTGGCATAGAGACAACACGCACGCCAATACCTTCAGCATTGAGCTTATTGCTTGCTTCAATCGCAAGAGATACTTCTGAACCAGTAGCAATGATAATACCATCAAGTTCATGCTCTTCCTTACGAACGATATAAGCCCCATGTGCTACATCATCATATGTGGCATTCGTGATATTTGGCACATCCTGTCTTGTCAAAATGAGGGCAGTTGGTGCATCAGTTGTTTCAACAGCAATCTTCCAAGCAGCCATCATTTCAGAAGCATCAGCAGGTCTTAATACTTGCATGTTGATCATGCTTCTTAACATGGCGAGCTGTTCAACTGGCTGATGTGTCGGACCATCTTCACCAACGGCAATAGAGTCATGGGATAATGGCAGGATAATTGGTAATTTCATAAGACATGCCATACGAGCAGCTGCTTTGAAATAGTCGGAGAAGACTAAGAATCCTCCTGCAGCAACTTTAATGCCATGATGCAATGTCATACCATTCATAATCGCAACCATAGCAAATTCTCTGATACCAAAATAGAGATTGCGGCCGTTATAATGATCAGGACCAAAACGATCTTCGTTCGCAATTGTTGTTTTTGTAGAACTTGCAAGATCGGCTGTACCTGAAAGGAATGTTGGGTTCTGTTTAGCAACTTCCTGTATAACTTTTAAACTTGTATTTCTTGTTGCTTCTTTATCGTTGAAATGATATGTCTTGGCAAGTTCCTCATAGTCCAATGTAAACTTCCCTTCCATAGCATTCATATATTCCTCATAAGCTTCAGGATAAGCTTCTTTATAGGCTTTTAAAAGCTTATTCCATTTATTGTATGCGCGCTTACCACGATTAAAGACATTCTTTTTAAAGTCATCATAAACTTCTTCTGGGACAAAGAAATCTTCATGATCAAAGCCGTATGATAGCTTTGCATACTTGCCATCCTCGTCCCCTAATGGTGCGCCATGAACCTTATTTGTACCCTGGTTCTTTGAACCATAGCCGATTGTTGTCTTCATGATGATAATAGATGGTTTGAAGCTTTCCTTCTTGGCACGACGAATCGCTTTAAGCAATGCTGTAGTGTCATTGCCATCAGCAACTTCGATAACTTGCCAGTTCATCGCTTCATAACGCTTCTTTACATTTTCACTAAATGAATAGGATAAAGGACCATCTAGTGTAACGTCGTTGTTATCATAAATGACAAGTAACTTGCCTAAAGCAAGATGACCCGCTAATGAAGACGCTTCATAAGAAACACCTTCCTGCATATCACCATCACCACATAAAACATATGTAAAATGATCGACGATATTGAAATCAGGCTTGTTGTATTTTGTAGCTAAGAACTTTTCTGCCATAGCCATACCAACAGCCATAGGAATACCTTGCCCCAAAGGACCGCTTGAAGCATCAACACCTTCGGTTACATCACATTCAGGATGACCAGGCGTTTTGCTTCCCCACTGTCTAAATGCTTTAAGATCTTCGATTGAAAGATCGAAGCCTGACAAGTGTAATAATGAATAAAGCAATGCACTTGCATGTCCGCTTGCTAGTACGAAGCGATCACGGTTGTCCCACTTTGCTTGCTTAGGATTAACACGTAATTCTTTCGTAAAGAGCGTGTATAAAGCAGGTGCAGCATCTAATACCATACCTGGATGACCTGACTTAGCTTTATTGATCATATCAATGCCAAGAGATCTAATGGTTGCAATAGATAATTCAGAATCCATTTTTTTATAATCCCCCTATTTTCCAACTAACAATAACATAAAAAAGGTGTTTTTGGAACACCTTTTAATGAACTTTTTTCTTTCTATGGGCAGGCGTAACGTCATTGCCATCAGGATCGATAACACGAATACCTTCGAGCTGCTGACGCATCCCTTCTCTAAAGATTTTAATATATTGCGCTCGGAGTTCTTTTTGTCTTGCTTTTTCTTCAGGAGATAATTCCTGAGTCTTACTTTTATGGGCAAGTGCATTAATCTCCTTAATGAGTGCATCCATCTGATCTGACATGTATTTCACCTCAAATTAAAGGACCTAAGAGCTTTAGTCTATCCCTGTTGTAATTACAGGTGGGTATCTTGCATCACGCTTTAGGATCCCTACATAAATGCAGGTATTCAACACCGCAGATAACAATCAGATTCCCTTATGATAAATGTAGGAAATGCATATATCTCTTAGGTCACTCACATTATATCATAACTTATTAACTCGTCAATTGATTATTTCGCGATTGGTACAATCGTAAAATCAGCACTATATTCATCGTTGAAAAGAGGTAATATAGCTTGAATGTCTGAAACTTTCATAGCATTAATTTCATCAATTAATGTAAAGGCATTGATTCCTTCAAAATAATAGCGGCTAAACATATTAGCAACTGTTTCTAATGAATTAAATGCCTGAATTAGAATACCGATATTCTTCTTTTTGACACGTTCAAGTGCCCTTTCATCAATCTCATAATCCTTCATGTTTCTAATTAATTCATGCAGTTTATTTCTTAGCTTCTCACTCTTGTCACTGTCACAAGAAATGCTGTAGAAGGCATAATCTCTCTCCTGTGTTAAGCCAGCAGAGAAAGAGTCATTGATTAAGCCTTGATTACTCCATTCTTCTCTTAGTGTTGAGCTTTTAGAGAAAAGCATATCGGTTAGAAGTGTAAAGGCTAATTCGCGTTTAAGCTTTTTGTGAGAATCTTGTGGGGTATCATTAATTTTGATATTAACAGCTACTTTATCAACAGTAACATCCATCATCTTGACTTCTGACTTGACATCAACTTGTTTGGGTTCATTGATTGTCCCACGAATAATTGGTGGCATTGGTGAAAAATGCTTTCTTGCCTGATTATTTCTAATCTCTTCCATCATTTCATCGGCATTGAAATGTCCTGTTACAAAAAGCATCATATTGCTTGGATGATAAAACGTATTATAGATGCGATGAAGCATTGTTGCATCGATTTTAGCAATCGATTCAACTGTACCAGCAATATCAATGCGGACAGGATGATTGTGATAGAGATTATGAACACCACCAAAATAGCTTTGCCAGTCTGGATTATCGTCATACATGCCAATTTCCTGACTGATAATGCCACGTTCTTTTTCTACTGATTCCTGTGTAACATTGCATTCCTGGACAAAGTCTAGTAAGAGATTGACACAGGCTTTTTCATGAGATGTTGTTGAAAAGAGGTAAGCAGTTCTTGTGTTAGAAGTGAAGGCATTTGAACTGGCTCCTAGTTTCGCAAATTCATTTGAAGCATCACCACCATCCATATCAAACATTTTATGTTCTAGATAATGGGCAACACCGTCAGGTACAGTCATCATTTCTGTTTCATTGATTGGTACGAATGTTGTATCGACTGAACCAAAGTTTGTTGTAAAGAGACCATATGTTTTTGTGAAATCAGGTTTAGGCATAAGATAAACCTGTAGACCATTGTCCATCACTTCATGATAGAGTGTTTCTTTAATTGTCTGATAATATATCTTTTCCATAAGGGTCCTTTCTTGTTAAGAGATAAACAGTATCGAGTTTAATTTGCTGAGCACATCTTATAATATCTTCACGAGTTACTGCATTAATCTTATTAATGTAATCCTGAATAGATTGCTGTTTGTGGACAAGATCACGATTGTAAGCGAGTGATATCAAGTAGCTTGAAGAATCATAGGCCTTTGTCAGTGAAGAAACAACCATTTGTTTAGCCATAGCGAGTTCATCATCACTAAAGCTGCCATTTTTAAAATGAGCGATTTCTTCATCAATCAGGGCTCTTGCTTTTTGGTAATGCTTTGTCTCAATACCACTAGCAATTAACATAATGCTGTTGAAGGGATCATAGCTAGCAGAGATATAATAGCAAAGACTATTCTTTTCACGGACATTCAAGAACAGTCTACTTTGGGAATAGCCACCAAGCATATCAACGAAGATACTCATAGCTTCTGTATCATCATCTTTGAAATCAGTTTCTAATGTATAGCCTAGATTAAGCTTAGCCTGCGTAATTTCCTGCTTTTCAATGATTTCAAGCACTTCATCTTTCTCGCTGTTAAAATCATAGATAACAGGATATTCTTGGCTGTGGGCTTCAAAGTGCAAGTTGTTTTTAAAGCTTTCAACAACATGTTCATCAATATCACCTACAATATAGACATACTTATCGTCATTCTTAAGCATAGAAAGATAGGCCTGATAGATATCTTCCCCCGTGATTCTTTCAACATCTTCTTTTTCACCGATAGCACTGATATCAAGAGGTGTGTTCATGCCCATATAATGATAAAGCTGATCAATAGAATAATTCATTTTATCATCAAGAGCTTGTTGTATGCGGGCAATAATTTCTTTCTTTTTAATTTCAACGAGATCTTCATCAAAACTTTGATGACTGACTAATGGAGCAAAAAGTACTTCATTAAGTAAGCCAATCTGCTTTTCTAGAAGATCATCATTAACAGGCAGGAATTCCTGATTCACGGCTGTTGTTCTTAAAGAGATCATATGAGCTTGTCCCTTGCTTGAGACATTGGCGCTTAAACTAGCCCCATAGAGATCATCAAGATAGCTTGAAAGTGTTGCATTAGTTGGATATGTCTTTGTAGCACTTGTCATGACAAAGGCTAAAACTGCTCTCAAAGCGGCATTTTCTTTTGTCAGAGGAGCTTTAAAATTAATATGAATTGTGATGTCTTTGAATTTCTTTGATGGAATAATATGAAGGGTATAACCATCCATCTTAAATACATTTTGCATTGTTCCTTCCTCCATGAATCTTATTATAACTTAAATAGTTCTGTAAACAAAGAAAAAGGCTCTTAATGAGCCTTTAGACTAACGTCTTGATTTATCATATGGAATACCATCTGCACGAGGGGCAGAGCTATTCTTAGAAGTAAATGCAAGTAAGATCAATGTTGCTACATAAGGAATGAGTTTGTAGAACGTATCTGGTAACGAAAGTTTTGCGATAAATGGAATTGAGCTATAAGCAAATGAAATGGTCTTTGTAAAGCCAAAGAAGAATGCTGCTCCACCAATACGAAGTGGTGAATAGTTACCAAAGATCATAACAGCTAATGCCAAGAAACCATAACCAGCAACTGTACCAGTAAATTCAGTAGAAATTGGAATGATATAAATCAAACCACCAACACCAGCAAGAATACCTGAAAGAGCTACCCCAGCATATCTTGTCTTATAGACAGAGATACCAGCGGCATCAGCTGCCTGAGGGTTTTCACCACAACTTCTTAAATGAAGACCAAATTTTGTTTTCATCAAGAGATACCATGAGAAAGCCAAGAGCAAGAAGCCTAAGAATGTTGTAATATAGCAATTCTTAAAAAGCAAGTCACCAAGAACTGGGATGGATCCAAGACCTGGAATGGATTCAATTCTGAACTCATTTGTAAAGGAAATATTCTGTGCACCATCCTGTACTGTCTTCGCAATAAAAATAGCAAGACCTGCACCTAAGATGTTAAGAGCGGTACCGGAAATTGTCTGGTCTGCTGCTAAGTTAATAGCTGCAAAGGCATGAAGCATTGAGAATAGCAAACCAGCAATAGCAGCAATAGCCATTGAGGTAAAAAGCAAAGGCATACCACTCAATACTTGATTCGTCTGTGCCCAGTTCATAAAGAAGATACCCGAGAAAGCACCAATAACCATGATACCTTCAAGAGCCAAGTTGACTACCCCACCACGTTCTGAGAACATTGCTCCAAGGGCAACAATCATAAGAGGAATCGCAAACAATAATGTTTGATTAAATAAGAAATAAACAATACTCATTATACTTTCCCCTCCTCTTTCTTTCGCTTATTTGCTTCATGTTTCGCAAAGACATGCTTAATAAACAATGTGAAAGAAGCAAAGTAAATAATAACACCTGTAATAATTTGAATAACTTCAACTGCAATATTAAGGGACTGGAGGTAGTTACCACCAACATTAATATAACCCATGAACAATGCTGCAAAGATACATCCAATTGGGTTAGAAAAGCCAAGTAAGGCAATTGGGATACCATTAAAGCCTTCATCTGGAAGCACTTCAGTAATCTGCAATGTCTTACCAGAACCACATAAGTATGGTAAAGCACCACCAACACCGGCAAAGAAACCGGCTGTTGCTAGGGCAAGAATAAGAGTTTTCTTTTCATTCATACCAGCATATTTCGCTGCATCTTTATTAAAGCCGACTGCCTTTAATTCATAGCCAAACTGTGTCTTATTCATAATGATCCAGGCAAGAATACATAAACCTACAGCAATTAAGAAAGCAACAACGAAACGTAAATTTGAGTCACCAGTTGAAAGCAAGCTATCAAGAGGTGTTCTTGGTAATGAACGAGATTCAGGAATCGTCATGGATTCGGCACCGGTAGAGTTATAAATTGTTGACTTAATGCCCTGGATGACGAGAAGCAAACAAATATAGTTACACATGATACCGGAAATTACGACATTGACGTTCTTAAAAGCCTTCAGGAAGCCAGGAATAAGTGCCCATAATGCACCAGCTAAGCCTGCACATAGTACGGCAACAATCCACACGAGGCTATCAGGAATAAACGTCCAGCGAATAGAGATGTACATGGCTACAAATGAACCGATGAGGTACTGGCCAGGAACACCAATGTTGAATTCGCCAGTCTTGTAAGCAAAGGCTACACAAAGACCCGTCATCATGATAGGAATAGAAAGATAAATCATTTGTGAGAAGGATTCAGTCCCACGATAGAAACCACCGGATAAGAGAATACCGAAACCTTCAAATGCTTCGCTTGGCGCAAAGATTAAGATAATGATAAATCCAACAACAAGTCCAAAGAAGATGGAAATGAGAGAGGCAATAACAGATTTTGTGCCATCTTTTGCGAATAATTTACTTAGCATATTGTGCGCCTCGCTTACTTCCGGCCATGTAAAGGCCTAATTCTTTAATATCTGTTGTCTTAGGATCTAAGTCACCAACGATTTCTCCTTCATACATTACAAGAATACGGTCACTTAAAGCCATAACTTCATCAAGTTCAAGTGAAACAAGAAGGACAGCTTTGCCTTCATCACGCTGTTTAACAATCTGTTTATGGATGAATGAAATAGCTCCGACATCAAGACCACGCGTTGGCTGAACGGCGATAAGTAAATCACCATTAGCTTCAACTTCTCTAGCGACGATGGCCTTCTGCTGGTTACCACCTGACATGCCACGAACAATAGACTTACGTCCTTCCCCGCTACGCACATCGTATTCTTCAATGAGCTTATCAGCATACTGATCCATCTTTTCGAAATCTAAGAAGCCATTTTTATGGTATTCAGGCTTGTAGTAATTCTTAAGATTGATATTCATCGATAAGTTATAATCAAGCACTAAGCCATGCTTATGACGATCTTCAGGAATATGCTTCATGCCATCATCGATTCTTTCACGAATGGATTTATGTGTGATATCAATATCATTCAAATAGATTTTGCCACTTGTCGGCTGAGCTAAGCCTGATAGATTATAGACAAGTTCAGTCTGGCCGTTACCATCAATGCCGGCAATACAAACAATCTCCCCTGCTCTTGCTTCAAAAGAAACATCATTAACTAAAGCTTTGTTGGCATTCTTAGGATGATAAGTTAAATGTTCAACCTTCAAGATAACATCTTTAGGCTGAGCTGGTGTTTTATCAACAACAAGCTGTACCTTATGACCAACCATCTTTTCTGAGAGCTGTTCCTTGCTGACGTCAGCTACGTTGACAGTATCAACATACTTGCCCTTACGTAAGATTGTACAACGGTCAGCAACAGCCTTAATTTCATTAAGTTTATGAGTGATGAAGATAATAGATTTACCTTCAGCCTTTAAGTTTTTCATGATGATCATTAATTCATCAATTTCCTGTGGTGTTAATACGGCTGTCGGTTCGTCAAAGATTAAAATATCATTATCTCTAAATAACATTTTCAAAATCTCTACACGTTGCTGCATGCCAACGGTAATGTTTTCAATAAGTGCATCCGGGTCAACGTTAAGCTTATATTTTTCAGAAAGCTCCATGACTTTCTTGCGTGCGTTTCCCTTTACTAATTTTCCACCAAATCCAGTTTCTTCAATACCAAGAATGATATTTTCAAGAACTGTGAAATTATGAACCAGTTTAAAATGCTGATGAACCATGCCGATACGATACTTATTAGCATCATTAGGGTCATTGATTTTTACAGCTTTACCATTAATGCGAATTTCTCCTTCATCAGGCTGATAAAGGCCAAAGAGAATACTCATCAAGGTTGATTTACCGGCTCCGTTTTCTCCAAGCAGGGCATGAATTTCGCCTTTTTTTACTTGGAGAGTGATATTGTCGTTTGCTTTAATACCTGGGAACTCTTTTGTGATATTAAGCATCTCGATTGCATAATCGTCCAATATCGCCACCCCTTTCTGTCGGTATTATACTATAAAGTTGTATGAAAAGATATGCTTTTTCGTTGAAAAAAGAGATGAGCCATAGCTCATCTCTCAGTCATCTTATTTCTGATAATCTACAGTAACGTTTGTTAATACAGACTTTAAGTTAGCTGTATTAGGATCGCCCTTAGCGTTAGCATCAACATCAGCATAAGATACGATCTTGATTGAGCCATCAGATACTTTCTTGAAGACTTCATCGTAATCAGCTTTCTTGAAGTTCTTGAATCTTGAGAAGTCTGGTGATAATCCAACGTCACCATCTTTTGCTTCAAGCAAGTGAACGCCACCTGTAAACTTGCCGTCATAGCTTGCCTTGATTTCATCTTTGACAACTTTCTTAACATTCTTCATTGCTGAAGTAATAACAGTTTCAGACTGGCTCTTCTGGTCAGAGTCAACACCGATAACTTTCTTGTTTGTTTCTTTTGCGGCTGCAAAGATTGAGTTACAGATCTGGCCACCACAAGAGAAGATAACTTCAGTGCCACCATTATACCAACCAGTAGCTTTAGTCTTGATTTCTGGTGATTCATTGAATGAGCCTGTGTAATAATACTTTACATCAACTGTCTTATTCATCATCTTGGCAGCATCATTTGCACCCTGTAAATAACCATAGCCGTAGTTAATAACTGCAGGTAATGCAATACCACCCATGAAACCTAATTTTGTGTAGCCATCTTTTACAGCTGCATAACCAGCTAAATAACCAGGCTGGTATTCTTTGAATGTAGCGGCATAAACATTGCTCTTAGGTTCAACGTTATTACCCTTTGCATCCTGTGGCTGGAAGTCAATTAAGACAAAGTGAATATCTTTATACTTTTCATCGTTCTGAAGTTCGCCCATGGCTGCTGCAAATTTGAAGCCAGGTAATACAATGACTTTAGCTCCATTATCTTTTGCATTTTTGATTTGAGCTTTGTAACCTGCTGTATCAAAGTTTGCAGGCTTGTAATACTTGTATCCCTTTCCATTCTTTTCGCCATACTCCTTGACTGCTTCCCATGCAGACTGGTTGAATGACTTATCATTGATTCCTCCTGAATCAGTGATCAAGGCGATTTCAGGCTTTGCTTTGCTTCCTGAACCACCACATCCTACTAGTGCCATTGAAGCAACTAGTAATGATGCCATTAGCTTTTTCATTTTCCGCTTTCCTCCTTAAATAAATCTACAATTATAATATCACCCACAAGCAGCATTTAAAAGAAAATTCATGTGTTTTTAATATTATTTTTATTTTCGACGTAATGTTGCTAGCAAAAAAGAAGAGTAAGCATGCTTACTCTTCAATAGGTTCTTCACTATATGAGCGAATATAGACTTCTCTAGGCTTGGAGCCAATCTGTGGTCCAATAACACCATTCTCCTCTAGCTGATCCATAATTCTTGCTGCTTTGTTGTAGCCAATACGGAAACGTCTTTGTAAGAGTGATGTACTTGCACGTTGTTCCTGAATGACAAAATCACGACATTCTTCATATTCGTCATCAAAATCAGCATAGGGATCATCATCTTCATTGCTGCTGCCTTTTTCATTGCTTGCTTCTTTAGCGTTGACATATTTATCTTCATATGTGGCATCCATCTGGCTTGATGCATATTCAACTACACGCGCCACTTCACTATCATCCACAAATGCCCCCTGTACACGGGTTGCACTTGAAGCGTTCATTGGGTTGAAAAGCATATCCCCCTTGCCAAGCAGTTTCTCCGCTCCACCGCTATCAAGAATGGTTCTTGAATCAACGGAACTAGAAACGGCGAAAGCAATACGTGAAGGGATGTTTGCTTTGATGACACCAGTGATAATATTTGTTGAAGGTCGTTGTGTTGCTACGATCATGTGAATACCAGCGGCACGGGCCATTTGAGAAATTCGCATAATACAATCTTCAACTGTTTTACTTGCGACCATCATCAAGTCGGCAACTTCGTCAAGAATCACAACAATATAAGGCATGATTTCTTTCTGCTCGTCTTCGCTTGCTGTTTCATTGAATTTCTTAGCATATTTATTATAGTTTGTCATATTACGCTGGTTGTTTTCTGCAAAGACTTCATATCGTCTTTCCATTTCCTTAACTACTTCCTGTAATACGCCAGCTGCTTTCTTTGCATCAGTGACAACTGGAGCTAGAAGATGAGGAACACCATTATAGTTAGAAAGCTCAACTTTCTTAGGATCGACAAGAATCAAACGGACTTGTTCTGGAGTTGCTTTCATCAGTAAAGAGGTAATAATGACATTCACACAGACTGATTTACCTGAACCAGTTGCCCCTGCAATTAATAAGTGAGGCATCTTGTTTAATTCAGCTGTAACTATGTTTCCTTCAATATCTTTACCAAGTGGTACAGCAAGAACATTTTGATATGTTGGGTCTTTTTTTGAAAGCTGGAAAACTTCATTGAAAGGTACCATCGCCGGTGTTTTGTTTGGAATTTCAATACCAACATAAGGCTTACCAGGAATTGGCGCTTCAATACGGATTTCCTTTGCTGCTAAGGCTAGCTGGATATCATCCTGCAAGGATAGAATCTTATTGACACGAGTCCCTATTTCTAGTCGTAATTCATATTTCGTAACAGTTGGACCTATATGAAGTTCCTCAACATGCGCATTGACACCAAACTGCTTCAGTAATTCTTCAAGTGTAGCAGCTGTTGCTTTCGCGTTATGCATTTCTTCATTGCTGCTTTTTGTACGTTTTATAGGATTTAAAAGTGTGACTGGAGGAAGCTGATAATGAGCGAGTGATGTTGCTTTATGAGGCATTGGGACATCAACGATAGAGTCTTTCTTTTCTGCCTGTTTTGCTTTTTGAGGCTTCTTATCAACTATATCAAGCCTTTCTGTTTGATCATTAAAGGCAAAAGCACTTGTGATTTCTGGTTCAAGTGGCATGTCCTTCTTTTTGTCTTCAAAGACTTCATCAGGAAAGAGCGGCAATTCCTCTTCTTGATCGCTGAAAAAGTCAAAGAATTTAGGTCCCTTCTTTTTTACATAAACTTTATTAATGACAGGTTCATCCTGATGATTGATGACTTTCGGCTCGTTTGCTTCTTCGCTTTTTTCTGGAAGCGGATGTTCCTCACGATACTGCTTATAACGAAGATAAAGCTTTGTATCCACCATAATAAAACCGATCATAAAAATGATGATGGCTGCAATAAGGGCCCCTAAAGCATCGAAGAGCTCACTAAGGCCACCATAGAGCACGATTCCCAAAAGACCACCTTTAAAGCTCATTTTTCCAGCAATATACTGACTAATCAAGTGAATACCTTGGCCATTCTTTGAGAAACAAAGGAAAATAAGAATAGCTGCTGACATCATATAAGTACCAACTGCTTCAGGTGATGTCGGATTGAACAATTCTCCCTTTATAAAACTCATAAAAAAAGCAAGTCCCACAAGACTTAATCCAATATAAGTCATAATTGGCCCAAATAAATAGCTCAAACCATTAAATAGCCCCTCGCCAACAAAGCCTAAATGCCCTAATGTGATTACTATGAAGAAAATCACGATAAGATTCAAGATGCGAATCTTAAGGGGAGTGAGTGCTTCATTCTTTTTTACTGCTTTTTTCTTTTTTTTCTTAGCCATACTACCCCTCCATCCATTGCATTATAGCAAATTCTTTTTTCAAAGTAAAAGCAAGGTTTAACCTTGCTTAGACTTCAATAATAACACCAATAAAGACTGGCTTCTTGCCTGTTTCTTTTGTGATATAGCGCATGCTGGCATCTCGCATTGCATTACGAATTTCCTGAACATCTGTATCAGGATGCTCTTTGAGCTTGCCAACAGCTTGCTCACATAGTTCAATCACATGTTTAATGACATGTGCTGAGTCTTTCAGATAGACAAAGCCCCTCGTCTGGCAATCTGTTTGCGAGATGATTTCTTTTGTATGCTTATCGATTGTCACACCGACAACGACAATACCGTCGTTGGATAGCTGAATACGATCATCAATGACCTTATCGCCCACATCGCCGATACCAGCACCATCGACCATTACATCTTCCATTTCAATGACTTCACGATTGGCATTAAGTTTGCCTTTTTCAAAGCCGATACGTTCACCATTATCAAGAATGATAATATGGTCTTCTTTGATATTCATACTTCTTGCGACAGAGGCATTTGCGACAAAGTTTTGATATTCACCTTTGATTGGCAAATAGTATTTAGGCTTAAAGAATTGAATAAGCACTTTGAGATCTTCCTGACTGGCATGCATTGAGAACAGCTGTCTGTTTTTCAAAATAGCAACTTTAGCATCTGTCTTATAGAGATCGTTGAAGCATTTGTTGGCAATTTTTTCTGTTCCAGGTAAGACTGGTGAAGCAAGAATGAATGTATCGCCTTCACGGATCTTCAAGAGATCATCGCCCCCATCAACAATATCGAGAATATCATTATAAATATTATGAGGAGCACCACTTAATAAGACAACGTAGTTACGGTCTTTGCGGGCATTACCCAAATTTTCTTTCTTGCCTAGATTGCGTTCTGGTACAGAAATGACAGGTTCACGCATGTTCTGTGAGAAACGTAAAATAGAATTTGTCTTATCATACTTATCACGGCCATAGAATACAATACGACGATGATATTTCTTTGTCAGTTCAATGATTTCCTTTGTTCTAAAGACATTCTGAGCATAGGAAGTAATAATAATACGTCCCGTCGCTTCTTCAAATAAGCCTTCAATCTTATCAGTCAGCTTATGCTTTGGTGAAGTATAGCCTGATTTTCTGGCATAGGACGATTCAGCCATCAAGACAAGAACGCCCTTTTTACCAATTTCCATCATCTTTTGTAAGTCGGCCTTAAATCCATCCGGAGCACCAAAATCAATAATGAATTCACCACCATAGACAACATAGCCCTGAGATGTGTCAATCGCAACACCAATAGAGCCGGGAATTGAATGCGTAACTGGGAAGAATTCAACCCTTGTACCTTCAATAATTGCATAGCCATTACGTTTAACACGCTTGATAGCAAGCTTCAAATCAACACGACGATGTCTCTCAAAACGTTCAACCATCTGTTCAATCAAATCAGCTGTCAGCGATGGTGCATAGACAGGAATGCCAGGTATAGCATTCAGCAAGTATGGTAAAGCAGCCATCGCATCATCATGCGCATGGGTGATAATGATTGCTACGATATCTTCCTTTCTCGAAATTAAATAATCAAAGCTAGGAATAACGATATCCACCCCTAGCTTATCGAGGTCTGGAAAGCGATATCCTGCATCTATTATAAAAATCTTCTGGCCAACTTCAACGCAGTACATGCTCTTGCCATTCTCGGCCTGTCCGCCAATAGGCAAAATATTTACAGTTTCGTTTTTCATTTATAAAATCCTTTCTTATAAAAAATGCTTGTATTTGTTAGGTACATGATAACACAAAGGCATTTTGATAACAATCGAACTCATACTTAAAATAAGAGTTTACGCTCACTCTATCACAATAAACAATTCGGTATTATAATGACAAAGAGGTGATTCATTTATGGGAATAATCTTTATTGTTGTTGCCCTCTTTCTCTCCACGCGTGTTGATTTCATCAATGGAAATATGACACATACAGCTTTACTTCCTGAATATCATTATATAATGATTGTTTATATCGCAACATTAGCTCTCTATTATCTCTATCGACTTCATAATCATGATCATATCTTACAAGGATTGCTATATAGCTGTGCTTTTTGTCTTTTTGTCGGCATTCTTATTCCTTATACAGATAATCTTTTTTATGAACATGCCCATATCTTTTTTACATCATTAGGCTCGTTGTTTGCAATTGGTATAGTGATTCGTATGATTGATCGCCAGAGTCTGACAAACTACCATAAAGCGATGGTGGAACGAGGTTACTTGACATTTGTCATTGCCTTATTGTCAGCTATCTTCTTCTTTTGTGGGCAATTCAATGGCTTGTTTGAAGTGACTGGTTTATCAGCCTTTGTATTATTTGTAGAATATGATATGAAAAAACCTCGGAATTAACCGAGGCTTCTTTTTTAAGATGGCGTCGACGGAGGGATTCGAACCCGCGACCGCACGCTTAGAAGGCGTGTGCTCTATCCAGCTGAGCTACGTCGACATTTCTTAGTGCTTTCCTATAATACATAAATAAAACTAAGAATGCAAGAGGAAATAGTTTTTTCTTTGAAAAATTTCATAAAAAAAGATATCCTTTGATATCTATAAAAGATGGCGTCGACGGAGGGATTCGAACCCGCGACCGCACGCTTAGAAGGCGTGTGCTCTATCCAGCTGAGCTACGTCGACATCTCGATTGCTTGAATATAATAGCATGCATGTGGGCAAAAAGCAAGAAATATTTTTTGGAGAATAGGCAATAAAAAAAGGGTCTGTCCCGAAATAAAATAGACGCATAAAAAATAGCGGCATCACACATATAGTGAATGATGCCGCTATTTTGTGGTATAATAGAGCTATGGAAACTATAAAGAATAAAGACTCTATATA
>NZ_VUNM01000039.1 GCF_009695655.1 Sharpea porci
TTGTTGGAGTCACAATTGAAACGTTTATAGAAATTATCAATGATTATATCATATGGTATAATACCAAAAGAATAAAGGCATCGTTGGGCTATTTGAGCCCTATGGAGTACAGGCAAAGTCTGGGACTAATTTGAAATAACATGGTCCAAGAATTTGTCCGCACCCCCTAGTGTCAATAATTTTGTGTAAATTGATAATCCCTCTGTACATGATTTCTGTCTGATGATTCAATTGTTGACAAAATTGCTTATGTTGATTACGTAGTTGATACAAGACAGGAATATGAATGGCTCATTGTATAAAGTATTCGTTTTAACCTATATGAATTATTTGCAGCTTTATTGAAAGCTGCATTTTTATTTCACATCTCTTATTTTATATTTGATAATAAAAATAGCGGTCATACCGCTATAAATAGTATTGCTGGAAATATTGTAAACGAATAAGATCATAAATAGCCATCAGCTGGTAATTAAAATCAACAGAATCAAACTTACCAGGTAAGACAAGGACACGTTCTTTTTCACTTAATGGTTCGTTTAAGAACTTTTTATTTTGGGTCAAAAGCAACGACTTTGCCCGTTCAACATGAAGATTTACCATATATTGCTTCATATGACTATAGGCACGTCCTGTCCCACTGACAATAATGGCAACATCATCTTCATTGAGTTCAATAGGATTATAATGATGGAACTGATAGAAAGGCTTTCCAAAAGTAATCATATCGGTCTGTAGTTCAATTGCTAAGGAAATAGGATAGAGTGCTCCAAAGATAAAGATACGCTTAGCATGATAGAAAGCGGAACAGATATCACTGACAAGTGTAGCCATTTCTTCTTCACTAATTGTCATGTCGAGCTTTCTTAAGAATTGTATTGGCTTGACATCAATCAGACGCACGCGTATTTGATTAAGACGAATTTGGTAATCGTTATAGAGTTTGAGCTTAAATTCTTCATAGTCATCAAAGCCAAAAGCGCCGATAAACTGTTGTAATTCGAGACGCTTGAAAGGTCCCTGTTCGAGAAAAGCAGCTTCGTCCATATTCTCAATTTCAAGATAATGGGCGACAATGAAATTACCAATTTTATAATAGGAATCATTAAATAATGCTCCATCCAAGTATGTCAGAATTCTACTTAACAACAAGTTCTGATTCACATTAGTCATAAACAATCACTCTCCGTATAAGTCTATTGTACCATATGATGATATTCCAATGAAAATGTTTTCAATTTTCTGAAAAAGAAATTATAATGAGCATATGAGAATTAGAAGATATCATCTGAATCAAATCAGATATAATAAAACAGAATATAGTGCATCACTTAAAGCATCCATTCTAAGAATTGGATTTTCATTGCCTATTCGTGCATCTTTGCAAGATGATGCATTGATTTGTCTTGATGGGCATAAGCGCCTGAGTGCGCTGGAAGATATTTTAAAAGAATATCCTGATTATAAGCGAGGGGATTATGTCTATGTTGAAATCATGGATAATGGTGATAGCCGTTCTAATGATAGCTGGAGAAGGAGGAATTTACATTAGTGAAGGCAAGTGAAATCCTGATATTGAATGGCTTAGGGACAAAGAAACAGGTCAAAAAATTGATTAAGAATAGACTGGTGTTTTTAAACGGTAGAGTCGTTGAGGAGGATCAGGAAGTTGAAGGTTCACTTTATTATCAAGAACAAGCCCTCGATATGCATCCTTTAAAATACATCATGTTGCATAAACCAACAGGCTATCTTTCGGCCAATAAGGATGAATATGAAAGGACGATTACGGATTTATTACCTTATAGGCATTTGTCGATGATTGGTAGACTTGATCGTGAGACTTCAGGTTTAATGCTTTTAACAAATGAAAAGAAACTTGCTAAAAGACTGATTCTACCTGAGTATCATATCGAGCGTACTTATCAGTTCACTTGTCTTAAACCACTTACATCAGATGATATACAAAGCTTTGCGGAAGGTATTGTCATTGATGGAAATATTAAGACAGAAAAAGTGCAATTGAGACTTGCTTCTAAGCAATCAGGAGAAATCACGTTGCATGAAGGCAAGTATCATGAAATTAGAAAAATGTTTTTAAGCTGTCATAATGGCATTAAGACACTCCATCGGATAAGCTATGGAGGAATCAGGCTTGATATTCCAGAGGGCAGCTATCGAGAACTTACAATAGAAGAAGTTAACCAGCTCCATAGGCTAGTAGAAGATGAGGAGGATTAATTATGGCTGTATTAGATGAAAATATATCGGTATTTCATTATTTTGAACAATTAACACAAATACCACATGGTTCATATAATGAGAAAGAACTTGCAAACTATCTCGAAGCATTTGCGAAAGCACATCATTTAGACTTTAAACGTGATGATATGGATAATGTTGTTATTTATCAGAAAGCAAGTGTAGGCTATGAGGAGAAAGAACCAATTATGTTGCAAGCCCATATGGATATGGTTTGTGTGAAGGCCCCTTCAAGTCATCATAATTTTGCGACTGATCCATTAGAATTACATATAGAGAATGGCTGGCTCTATGCCAATCATACAACATTAGGAGCGGATGATGGCATGGGTGTCGCATTAATGCTTGCCTTAATGGATGATGAGAATGTCAAGCATCCTGATTTAGTATGTGTATTTACTGTTCAGGAAGAAGCTGGGCTCTATGGGGCAGCAGGCATTGATCCACAGTGGCTCAAGGCACATCGCATGATATCTTTAGATGGTGAAACTTTTGGTGAAACAACAATTTCATCATGTGGTGGGCGTGATGTTATTTTCACAAGAACACTGAAACGTATTATCAACCATCACGATGTTTATAAGATAACTGTTAAAGGCTTAAAAGGTGGTCACAGTGGTGATGCTATTAACCAGGAACGTGCTAATGCGAATGTATTAATTGGACGCATCTTACAGGATCTTATGGCTAAGGGCATTAAATATCATTTAGTTGATATTAAAGGTGGTGAAAAGCCCAATGCCATACCTGTCTATGCCTCATGCCTTATTGCTACAGATACAGATATCACAGATGAAGTCATTAACTTCTTCACATCTATAAAAGAAGAATACCAATTCAGTGACGATGCTATTGTTGTAGAAGTAGAAGATACAATTTCAGATTATGCCTATAGCAGGGAAGATACATGGAATATTGTCAATGCAATTTTCTTAGCACCAAGAAGTGTACAAGCTTATTCCCCTAAGATTGATCATCTTCCTGAATATTCATTAAATCTTGGTGTTGTTTATATTGAAAATGATGAAATAACACTCTTCTGGTCATTAAGAGGAACATTAAAGAGTGAGCGTGATTACATGTCTAATCAGCTTGCTTCTTTGTCTGCTTTGTTGGAATTTGAAATGACATCTGGTGGAGAACATGAAGGCTGGAGCTATGATCCCGATTCGCCACTTAGAGATGCATTCGAGAAAACCTTCCGTGAGATGTTTGATGTTGACATGCGTGAGATTGCTACGCATGGTGGCCTGGAAACGGGTATTTTTAAAGGCTATGATCCGACAATGGATATTGTCACATTTGGTGCAACAGCCCTTGATATTCATACAGAAAATGAACATATGAATCTCTCTACACTCAAAGATGCCTATCGCTTCTTAGCATATTTCTTAGGAACGTTATAATATGAAATGTTATATTGCGAATAAGTGTGGTGGCTGTGATTATATCAATCAGGGATACCAAGCCTCCCTTGAATACAAAAATAAATATATCAGAGATCTCTTTAAAGAATTTAAAGTCAAAATTCATCCCATCCAACAAATGAATGATCCCTATGGCTATCGCAATAAAGTCATTATTGCCTTCAACAAAGACTATAGCTATGGACTCTATCAAGAAGGAACACATAAAATCATTCCTTATGAACACTGTTTATTACATAATGAAATAGAAGATAATATCATTAAAAAGATAGCACAGCTCTTCAAAAGATATCATGTCCCTATCTATGATATCAAAAGACATACAGGAGAAATCAGACATGTTGTTCTTCGTTATGCCAAAAAGACTGAACAATATATGATTACAATTGTCTCAACATCAGAAAGATTTAAAGGCAGCAAGAATTTTGCGAAAGAACTTACAAAAGCCTTTCCGCAGATCAAGACGATCGTTCTTAATACAAATAAACGTGATACTGTTGTTGTATTAGGAAATAGAGAACAGGTTCTATTTGGTAAGGGATTTATTGTAGATGAACTATGTGGCCTGTCATTCAAGATTTCCAGCAAGTCTTTCTATCAGATCAATCATGATCAGTGTGAGGCACTCTATGCAAAGGGATTATCTTTGATGCATCTCCAAAAAGATGATGTCGTTCTAGATACTTATTGCGGTATTGGGACAATAGGTATGATTGCTGCTAGTCAAGTTGAAAGAGTCATTGGCGTTGAGAAAAACAAGGATGCAGTACTGGATGCTAATATCAATAAGAAGGCCAATAACCTGCAAAACATCACATTCATCAATGCCGATGCCACTGAATATATGCAAGAAGCAAGCTATGAGAAGATGTATGTCGATAAGATCATCATGGATCCACCTCGAACTGGCAGTACAAAGGAATTCATTCAGGCAGCTTGCAGTATGCAACCAAGCGAAATTCTCTATATCTCCTGCGGACCAGAGACACAGGTCAGAGATCTTAAGCTCTTTAAAAAATATGGCTATACTTTTAAAGAAGTCTTCCCTTTTGATATGTTTCCGTTTACAAAGCACGTGGAGACGGTCTGTTTGCTGTCAAGGAAAGATAAATAAAGGCTAAAAAGTGGCGTGTTTCCGGGCTTTTTGTAAGGTGAGTATCATCGTAAGAAGCCTTGCGGAAAGCTCGGTTTTCTTGTATGGGAACATATCTACTTTTCGGTCTGGCTGGAGGAAAATTGAGTAACAGGAGAATAGCGGTAGGGTTTAGGCTGTGGAATAGATGACAGGAGGATTTGGTGTATGGCTGATTCACAGATTACAATATTTTATTCTTGGCAATCTGATTTGCCGGGAAGTGATACAAGGAACATAATACAAGACGGTATCAAAGATGCAGTTCGTTTGTTGAGAGATACAGTTGATATTGAAGCTGACCGTGATACAAAGGGAGAATTTGGGACCCCGGATATAGCGCAGACAATTTTTTCGAAGATTGATGATTGCGATATTTTTATTGCAGATGTTAGTGCGGTATGTCAATACGAGACAATTGATAAAGATGGAAATAAGAAGATAAAATATATGCCGAATCCTAATGTAATGCTTGAGTTAGGATATGCTACGCATGTTGTAGGTTGGGATAGAGTAATATGTGTTTTGAATTCTGATTTTGGAGCACCAGAGAATATGCCTTTCGATATCGCAAGTCGAAGATTGACTCCATTTTCATTAAAAGATGGAAAAAGCAAAGGCGAAATAAAACGGTATATAAAAAGTGTAATACAAGATACCGTTGAAAATGTACTGGAAAAGGGCAAGCGTACCAAATCAGGCTTCTCCAATTTACGTATAGGTAGTTACAATGATGGAGTGATTTCTGATAGTCTCAACCCGTATGAAATATCGAAGGCTTCTTTATTCATTAAACATAAAGAGAAAATACTAGAAGAATGCGCTGTGCTGTTAGAGCAAATTAAGAAGATTGGGATACCAAACCATTCAGAACTTCATAATGTAGAGGAGGAAAATGGTTCTTCTAAAGATGTTCCTGATATTATTCGTGAAGATGGAACAGTGTTAACTTCAATAAAAAATTCCTTTAAGTTGAACTTGTTTCAAAGACACAGGGTAAACATCAAAGATGAGGATAAAAAAGCTATTATTGATTTAGCAAAAGAATATCTTAATATAGATCTTTCCTGTGATAGAGACTTCTTTGATTTTGGAAATTTGGAAGCGCAGACAGAATTATTATGCGGAACGTCTTATGACGGAACACAAGAGGAAAAAGATAAGCATAATAAAATAACAGAGTTAGAATACAGTTTACATCGAGTGCAGATGATGGACAGGTACGTAACTACCTTTGACGGAATGTTGTTTTTGCCACTTGCAATTGAAAATGTTTCTACTGTTTACGACGAAGATGTTGATATTCACTTTAGTGTTAAAGGAAATGTTGATATAATTCGCCCATCGAAAAAACTGATAAAATCTGAAATGCAGGGATTGGAGGGCTTGATTTATAAGGAAGATATCATTAAGGAACTTTTATTGATGCCAGAAACAGCAGATATATCCTATGATACCGACATATCTTACAACATAAATGATAGTTTAGCAGAGAGTCAAGCTGCTTTCAGAGCACAGTTTAGTGGAGCTGGAATTAATGGAAATCCAAGATACAATTCAGACGATTATGGACGAGAAATATCAAAGTATATTGCGATACCGATTACAGACAGTGAGTTTGAGTTTTCCATTGGTTCGCTCAGAGCAAGGGAGAAAAAATGGTTAGGTCCAGCTTTATTAATAAGTTCATTGACAGAAAACTTTGATATAGAATACACTATAAAATCAAAGCATTCAGATGGAAATTTATCTGGAGTCATAACTTATACAAAGGAAAGAAAATAACCCTCCCGGCCATCACGGTCAGGAGAGTTTCGTGAATCTATGGAATTCATGCATCCACATCAATGCTGACGCCGGATTTCAGCTCGACGGTGATGCGGTCATCCCAGATGGTAGTGTGCTTGATCCAGCGTCACACCAGTGCTTCATCGAATTCTGTAAGATAGGTGGTTTGCTGCGAAATCTAATCCTGCAGGTCATTGATTCGCTTTATCTGTTCGTCCATTGTGGCGGTATTGACGGTTGTTTTCTGGCGGAGTTCTCGGAATCTGAAGATCTCATTCGCTATTTCGTCGTAGTCCTCTTTGCTGTTGGCTTTCTGGATCAATTCTTGTTGTAGAGCTATCAGCTTCTCGTCAATGCTGTCTATGGCTGTTGCCTGTGAAGCTCGGATGACTGCGGCAATGTTAAGCTGGAGCTGTGCCTGATAGCTGCTTTTGTCGCCGAGCATTTGATTGATTGCTTTGACGACAACATCTGACCTGTTTCTTATACGTAGAACAAACGAGGTTGAGGCGATGGCGGTTCTGCGTCAAATTTGACTTATATGTTGGAATCACTATAATAGTAGAAACGAATAAAAAAGTTGAACTTTTTTCCGTGGACGGGCGAGGTTTAGGCTGTGATATGGATAGCGGAATGTATCAAGAATTTTCTGCTACAGAATTTGTGGATATGTTTCCACGAACAAACGGAGATATATTGCTACATTTCGTATTAGTCTGAATAGGTTCCCTATGACCGACATCAATCCGGACCTATCGAGCTATGTTGAGACGGTATTATTGATGTCAAAGAAAAAATAAGAACAGCACGAAAACTACTGATAAACAGCGGTTTTCTCGCTTTTATGAAATTTTCAGAACTGCCAAAATCGTGCCAAAAAATAGCACATAGGGAACTTATCCAAGGCGTTTTTTACAGGGGTGTGTTTCGCAATTAAATAATCGGTCAGGTTGCGGCTCGTGATTGTATGTCGGGAAGTTAATCAAAACATGAGGAAAGTTGCATGAATTTTATCAGAGACAGGGAAAGTAATGTTCCCTTCAGTTTACATGATAGTCGGATATTACAAATTGAAATTAATGAAACAACATTAACTTTGAAATTAGACCGGATATTTCAATATGCTGACGATGAAGAAAAATGGTATCAGGGAATCATTGAGTTTACCAAAGTCAATATAGAAGAATGTGACATCATGGTGTTTCAAAGGCCGTATGGCTATGATGGTGAGAAATCGTTCACTGGAGAGACCTTATCTTTTGATGAATTTCAAAAACAATATCCTGATGCAGACTTTGAGATCGTTACAGAAGGCTATTCTGGATATGACACAACATTTCAAGGCTGGATATGGCAAGGAGAGAATGATCCAATCTTTGGAATTATGCGAATATGGAATACGGGAGATATGATCTATCGGATTTAACAAAATTCCATCTTGTTGATAAAAAAGAGCAGGCACTCCAGATGGGGTACCTGCTCTTTTATTCGTTGATGGTGATCTGCTAACCGGACTTGAACTTTATCATGGCTCTATCCTGGTAGATAATGATTTGCCAGATGAGCTTTCGCACCATGCGCTCGTCGAACTCGGTGATGTCGTTCTGCTGATCTTTTAAGAAAAAGATAGTTCATATTGAATTGTAAATTACAATATAATCATCAAACTTGTTTTGCTTCACGAATGGATCTAGTTTAAGTATGGCTGTTAGGAAAGTGATCGAAAGCATAACCATGACTTTGTTTTAGACAATTTTTCTCTGGTAGTGATTTTTAAAATAAGCTTTTTATTGATGATGAGCAGTAAGCCCTAATGAATCTTATATTCACTTATTGGTAATGGACGTGTGCTATAGATTTTATTAATGAATTTCATTTGTTAATTTGTGTTGCTTGTCGCAACGGCTCTTTTGACTATAAAATGGAGTTGTCAAACAGGAGGTATAAATCATGTTGAATGAAAATATAAAGAACTTAAGAAAGTCAAAAGGCATATCTCAGGAAGAACTTGCTATTAAGCTCAATGTAGTAAGACAAACAGTATCAAAATGGGAGAACGGATTATCAGTTCCGGATTCAAGTATGCTTATATCTTTAGCTGATGCATTGGATACATCAGTCAGTGAGCTACTTGGAGAAGTAACTATAAAACATGATGCTGACGACATCAAAGCAATATCGGAGAAATTAGAAATCATTAACCTTCAGTTAGCACAAAGAAGCTATGCAAGAGTGAAAACTATCCGTTGGCTGCTTATTGCATTATGTCTATGCATAGTTGTTATATTTATTGCTCTTCTAGCCATAAATGGTTCCTATATGAATTGGGATTATCATGATCCTGAATTAGCCGTTGCTGGAACAATCATACATGGCTTTGAATTTCTATTTGTGAGAATAGCACCTATTGTATTTCTAGCATCTATTATTGGAATTGTTCTGACATATAAAAAAAGATAATGTCTAAGCTTATCCCTTCCAGGCTATTATAGCTTCTTTAAAACAGATCAATGAAGCATTCACAAAAGCAAAGAATAGTAAGCCTAAAGGAAAGACAATTATAGTCATAGATGAATAATTGAAATTAAGCAGGTTCATGCGACTTGCTTTTTTTGTCATTGAAAACGACACTTATATGCAAGATGAGAAAGAGCTGATAAATAATGAATGAAGAACATGGCAAATTCTTACATGAATGGGTCATGAAAACACATAAAGATGACATTTTCGTACATTGTTGGAGTGTGTATACAGAAGTATAATAGTTGTATGAAGAGGAAATGAAATGATAAGAACACATAGTACTTTCAACAATGCAGAACTTGACTACCTAAGACTTCTTGCTAGAGAATATCCAACTGAGCAATCTGTTGCGACAGAGATGATTAATTTGAATGCGATTTTAAACTTGCCTAAAGCTACAGAACATTTTATGTCCGATATCCATGGTGAATATGAAGCTTTCAATCATATCATGAGAAGCGCCTCAGGTGCTATTCGTGAGAAGATTGATATTCTTTTTTCAGATAAACTCTCAGAACAGGAATGTGCTGCATTGGCAACATTAATCTACTATCCAGAAGAAAAGCTTGAAGAACTGCTTTCTCAAGTTCAAGATATGGATTTGTTTTATAATGAAACACTTAATGAACTGATTGAAATCTGCCATCTTGTCACATCGAAATATACACGCTCCAAAGTACGTAAAGCCTTACCCCCAGAGTATGCCTATGTGATTGATGAGCTTTTGAATACGGATTTCACTTTACATAATAAGCGAGAGTATTATCGTAATATTATTCGCACAATCATAGATATTGGTAAGGCAAAGGACTTTATTATCGCCCTTTGTGATGTTATTAAGCGACTTATTGTTGATCGATTACATATTGTTGGAGATATCTTTGATCGTGGTCCAAGAGCAGATATTGTCATGGAAGCCCTCATGCAGCATCATAAAGTCGATATCCAATGGGGCAATCATGATATCCTTTGGATGGGAGCAGCTGCTGGTAGTCCTATCTGTATTGCCAATGTACTCTTGAATTCCATTCTTTATAATAATCTGCATGTGATTGAGAATGGCTATGGCATTAGCCTTCGTTCGCTCGCATTATTTGCGAATGAATACTATCATGATGTGGATGTTTCAAGCTTTGCGACTAAAACAATGAATGACAAAACACTACCAAAGGATTTAGCTCTTTCAGCCCGTATGTCTAAAGCTATCTCCATTATTCTTTTTAAACTCACTGGGCAGTTTGTGAAACGTAATCCTGATTTTCATATGGAAGAGCGATGCCATCTTGACAAGATTGATTATGAAAAGGGAACAATTGTCTTAGCTAATGGCAAAACTTATACACTATGTGATATCAGCTTGCCAACAATCAATCCCGATGATCCTTATCAATTAATTAAAGAAGAAGAGAAGGTCATAGATGAATTCGTATCTTCATTTAAACAAAGTGAAAAGCTACAAAAACATGTTCGTTTTCTCTTTCAAAAAGGAAGTATTTATAAGGTTTACAATGGTAATCTTCTCACCCATGGTGGTATTCCTATGAATGAAGATGCCACTTTTAAATCTTTTAGCTTTGATGGCGTTACTTACAAAGGACGTGCTCTTATGGACTATCTAGAAGCACGAGCTCGCGAAGGTTATTTTGCGCTTGAAGGTAGTGAAACACGCCTAAAGGGTCAAGACTTTATGTGGTATCTCTGGTGTGGGAAGTGGTCACCATTATTTGCCCGCGCGAAAATGACAACTTTTGAACGTCATTTCATACATGACCATGAAACATGGAAAGAAGAGAAGGATCCCTATTATGAAATCACGAAAAGTGAAGAAGACTGTATGGTCATCCTTCATGAGTTTGGTCTGGATGGTCCCAATTGCCATATCATAAACGGACATGTCCCCATTAAAAGCAAAGATGGGGAAAGTCCTATTAAAGGTAATGGCCGTTTGTTTATTATTGATGGTGGTTTCTGCAAAGCTTATCAAAAAACAACAGGTATCGCTGGCTATACTTTAATCTACAATTCTCACTATATGCGCTTATCGGCACATGAACCTTTTGATGGCAAAGAGAATGCCATTCATGATAATAAGGACATCCTTTCATCAACAATCGTCTCCGAAGAACTCGATCATCGCTTAAAAATCAGTGAAATGGATCGTGGCAAGAAACTCAAAGCAGAAATAGAACATCTTCAAAAACTTCTTTATGCCTATCGCCATGGTATTATTGCTGAAAATAGTGCAAATGACTAATAGCCTTCTGATTATTTTCTTGATACAAGCGGCTTTTTGAATATTATAGAGTGGACTTTATCTAATGAAGTAAGTTTTCAACGGTCAGATGGCATTATGCAACTTAAGATGACAAAAAACATAAAAATTGTTATAAGTTTGCAACGAAAAACCCACACGCTTGCGTGTGGAATGAAAGTCGTTTTTCTTTATCTCGACATTAACATAGAATGAATATATGTATGAGATAAATCAACAAAGGAGAAAACAAATGTCACGATCTAAAAGCAATAATGTACAGATTAACATTTCTATTCCGGCTGAATGGAAAATGCAGCTTGAAAACATTGCATGTATATATTCTGTAGAAGAGGGTAAAACAATCACATTTCTCGACCTGATGCGTAGGGGGATCCAAGAAAAATATCAGTTAGGAGAAAACAATAATGAGCGAGGAACAATATCATAGCGCTTCGCATTGCAAGTATCTGACACAGTATCATATAATCTGGTGCTCGAAATTCAGGTTCTCCATTTTGCAAAGCGGGGCTTATGATGCATTGAAAAATATTCTTGCTGACATTTGTAAACACTACGGATATGAAATCAAGGCGTTGGAAGTAATGCCTGACCATATACACATATTCGTAGATTGTCCTCAAACAGTTGCCCCTTGTGATATAGGAAAAAGTAAAAATAACCCTTCTTGCATCATAGCTAGGAGGGGTTGTTTTATTTTTAAATTCTTATATTGAGTTTAGTGACACTATCCTTGTCAAAGATATTTCTATAAAAGTAAGTTAAGAGTTGGGTGAATATTCATGAAAATGACATTGACATAAGGTTGAAGCTTTGTTAATGTATCAGTGCTAGATACAAATACAAATAAATAAAAGGGAGTTAAGATATGAATACAGAATTCATTAAAAAAAGAATAAGTGTACGAACATATAAAGAACAAAAAATACCTGATGAAATCTTAGAGAAAGTGAAATCATTCCTCCAGAATGATACAGGTCTTTTTAATATTCCTATTACTTTTACTATATTAGATGCAATTAAATCAGGTGTTAAAAGTCCAGTTATTATTGGTGCTGATACATATATCGCAGGAAAATACAAAAAACAAAAGAATGCAGATATTTCATTTGGATATGCATTTGAGAAGCTTGTGCTTTATGCGACATCATTGGGATTAGGAACAGTATGGCTAGCAGCCACAATTGATCGTAAATCATTTGAAAAAGCTATAGATTTAAAAGAAGATGAAGTGATGCCTGCAGTTACACCTATCGGCTATGCAGCCGACAAACGATCCCTCCGTGAAAGTATGATGCGTAAAGGCTTGAAGTCGGAAACCCGTGTTCCATTTGATCAGCTGTTTTTTAAAGACAACTTTGATAAGCCATTATACAAGGAAGAGAGTGGTATTTGGGCATTACCTTTAGAATTGGTAAGACTCGCTCCATCGGCTACAAATAAACAGCCTTGGCGAGCTGTTGTAGAAAAGGATAAAGTCCATTTCTATGAAAAAAAGACGAAGGGTTATGCAAGTGAAGACACTGGTGATATCCAGAAGGTTGATTTAGGTATTGCCCTCTGTCATTTTGAAATAGCGGCACAGGAAAGTGGCTTAGAAGGTCAGTTGATTCAAAAGAATCCAGGACTTTCTGTAGCTGAAGATATGGATTATATAGCAACATATCAATTGGAGGTGAAATAATGGATATAAAGTTCTCTTCTGCGATTCATACACTCATTCTTATTGCGGAATCAGAAACACCAATGAATTCAGAACAAATCGCAACAAGCGTAGGAACAAACGCAAGCTATATTAGAAAACTTACGACAAGACTTAGAAAAGCGGGAATGATCGAAGGCCGACGTGGAATTAGCGGATTTAAGTTAATCAAGAAGCCTGAGGACATCTCTTTACTTGATATTTATGACACTGTTATGGAAACTGAGTCATTGCATCTCTTTGATATCCACCAGAATTCTAACGATACATGTATTGTCGGACATAATATTCGTCCAGTTCTCAATGGCATGTTCCGCAATATGGAAGAACGTGTAGAGAATGAATTAAAATCAATCACTTTAGCTGATTGTATAAATAACATGCGCCAATATATCAATGAAAATAATGAAAAGGAGAAACAAGAATGAAAGCAGCAGTATTAACACATTATGATAAGAATGGAACAAATTTAGAATTGAGAGATATACCAATTCCTGTCTTGGAAGATGATGAGGTTCTTGTAAGAATTAAAGTGGCAGCTGTCAATCCATTAGACAATATGATTATTCGTGGTGATGTGAAGCTTGTTGTACCTTATAAGATGCCATTGATTATGGGCAACGAGTTCTCTGGTGTTATTGAGAAAACAGGCAAGAATGCCAAACGTTTTAAAGTTGGAGATAGAGTATATGGCCGTATGCCTCTCAAGAAAATAGGTGCGTTTGCAGAGTATGCAGCTATTGAAGAATCAGCAATTGCACTTATACCTGAATATTTATCTTATGAAGAAGCAGCATCAGTCCCTCTTACTGCCTTAACTGCAATGCAGGCTTTTGAAATCATGCAGGTTAAAGCTGGTGAAACGATATTTATTTCGGGAGGAACAGGAAGTTTAGGCGCAATGGCCATTCCTATTGCGAAAAGCTTAGGACTTCATGTTTATACAAATGGCAGTCAGGAAAATGAAGAACGTGTCAGAAAGCTTGGAGCAGAGAAATTTATTGACTATAAGAAAGAAAACTATGTAGATGTATTAGCTGATGTAGATCATGTTCTTGATACTCTTGGAGATAGAGAACTTCCTAATGAATTCAAAGTTTTAAAAAGAGGCGGCAATCTTGTATCTCTCCGTGGTTTACCTAATGGTCGATTTGCGAAAAGAAATAATATGTCTTTCTTCAAACAGATGTTATTTAAGATGGCGGGAAGAAAATATGACAAGATGGCTGCTATGAAAAATCAAACCTATGATTTTATCTTTGTCCATGAAGATAGCAAACAGCTTGAAAAAATCAGTGAAATCTTTACTAAAGATCATCCAATTGAAACATCCCTTGATACAACATTTACTCTAGATCAAATCAATGAAGCACTTGCGAAAGTAAGACAGGGCAAGTCTAAAGGAAAAACAATTATTGTCATGGAATAATCATTGGAATTGAGCAGGTTTCAATACCTGCTTTTTTACATATGAATAAATATTTCAATGTTAGGGTAATGGTTTGTGAAGATGTCTATATAAAGCTGTTGAAATCATACATAAGTAATGATGATCAGTAAATCTCATTTCTAGTATTGCTTTAAAGCATTCTTTTATGAGATTATTTTGATATAATGAATAGAGAAATATAAAATGAAAGAAAAGAGGAAGAACGTGAAGAACTGGAACTGGAAGTGGACAAGAAAACCAAAAGCTTATTCTATCTCGGATGAGAAAATTGAAATTGTGACAAATCCTCATACAGATTTATGGCAAAGAACTTATTATCATTTTCGAAATGATAATGCTCCTGTTTTACAATTAACAACATCTGAAAAGTATTTTTCTTTTATTGTAAAGACGGAATTTGAAAGTAAAGTACGCTTTGATCAGTGTGGAATTATTATGTATCTTGATAGTGAAAACTGGCTCAAGGGCTCTATTGAATACGAAAATGAAGTATTTCAGCATCTTGGTAGTGTAGTGACACAAAATGGCTATTCAGATTGGGCAACAACGGAAATAGAGGCCAATATTAAATCTATGTGGTATAGATTTAGTAGACGTGAGGATGATTTCTGTATTGAATGCTCTAAAGATGGGCAAAAATATCAACAAATGCGTATTTGCCATATGACAAAAGCCAATGATGAAATCAAGTTTGGCATCTATGCATGCTCTCCTGAAGAATCATCATTTAAGGCAGTCTTTACAAATATGGAAATAACAGAATGTCAGTGGCTAGCCCATGATGGTCAGGCTCCTGATGAAGAATAAATAGAAAACACGAGGTATATATGCATCATATTGGAACAAAAACAATTGCGACAGAACGTTTAATATTAAGACAATTTACCATTGAAGATAGCCAAGCTATGTATACAAACTGGGCGACAGATGATAAAGTGACAGCATATCTTACTTGGCCAACACATACAAGTGAAGAAGTTACTAAAAGTATTCTTAATGACTGGGTTGATTCCTATAAGAAGCCTGATACCTATCATTGGGCAATCACACTAAAGTCATTCAACAATCAGCCAATTGGCAGTATTACAGTTGTTGAACTGAGAGAGAAGGCGAAAGTGGCACAGTTGGGATATTGTATAGGAAGTAAATGGTGGCATCAAGGCCTAACTTCAGAAGCCCTTAATGCAGTAAAGAATTTCCTTTTTGATGAAGTAGGATTCAACAGAATTGAAGCCAAACATGATATCAACAATCCTAATTCAGGAAAAGTTATGTTGAAATGTGGACTCAAATATGAAGGCACATTAAAGCAGGCATACTGGAATAATCATGGTATTTGTGATTGTAGTATATATGGCTTAGTAAACCAAGATCGATAATTGAAGTTAAGCAGATATCTTTAAGAATACCTGCTTTTTTTTGCATAGAGATGTTGTCTTCGCCCAAGCTGAAGAGGGAATAGGGGAAGACAATGTAGAGATAGTCTTAGAAAACAATTTCACAAAAGTATATAAAGGAGCAATCATGGACAGATTAGAAGCTTTTGAAAAGATGCTTGCAGATATCCAAAAACAAGCTGACTACGAAAAAGAACGTTTAAAAATCATGAAAGAGGAAGGTAAAGAAAAGACGGCGACATATCGACAGTATCTAGGTAACCGCATAATGTATCGTTTTTTCTTGATAAGTATCAACAATATGGATTAATAGAAGAGAAAGATGAGAAATTTGACACTCCCCATGCCTAAAGGCAGGGGATTCTTGCTACCTGCCACTACATAGTGGCTGACCATTACATTTCTGTTAAGTCGTAGTGCAAGGTATGGATGTGCCATCACCCATCATAGGGCAGAACATATAGTTCCCTACGCAGTATGTCTGATATTACTATCGCCAACATACTCAGTTGAGTTGCAGATGTTCATGGCTCCAAGAATATCTCGGTGAATGTGGA
>NZ_VUNM01000004.1 GCF_009695655.1 Sharpea porci
GAAGGAACGGTGATGTTTTTGTATAACTGTCTTGCCATCCACCTGCATAGCAGGTGGTTTATTGTTTCGCGTCCTACGTACGCTCAACTGTCTAAAGACTAGATACAAGCTTCGCTTGTACTACAAAAGAAAAAGTGTGGCATGAGCCACACTTAGAGTCTATTACTTTGGTAATACAACGAAGTAAATAATGAATAATACGACAAGACACCATACGATTGGTGATACTTCTTTAGATTTACCTGTAGCTACTGCAGTAATCGCATAAGTGATAAAGCCAAGAGCTAAACCATTAGAGATTGAGTAGCCAAGAATCATAAAGATAATTGTTACGAAAGCTGATGAAGCAAAGACAATGTTGTTCCATTCTAAGCCTTCTAACTGTTGTGCCATCATGATACCTACTACAACTAATGCTGGAGCAGTGACAGCTGATGTTACAGCTGTTAGTAATGGTGAGAAGAAGGCTGCGAGTAAGAAGAGAACACCTGTAGTAACAGCTGTTAAACCAGTTCTACCACCAACGCCTACACCTGAAGCAGATTCTACGAATGATGTAACTGTTGAAGTACCAACCATTGAACCAAATACTGTACCAATAGAGTCAGCTAATAATGCTTTTTCTACATCTCTTAATTCACCAGTTTCTTTATCCATGATATCAGTCTTACCTGCAACGGCAACTAATGTGCCTGCTGTATCAAAGAAGTCAACGAATAATAATGAGAAGATTGCTAGCCAGCAATTAGGATGAGCAAATAATTCACTAAATCCTGATGCGAAAGCACCAAATAATGAAGTATCAAATTCAATAGAAACAACACCATGAGGTAACTGTGGTAAAGCTTTAGCACCAGTAATACCACCAAAGATCATACCAACGATTGCTGTGACAACTAAGCCCCAGAAGACACCTGCTGGTACATTCTTACCCCAGAAGATTAATGTAACAACAATACCAAATAAGGCAAGTAAGACTTCTGGCTTTGTGAAGTTACCTAAACCTACAAATGTAGCCTGGTTAGCGACAACGATACCAGCATTCTTTAAACCAACAAAGGCAACGAAGAAACCAATACCAGCACCAATAGCTAATTTTAACTGCTGTGGGATGGCATTGATGATAGCTTTACGTACGTTTGTTACAGTGATTAAGATAAAGATTAAACCTGATACAAAGACACAAGCTAAGGCACCCTGATAGCTTAAATGCATCTGACCAACAATCGTATAAGTGAATAATGCATTGACACCCATACCAGCTGATAAAGCAACTGGATAGTTGGCAAGTACACCCATAAGAATAGAAGTTAAACCTGAAGCAATAGCTGTTGCTAAGAAGACACCTTCTTTTGGCATGCCAGCCTGACCAAGAATACTTGGGTTAACGGCTAGGATATAAGCCATTGCCAAAAAGGTAGTGACACCGGCAAGAATTTCAGTCTTGACATTAGTGCCATGTTTCTCTAGATTGAATAACTTTTCGATCAAAATAACTTTCCCCCTATATACTTTTGAAAAACATCTTTATTATATGCAAAAATATAATTTACTGCAATATCAAAAAGAGACGATAAACTCAACATTTTTCAATGTAAGGGGATACATTTATTATTTTATTATCAAACAAGAGATTGCATCCATTATTAATACAATAGTATTACAAATATCATCAAAGCTAATATCTTTAGCATAATCATAGAAATCTCGGTACTTTCGCCATTGATTTTGTAGATTTAAGCTTTTACGTATCTCCATCATTATTTTTGGATATTCATCCAAAATCATTAGACTACCACGTTTTCGCGATGTCCTTATCAATGATTGAGAAAGAACATTTAGGTTCAACTCTACATTATAAAGGTTATAGAGGACATAAATGTCATAGTAGTCTCTTAACCGGGTATTCGCAATATTTCTATATAATACAGTTTCTAACTTTTCTGCCAAAATTGTTTCTAAATTATAAGAAAGAACTTTGATATATCCCTCTTTGAACAGCATTGGAAAGGCGTATTCTATTTCATGCGGAGTAATCATATCACCAGTAGTGATATCAACACTAATAGAAACAGAAATTGGAGAATAATGAGCTTTCAACATAATGCGAACGCCTGGATAGTCATCTTTCTCACGAATATCTAAAATATTCGTGAGTTCAAACTGAATTCCATCATCAATTTGAATTGCACATATGTTTTCAAATATTTTACGTATGTTCTCATGAGTAAGATTAAAGCCTTTTATAGTTGTATCAAGATCCATTGTAGTTCTTGTATCCAAACCAACGATAGCTGACACAAGAAAACCACCTTTTATAATAAAATTATTTTTATATGATGATAGTGAAATACGCTCTAATAATCTTTCAAGCATATAATTTTGCATTACAAGCTGTGCTGATATATTTTTTTCTTTTGCCTTGTTCTTGATCAAAGCTTTTAATTGCATTGCATTTTTCATTTTCATAACAATATCTCCATATAACGTAAAATACGTGATTTCACATGAAGTTGATCAGCATACTGAATGAGTTTATTCATATCTATACGATTTGAAGACGCATAGCGTTTCATTGCATCATTAACGATTTGAATGTCACTTCCCTTTCCGCGAAGTATATCACAAAGCGTTCTTTCAAGATTATAAACATAGATTGGATTTCCTGAGGGAGATTGTATTTCTATAATGCCCATCTCATAGTTCTTTGGTATAACACGTTTAATTGTAATATTTTCTTCTTTTAAAGAGGGAGCATTATATCCTTTTGGAAAAGTCATTGTATAGCTTGCAGGTGTACGATCTGAATACCCTAATAGAAAGAGAGCAGTATCATGTGAATAAATACCACGGCTATATTTTTGTTGTAAGAGATAGAAGTCATCCTCCCAAGCATCACATTTCACATATAATCCACGTCCAAAGCGATATATAACACCTTCATCACATAGTTCTTTTAAGACATTCCTTGATATACCTGCTTTTGTTATTTGTGTAGCTGTAATAGTACCATTCCCAGACATTTCAATCATATTATTGATTCTTTCTTTATTTCTCATAAACATCACCTCTTCTTTACTAACACACATTATATTTTATATAATTAATGTGTTATTGTACATATAAAAATAAAGAAAAAGACGGTTACCCGTCTTAGTCTCTTGTAAGATAATCCCATTCTTCTATTTTCTTTGTCTTGGCGGCAACAACGAAATGATCTCCCTCTTTAACAACATAGTCAGCAGTAAAGTCCATATTCATCTGTTTCGCATCAACACAAGTAATACCAATAATATTCATGCCATAAGCACTACGAATATTCAACATCTTTAAGCTCTTGCCAACCCAGTCTGGCATAACTTTAATTTCTACAATCGAATATTCACTATCAAGCTCTACTAAATCTACAATACTTCGACGTAATAATGACTTAGCGACCTTATAAGCCATATCCTTTTCAACATTGATGACTTTATCAGCCCCAACCTTTTCTAAGATCATCTTCTTACGTTTTGTACGTGCTTTGACAATGACATTCTTGATACCTGCTTCTTTAAGAATCATTGTACATAATACTGACTCTTCGAAGTGCTTACTAATTGCCACAACAGCAGTATCAAAGTCAGCAACTCCTAATTCCAAGAGCTGATCTTTATCTGTGACATCGGCCACAACAGCTCTCGTTACATTATCCGCAATTCTTTCAACACATGCTGGATCAATATCAACAGCTAAGACTTCCACACCATAATCTTCGAGTGTTTCGGCAAGTGTTGACCCAAAGATTCCTAAACCTAGAATAGCGACTTGTTTTGTTTTAGACATAAAACGTCCTCCTAACCAACGATAACATCCTCATCAGGATATTTAATTTCTTTATCAATTTGTGAATGGGCTTTTCTTGTAAATAAGATCATTAAGGAAACAGGACCGATTCTTCCTGTATACATTAATAGAATATCAATAACCTTACCCGCAAATGACAATCCACCTGTTACATCAGCTGAAAGTCCTACAGTACCAAAGGCAGAGAAGACTTCCATGGCAAGATTCAAGCTATTGAATTGTGGGTCAGTAATTGTTAATAAAATAAGGGCTGTAAAACATATTGTCAGCGATATCGCAAAGATGGAAAATGCAGAAAGCATAATTCTTTTCTTAATACGACGATGGAAGATATAGGTTTCTTCACTACCTGTATAAACCGAATGCAGCATTAGGATAACTAAGGCAAATGTCACTGTCTTAATACCACCGGCAGTTGATGCTGGTGAACCACCAATAAACATCAAGATACACATAATAATCTTTGTAGCTGGTCTTAATTCTACCATTGGTACACTGGAGAAACCAGCTGTACGGGTTGTCGTTGACTGGAAGAAACTAGCGGCAAGCTTCTGGCCAAAGGTCATTCTTCCAATCGTAGCCATATTGTTGTATTCGATAGCTAAGAAGAGAATTGTTCCACTGATTAAGAGGACGAATGTCGTTACTAAGACAAGCTTGGAATGTAAGTGTAACTGACGGGCAAAACGATGCAACGAGAATCTGGATTTATGATGTTTTTCTTTCCTGAATGTATCATAGATATCAAGAACAACTCTAAAACCAATACCCCCTGTAATAATCAATAATGGAATCACAAAGTTAATGACGGGATTGACATTATATTTGATTAAGCTTGTACTGCCAAGTAAATCAAAGCCAGCATTACAGAATCCTGAAATCGCATGCCATAAACCAAAATATATACCTCTTACAATGCCATATCTTGGGACAAAGACAGTACTCAAAATAATGGCCCCAGTGATTTCCATTAAGAAAGTATAAAAGAAAATGGTCTTCAGTAATCTTGGGAGTGTTTTCGCATTATCAGCATTGAGTGCTTCAGAGAAAACCATTTTGGTCTTCATGCGCATCTTACTGCCCATCTGATAGAGTACAAGATAAATAAATGTAATCAGTCCAAGTCCACCAATCTGTATTAAGATGGCCATGACAATCTCCCCAAAGAGATTATATTGTGCCCCAACATCAAAAGGTGTCAACCCCGTCACACAGACACAACTTACTGCAATATACAGATTATCAATATAAGGACGAACAGCTAAAGTATTCGCAAAAGGCATTGATAACAGTATGGACCCGACAAATATCACAGCCGCAAAAGATAAAGCTATTTTCTTCGTTCCTGAAAAAGGGACTTTTTTCTTTTTACGACGTTTTTCTACAACTGCTTCCATAAACTATTCCTCATAATAACAAAAAGGAAGGTCACTTCCCTTCAACACCACGATTATATGCCTTTTTATATAGGCTTGCAACCCTCTTTATGATTCAAAGATTTTTGATTTGTGCTATGATAGAGAAAAGGAAGGTGGATTAAATGAAACGTGAAGATTGTATACGACATGGTATTAACTATGATGATGGTGTACATCGTGTAGTAGACAACGAAGAACTCTATCAACATTTTCTTAAAGAATTTCCTAAAGACCCTAGTTATTATGAACTTGTCAATGCTTTGGCTTCCAAGAAAGCCGAAGAAGCTTTTCAAGCTGCTCATAAGCTAAAGGGTGTTGCTGCCAACCTCTCTCTTGATGCCATCTATCGACCAGTATGCATCCTTGTCGAAGAATTAAGACGCCATGATCTTTCCCAAGTTGATCAGAGCTTTCCACCTGTTAAAAAAGCCTACGCTGAGATCGTAGACTTCATTACCCATTCTTCTTAGAAGTCTCTTGAGACTTCTTTTCTTTTAACTTCTTTTGTAGGCCCTTCTTGCTGCACTCATAAGCAATGACAACAAGAGCACCACCTAAGTCAAGTGCCAAGTCCTTCATTGTATCCGTTAAGGCTGCATGTCCGACAAGTGGCACATCGTTCTTCGTAATGATGGTCCCTCTAGTGGAAGCCATATATTGCTGGTTATTAGTCTTGAAGAGATCATCCGTTGTATATTCACATAGCTCCCAGAATGCTCCTGCAGCTAGTGAGAATGATGCTACAAAGATATAAATCAAGACAGTATCAAGTAATTGATGTCTTTCATGTCTTCCTATAAGCATCTGTATCATCCACATTGCAATAAATGACAAAATAACACCGGAAGCAAAATGCAATAAGCTATCCCACCAGTGAATACGCCCATAGAAATTCAAACCATCACCAAGCACCAAACCTAAGAAGGCAAATATTGTCACAACAATATAGACTTCAACAGGTACTTCAAGATGGTATTTCTTCAGTAATTTTGGTGAATTCAATATTAAGAAGAACGCAACATATTGTATTAATGAAAAGACTTGTCGATTAAATTGTTTAGAATCATGAATAAAGAATAGCTGTATACAAGTAATTACAGTGAGAATAAAGACAATAATTGTAAAGAATCGTTTGACTTTAGCGCCCCGTGAATAAGCTTGATCAAACGCATCATCTTGCTTTTTTGCCATAAGGCCACCTCCCTATAGCTAAGATTATAACATAAAAAAAGACAATGACATTAAAGTCACTGCCTTATTCTCATTAAATCAACCCAATCATTGGGAAGAAGAAGCAGATAAGTCCGCCAATAACTGCAAAGAGTACAGTATATTTAACGACATTTGAAAGAATCTTGCTTTCTGCACCGCTTAAACCTACAGCTGCTGTACCGATTGCGATAGACTGAGGACAGATCATCTTACCAAGACCAGCGCCCATTAAGTTACCAGCTGCCAACCATGTTTGATTTGCGCCAATAGCTTTGGCTGTATGTACCTGTAATGCCCCAAATAATGCAGTTGTAGAAGTACCAGAACCAGTTACAAAGCCCCCAATTGTACCAATTAATGGAGAGATTAATGGGAAGTATACACCAGTTACAGCTACTAGAACCTTCGCAATATCCGTAATCATACCACTATAACCCATAATCTTTGCAACCGCTAATACTGAACAGATAGTAATAATAGTCTTCACATTAGTCTTTACAGTATGACCAAGGACTTCCATCATTGTACCAAAGCTAGCACCCTGAATAGACCCGCCAATTAAGCCAGCCAACAAGATTAATACACCAGGTGTATTGATCCAGAAGAATGTAAGTGTAGCCGGATTCTTACCAGCATAGAACTGAATAGGACTGTTGATAGAAGCTAGTGGATCATGAATGAATGGCACAATCTTAGATGTACCAAGTAAGAAGATAAAGACAAAGATGAAAGGAGACCAGCTCTTGAAAGCTTCACCAAAAGTTAAGCCTTCCATACCATTACCAGCATCTTCAACCTGGAATTCTTCAACCTTCTTCATTGGTAACTTAAAGGCACAAAGAATCATAATCAACATAGAAACAATGGCACCAATAATATCAGCTAAGTCTGGGCCAATGAATTTTGCAGTAATGAATTCAGGAATAATAAAAGCTAAATCAGCAATAATAGTAAATGGAATAAGTCCTTTAAATGCCTTAGTCCCTTTACCAATAATCATCAAGGCAATAAATGGAATAATAAATTGTACAACAATCTGAATAAGTGCTGTATCACCAGCAATCTGTTGAACATTTAAACCAGTGATATTTGCCATCGTATTAACTGGGACACCAACAGAACCAAAAGCAGTAGGTGTTGAGTTAATAACTAAGCAAGAAATAACAGCTAAGAGTGGATTAAAGCCAAGACCTACAAGAATACCAGCAGGAATAGCGACAGCTGTACCAAAGCCAGCCATACCTTCCATGAAGTTACCAAAACCAAAAGCAATTAAAAGCATTAAGACACGCTTATCAGTAGAAACTGAAGCAAGCATAGCTTTAATCTTTTCCATTGCACCTGTTTCAACAGTAAGATTATATACGAATAATGCTGCTAAAATGACAATGATAATAGGCCATAAGGCATTAGCGATCCCTTCTGCTGCAGCAGTTGCCGCAAAGACAAAAGGCATTTTCCAGAATGCCATAGCTTCCACAAAAGTTACAACAAGTGCAATCAAACAAGCCTTCCAGCCTGCCATCTTTAAGACACTCATCGCAACGATTAACCAAATAATTGGTGCTAAGGCAAGAATGAACATTAAAAATGAATTCATAAATTTTCCCCTTTTTATCGTGTTTTACGTACGCATTGTAATACGATGTTCTTTATAAATAAAGCATCTTTTTTGAAAAAAACACAAAAAGGCCTAAAGTAATCGCTAACAATCTTTCATTCTCCCCTTAAATACTAAAAAGAGAGCTCGCAAGCTCTCTAATTACTATTCAATAAGTCGGATAGTGATGTATCTTTCATGATCGTATTAGCACTGTAGAGGAAGAGATATTGGTTAATATCATAATTCTCTATAAGCTTATTGATATCATCATTGTAATATCTTGGATCAACCATAATAATACGTTGATAATATGGATAAAGGAAAGGTACAAAGCTATTCGCATAAGAATCTTTAAAGATTAAGAGGTTCTTATGATTGTTGTTGGTTGTATTGATTTCAACAACAGGATGATTACCACCCTGGAAAAGTGTGTACTGGTCTTTTGTTTTGAGTTGTTGAATCTCATAGAGTGATGTTGTCTTTTTGTTTTCAGCAACATAGTTCACATAGTATTTCACTTTTGTAGAAGGTTCATAGACATAGATTTCATCACTATGCGTATGGTCCCCACTTTCACTTGCCAGCGTACCTTCAAAGCTATCTGTCACCAAGTACTTTTTGTATTTGGTTATTGGTTTCTCAATACCAAGCTGGTGAGCAACACTTTGGAATTCACGATAAGCCCCATATGTCGTCCAGTGATGATCAGTCTTATAATAGAGATAATCATGCTTATATTTCATTAATCCCTTTGCGCTATCAATCACTTGTACTTTTTGAAGCTGTTTAGTGAAGTTATTGATATCTTTTATGCCATCACGCATAGGGGCACCAAATGGCAGGAGGGCGGGGTTGATGGTTGCTGATGATGGAATGATCATCATAGAGATATTATCATGGGATGAGCTAAATGTATTAATAGCTTTTATCGAGTTGTTGAGAGCCTTTGTGTTAGGTATTTCATTCTTGGCAAGCAAATAGCCTTTATGTCCTAAATAGACACCTGCTGATTCACGTTTGCCTTCCATCTTATCCACTCTTACTTTTAATTTCATGAACTGATCACGCAATAAGAACTGGTCACTTAAGTAGTCATCAAGCTGGGAGAAGAAATGCCCATTGATGATTGATGTCGTTGTGAGTTGGGGAAACTGCGTCAGTGTTCTATTCTCCTGTTCGGACATCTTTTTATCTGGCATGATTAAGCTTGCGATTAAAAAGAAGACGAGGATTATATAGAAGATGGTGATGAGAATTCTTTGATATCTTTTTAACATAACAATACCACCTTAGAATGCAAAGTATAGGAATGATGAATATGTAGAGCCAATCATATAAGCAATACATACAATAAAGAGAATAATTTGAAGAATGAGATTGACAATATTTCTCTTCTTATTCAACATAAAGATTTTCTGATAGCTTCTTTGAACAATAGGCATACAACACATAATAGCGACAATCACAATCAAGCCATTACCAAGTAAATAATAAATTGTCTGACTTGAAATAAAGCCACCTGTATGCACACCAATCAAACGTCCTAATAAAGCGAAGGCATCAGGAAGTGTTGGTGAGAAGAAGAAAACCCATCCAATAAAAACAATAACATCAGTAATAAAGACTTGTAATCCTGGCTTGATTTTTTCATGAAGGTGCTTAAAGAAATATTTTTCCCCAATCACAAAGAAACCATGATAAAGTCCCCAGATGACAAAGCCAAATGTATTACCATGCCATATCCCCGTTAATAGCCATACAACAATTAAGTTCAGAATATGTCTTCTTGTATCCACACGGTTTCCACCTAATGGAATATAGACATAATCTCTAAACCAAGCTCCTAGGCTGATATGCCATCTACGCCAGAATTCACTAATACTATGACTTGTATATGGTTCATCGAAGTTCTTGCCAAAATGGAAACCAAAGATACTTGAAAGACCTATCGCCATATCAGAGTAACCAGAAAAATCAAAGTAGAGCTGTAAGCCATAACTGATAACTGTTAAATAACTACCAATAACTGTATTAGTTTGATGGAAAGCACTATAAGCCATACCTAACTGATCAGCTAAAAGAACTTTCTTAAATAAACCAAGCATGAAAAGCTGTGTTCCTTCAACAACACCCTTTCTTGTCACAATACGATGAACAAGCTGGTTCTTAAAGTCATGAAACTGGATAATTGGACCAGAAATGACTTTTGGAAAGAAGCTTACATAAAGCAAATAATCTAAGATATTTCTTTCTGCATGACATTTGCCATAATAAACATCAAAAATGTATGAAAGTACTGAGAATGTATAGAAGGAAATACCTAAAGGCATACTCAGTAAGCCTGTATATTTGAAGAATGCCAATAAAGCAACATGAACAACAATTGCAGTAATGAAAACTATTTTATTTTCCTTCTCTTTGTTTTCTTGTTTAAGAATATCTATTTCTAATGCTGTTAAATAGCTAAATAAGGCACTAAAAAGAATAAAGATGAGATTTTTTGTATCTCCCCAACAATAGAAAACAAAGGATACAACCAATAATGTATAAGAACGATATTTCTTAGGTGTTAAAAAGAAGAGAAGAAGGGTAATAGGAAAGAAGAAAAAGAGGAATGTAATTGTATTAAATGCCATAATCTTTCCTCCTTTTATAATGCCTTCTTGAACGCATCATCAATTGAAGATGCCTGTGGATCAACAACATATAATATATAGTTAGGTTGTACATCAATAATACTCTTATTCAACAAATCTGTTTGTGTTGCTCCATATCCCTTAAAAGTATTTAACTGACTCTTCTTTCTTGCTTCAATCGCATTTTTGACATCATTCGCCTGGCTCTTATCCTTAAGCTTTATAACCAAGATCTCTTCCGCATTCATTGTACTACTTGGCTGATAAAGCAAAACACCTTCATAATCAGCAGGATTCAGCTTATAAAGTCTTTTAATAGCCTGATTATTTCCTAACTGTGTATTCTTATTTTGATATTTCGCAATCACTTTCGACATCTGATCAAAACTTGTTTGACTCACTGTAGCACCCTTTACACTCATGCCAATATAAACCACAATCAAAATAACGAATAGTATTCTTAAAGTTCTTGTAATCTTGATACCCATCACTTATCCTCCATAGACACTACTTAACAGGCGATAAGCCCAATATTTATAAAAACTGCTCTTGAAATGAATACCATCCTGCTCATATTCATCAGGATGTTGTTTCGCAAGCGCATCAAGATCCACATACTTATAACCATTCTTCTTGCACATTGCCTTAAGCTTTGCATTATAAGATGGAATATTCTTATAATTAGCCTGTTTATTAATAGCCTTGTCATTAACAGGAATGATTGAATTCACATAGATGGTTGCATCAGGTGCGACTTTCTTAATCTTTTCACAATAGGACTGATAGACTTCAATGTATTTATCCTGATTATAATATGCAGGAATACTTAAGTCATTCACACCATAACTGATAAAGACATACTTAGGACTGATATTCTTGATTGTACCTAAATAATCATCAACCTTTGTAATACGTGTGCCCTTTTTCGCAAGAACATTGGTTTCTGGCAAGAACTGTTTAAAACTCTCCACCCTACTATCCCCAATCAACACATAGTTCTTAAAAGCACCCCAAAGCTTATCTTTATTCTTTTCATAATCCTTTAGAGCCTGTTTACCAAGTGCTAATTCATCACTTTCATTTTGTTTATCAATGGTATTCTTAATGTTTGATAACGATTGATCATCAAGCTGTTTTAAATAAGCACGTCCCCTGCTTATTTCCTGTTGGAGCTTATAGTATTGTACTCCTTTATAAGTGATTAAACCAACAAGAAGTAAAGCAATCACAGCTAATATGATCTTTGTTTGTTTTGTCAGTTTTACTTTCTTCATTTTCATCATTTTTCCTTTTTATTGCCATTATACACTGAAAATACAAAAAGAGACACAAAAGTGTCTCATATGCAAATAGATTTTCCACGCAATAATATGATCATTATAAAATAATATTTCCAATGAATACAAAAATTTGCTGCTTTCCCAAATAGCAATCTATCCGCATGTCTATAATACCATACTCTTGTTGAAAATAAAATTCATATTCATCAAAACCACAACAAATAGTAACCACTTACAACAATTATCTTATTTTAAAAAAAGACAATGATGACATGAGCCATCATTGTCTGGAAAATTGATTATTCTTGTACGATATATACGAACTTAGTTGTATAGTTAGCATCTTTGTTTGTAGCAGTATAAGTATATTCATCTGCATACTTTGTTAACTGTTTAGCTGTATCACTATCACCATTTAATGTATCAGCAAGTTCAGTTAACTTATCAATACCAGTTGTCTTATATTCAGACATACCGCTAGCTAACTTATCAGCACCAGTTGATAACTGCGCACTACCATTGACAATCTGAGTGAATGCACTTGTTAACTGAGAAACACCACCAGCTAATTTATCAACGCCTTCAGTATATTCCTTAGTACCAGCATTTAACTTAGAAGAACCACTAGCGAGTTGCTTTAAAGCATCCTTTAATGAAATTTGACCATTTGATGATTGAGTAAAGGCCTTTGCACCTTCTGCTATTTGATGAGCGCCATCTTTTAAGCCATTTTTCTCATCAATACCATTTAGCAATTGATCAAATCCACCATTTAGCGTTTGAATAGCAACTGCAGCATTTTGATTAGCTTCCTTCAAGCCAGCATTAATTTTATCATAGACATGATACTGTTTCATTATTCGAACAGTAGTTGAAACACTTGGATCAGTTGAATTCGGATTTTCATAAGCTTTTTCTACTAAAGAGACCAAATCATCCTTATGTTTATTAAGCAAGAAATCTAGATCTTCTTGAGCTGTATTGCTTCCTTCTGTTGAATTATTTGAAGATAATCCACTAGCGATTTGAAGAGCAGCTTCTTTATCTTGTTCAGCGTTGTTATAATCATAGCCTTTTGGCAATTGATTCTTTGTTTTATCTATAGTATTCTGTAAGTCATCATATTGAGTTTGAACTTTTACTAACTGTGTATACGCTTCTACTAACTGATCCAGCGTAGCGGATTTAGCATTTTTACTTGGAATTGGTGTTGAATTATCTTCATCAGTATTTGTATTTGCTAAAACTTTTAGTCTTGTTTCTGTATTTTGCACAAGTTTATCCAATTCCTGTTTATTCTCTACCTTAGCACCATTTAATATTTGATTTTGTAAATATATTGAAGTATTTATTGATATTGCTGCACTTCCCTCAATAGCAGCTTTTTTTGTTAAATCATTAAGCTCAGTTACTTTATTAACTAAGTCTTGTTTCTGAGTAGAGACAGATTTATATAACATTTCACCAGCTATAGCCTGCATGGTAAAAGCTGCCTGTTTATAAGCATTGCTTTTTACCATTTTACGAACTTCTTTTTTTAATGAATCATTCGATTGATTCTTAAAATCAACAACCCCATTCCGAAGTTGATCTACGCCAGCATCTAAATCAGAAGACCCTTTAACAAGCTGATCTAACTTACCACTATCAAGAAGGCTTGATTTAGCTTGACCTAAACCACTTGCTAGCTGGCTAGCACCATCTCTTAAGCTCTTAGAGTTCTTTGTAAGAAGACCAGCACCTGAATTAGCAGTCACTAAGCCAGAATTGAATGTCTTTGTACCATCACTTAATGTCTTAGCGCCCTTAGATAAGTCTGATGTACCAGTAACTAACTGGTTTGTGGCATCTTTAAGTTTGTTGAGGTCATCAAATGAGCCATCAATCTTATCAAACATACCATTAATATCATCAGCTGTTGCTAGTTTAGGAGTTGCAACAGAATAGAATGATTTAATATCTAAGTCTGTAGTATCAAATTCAATCTTGATTTCATCAAAACTCTTTAACTGATCTAAGTTTAATGATTCATATAGACCAGGAGCAGCAATACCAACAATAATATTATTTTCACCATTATTGACAACTTTACCATTGTTGATTGTGACATTCTTGTTGTTATCTGAATTAAGAGTTGTAGCTAAGGCAATAGTAAATGGTGTATAGAGTGTTTTACCATTATAGTCATGTTTATCATTGTTTGTATATTTGAATGAGATTTCTACATGACCCTTCTTGCCTGAAGCATCTTTCGGACTAATTTCCTGTCCATCGAGTTTATATGATGTTTCTACTGTAATAGGTAACTGTTTTGTTGTTTTACCTTGATAGAAGATATCATCACCTTTACTCTTCCAAGTTAAGTCATTACCATCTTTCTTATACTTTTCATCACCAGAAATATTCTTGATATTAGATAAGTCAGAATGATCTTTAATTTCTTCTTTCTTAGAACTCTTTAATTGTTCTGAAACAACCTGATAAGTGACATTGCCATCACCATCTACTTTAGTATATACAGTTTCATCTTTATCATAAGCTGCTACTGGTACAACATTCATCATTGTTGCTGCAACAGTAAGGGGAATAGCTTTCTTTAAAACATTTTTCTTCATCCTACTTAGCCTCCTTTAAGCCTTTAAATCCAAATGAAGTATGAATAATAATCTTATCAAATAATAAGAGTAATGCAGGAACTACAAAGATAACAGTTGCCATAGAGATCAATGCACCACGTGAAAGCATGATACAAATAGCTGAAATCATATCCATATCAGAATAGAAACCAACACCAATTGTTGCGGCAAAGAAACATAAGGCTGATACGAAGATTGAACTTACGGAAGCCGTCATCGCCGTTCTTACCGCCTGGAACTTATCTTCACCTGATTTTCTGACTTCAAGATACTTTGTACTCATTAATACGGCATAGTCGATTGTAGCACCTAACTGAATAGTACCAATGACAATACCAGCTACGAATGGAATCTGATCACCCATATAGAATGGTACAGCTGTATTACAGAAGATTGCAAATTCAATCGCAATAACAAGAATAACTGGTAAAGAGAAACTCTTTAATACCAATGCCAAGATTACAAATACTGCAATAATAGAAGCCGTATTAACATTCTTAAAGTCCACATCGGCAATACTTACCATATCTCTCATCAGTGGTCCTTCACCAGCAACAATAGCCTTTTTATCATAGCTCTTAGCAATCTTATTAACTGTTTTGATCTGATTATTTAATTCATCAGTCGCAACACCATATTTAGAAGAAATAAGAATAATCTGATGCTTACCATCATCAATCATATCTCTAAGATCATCTGATAAGACATCTTCACTAATACCAGCACTTGATAACTTAGCATAGCTCATTGTTGTATCAATGCCCTTAACCTTCTCAATTTCCTTCACCATCTTATTTGTCTTTGAAGGACGTAAGTCACTATCAACAAGAATGAAATATGGTGAAACAATATCAAACTTATTCTTTAATTCATCATTAGCCTGAACACCAGGAAGTCTCTTAGGCAATCCGGCAGTTAAGTTATAGTAGCTTTGTGTTCTGCTTTGTCCATAATAAGCTGGAATCATACATACTAAGAATACCACAAAGATAATCTTATAATACTTCATGACAAAGTTCTTAACACCCTTGAAGTTAGGTAAGATATTCTTGTGTGAAGTCTTTTCAATAATAGGATCACAAACAAGCACTAACGCAGGGAATAATGTAACAACAGTAATAACCCCAAAGACAACACCCTTAGCCATAACAATACCAATATCCGCACCAAGCTTTAATGTCATTGTGCAAAGAGCTAAGAAACCAGCAATAGTTGTTGTTGAAGAACCAATAACCGAAATCATTGTTTCAGCAATTGCTTCTTCCATAGCTTCCTTCTTATCTTCTTTCTGTGTCTTCCAATATTCATACTTATGATATAAGAAGATGGAGAAGTCAGTTGTAACACCTAACTGAAGGACTGCGGCGATTGCTTGTGTAATATAGGAAATCTGACCTAAGAAATAGTTAGAACCCATATTAAAGAGAATTGCTACACCAATATTACCTAATAATAATACTGGTACAAAGAATGAATCCAAGGCAATCTGTAACACAATCATACAGAGAATAACCGCTATAATGACATAAGCGATAACTTCACTCTGTGCCATCTGGGCTGTATCAAGTGTTGTTGCTGACATACCTGATACTTTGATATTCTTTTTCAAATCACGTATTTTCTGTACAGCTTCAAGTGTTTTATCATCAGATGTAGAATTCTTGAATGTCACAACAATCAAATTACTATCATCCTTCTTTACTTTAGAAGCAATATTATCTGGTAACATTTCTATTGGAATAGAGTAACCAATAATATCATAAACAGACCCAACACGGTTAACAGTGTCAACCTTCTTAATTTCTTTTTCTAGTTGTAAAATCTGCTTAGCATTCATATTTTCCGTAATAACAACGGAGAATGCCCCTTGTTTAAAATCATCTGTCAGGATATTTTCACCCTTCATTGTTTCAACATCCTTAGGCAGATATGTAATAAGGTCATAGTTGATCTTCGTATTGAAATAACCAAATACTGATGGTATCAGCAGCAATAAGCTCGCTACGATGATCACCCATCTGCCTTTCGTTATAGCATGGCAGAATCGCTTCATATTTATTCCTCCCTACCAAAATGACTGATAGTCACCTTTTATTTACATGGCTATACTATACCAAAACTGACTTATAGTCAATTATTTTTATAATAAAATTGACTTTGGTCATTTTTTGGCATATCATACTTGTGAAATGAGAAAAAAGGAGGTGTGCGTGTATGGAAGTCTTAAAAGAGATCAAAAGCAAGATAGAACAAAATAAAGAAGAAAAACGTAAAAAACTACTTGATAACGCTTATGAGCTTTTTGAAACAAAAGGCTTCAAGAAAACCTCTATTCAGGACATAGTCGATAAAGCTGGTGTTGCGAAAGGGACTTTCTATCTCTATTTTAAGAATAAGGAAGATATTCGAAATCACTTAGTTGCAGAGAAATCTAATAACTTATTCAAGCGTGCCATTGATGCTTTAAATACACAGGATATTGATCAGTTTGATGAACAGATTATTTTTGTGATCAACCATGTTATTGATGACTTGCAGAATGATAATGAAATCCTATCTTTTATTAACAGAGATCTTTCATTAGGATTCTATAGTCATGAAATCAGCAAGATCTTTGATGATAATGCTTTAGGTTTATATGATTTGTTTGTAGAAGGCATAAAGACCGTTAATAAGAGTATTGAAAATGTTGATATTGTGTTCTTTATGATTGTTGAACTTATCGGTACAACATGTTATCACTGTCTGCATGAACAGATACCTTGTGATATGGAAACCTATAAGCCATATCTCTATAAAGCTATTCGTGCAATTATTCATAATGCATAAAAGGAAAAGTCAAGTGGCTTTTCCTTTTTAATTGCGATTGGTGTGCCTAACAAGATTTGAACTTGCAATCTTCAGTTCCGGAGACTGATGCGTTATCCAGTTACGCTATAGGCACATGCCATTATTATACCGAATTCAACATCAATCATAAACTATTTTTTCAATTTTCTAACCTTATACTAACAATGATTTCTTTTTATCATTGAAACGAATTCACATATAAATGTTTCTTCACAACAAATTCTATTACCAAAAAATAAATAATTTTTAAAAAATGGGAATAGAATAAGACATAACATGGAAGAAATGTTAAAATATGCATGTAGAGTTATTACCAAAAAATAAAAAATATTCAAAAAATGGGAATAGGAGATGATCATATGCATCTAATAGTGAGACAACAGTATTTGGACGAACTTGTTGAATTATATGGAACACCTGATATTAAAGTCATTACTGGTATTAGAAGAAGTGGCAAATCAGTATTATTACAAGAATTCATTTCATATCTAGAATCTTTGGATGACAAAATCAATATTGTCATGATCAATCTCCAAGAATTAGAATTCGATCACCTACTAGAGTATCATGCTTTACATAAATATATCCTAGATCAGTATAAAGAAGGTATGACTAATGTGCTATTGATTGATGAAGTCCAGTTATGTCAACAATTTGAACGTGCAATCAACAGTATTTACACTAAAAGAATCTACGATATCTACATCACAGGATCGAATGCATTCTTGCTTAGTTCTGATCTTGCCACACTATTTACCGGCAGAACTATAGAAATCAAAGTCTTCCCATTCTCTTTTAAAGAATATCTTGCTTATTATGAGATTAATGAGAACTATGATGAAGCCTTCGATCAATATGTAAGAATTGGTGGTATGCCAGGTGCCTATGTCTACAAAAATGAAAGCCGACAATATGACTATATCAAAGATGTCTATTCAACGATTTTAATAAGAGATCTTGTTGAGAAATACAAGATAAGAAACAAACAAGAATTTACCAATATATCAGAATTCATGATGGATAATATTGGTAACTTACTTTCACCAAATAATATCAGTAAGGCTTTAAAAAACAATCAAAGCGAAATTACAAGAAAAACAGTTTCAAAATATATTGGTTATTTAGAAAATGCTTTTCTATTCTATGAGGCAAAAAGATATGATTTAAAAGGAAAAAAATATTTGGCTAATAATAGTAAGTATTATCTTTGTGACTCATCATTCCGTTATGCTATAAATGGTACACGTAATATGGATTTTGGTAGAGTTTATGAAAACATTGTTTATTTAGAATTACTAAGAAGAGGATATGAGGTCTATGTGGGTAAACTTTATAAAAAGGAAGTAGACTTTGTCGCCAAGAAACGTGATACTCAAATATATATTCAGGTAAGTGATAATATTGCTGACAATAAAACATTTGAAAGAGAATATTCTCCTCTACTTGCTATAAAGGATGCCTACCCTAAAATGATCATCGCAAGAACTTATCATGAGAATTATGATTATCAAGGCATCCAGGTCATTGATATTCGTAGATGGTTACAGGAATAGAGTGATTTGAGGTTTAAGGTATATGCTAGAAAAGCCCTAAAAGGCTTTTCTAGCATTTTTCATTGTCTTTTTTCTTTCTTATAAAGCCTAATATCATTAATCCAATTGCCACTGGATAGAGCACATCAAGAATATAAACAGAGAAACTTAATATGTTGTATAAGCCTAAGATAGAAATAAAGAAACTTGATAATGTAAAGATAACTAACCATTGCTTATAGCTGATCTTGTCATAGAGGGCATAGAAGTATTCAGAAATACTTGACAGTAAGCCACAACATACATTAAAGCAAGCAATAAAGAAGATTAGAGCGACAAAGACCTGCCCTACTTTGCCAAAACAAAGCATAACGATATAACTTAAAATATCAGCACCAGTAATATTCTTCATGCCAGAAAGCATTTTTGGATTCACTTGCATACCCATATAGGCAAGAAGCATATAAAGTACTGCCAATAATATACCAGCAATAACTCCTGATTTTATTGTTTCTTTCGCTAATGCATTCTTGTTATGAATACCATAAGCTTCAATGTTAACTGCAATAATAAGACCAAAGTTCAAGCCAGCCAAACCATCCATTGTCTGATAACCAGCTGAAAAGCCAGTCATGAATGGATGTTTTAAATAGCTTGTTGTTATGGGATGATGCATGATAAAAGGCATACGGATCAACACTGCTATAAATAATAGAATGATCATGGTAATCAGTATTGGTGTCATGATTTTCCCCAATAAGTCCTTCAGGCGCATTGGCCTCAATGCAACAAGAAAAGCAAGAGTAAAGAAAAGTGCTGAGTAAATAATACGCATAGCTAATAACCCATTACCACTCATATGCATAAAAGGCACAACCGCCATTTCAAAAGAAGTGCTAGCGGTTCTTGGAATAGCAATAATAGGGCCAATAATCAAACATACAAGTATTGTAAAGAGATAACCAAATTTAGGATGAATAAGGCTCCCTAGGTTAATAAGGTTACCATGCTTAGCAACAACGGCTACACCTAATATGGGCAAGATCACCGCAGTAACAATCAGCCCAAGCATTGCTAAAGGCGTATTGGTTCCTGCCTGCATTCCTAGCATTGGTGGAAAAATGAGATTTCCTGCCCCAAAGAACATCGAGAAAAGCATAAAGCCAATCACAATGCTTTGTTTTCGTGTTAATTTCTTCAAAGATATTCTCCCTTCAAAAGCTTTCTACTTCTACAAGAATCTAGGTTTCATATTACACTATTTTTTCTAGGTGTACAGTATGATATGCAACACGTCAAACCATTTTAAAAATAAGCACGATTATGACAAACAGCCACAAAAATAATCCTTTCTAGAATATTAATATTCTAGAAGAATGAATTCATTAAAATCACAATCACAATTCAATATTTTTTGTTAGAATTACATTGTAGAAAGCAGGTTTTATTATGAGTGTTGTGATAAATATTCTAGATATTGTGGTATTGGTTTTCATATATTGTTTTGTATTCTTGAAGAGATGGAAGAAAAGAGGCTTGCATGTCTTTATTCTTAATACGATGATGTATATTTATATATGTGGTGTTTTGTATTTTACTTTGATGCCTATAATCTATAGTATTCTCCATATATTTGATCATAGCGATGGGTATGGTACCATTAACCTTATTCCTTTGTGGATTTAATAAATAAACGTGGTAATTATATGCGTCAGATTATCCTCAATATTATTATGACTATTCCATTTGGATTCTTATTACCTCTTGTAGCCAAGAAGATGAATCTTATCAAAGTAGTCTTAATAACTATGACATTTTCCCTAAGCATTGAATTCTTCCAGTTCTTCTCAATTACCTATCGGGCAACAGATATTACTGATGTCATCACAAATACATTAGGTGGGCTTATTGGCTATTGTCTTTATAAACTATTCCACAGTCTCTTTGAATACTAAAAGAAATACATTTAGATTGCTTAGGCAATCTTTTTTGTTGAAAAGAAGAACATCTTGTCCTTCTTACCTGCCTAAGTGAATAATATGCATATGGAATTCTTCAGCAATCATATGTTCAATGCGGCAGCCACGAGATTCCTCCCAGCCTGGTGCAAAGATAACAGCGTCAGCATCGGATAAAACAAGAATACTTTCTGATAATTGTTTAAGTCCAAATGTCTGTTCTTTTTGAATGATCGAATCTAATATTTCAATATCCTTCATATAGGCATGAAGTTCCTTAATAATGTCATTTCTCACTTTAACTATTTCTTCATCACTCTTATAAGCATATGGCTGTGAAATATAAATCTTCATGGAAACCACCCCCTCATACTTTCTTAAGAAAAGTATACGCCAATTGATGACATTCCTCAATTCTCTTTCCTCACTGGCTATAAAATAGATAATAAGCAGGTGCTGAATATTATCAAACAGAATAGAAAAGAACGTAGTCTTCATTGATAATATATTTCATTGCCTTCAAGACTACGAAAATAAAATAAAGAGAAAGCTTAACTTGATTATTTGTATACTTTAAAGTATACTACTTACAAGTATACAAATTGTGAATGAGGTGATGATTTTGATTGGTAGAAAAGAAGAATTAGAACATTTATACGAATTATATACAAGCTCTTCTTTTGAATTCTTAGTGATGTATGGGCGAAGAAGAGTGGGAAAAACAACAATACTCCAAGAATTTACTAAGAATACCAATAGCATTTTCTTTCCTGCACGAGAAAAGAATGACTCATTAAATCTAGAAGATTTCTCAAAAGCCATTCAATATCATTTTGATCATACTTTTATTGCTTCATTTCAAAGCTGGGAAGATGCATTTCATTATATTGGAACAAAAGTAACAGAAAGGACAGTCATTATTATTGATGAATTCCCTTATATAATAAATGAAAATCCTTCCGTAAAATCTATATTACAACATACCATTGATCATAGTTGGAAGAATAAAAATCTTTTTCTTATTCTTTGTGGGTCATCAGTGAGCATTATGGAAAGTGATGTCATGGGAAGAAAGAGTCCCTTGCATGATCGACAAACATCTTCACTTGAAATTAAACCTTTCGATTATTACGAAAGCAGTCTCTTTTTCCCAAACTATTCCAACATAGATAAGTTATTAGCTTATGGGATATTAGGAGGTATTCCAAGATACTTAGAAGCTTTTGACCCAAATATCTCAATAGAACAAAATATAGCTTCTAAAATCATTAGAAATGGTGCATATCTTCACGAGGAGCCAGACAATTTGTTGAAAGCTGAATTAAGAGAAACAAATGTATATAGCAGTATTTTATCAGCCATTGCGAACGGGCGAAATAAGATAACTGATATAGCTAATTATATTCACGAGGACCGTTCCAAAGTATCCAAGTATTTGCTAACGCTACAAACATTACGATTAATTGAAAAAAGAGTTCCATGCGGTGAGTTAGAAACAAGTCGAAAATCTATCTATGTTATCAAAGATAATTTCTTTAAGTTTTGGTTCCGCTATGAATTCACAAACAACACCTATTACGCCATGTTGGGCGCTAAGCAAGCTGCTCATGAAATCATGGATGATATCAGCAATCTCATGGGTGATGCCTTTGAAGATATATGTAAAGAATATATGATTCGTCTTGCGAAAAAGAGAAAACTTCCCTTCATTCCTTATCACTTAGGTAAATGGTGGGGCACAAACCCAGCTATTAAAGCGCAGGATGATGTTGATTTATTAGCAATAGATAAAACGGGTAAAAAAGCAATATTTGTAGAATGTAAATTCACTTCCAAGCCTATGCCCTATAATGAATATGAAGATCTTGTCATAGCCACGCGGGCCTTTAAGAATATAGAAAATAAGCAACTCTGGTTTATCAGTAAATCTGGTTATTCAGACTCAGTCATTTCCCAAGCTAAAAAAGATGACACAGTTCTCTTAACAGTTGATGACCTATTCTTAGTTTAAGCACTAGCTGCTTACAATTATATTTTTAACTTTACATTCCCACATATTAATTCTTTAATATACAAATGAAAGTAGTGGTTTGTATGCTTAGTATGATACAAATAAATATTAATGATGAACTCAAAACAAAATCTGATCAGTTTTTCAAAAATTTTTGAACTGATAAGTATTCCATACGTTAGCTGACGCAAAATATGGCTTTTATTTCGAAGTTACAAGAATACCAGTGAATTCATATACTTTATCTGACAGAAGAAGAGATTTTAGAGAAATTAAACAAATCTAGAGAATCAGCATCAAAAGGAAATTATGAGTCAGCTAAAGAGACCATATCAAGCCTAAAAAAGCATGAGTTATAGAAAAATACTCATACAGTAATAAAAGAGATGCATACATTACATATCAGGATTCCTCAATGAGTCATACAACTCATATTGGAATCCTTTTTGCCTATATAAATATGATCATATTGACGTGAACTTGCTTTTTCATGCAAAATTAATAATTCAAGAAACATGGTTCTTACTAAATCATATACAAACATTAAAACTATATTCGCACAAAAATCGATAATCAATCATAATGATGAGTATAATCTTTCTAATAGCTTTCCAAATCATTTTTATGAAATTAGCACTATTTGTAGCTACAAAGTTACTACAATTATTGAAATCATTTATTTAAAAAGATATAATAGTCAACGAAAGGAAGTGTTATAATGAACAATATCGTAAATGCTCCAAAAGATGATGTATTCAGAATTCGTGTCAATTCAGAAATTAAAAGTGAATTAGAGAATATCTATGCAAAGAACGGTTTAACACTTACTGATGCTATTAATGTATTCTTTCAACAATCTTTAAATACAGGTGGCTTTCCATTTCCAGTAACTGAAGATAATGCTGAAAAACTGAAAGCTAAAGCTTTAAATCAATTAGTGAAAGAATTAGAAAAAGGCAGTTCTTGCGATGAAAGATATACTGAGAAAGAAGCCTTAAAACTGTTAGGATTATAAAATGGAAATCATTTATAATAGAGCAGCCATAGACGATCTTGTCGCATTAGATTCCTATATTTCCTATCAGTATCATGATATTAATATTGGAAAAAGACTACTTAAAAAAATAACAGCAACCATTTCTTTATTAGAAAAGAATCCAAATCTAGGTCCAAAAATATCAGACCGCTTTAAAATTCAGTCTTCATTTCACTACCTCATCGTTGCAAAACAAATTGTCTTCTATGATATCAAAGACAATACAATCGAAATAATTCGTATATTAGACTCTAGGCAAGATTATATTTCAATACTATTTTAATTTTCTAATAAAAAAAGCGGTTAATCCGCTTTAAAATAAAGATGGCAGTTCGGATGGGAGTCGAACCCACGACCTTCCGCTTAGGAGGCAGACGCTCTATCCAACTGAGCTACCGAACTAAATAGAATTAACCAAAAAACAATGGCAGTTGTGAACCAACTGCCATTTTACTAAGAATTCTTAATACTTTCAAGTACTGTTTTCTTTTCTTTCTTCGCTTCTAGATATGCATCAAAACGTACATAGACAATATAATAGAGAGCAATCGCAATCACAGCTGCACCAAGTGCATCAAGAACTGAGTGTTGTTTTATAAACATTGTTGATAAAGTAATCATGATGGCTGAAGCAATCGCAAAGATCTTGATCTTTGTATTGCCTTTAAAGCGTTTAGACTTTATTAAGGCAATGGCACAGCCAATAGAGTTATAGACATGAATACTTGGGAAGACGTTTGTTGGCTTATCAGCTGTATAAACGATATTGAGGAAGAATTTCTCAATAGGTGTTCCTGTGATCACAGCTGGGCGATAGGCAAAGGTTGATGGGAAGATAGTAAAGATGATCAGACATATTGTCATGCCTCCAAACATCATCGCACAAGCCTTATACCATTCATCCCTGTCATAAAGAAAGACAAAGAGGAATGTGCCAAAGACAAAGAGAAACCAATACATATAGAAATCCACAAACCAAGGGACAAAAGGAATAATATGATCAAGATGTACGGATACATCATGAAAACCTGTCATGTCTCTTTGTTGGATACCGAAATACCATGGTAAATAGCCAATAAAATAGATAATCGCAACCCAGATATATTTATGAGAGTTATAGAATTTTTTTATCATATTCATCACCTAGGTGCCATTCTATCAAATTCATATTCTTTTCTCAACCGCAAATAATCTACTTGATATCGTTGTTTAGTTGAAGTGGAAAATCTTCTGAGCCATTGTATAACCCGTGCTGAGGATTTTATTGCCAACTTTGCCTCTAAGCTGCATTGCTGTGCCTAGGGCAGTACGTCTCACCTGCTTATAGAGGTCTGGACGTGTTGTCTTAAGATAAGCCCATAATTCATCACGTTTCGCTAGATTCTCTTCAGTGCCACTCTTGACTAAGAGCACTGTTGTGACTGTTGTGATCATTGTAAGATAATGAATCATATATTTACGCATTTTACGTGATTTAAGCTTTGAGACATCAACCGCATCGATCATGCGCTTATTGACTTTGATTTGCTGGTCAATACGACCAATCATCACCTTTTCATTAACAGACTGGTCTTCTCTACCAATAAAGTAATGATAAAGATCAACATCTAAATAATACATTGTCTTGACATATGGTAATGGTTCATAGACAAAGAGATTATCGACATAGAATGTATGTTCAGGCAACTTCAAGCCACTTGCTCTTAACATCGCTGTACGATAGATGACTGAATGCATTAAGATATTCTGGCTTGGTAAGAAGTGCTTCATATCATACCAGCGGAATAAGCGCCCTACTGGCATACAGTTTGTATATTTAATGACATGCTGACTGTTTGCACTAGGTTTATCATAGATATAATTGACAATCATCATATCAAGTTCATCCGCTTCAAATGATTTTAAAGTACGAATCACTTGTTTTAATGCATCAGGATCAAACCAGTCATCAGAATCAAGAACTTTAAAATATTGACCTGTAGCATAACGGATACCGGTATTTACAGCTTCACCATGTCCACCATTTTCCTGATGAATGCATCTGATGACATCAGGATATTTTTCTTCCAAAGCATCACCAATTGCACCTGTGCGATCTGTTGAACCATCATCCACAATAATGATTTCCACATCATCACGACTACCTAACAGGCTCTTTACAGCATTTTCCATATAATCTTCAGCATTATATGAGGGAATGGTAACTGTCAGTAATTTCATGAATTTTTCCTCCTATTATGACAAGCAATCTTGTCTTTTCCTTCATCCATCATACAACATCTTATCTATTCACGCAAACATCTTCATTCCGCCACCATAAATACCATACTTTTATCTAGTATTTTACAGGCTTTTTTGTTAGAATTTAGTATTGAGGTGGAAGAAAAATGGAAGAAAAATGCACTATACAATATAAAAAATATCTACAAAACTTCATACATATATTCCAATATATCAACATCATTTTTATCATTCTAGGGATCATCGCTATTCTAGCACCATTAGAATGGGGCTTTAAAATAGCGGGCGTGCTTTTGGTTGTCTTAGCCGGTTATATCAGTTATTTGATGTATAAGACTAAATCATTTGAACTCAGTTTCGATCAAGAAAGCTGGTCTTATCGTAATCATTCTTATCGCTATGATGAAATCAAGAATTTCATACAGACAGATCGTCACTTTGAAATCACAACGGACAAGAAGATTGTTCTTGATATTATGAATTTCGAGGTTGAAAGCTTAAGTGAAATGTTGGAAGTCTTAGCAAATCATAATATCACACCAGAAGAGAAAGAAAACACTTCAGCACTCAATAAGCTCTTTAGTTATAATAACATGCGTACGATTTCTTTGATCTTTGCGGCAATTGATTGGATCTATCTCTTATTTGCCTTTAAAAAAGTTTCCAATATGCTTGTTGTAGCGGGAGTACTTTCCCTCATTCCCCCAATCTTCTTTGCGATATTCTATATCTATCGCTTATTAAGAGGAGATTTGGAAATACTCGATAAGCTTTCTACTAATCTTATGATGGTCTTCTTGCTTCCTATCATTGCTGGCTTTATTGTCATGTATACAAACTTCTCTATTTCTAATTTTACATTAGCTCTTGTTGTTACTGGTGTTATCTTCATCTTCTTTATGATTTATTATACGATGCTTAGAACACTTGTTGCTTCACCAGCTCACCGTGTCTTTGTCTACTATGTGCTATTCTTTACAGCCTTTGTCATCTTCTGGTCTAACAGTACATTACCTCCAGATCATGTGATTGTCTCAAAGGCAACAATCACAAACAAGCGTTATATGGATGCTTCAATGGGTAAAGGCTATCAGTTAAATGCTCGTATTCCTGGCGAGAAAGTCAAGACTTATAATGTTTCTCAAAATATCTATAAGCACTATCAAAAAGGTGACACAATTGAAATTGAAACAAAAGTAGGTATCTTTGGTATTTCTTCAAGTGAAATAAAAAAATCCTAGCCCTCATCACGAGAGCTAGTTTTTTTATACAGCTTTAATCAACCTAATATATTCATTTTCACTAATAATCTTTAAATCCTGCCCTGCTTTCATTAAACTGAGCGCTTTTTTAACCTTATTGTTTTTATTGCCATAACGAGCATTTTTATAATCCTTCATTCCTACTACAAGATAGTTTGTATGACTATTGACTTCTCTTGCGACAAAAGCATGAGCTTTATGTGTCATCTCTTCTAGCTCAGCCCGTTCATTATGTAATTTGCCTGTAAAGACAATCGACATATTGCTTAAAGGATGAACAAGAGAATGAAGGGCAAGAAGCGCATGATCGGGAGAAATAATATTCTTATAATAACCAGGCTTCATGATACCAAGTTCAAGATGCATCTTTTCATGAAAGGCAAGAAGGCTCTCATAATGATTATTATTCAACATTTTAACAAGAATGAAAGCGCAAGCCTTGGCATCACTTAAGGCATTATGAGCATCATTAAGAGGGACATTATAGAATTCACTGAGATCCGCAATATTATATTTTTCAAGTTCTGGACTAAGTATATGAGCAATGACATTGGTACAGCTCATCCGTAATGTTGGATAGGGAATATGAGCTTGTTTTAAACAGGCTCTGATATGGGCCATATCATTCTGGACATCATGACTAACAACTATCATATCTTCAAAGTAATGATGTATCTCTTCCCATACGTCTTTAAAAGGACGTTCTTTTTGTAGGCTCTTAGGCCTAATATGATGCACACCATAACGATACTTATCAAAAGCTAAATTATGAGGTCTAACCAAAGAATAGTAAGTATCAACAATACGCTTATCCTTTAAAACCACAATACCAATACTACAAATAGACGTAGGATCATTATTTAAGATTTCAATATCAAATACAGTTATATATTCACTCATAGAATACCTACAGCCTTCTTCGCATATTCATCCGCCATATCATTAAAATGATCACCAGAATGAGCTTGTACTTTCATAAAGATAATCTTAATCTTCTTGCTGGCCTCTTTCATAAAAGCCGCATAAGCTTTTGTCCCAGGTTTATTGGCTTGCCATTCACCCTTCGCCCATTTCTCAATACCCATATAATCATAGTAGATCACAACACCATCATAACCATGTTCAATGGCATAATTCACAGCCGACTCACTGCCTGCAATTTCACCAGCCACATTACGCATACCTACATAATCAGGATGGTTTCCCTTGCCATAAAGGATCTCTTTGACCTTGCCCCCTTCTATCAAGATAGCCCCATAGCCATAAATCTTATTTTTCGCATGAAAACTACCATCCACATAGGCAATCAATCCATGATTAAGTGGAGGCATATGGACTTCATCTTTCACAAAAGCTTCAGCCTCTGCTCTTGTTGGAAAGGATTTATAGACTGCCCCAGGATATCCCATGACCTGTTCTTTACATGCCTCCCAGCTATTATAGATGCCTGGACGTTTTCCTTTTCTTACTGCATAATATTTCATAAATATCAACCTCGTGATTATGATAGGGAGAAATCACGCTTTTGTCTAGTATTAGAGACAGGAAATTTGTATAATAGTCAAAGAGGTGTTCATATGAAAATAGAGAGTAGATTTTTAAAATATATTAGTTTCGATACACAATCTAGTGAAGAATCAACAACATCACCTTCGACTGATAAACAGAAGGTATTAGGAGAATTTTTAGCAGAAGAAATGCGTATATTAAAACTCCAGGATGTTATGCAGGATGAATATGGTATTGTCTATGGCACAATTCCTGGCAATACTGATCAAGGTGATGTTATGGGCTTTATTGCCCACATGGATACGAGTCCTGATGCTAGTGGGGAAAATGTCAATCCTCAGATTATTCGTAATTATAATGGGCAGGTCATTACAATCAACGATGAAAAGAAGATGTATCTTGATCCCGAAGAATATCCAGAACTCAAAAATCTCATTCATCATGATATCATTACAACCGATGGTACAACCCTCCTAGGGGCTGATGATAAGGCTGGTATTGCGATTATTATGTCTGTTGCCGAATATATGTATCGCCATCCCGAATTCAAACATAATGATATCAAGATTGCCTTTACATGTGATGAAGAAGTAGGGAGAGGGACTGAACATTTCAATATTGAACGTTTTAATGCCGATTATGCCTATACAGTAGATGGTGGAGATATCAACCAGTATAACTTTGAAAACTTCAATGCCTATAAAGCGATTGTCCATATTACTGGTCAGTCATTCCATACTGGTGATGCTAAGGGCAAGATGGTCAATGCCCTCACAATTGCACGTAATTTCGATAGCATGCTTGGTGAAGCCAACCGTCCTGAAACAACAGAAGGCTATGAAGGCTTCTATCATCTCTATGATATGCATGGTGATGTTTCAGGTGCTACTTTGACTTATCTCTTACGTGAGCATGATATGAGTAAAATGCATAAACTGATGGAACGTATGAGTTCCACAGCTGATTATCTTAATACGATTCATGAAAATAGTGTCCAGATTGAATATGTTCATCAATATGACAACATGAAGGACATTATAGTTAAAGTCCCTCATATCGTTGAACAGATTGATATTGCGATGCGTGATTTAGGCATGGATCCAAGACCAACACCTATTCGTGGTGGTACTGATGGTGCTATGCTTTCCTACAAAGGCTTACCATGTCCTAACTTAGGTACTGGTGGCTATAACTATCATGGTGAATATGAATATGCATCACTAACTCAGATGAAAAAGGGTGTCGAACTTATTCTGAGAATGATTAAGAATAATATTGAAGACTAAAAACAAGCATCAGCCTTTAAGAGGCTGGTGCTTTTCTATACAAAAAAAGGGAAAAAGCTAAGCTTCTTCCCTATTTCACTTCATAGTCATAAGGCATTACAAGTGCAAGTACAATATAGAGGATAAGACCAGAGCCCCATCCAAGAATCAACAACACTGCAATGACTCTTACAAGCGTAGGATCAATATCGAAATATTCCGCAATCCCACCACATACACCACTGATTTTCTTATCAGTCGATGATTTATACATTTTTCTAGCCATGGCAATTCCTCCTCACGGCTATCTTACCATGTCATGTTTATTTTTCAAGAGCTTTCATGGCTAAGGCAATAGAGCCACATAATCCGGCATTATCACCTAAGGCAGGCCACTGAATATAATCAGGATCCTTTAATGCATTATGCTTAATATAGTCATTTAAGAACTGATTCATATACTTAGAAATCATTGGGAATAACTGACTCTGATGCATAACACCACCACCAAGAATAATCTTCTGAGGTGAAAGAATCAATACTACTGATGCAAGAGCCTGACCAATATAATAAGCTTCTAAGTCCCAAGCTGGATGATCAGCTGGTAATTCCTTGGCGGACTTGCCCCAACGGTCTTCAATAGCTGGACCTGCACACATACCTTCTAGGCAGTTACCATGATATGGGCATTTTCCTTTATATGGGTCATCATCTCTAATAATAAGTGGGACATGTCCTGCTTCAGGATGTACTAAGCCATGGACAAGATTTCCTTCTACATAGACACCTGCACCTACACCCGTACCAATTGTATAATAAACTACATTCTTTAAGCCTTTACCAGCACCAAATGTTACTTCACCAAGGCATGCACCATTGACGTCTGTATCGAATGCGATTGGTGTATGAGGGAAAGCTTTCTTCAAATCACCTAATGCATCATAGTTAGCCCAATATGGTTTTGGTGTTGTTGTAACATAGCCATATGTTGGACTTTCTGGATCTGGGTCGATAGGACCAAAACAGCTAAAGCCAATTGCATCAACATCTTTATCTTTGAAATATTCAACACATTTTGCCATTGTTTCCTCTGGTGTTGTTGTTGGGAAACTTGCACGATCAAATATTTCACCTTTTTCATTACCAATACCGACAACGAATTTTGTTCCGCCGCCTTCAATTGCACCTAATTTCATAAATCCATTTCCTCCAAAATTAACCTAAACACATTTTAGTGGAATGTGTAGTATTTGTAAATGCTTTCATAAAAGTCCCCAAATAAAGTCACCATGCACCATTTTGTCATATACGAAAAGCCATGATTTATCCAAGCACTTTTTGATAAACACGTAAAACGTTTTTATAGAATATTTTTTCTACTTCTTCTTCCGTTAAACCTGCTTTTCTTAGTGCCTTCTCTAATTTCTTCATTTCACCAGCATGATTAATTTCAAGCTTGCAGTCAATGCCATCAAAGTCTGTTCCTATCCCAATACAATCAATCCCTGCTAAATCCTTGATATAAAGGATATGTTTGACCATATCCTGGACTCTTGATGTAGAAGCACGGCTATTAAGGAAAGGGGCATAGAAATTAATACCCATGACACCACCACGCTTTGCCAGCTGGATAATCATATCATCACTCATATTACGGCTATTGTTGGTGATTGTTCTGGCATTGGAATGTGATGCCACAAATGGCTTTGTCGTCATGGACAACACATCATAGAAACATTCATCGGACATATGTGAAACATCTATAATCATGCCCATTCTTTCCATTTCTCTTACATAAGCACGACCGAATTCACTTAGTCCATTATGGGTTGTATGAGGACTTGTCAGATTGTTTTCAAGATTATGACTTAAGGCGATCATTCTTACGCCAAGACGGTAATAATTACGCAAGATTGCCAAGTCTTCATGAATGACATCCCCTTCTTCAAGTGTCAGCATCCCACTCATTTTCCCATTACGATTATTCTCTAGAATATCCGTTTTGTTTCTTGCTGGCACAATCAAGTCACTATTAGCTTCCATTTCATTATAAAAGAGATCAATACAATCCATCACATGATCTAAAGCATCATAGCGTGATTGTAAATTCGTATAGATACCAAAGTTCTGGCATAAATAATCAGACTTAGCCATCTTCTCTAAGTCAATCATCAGATCATTCTGTCTTAAACGCTTATCCCTATGTTTATTCAATTCATAAAGCGTATCACAATGCATATCTATAATCTTCATAACATTTACACCTCAAAATAAATATCAGTTTCCTGATACTGATCAGTTAAAGGCTGTACTTCCTTAAGCCATGCGATTGCCTTTCTTAATTCCTCTTCATCTTCTTCAACAATACCATATGTTGCAACCTGGACAAGATCATAAATAGACTGCCACAAATCATCAAGCGCACCCGTCTTTTCATCACTCATCTCACTATCAACATAAATATCTAATTCATGTCCCGTTCTCATAGCTTCTTCTTTACTCATCGAGATCACCCTCCTTGATCCAGCCATAATGCATACAAGCTTTAAGAATACCATCATCCTCTAAATCACTTGTCACATAATCAGCTATCTTTTTTGTTAGTATATCACCATTTCCCATACAAATAGAAACTTTTGCATTTTCAAACATTTTTAAATCATTCTGACTATCCCCAAAAGCAATATAGCCATCAGTATGAAACAACCTGCAAAAGACTTCATTCCCACTTGCTTTTGAGACAGCTCCAAGGGAAGCATCGGCATAAGTCGAAAGTCCTGGTGCTATCTCTAAGCCTTCAATCTTGCAATAGGGAGCATAATCCCAGCCCTTAGGTCCATAAAGACAAATGGCATAAACATCTTCCTTTTCATCATATGCTCTAACTTCTGGGATGATATTGCCAAAATAACGTTGTGTTTCATAAACATATTCATCAGCTTCTTTATTCATCAAACGATGATCCATCTTCAAAGCTACACATAGATTGAGCTTGTTGGCTACATCAAGAACTTCATGAACCATTTTAACAGGCATCACATGCTTCTCTATAATCCGTCTTTGTCCATCAAGAACAAGCTGGCCATTATTGACAACATAGCCATCAAAATCCGCAATATCAAAGATTTGTGTACGGCACAAAGAATCATAACCACGTCCTGTTGAAACAATAATTTTATGTCCTTTTTCCTTTAATAATCTAAGTGCTTGAATGGTACTTTCTGGGACAATATGTTCTCCACCAGTCTGTCTCAACGTACCATCAACATCAAAACAAAATAATTCCATATTTTTTCTTGTAAAAAAGAGAGAATGACCCATTCTCTACTTTCTCCGTTTCCTATTCTTCTTTTTAAGACCTTCTTCTGGTCCATGAAAATATTGTTGACTACCAAGATTATAGGCTGTAAAGCCTAAGCGCGCAAGACGACGACATGCCTCAAAGGCTGTCCCTTCTAAGATGGCATAAACATAGTAAATAGCCTCTTGATCAAGTAAATTCTTGGCATCACTATTAATAACGCGTAAAGGCAAATTCTGTGAATCAACAATATGTAATGTTTCAAAGTCACGATATTCATCCGCATTCAAAAGAATAATATCAGGATTATCAAGAAATTCCTGATAAGCTTCATTAATCTCTTTGCTTTCAACTTTCTTCGTTAACCCAAACATCAAATCACCTCAACGAACACATTCTAACATCAATCCTACATTTTGACTATTGCTTTTAAGAAAATATTGTGTTAATATAAACAAGCAACAAGCATAGGGGCTTGGTTCAATGGTAGAGCATCGGTCTCCAAAACCGTTGATGCGGGTTCGATTCCTGCAGCCCCTGCCAGTTGATTATGAGTCTTGGAAACAAGACTTTTTCTTTTTCTAAAAGAGGTGGAAATTCCACCTCTTTTCAATTTGTATTTCATTTTCTCACTTGACGAATTAATAAGATTATTCTTAATAATTCATAAAAGCAGGTGCTCTTTTCTTCTACTACGAAGTCATGAACACCCGCTTATTCATTTTAACAACTTTTCGTCTTTGCTTTAAATCAAATTAAGCTAACTTATTACATACACTTTTACTACTAGATAGCCATAAAGAGTGTGCCGGCCCCAATAAGAATACAGCCAATAAGAGATTTCATTGTAAAGTCTTCATGCAAGAAAACAAAGGCTAAGACTAGTGTTATAATGACACTTAACTTATCAATAGGAACAACTTTGCTAGCTTCGCCAATCTGTAAAGCCCTGTAATAGCAAAGCCATGATGCCCCTGTAGCTAAGCCTGATAGAATCAGGAAAATCCAGCTCTTTGTGCCAATATTGCTGATGCCTGACTGGGCGTGTGTTAAAAAGACCATGCCCCATGCCATGATGACAACAACAACAGTACGAATAGCTGTCGCAAGATTGGAATTGACGCCTTCAATACCAACCTTCGCTAAAATTGAAGTTAATGCTGCAAAGATTGCTGATAAAAATGCAAATAATACCCACATAAATATTTCCTCCTTAAATTTCATGTTATCATAGTAAATGAGGTGAGGATCATGTATATATTTCTTGATATAGACGGTGTTTTAAATACCTATAATAAACATCCTGCCAATAAACGCTCTATTCATTCTGCTCATCTCATCATGCTGAAAAAGCTTATTGATGAAACACAGGCAAAGATTATATTAATTTCTAACTGGAAATTTGTACCTGCTGCTCTTCAAGAATGTAAGCTTGCTTTAGAAAGCTGTCATCTTCATCTTGATGGAATAACTAAGGATGATATGGTTCATCGTGGTCAAGGTATTATTGATTATATTCATGACCATAAGATCCAGAATTATGTCATTCTCGATGATGATTGCTTTAGTGATTATAATGATGAGCTAAAAAGACATCTTGTTCTTATTGATGCAAGATATGGTCTTCGTCCATCAGATCTCCATAAAGCGTACAAGATTCTTATTGATGAAGTGCCTGCATAATACGTTTATAATGCAAGAAGCCATCACTTTTTTCAAGTTCACCAATTTCTTCTAAGCTTGCCATTTTCCATTCCAAGACTTCATCTTCCTGAATATGTACATCTTCGATATCAAAATCAGCATGAATGAGATACATATCAACAAAATAATTATCCCCACGCTTTAAATCAATATTCTTATAAGAATAAATCAATTCCTTGCGTGATAAACTGATATCAAGTCCTGTTTCTTCAAACACTTCTCTCTGTAATGCCTGCATGCTTGTTTCTCCAGCACTTACACCACCACCAGGAATTTCCCACTGTCCAGCAGCCCACTTCTTATCAAGCGTTCTTCTCGTAATTAAATACTTACCATCATTTTCAATGAGAGCTAACACATATAACATATATTGCCCTTCTTTTAATTTGGTTTTTCGTTCTAAGCGCTCTCCAGTTAATTCCTTTTGGTCATTATAGATATCAATATATTCAGCCATACATTCCTCTCCTTTTCCCATATTTTAGCACAATTTCCTACAACACGTGATGTATTTGCACATGTCTTTACAATTCCTTAACTTTTTTCTTTTTTCTTAACAAACTCTTTATCTCACTATGCATTATTCATAAAAATAATCAAGGTAGAATATGCGTAGAAAAGAGGTGGGATGTATGTTGACAAAAAGAACCCAGTTATTTATATATTTTCTTGTTCTTGTTGCTTTGTACTTCTTGATGCTCTATTGTGGCTTGAATGCTACTGTATCATCACTTGGATTTATGATTTCCTACATCTTCTTACTTTTCTACTTTCTACGGTATTAACAACGAACTGGTTCAACCAGTTCTTTTCTTTTGTGCTTATTCGTGTATAATGAGTCCATCAAGGGAGGACACATTATGTCAATGCATTTTCTGACCTATATTATTGTTGGTACAGCAGTCTTTCTAGCTGGTTTTGTCGATGCGATTGCAGGTGGAGGTGGGCTGATTTCCTTGCCTGTCTATATGATGGTAGGACTTCCCGCCCATAATGCCATTGCTACAAACAAGATGTCATCAACCTGTGGCACAGCACTATCAACCGTACGTTTTCTCAAGAATGGACTTATTCATATGAAACTAGCCTTGCCTTCCATCATACTTGCCATCATTGGTTCAACCATTGGTGCCCATCTTGCCCTCATCACAAACAACGATATCCTAGAGAAGATTATGATTCCCATCCTCCCCATCACAGCCTTCTTTGTCTTCAACAAAAATCTCTTTCATGATCACCATCATCCTTTTAAGATCACCAGACGAACAATGTTTGTTTCCCTCATTGCTGCATTGATTGTTGGTATATATGATGGATTTTACGGCCCTGGAACAGGTACCTTCCTGCTCATCATTCTGACTATCTTTGGCCATATGGCTATTAAACATGCCAACGGTCAAGTCAAAGCCATTAATCTTACAACTAATATTTCTGCTTTAACTGTCTATCTGTTAAATGGTCAGGTGATAATTGGTTTAGGTTTATTTGCGGCTATATGTAATATGGCTGGTAATTATTTAGGTTCTGGTATGATGATGACGAAAGGAAGTAAGATTGTAAAACCTGTTATTGGTATTGTTCTGGTGATGTTATTATTGAAGATGGTGCATGTATATTAAAAAGGGATTATACTGAGACAGTCCATGCCTATCATTCACGATGATGAAGTGATAAATACCTTTAATACAACAACATACTAATTCTAAACATAAAAAGCACGAAATAAAAACAATCTCTAAAAAAGGTGAAACATATCGATTATATCAATATATTTCACCCCTTTTTATTTTGTAACCGTAAAACATCAAAATGATAATTGAAGAAAAAGAGGTCTGCTAAGCAGACCTCAAGTATAAAGACAAATCTTTTTATTATCTTGTTAAATCGACATAGAGATCACGATACTGTCTTGCACTAGATTCCCAGCTTACATCCTTATCCATGTTACGCTGTACCATTTCATCCCAGCACCATCTATTTGTGAAATAAAGTGTCTTAGCTCTGTTAACAGCATCCAACAATAAGCCAGATTCATAACGATCAAATGTGAAGCCATTGCCCCAATTTGTATATTCATTGTATGGTTCAACAGTATCTTTTAAACCACCTGTTTCTCTGACAATAGGAATATCACCATAATGCATAGCGATTAACTGTGTGAGTCCACATGGTTCAAAGCGAGAAGGCACTAATAATGCATCTGCGCCTGCATAGATATGATGTGCTCTTGTTTCATCATACATGATATTTGAACATACCTGTCCCTTATAAGCATTTTCATAATATCTGAAGCTATCTTCATACTGCGCATCACCGGTTCCAAGAATGACAACCTGTGTGTTGCCATCAATAAGCTGAGGTAGGATTTCATTGACTAAGTCTAAGCCCTTCTGATTAGTAAGTCTAGAAACAAGACCAATCACAAACTTACCATCATCTACTTCCAAGCCTAATTCTTCCTGTAAAGCTTTCTTGTTTTTACGTTTTTCTGTTAAAACATTACCTAAATCATAGTTATTCGCAAGTCTAGGATCAGTTGCAGGATTCCAGATATCATAGTCAATACCATTGACAATACCTCTTAACTTACCAGAATGATATCTTAAGTGTGCATCAAGGTCTTCACCATATTCAGGTGTCTGAATTTCCCATGCATATGTACCAGATACTGTCGTAATCGCATCTGCATAAGTAAGACCACCCTTAAGCATATTGGCATCCAACCATTTTACAGTCAATGCATCCTTATTGAAGACATAGTCAGGAAGACCAGTCCAGTATGAAATCATCCTCTTATCATAAATACCCTGGAAACGTAAGTTATGAATAGTTAAAACTGTCTTAGCTCCACCAATAGGTGTATCTTTGAACATTGTATCAAGATATACAGGAACTAATGCAGCCTGCCAGTCATGGCAATGGATGACATCTGGTTCCCAATCCATATAATTCAATGCCGCCAAAGCAGCCTTTGAGAAATAACAGAACTTTGGAATATCATCAATTAAGTTCGTATATGGATTACCATTTGTAAAGAATTCCTGGTTATCAATAAAATCATAAACAACCCCATCCCATACATATTCCATAATACCTACATAGAATGAACGACCATCACTACATAAATTCATATCAAATGATCCACGATAGACCATCTTTTCCTGATATTTTTCAGGAATACAAGCATAACGAGGCAAGATAACCTTAACATCACAATTCTGCTTAGCTAATTCCTTAGGCAATGCATACATAACATCCCCTAATCCACCAGTCTTCACAAATGGATAACATTCAGAACCAATGAATGCCACACTTCTTCTTGGCTGTGGTAATTCTTTTACAGGTTCTTCTTTTTTCTCTTCAACAGGCTTAGCTTCTACCTTTGCTTCAGCTTTCTTTGCAGCTGGTTTAGCTTCCGCCTTAACATCAGCCTTCTTTTCAGCAGGCTTTGCTTCAGCCTTAGTTTCAACTTTCTTCGCAGCTGGCTTAGCTTCAGCCTTTGCTTCTACTTTCTTTTCAGCAGGTTTTGCTTCTACCTTAGTTTCAGCTTTCTTAGCTGCAGGTTTAGCTTCAGCCTTAGTTTCTACTTTCTTCGCAGCTGGCTTAGCTTCTACCTTAGTTTCAGATTTCTTTTCAGTAGGCTTTGCCTCTACCTTAGTTTCAGCTTTCTTAGCTGCAGGTTTAGCTTCTGCCTTAGCTTCAGCCTTCTTTTCAGCAGGCTTTGCTTCTACCTTAGTTTCAGCTTTCTTAGCTGCAGGTTTAGCTTCAGCCTTAGTTTCTACTTTCTTTTCAGCAGGTTTTGCTTCCACCTTAGTTTCAGCTTTCTTAGCTGCAGGTTTAGCTTCTACCTTAGTTTCTACTTTCTTCGCAGCTGGTTTAACCTCAGTCACAGGTTTTACTGCTTTTATATCTGTAGCTACTGGATCAGGACTTACAGCAGTAGCTTTTGTATTTCTTTTAACCGTTTTTACAGCCTTTTTTACTGTATGCGTTTTCTTTTTTCTCGTTGATTTTGCTGGCATAATGTTCTCCTCCATTTAATCATTGAAGACATTATATCACATTCTTAGATTTGAAAAAATGCTCGATGAAATTCTCTTAAGAAAAATCAAAGCTCTTTCACAATTTGAAAACAAAAGTTGTGAAAATGACACTTAGATCTATTTCTAGATAATAGCGGTTAATCATTTGTCTAAGAATTATAAATCATTAATCATGTAACACCATTACGTTAATCCTTTATGCTAATGAATTCTATTTATTCTTTTATCACAAAGCACAAATTTCTTGTTACTTTGTTTATCAAGATTATGCTGTATTTTCATCATACAAAAAAGAGCCACAGTACTCACCGTGACTCACCAATACTACCATGCAGTAGCTATATCTAATTGTGTTGGATTACGTGCCGCAAAGGAACCTGTGTCCACAACAATACCCATACCTAATGATGTCGGTAAGATTGTGCCCTTTGGACGAATGGATAAGTTAGCTGCCACCATGACATAGTCACCTAGCATCTTAACGCCATCTTCTCTTACCCAGTATCTCGCATTGTTGCCTCTTGCACGCATCGCATTCACAACATTACTCATATTCATATTATAAAAAGACTCTTTACCACTTGGGCCATTGAAAACACCAGCGCTCTTAGAAAGTCTTCCACCACGACTAACATAGCGTGTTGGTTGAACCTGTGTCTTTGCAGCCGCTTCAGCTTTTGCTTTAGCTTCTGCCTCAGCCTTTGCCTTAGCTTCTGCTTCAGCCTTAGCTTTAGCCTCTGCTTCTGCTCTTGCTTTTTCTTCAGCTGCTTTTCTTGCGGCTTCTTCAGCTGCCTTCTGGGCATCAATTTCAGCCTGGATCTTAGCTGCTGTTTCTTTGACAACATTAGCTGTTTCTTCATGGGCTGCCTGTAAGCTTTGTTTAGTAGAAGCTGCCTGTGTAGCCACATTGATGGTAATCAGTTCTTGTTTTGTATCTTTTGTACTTTCAGCGTTAACTTTTGATACCTGTACGCCAGAGATTAATGCAAAGCTTAATACTAACGCACTGAGTTTCTTTCAATTCATCATAAATTTACCTCGCTTTTTAAGTTCTCCTATACTATACAAAACTTAAGAATTTTTGTCAAATATTTTATTGAATTTATCAATATTTTTTGAGTTTCTTAAGCATTTCTTAAGCAATTTCTTAAGAAATTAAGAATCTTAAGAAATAGAAAAAGTGCCCTTTATATGAGCACTTTTTTAATTTATTGTAATTGTTCTAAAGAGACCATTTTGACAACTGTCGCAAAGACTTCAGCAGCTAATTTTATTTCATCAAGCGGTGGTAAAGTAGGGGCAATACGAATATTCGCATCATCAGGATCCTTGCCATATGGATAGGTAGCACCAGCTCCTGTCATCACAACACCTGCTTCTTTCATCTTGCTGACGATGGCTTTAGCTGTATTCTTGTTGCCAGTAAAGGAAATGAAATAACCCCCTCTAGGCTTTGTCCAACTGCCAACACCCAAACCTGTTAATTCACGATCAAGCACTTCTTCAACGGCTTCAAATTTAGGTCTAATGATATCCGCATGTTTCTTCATATGTTCCTTTAAGCCATTGATATCCTTAAAGTAACGAACATGTCTTAACTGATTAAGCTTATCATGACCAATAGTCTGATGCTTCATCTGATTAAGAATATCTTTCTTGTTGTTAGGTGATGTAGCTAAAGCAGCAATACCTGCACCTGGGAAGGTAATCTTGCTTGTTGACCCAAATTTATAGACAAGATCAGGATGACCTGCTTTCTTACATTCTTCTAAGATATCAGGAATATTGATTTCTTCATAAAGATGATGAACACAATAAGCATTGTCCCAATAAATTCTAAAGTCTTTAGCAGCTGGCTCTAATGCAGCAAGACGGTGAATCACTTCATCACTATAAACCACTCCACCTGGATTAGAATATTTTGGTACACACCAAATACCTTTCACTGAAGGATCTTTGACATATTCTTCTACCATGTCCATATCAGGACCATGCTCATCCATTGGGATATTGATCATTTCAAAGCCAAAAAATTCTGTAATTCCAAAATGGCGATCATAGCCAGGAACTGGGCATAACCACTTAATCTTGTCCTGCTGACAGAATGGTGTTTCACCCATTACGCCAAAGCTATAGCTACGAGATATTTGATCATACATGATATTTAATGAGGAATTGCCATAAATAATCATATCTTCAGGTTGACTATCCATCATATCAGCCATCAGTTTCTTAGCTTCAGGCAAACCATCTAGACAGCCATAGTTTCTCGCATCTGTGCCATCTGATGCCGTTAAATCAGAATTGGCATTAATAACATCCAACATTCCTCTTGATAAATCAAGCTGGTCACTGCCTGGCTTACCCCTCGCCATATTCAGTGAGAGATGCATATCAAGATAATTCTGATATTGAGCCTTTAAACGTGATAATTCTTCTTCTCTTTCTTCTTTTGATAAATCTTTATAAGCTTTCATCTTCTCTCTCCTTTTTGTGTTTATTATACACATGAAATAATTTTCTCACAAGATTATAAGAGCACTTCAAAAGTAATCACGTTATCTTTCCAGCTCACACTGATCTTGCCCTTACATGCCGCAACAATAGATTCAGCCATCGACAAGCCAATACCATAACCGCCTTTACTAATTCGCGTATGAGAACTATCGGCACGATAGAAGCGTTCAAAGAAACGAGAATAATCCACATTAGCACCATTACGATAATCATTTGAGACAGTTAAACGCACACGTCTACCCTTGCTTAAAGTGATATACACTGTTCCCTTTTCATCACAATATTTAATAGCATTATCAACAAGAATATTGGCTAGTTCATGCAATCGTTTTTTATCTGCCTTGACAAAGACAAGATCTTCAATATCTGTTTTCAGTGTTAAATTCTCACCTGCTGCAACAGGCTGGAAATCCTTCGCGACACTCTTAAGTGTCTCTGAATAATCAAACTGTTCGAGCACAATATCTTCACGTTCATCAAGACGGGCGATAGTCACCAATTCTGCAACCAGACCTGATAAGCGTTTGACTTGTTTCATTGTACTCTGAGTCCATTCATTCTTGCCATTCATCATTTCCATGACTTCTGTGTTCGCACTAATGACCGCTAAAGGGGTCTTTAGTTCATGGCCAGCATTGGTAATAAATTGTTTTTGTTGCTGCTGAGAGCGGATAATGGGCTTAATAGCCTTACCTGAAAGCAAGCATACCAAGGTAAAGAACCCCGCAAAAGAAAGAAAGCCGAGCCATAAGCTCATTGAAAACATTGAAGAAGCGAAAGAAGCTTGATTAGTGCCATCAATAAAGACAATCATCCTACTGCCATCCTTCTTCGTTACAACCCTATAAAAATAGATGAGATCCGCATATTTTATTTTACCTCGATCATCATCCACCTTCTTTGTTAAAGCAATGGCATCTTCCTTTGTAATTGCCGCTACTTTATCCATTGAAGCTTTCGCAAGCGAACCATCTTTATTGAAGACCATCGTAAAATAACGTGTTTCATAGGATGTTTCAGGTGTGAAATAGGCATTGTCTTCATCCTGTTCTTTAACTTTAGGTAAATAGCCATCATGTTCAACAATATAATCCAATGTTGTATAGATACGGTTATAGGCACGTTCATGAATGGCTGAATTAATAATCCCAATGATAGTAACAAGCACCACCAGCAAGGCAATCGAAGCCGAGCCAATAAACTGCCACCTTAATCTTCTAATCATCTTCCCACCACCTATCTCTTAACTAAATGATATTGTGCACCTTCTTCACCTTCAATCATCACACTAGAGCCAATCGCATTGAGCTTACTATTCAAATAAGAGACATAGACATAGACAAGATCAATCGATGCATCATCATCGTCTTTCCAGACATGATTGAATATCATATCTGTTGAAAGCATCTTGCCCTTATTCAACATAAAATACTCCATTAGCTTTGCTTCCTTCACGCCCAGTCTTACAGCATTCTCACACTTGATTTCTTGTTCATTAATATCCAAAGTCACATTACCTGCTTCAAGCACTTTAGGCGTATATGTCTCCTGTCGTCTTGTCAGACTCTTTATTCGGGCAATCAGTTCACCAATCGCAAAAGGCTTGGTCAAATAGTCATCAGCACCAGCATCCAGCCCATTAATACGATCTTCTACTTCAGCCTTGGCCGTAAGGAAAATCACCGGTGTGCGATCTCCTGCTTCACGTATCTTGCTTAAAGCTTCCATTCCATTCATCACTGGCATCATGATATCAAGCACCATGCAATCATAGGCATACTTTGAGGCAAACTTCACAGCCTCAGCCCCATTTTCTACCGCATCAACATCATAGCCCGTATGGGTTAAAACAGCGACCAAAGCCCTTTTTAAATCATGTTCATCTTCAGCTAACAATATCTTCATATCACTCAACTCCTATTAATAAGATCCCTGATTGTCTGCATGGAAAGATCACAGCTTGCTAATTCATCCGCCACTCTTTTTAATTCCGAAGAAATCAGTTCACGATTCTTAATATCTTTTTTATAGCTCATTTGATGTTCCAAGGCTGCCCAGGAATCCATCGCAATTGTTCTGATCTGTATTTCGACATAGAATGATCCTGGCTGATGTCCAAGAATATCTTTTTGTGGGCTTGTGACTTGAATAATCATGTGGTAGGAACGATAACCATTCTCTTTAGCGTGCGAGATATAGTCCTTCTCTTCAACAACATGCACAAATTCTAAATCTTTAATCAAACGCACAACTTCAAAGACATCATCCACAAATGTCGTGACAATACGTAAGCCAATCGCATCCTTTAATGTCACTAGGGCATTATATGTTGTTGGTTCAAGCTTTTTTCTTTGTAGTTTTTCCAACATTGAATCTTCACTCTTAATACGATAATTTAAATGTTCATAGAGTGGTTCACCATATTCCTTTTGATAATATGCATTAAAACTTTCTATTTTCTCTACAATCCTGCCCATTACATCTTTAAGAGCAGGTAAGTATTCACCATATATAGACATTTCCAACACCTCGCATTTATTCTAACACATAAGTATGAAGGAAATGTTTCCTTTGATAATTTCACACAAAAAAGAGCTTGCTTACACAAACTCTTTATCAACATATTTCTCCATCATTTCGATAAGTTTTTCTAATGTTACTGGTTTTTCTAAGAAATCATTCATACCTGCTTTTTGACAGTTTTCCAGATCTTCTTGAAATGTATTTGCGCTTAAGGCAATGATTGGCTTACGATAACCCATTCTCCTTAATTCCTGGGTTGTCCTAAGTCCGTCAAGACGCGGCATCTTCATATCCATAAGAATCATATCATAGTTGTTTTGATGTGCTTTCTGCAAACCCGCCAAGCCATCTTCCGCAATATCCGCATCAATCTTCACACTTTCAAGCATTGCTTTCACAATCATCGCATTAATAGCCACATCTTCACAAATCAAGACACGTCGTCCTTCTAAATTCACACGATGTTTCTCTTCCTCTACATGACTTTCACCATATGTAAAAGGAATACGTAAAACAAATGTTGTACCTTCATGCAGCTTAGAATGACAAACAATACTGCCTCCAAACATATCCACAGCCTTCTTGACTATCGAAAGGCCTAAACCATTGGAGGTCCGTGATTTGGTGAGAGGATTACGTTCTTGGCTGAAAGGCTCATAGAGTTTGTTCTTCACAAATTCTTCTGAAATACCAACCCCATTATCAGTGATTTGATGTTCCATAATCATCTTGCCATCTTCTTCATAAATACGTTCATGCCATTCTATGCGTCCACCATCCGGTGTATATTTAATCGCATTATTTAAGATATTAATCAAGATCTGCATCAACCACTTACGATCAATAACAATATCACCCACATCCTTCTCAAGATCCAAGATAAACGTATGCTTATTACGATCAGCTGATGGCTTAACGATATTATAAATAGAATTCATAATCGCATCATGTTTCCATGTTCCCTCATAGAGTTCCATTTTCCCGCTATCAAACTTCTCACTCGCTAATACATCATTGATCAGTTCTAATAAATAATGTGAAGCATCCATAATCTTGGACATCGTTTCCTTATCCTGGCAACTTTCAGATTTTAAAGCCAGTTCACTTAATCCAATGATGGTTGTCAGGGGAGTACGCATATCATGACTCATTCTCGCCATGAATTCACTCTTTGCCTTATTCGCTTTTTCTTCATTTTTTAAGGCTGTTTCAAGAGCACTATTCAGCTTCTGGATTTGGGCTTGTTGGCGATATTCAGCACTGACATCCTCAAAGCTTCCCACCAATCCCGCAATCTCACCATCAATATAGAGTGGTGATTTTGAAGCCACAATATCACATTCCTGACCACGAATCACACAACGACCATGAACACGGTGCGTACTTTCACCATATTCTATCACTCGCTTTTCATCATTCTTGAAAGGACCAGGATCATTATGCCAGCCCATATCTTCATCCGTCTTGCCAAGAATATCGTCCAGGGAATTAAAGCCATAATACTGCAAGAAGGCTTTATTGGCCCCCAGGAAGCGTCGCTGATTGTCCTTCCAGAAGATATTCGTCTGGGTTGTATCAAGGATCTTTTCAAGTAAAGCATGGGATTGTACCGAGCTCTTAAGAGCACTACGTAATTCTCTTTGTTCATTCTCAATATTGTGGAGTTCAAGCATCAAGTAGCTATCCTCCTGGTCATTGAAATACTGCCCATAGCTCATAAACCAAATATAAGGATCTTCCTGGCGCAAGTGAAAGCGAAAACGCACACGCATTTCCTCATCACGATGATCATAGACATAACGCAAACCTGTTCTTAAGGCATAAAGATCTTCATTATAAATAAAATATTCAGGATAGAGCTTAAATCGTTCAATGACATTCTTTAATTCATCATCATTCAAGCCCATATATTCTTTCAACCCTTTTGACAGAAGAACAACATTCATCTTTCGATCTGTTGTATCAAGTATCACAAAAGGACATCTTGAGCTTTCTATAAATGATTGATTTTCTTTAAAATTACGCATTTCACTCACCACCTTTATGACAATAGTATAGCTCAAACATGAAGTCTGTGAAAAGAAAAGAAAAAGTTAGAGAATAATCCCTAACTTCTAATCGCATTACTTAATGTAATATATAATTCCTCAGGATCAAGAGGCTTTGTGATATAGCCATCCATACCTGCATCCGTACTACTTTGATAATCTGCTTCAAAGACATCCGCTGTCATCGCAATAATAGGAATAATACTTGATTCAGGATGTGTAGAATAACGAATCTTCTTACAAGCCTCAATGCCATCCATAACCGGCATACGAATATCCATCAAAATGGCATCATATGTATGCGGCATAGCATGGGTGAACATGGCAACACCTTCAGCACCATCTTTCGCATAATCCATCATCATGCCTTTCTTCTCAAGAATAGCTTTAGTGATTTCAGCATTCATTTCATTATCTTCAACAACAAGAATATTCTTTCCTCTTAAAACAGAGAAATCTCGTATTGTCGAAGCAAAACTATTCTTATGACAATAAGTCCACTGGAATTTTACTACAAATTCACTACCCTGATTCTCTTGTGAATGACATGAAATGGTGCCATTCATCTGTTTAACTAGCGATGCAACAATCGCTAAACCAAGTTCATAATGTCCTTTATCGAATGTTTGTTTAGGATCAGCCTTAAATAAGTTATTCAGCTTACGCTTACTCATGCCCTTTCCATTATCCTTTACTGTGATTGTAATATCAAGACTTTCGCCTTCACCACTAACGCCTTCAACCCTGAAAAGAATATGCCCACCTTCAGGTGTATATTTATTCGCATTGGTTAATAGATTCATAACAATCTGCTGAACTCTTGGGGCATCGACAAGCACATAACGGAATTTATCAATATTGATATATTCCACATCAAAGACCTGATTCTTACTTGTAAAGCGTTCTGTTACTAATTCTACAATAGGATTAAAGACATTCTCAATCGTAGTTGGATTTTCCTTAAGGACAATCTGTTGGTCAGAAACATGATATGTGGCCATTAAATCATCCACAACAGTCATTAAATAAAGACCAGCATTATTAATCTTTGTAAGACTATTCAACATTTCCTGAGGATTGTAATTCTCAATAAGTTCAGGAGATGAAAAGTTAAGAATGGAATTCATCAATGTTCGAATATCCCTGCTTGCTCTTGAAAAAGCAACATTCTGCATATTCGTCACATTGGCATTGAAGTCTTCATGCTTTCTATAGTAACAAGTGACGCAAAGAATAAGTATTTCTTCAACAACACCCATTCCCATGACAAGATAAACTGCTGACATTGGCAATTGTGGCAAGTTGAACATAATAAGTGCCGCAACACCCATTACAGCTAAAGTTCCAACTGCTAGAATGACCAGCAAAGACTTCATTTTCCCCTTTACCATAACATCATCTCCTCAACATTAGTTCATATTATGCTTTCTTAAGCCATCCATAAACCATGAAGATTGCAATATTCATAAACATGAACAACTTCTTCACCTTCAGCTAATACAAACTGAGCAGCTGGTTTTTCACCAGGTTTTAAATATTTAATCTGAGCTCCTTTATTTGTCTCAACAGCAATCCACTGAATAGAATGTTCTTCAAGCATTGGATGTTCAACACTACCAACAACAACATTCACTTTCTGACCTTCAACAGTATATACAGGAACATGCTTTTCATTCGCTGCATCTGTTGTATTAGGCACTAAGACCTCCATCTGTTCACCACAACATGATGGAATACATGTTTTTTCATCAACATAAGTAACAATATTACCGCAATGGTTACATCTTAAAAATTTCATTTTCATTTCCTCCTTGTCTTATTTATATATTCAAATTGTATCACATTTTCATAGATACTTATATGAAATTGCTTAAAAAAATAAAACTCCTGTTTTTAGGCAAATAAAAAAAGTCTCCTACCCAATTTCAACGCTCAGAGACCCTTTTTATTCATCAGTATCATCTTGTATCAATTGTTCAAATAAGGGGCTTGTAAAGAATTCTTCAAGTGAAATGCTTAAGCCATGACATACCTTAGAAACTGAAACAATACTCATATTTCTAGTACCAGCTTCTAGTGTCGTGATATATGTACGATCAACACCACTCTTTAACGCAAGAGCTTCCTGGGACATCCCCTGCTTCTTACGTAATTCACGAATTCTCATACCAACTAATACTTGTTGATACTCTACAGTGAATTCCTTCTTCATTTTTCAATCACCTAGAAATAGTTTAGTTTTTTAATTGTTTCTTAACAACTGATTATAAGTCACATTTATCAGTAGATTAATATTATTTATAGCTTTCAACAATCTCAAAAACATAACGATGATGTGCTGTTGTGAGATAGACATAGCCATTTTGTCCCTGAGTAAGATTACCTGGTGTTGTTTTAATATAATGATAGGGTTTTGTTGCACCTTTAAAAACCGCAAAGACCAAAGTATAGTTGGAAGTACGACTATAGAGAATTTCAACAAGTCCATAGAGTCCAATATATTCAAATTGACGATTGAAGGTAGAATTGGATTTTGATGTAATATCTTTGATAATACCAGAAAACTTCATAAATGATCTTTCCATACCTTCTCGTCCTTCTCAGCTCTCATTCTTCTCCAATTATAATACAAATGGATATCTTTGTACACGCTCTAGAATATGCTATAATGTGGGGCAAACAGGAGTGATTTTATGTTAGCAGCAATTAATGATTTATCTTATTCTATTGGAGAAAGAACACTCTTCTCACATCTCCAATTTATTATCGAAGAAACCGACCATCTTGCCTTAATTGGGGTCAATGGCACCGGTAAGAGCACCCTTCTTAAAATGATTGCCAATCGCCAAGGTGATATCAGTTTTAAGAAAGATACACGTATTTCCTACCTTCCTCAAACACCCGATCTCAATGACAGCTTAACAATTCTCCAACAAGCTCAAAAGCTTTCCCCAGGCGCTAAAGAGTTCGAACTCAAAGCTTCCCTTAATCGCTTTGGCTTAGAGGATTATGACAGTCTTGTTGGACCATTATCAGGAGGGCAGAAGAAACGTTTAGCACTGGCCTGTGTGATGTTGAATGATTGTGATTTATTAATTCTTGATGAACCGACCAACCACCTTGATACAACAATGATTGAATATCTAGAAAAAACTCTCAAGAAATTCAACAAAGCTATTCTCATGGTTACCCATGACCGTTACTTCTTAGAGCGTATTACCAATCGTATGTTGGAGCTTGATCGTGGTCAGCTTTATAGCTATGAAGGCAATTATGAATCCTTCTTAAAACAAAAAGCAGAGCGTGAAGCAACTGATCTTGCTGCCCAGCATAAACGTGAACAGTTCTTGAAAAAGGAACTTGAATGGGTTCGAGCTGGCGCCCAGGCAAGAAGCACAAAACAAAAAGGCCGTTTACAACGCTTTGAGAAGCTTTCTCAAATTGCATCCATCAAAGATGTTAATAATGTCGAAATGATTAATACAGCCAGTCGTCTTGGCACAAAGACTATCGAACTTAAGAATGTTTCTAAGTCTTTTGGCAACCATTTGTTGTTTAAGCCTTTCAGTTATTTATTCAAGCGTTATGACCGAATTGGTATTCTTGGTGTTAATGGTTGTGGTAAGAGTACATTGATGAATATGATTGCCGGGGAAATAAATGATTATGATGGTGAGATTGAAAGAGGGAGCACTATCAAGATTGGCTACTTCAAGCAAGGTGTTGGTGAGATGGATGAAAACATGCGTGTCATTGATTACGTTCGTGAAACAAGCGATGCCCTAGAGACAGCTGATGGTATTCTTACGGCGAGAAATATGTGTGAGCGTTTTCTCTTTGATGACCATGCCCAATATACTCTTATTGGTCGCTTATCCGGTGGTGAAAGAAGACGTTTGTATCTATTGAAAGTATTGATGGAAGGTCCTAATGTACTGCTTCTTGATGAACCTACAAATGACTTAGACATTGAAACCATTAGTATACTTGAAGATTATCTTGATAACTTTAAAGGGATTGTCATTACTGTCAGTCATGACCGTTATTTCCTTGATCGTATTGCTGATGGATTATTTGTCTTTAAGAATCAGACCATCACTTATCATAATGGAGGCTACAGCGATACTATTTCTATCGAAGAAGACAAAGAAACCAAAGTCTCCAACAAAGAAGCTTACAAAGAAGCTAATAAAGCAACCCGTAAAAAGAAGCTCAGCTTTAGTGAACAGAAAGAACTTCAAGAACTCTCTCAATCCATTCCTGAAGATGAGCAGAGAATCAAGGATATTGATGAAAAAATGAATGACCTGACAGACTTTAATGAAATGGATCAACTGACAAAAGAACGTGATGCACTTGAGGAAGGCTTGGAAGAAAAGAATTTACGCTATTTAGAATTACTGGAAATAGAGGAAGGCTAATGTCTTCCTCTTTTCTTGTATCATTTTCGTTAGTAAAAGGACATAGCACCTACGACTTATGCTGACAAACATTATTCGATTAGCCCTTTAAGAAAAGATTCCTCAAGTATCAGACGAAATAAGTGTAAGTTATTGATGATCAAGAAAGGCAGAATAAAAGCCTACTCCATCAAGAGTAAGCTTTTTCTTATTCTTCAAATAAACTCATAATTTCATCATTTGTCATTGAAGTAATAACACCTTCATTACCTTCGACAAAAGTATCGGCAAGATTCTTCTTCTGTTCTTGGATATTCTGAATCTTTTCTTCAATAGAATCCTTCATAATGAGCTTATAGACAAAGACAGTATTCTTCTGGCCAATACGGTGAGCTCTGTCAGTTGCCTGTGACTGGGCCGACATATTCCACCATGGGTCGAAGTGAATGACGCCTTCTGCAGCTGTAAGATTCAAACCTGTTCCCCCTGCTTTTAAGGAAATCAGGAAGACCGTTGTATCATCATTTTGGAAAGCATCCACTCTTTGTTTTCGCTTTTGTTTTGTCGTTGAACCTGTCAACATATAATATTTAATACCACGTTCATGCAATTCTCTCGCCATTAAATCCAATACCTGGGTGAATGAAGAGAAGACAATACATTTCTTATTGTTTTCATGATAGGTATCAATAAGATCAAGAGCTGCTTCCATTTTAGAAGAGATATGTTTGAAATCATCAATGACCATTCTTGGTTCACAACAAAGCTGTCTCAGTCTTGTCAACATAGCAAGAATTTGAATACGGTCTTTCTTGCTGTCCATGCTGGCAAGTTCTTTATTGGCTTGGGCAAGATGGGCATAGTAGATTTTACGTTCATCTTCTTCAAAGTCAATCGTCAGCGTTTTTTCAACCTTATCCGGTAATTCTGTTAAAACTTCTTTCTTTGTACGACGGAGAATGAATGGTGAAATCAGTTTCTTTAATTCCTCACTCTTTTCTTCATCATGTGAACGTACAATCGGACCTTCATAAGCCTTCTTGAAATAGTTGTAGGTAAAGAGATAGCCCTTATTCAAAAAATCAAAAATACTCCATAATTCAGCTAAAGAGTTCTCAATAGGCGTACCTGTTAAGGCAAACTTCTGCTTACCCTGAAGTTCTTTGACAGACTGGGCATTCTTGGTTTGCTGGTTCTTGATATATTGTGCTTCATCAAGAATCACAAAATCAAAATTGAGATCCTTATATAAATCCACATCCCTGCGAATATAGTCATAACTTGTCACTAAGACATCATAGTCCTTGGCATGTTCAATGATTTCTTTACGCTTACTTGCTGAACCCATGACACAGACATTGCGTAGATGGGAAGAGAATTTCGCAAATTCATCATTCCAGTTCAAGACAAGCGAACTTGGACAAACAACAATCGTAAAGTGTTCTTTTTGATTTTCTAATAAGGCAATCATCTGCAATGTCTTACCTAAACCCATATCATCAGCAAGAATACCACCGAAATGTAAATCCGTCATCGTACTCAACCATTGATAACCATCTTTCTGATAATCACGTAAGATATGACTAAACTGATCATTAATGCTATGACGATGGGCTTTATAGTTTGTCAGTTCATCAATAATATCTTTAAAAGCTTCCGAGCGATTGACTTCTACATGATGCATTTCATCAGCTGTCATATCAAGAGAATAGGCACGATTAAGATTCATATCCACATGGCCATCTTTTAAGTCCTTAGGCACTAAATGATAACGATCCATCATATCATTAACTTCAGCTAATTCATCACTCTCAATATAAATCATCTCACCACTTTTTAACTTATGATATTTCTTTTTCTTCTTAAAGCTATTCATCACAGCAGCAAGCTCTTCTTTAGGAATACCAATTGAATCAATATCAAGAGAGAGTAAGTTGTTGGATACTGTAATTCCGACCTTAACCTTCATCTTTGCCTTTGTGCCAATCTTTTTCAGGTTATCAGAAACATAAATATCGGCATAATTCTGCAAAAAAGCAATACCACGATCTAAGAATTCCATTGTTTCTGCAACTCTTGTATCAAAATAATAAAAGTGATCATCATGAGCAGTAGCATGGTCTTCAAGATATTTTAAGACGAGGTCGGCTGTTGCTGAATGTGGTGTATCAGGCTTTTCTATTAAATTCACTTTTTCTTCGCTATAAACACCCATGACATTGAAGAAAGCTTCTTCTTCTGTATTGATATCACCATAAATTTCTAGACGATCTTCTTCTTTGAGATCAATATCTCCCTGAAAATCAATAATGTCCTTAATTGGAGAAATAAGATAGCGATAGAAGTCCTGTTCTTTATTTAATGGAACATAAATCCCTCCATCATTTTGATCAAAAGCTTTAATCACTCTCACAAAGATACCTCTTTGATCACCATGTAGACAATGAATAATTAAATGCTGTGGTCGATCATAAGTAAAGTAATAGATATTATTCTTACCTGCATAATAACTATGAACATTTTCATGATTATGATTCAAATGATAAATGACATCACGATCATTACGGGTTGTATTGATAATCATCTTTTGTTCATCTGCAACCATTGAAAGATCTTTGACAGCTTGGGGATTGTCTTTAAGCAAGCTATCGAGTGCATCCATCATTGGACCGCTAAACACAAGTGCTTGATCACCATAGTAGTAATTGTCATTGGATGGGAGCTGTGTGCGCATGAAGTCATAGATTTTTCGACTCTTTTCATCAAGATCCTGATAATCATGAATCCAGGAAAAGTTCTTCCCATAGCTATAATAGTCATGATGATCCATACGTTCCACAAACTGCTTAAGATCCTTAATAATATAATAGCGATCACGACCAACCTTAAAGCGAATTGTCGAATAGTTACGATTGTCATGATAAGCCATAATATGCACAGGTTCATGGCTTTCAGAAAATGTTTGATACATCTGGTTACGAAGATCATTCGTTAAAGTCTCAGAGACACTTTCAAGTGCACTAATACGTCTGTCTTCCCATTCACGGCGCAATCGTTCCTGATAGGTCAATGCCGCTTCTTGTTGGCGTTTACGTGCAGCTGAAGCATCAGCTTCATAATCAAATGGGAATTGACTTGGGGCAAGGTCTTGTACGGCAAGAATAACAGCACCAGCATGGGCACAGGCTGTATAAGGATCATAGAAATCACAATCACAGCTTGTTTCAATAATCTTGGAGTACTTAGTAACATAGATATGTGGTGTATAAATTGTATCATTTACGAATACTGTCCCAACGATTTCATAGCGATCATGAATAAACTCAATATGAATACGGGTTACAGCACCGGAATCATAGAGCTTATGAGCTAAGTATTGGTTTCTCTTTTGTGAGACAGTACGTAAGAATTCTCCATCAGTAATAAAAAGCATTTCTCTTCATTCCCCTTTTTTCATTCAAATTATTATATCATGTCTACTCTATGAATGACTACAAAAAACACTAAAAAAGCAGTCCCCTGCAATCAGGACTGCTCTTACTCTTATTAATGATGGAATAAACGTAGATGTGTGAAGGCAAGAACCATATGATATTTATTAGCTACTTCAATTACATGATCATCACGTACTGAACCGCCTGCTTCACCAACATAGACAACACCAGAACGATGGGCTCTTTCAATATTATCCCCAAATGGGAAGAAAGCATCTGAACCTAAAACAACATTCTTATTTGTCTTAAGCCATTCTTTCTGAGCCTGTCTTGTAAAGACTTCTGGACGGACTTTGAATGTTTCCTGCCAGTTATCATCACCATTGACATCTTCCCAGTCTTCAGAAAGATAGACATCAATCGCATTATCACGTTCAGCACGTTTTAAAGTATCAACGAATTGAAGATTTAATACTTGTGGTGACTGTCTTAAATACCATTTATCAGCTTTATCACCAGCTAAACGTGTACAATGAATACGACTCTGCTGACCAGCACCAATACCAATTGCCTGTCCATCTTTGACATAACATACAGAGTTAGACTGTGTATATTTTAAAGTGATCATTGAGATAATAAGATCTCTTATCGCAAAGTCAGGTAAGTCTTTATTTTCAGAAACAATATCAGTGAATAAATCCGGTGTAATTTCAATATTATTTCTACCTTGTTCAAAAGTTACACCAAAAACCTGTTTTCTCTCTATTTCATTTGGTACATAGTTAGGATCAATCTGAATAACACAATAGTTACCACGTTTCTTTGTCTTTAAGATTTCTAATGCTTCATCAGTATATCCAGGAGCAATAATACCATCGCTGACTTCTCTCTTAATCAGCTTGGCAGTTACAGCATCACAGACATCACTTAATGCACAGAAATCACCATAACTGCTCATACGGTCACTACCCCTAGCTTTGATATAAGCATTTGCGACTGGTGTAAGTTCTTCATTAGATTCTTTTACGAAATACATTTGTCTTTCAACTTCACTTAATGGTGTACCCACTGCTACCCCTGCAGGAGATACATGCTTAAAGCTTGCCGCACAGACTTCGCCTGTTGCCTTCTTGACTTCTTTGACTAGCTGCCAGCTATTAAGAGCATCAAGTAAGTTGATGTAACCTGGCTTACCATTCAACACTGTAAAAGGAAGATCCCCATCTTCCATGAAAACGCGTGCTGGCTTTTGATTAGGATTACAGCCATACTTCAATTCAAGTTCCTTCATTTTATCCTCCTATTCAATTTTACGAAAAAAGAGCCTACTACCCCTGGCGCTTCTTCGTGCCCAGACGGTCGGCTCTACAACGATTATACTTCATGTGGTTAATTCCACTTCCGCCAGTCGTATAACTACCTATAATATATTATGATTTCTTCTTTCAATCAAGAATATTTCTAGAAATTTCAAAAACCACCTTCATCAGTATTGAATATCTTTCTTCTCCATCCTTATTATAATATATTCTTTCTATCACGGGAGTTTGACAGTTGTCTCCAATTTTTCACTAACCAAATTGCTCAAAACGTTGATTATATCAATACTTTTTAAGTTTTTATTGTCAAATTTGTGAAAGCAATTATACTAATATAGGCTAATGTGTTCTATAACAGGCACAGGAGATGATGCTCATGAATCTGATTATTTCAGAATCAAAGAACTCTATATCGCTTTACATTTAGAAATCATTTAGAAAGAATGGTAAATCCACTTCAAAGGTAGTCAAGAAATTAGGAACTATGGAAGAACTTCTTCCTCAACATAATAACAGTGAGGAGGAAGTCATAGCCTGGGAAAAAAGATTGCCAAGAAGATGATGGAAGAAGAGTAAAGAAGAACCTCCAACGAGGTTCTTCCTAAAAATATTAAGCTTCTTTCTTCTTTAATAATACATAACCTAATAATGAGATCATTGAGAAGAATGCGAATACTCCTACCATAGCAGTATCACCAGTTGCTGGTTTAGTACTTGGTTTTACTTCTTGTTTAGTACTTGATTTTACTTCCGGTTTAGTTGTTTCTTCTGGTTTAGAAGGAGTAGTAGTTTTTTCTTCAGGAATACTTGGTGTAGTAACTGGTAACTTTTCTAATGCTTCCATAGCTTTTCTTAAGTCTTCAGTTAATGCATCTACTTCTTCCTGAGTTAATTCATTCTTATTTTCTAATGCTTTTTCAGTTGCTTCAATGACGTCTAATAAGTTCTTATAGCTCTTTTCTGTATATAACTTACTATCAGTCTTTTTAGCCTGATCAAGTAATAGTTCAAGTTCAGCTGTATTACCACAAGTAACAAGCTTCTTAGAAGCTTCTTCTAACTTATTAGTTAAAGCTTCAATTTCATCACTTGTATGTTCAGCTTTTAATTCTTCTTTGATTTCATTTAATGCAAGTTCAAAGTCTTTCCAGCTAGATGCTGTATAGTCTTCTTCTTTATAAGAAGCCATTCTATTTTCTAATGCTTTTATTTCTGTATCAGTTGCTTTAAGAACTAAGTTCTTTCTTGCATCCTGTAATGCCTTATAAGCATCTTCTATTTCAATAACAGTTGCATCTTCTTTACTTAAGATGTCTTCTGCATTCTTTAATGCTTCTTTAAACGGTTTTACTGTAGAAGTTAAGTAAATAGAAGTATCTAAAGTATTTAAGTTATTAGAATCGATATAGTTTCTAAGTTCCTGTTTACTCATAGATGCTTTAGTGACAAGTCCTGCTTTAGCCTGATGTAATGATTCAATCATTGTATTGACTTCATCTTCAGTCGCATCTCTATTAGTCACTAGTTTCTTTGCTTCTACTAATACTTTTTCTAATGCGTTATAGCTTTCTTCTGTATAGTCATCTTTAGAAAGCTTTTCAATATCTTTAATTTCTTGATCGAGAGCTTTTAAATCACCACGTACTACTAATGCATTATAAGAAGCTTTAAGGTTAGCTTTTGCAGTTTCTAAGGCATCCTTTTCACCCATCTGAGTGTTATATACTTCTAATGCTTTAGTTCTTGCTGTCTGATGTGCTTTATAACTTGTTGCAGTGTACTTATCTTCATCTACATGTAAAGAGTCAATGTAGTTCTTCAAATCCTTAGCACTTTCACTCTTATATTCATCATTAGTTAATGTAATAATTTCAGAAATAGTAGGAATATGGTTTTCTTCCCATTCAAACTTTAACTTATATACATTACCATGAGGAATATAGAATTCATTTAAAGATTTTCTTAAAGTACCTAACTGTACCCATTCTTTATCTTCTTCAGGTACATTTCTAGCTGTTACTTCTTTATCAATCAATGCATATACCTTTGCATTGCTGATTTCACCCTTCTGGATAATATTGAATTTCTTTACATCAAGCTTATCAGAAAGAGTATAAGTGATATAACCTGCTTTATTTGATCCTGGTTTATAAGCTGTTAAAAGGTCACCATCAATCATATACTGAGGTTTATAACCTTTTGCTTCTGTTACACTAGAATCAAATGTAGGATCATTATCTTCAGGTGCATATTCTCCATCATTAATCATGATTTCGTTGAATACAACAGCTCTAGAATGGTTAGATGCTGTAAATAGGATTTTTAAGTAACGTGCTGGAACATGGTCTGCAGTGCCTGATACATATACTTTGTTTGGATATGTACTAGATGCTCTGTATCCTGCATCAGAATCGATACACTGAACATCTTTATCTCCAATATTTTCAACATCATCACCAATTGTCACAACATCTGTCCAGTTTTCTAAATCACTAGAAACACTAATCACAGCATCTCTAATATAGTTCTTTGCAGTATCCTGACAATACATGGCAATTTTATCAATATTTCTCATCTGACCTAAGTCATAGATAATATACTGATCCTTTTGTGGAAGGTCACCAAATTCAGTTGTAGAATCAATGTTGCCATCAAATGCAGCCCCATTGTTTCTAGAATCTTCTATAACACCCCAAGAAGGGTCAACAGTCATAGTTGTCTTATATAAGTATGGTGCTGTAACTTCTGTAGAATGTACCACAAACTTATTCATAGTTAACTTCACATCAGAACTCTTCTTATTGATTAAACGTACATAACGCGCATCTGGAAGGTTCTTGTTTAAGTCTTTCACTTCTACCCAGTCATGTGCATTCACTGAAGCTTCTAATACAACATCACCTGTATAATCAAGTTCTAACTGTTTTAGATCTTTAACTCTTGATAACTTCACGCCTACATACTGTTTAGGTGCTAAAGTCATTTCTTTTGTATACACTAAATCAGTCTGGTCTAGTGTACTCTTAGAATGTAATTTATAGTCTGTATTTGTGTAAACAGCCTTGTCATCATATTCATTCACTACATCAGTATGGTTGAATGTCTTTGCCTTCCACCAATAACCTGCTGTATTACTTGAAAGATGTAATTCAAGGTTTCTTACACGAATTGCCTTAGCTGTTATATTCTGATCTTCTACATTTAAATGAACAGTAGCATCACCAGCATATTCTTTTAATGTCTTCCAGTTAGTTCCATCAACACTGTATTCTAATGCATATCTAGTGATCTTATCAGTACCACTATCCTGTACGAAGTTGATAGTACCTAGTTTCTTAGGGTTATTGAATGTAAGAGTCACTGCCGCATCTACTGGAATATAGTCCTTGATTTCTCCTGCTTTATATGGAGATTCAGCAAAATGCGCATATGTAGATTCATTATTATCTAATAAGTTATCTAATGAACCACCCTTTACATCAATCTTAGTCATAGATAATGTACCCTTATCAGTGCTTGATGAAGGAGTAGTCATTGGGTTAACTAAGATATCTCTTACACCTAACCAAGTGTTACTCTTGTCTTCAGTTGCAATCATACGGATACCCTTAACACCCTTAAGGTTAAGGTCTGTTAATTCTACATTGTTTGGTAAGTCATATTCTGTATCATTGACATCAGTCCAGTTCTTACCATCAGTAGTATATTGTACTTTCGCTTTTAAGAATGTATCTCTAGGGTTAGAGTTCGCACCCATTCTAAAGATTACATGGTTTACATCAATAGCCTTAGAATACTTGATACCTACGTAAGTACCTGCAGAAATAGTATTAGGACTTTTGTAAACTAATTCTGTAGAAGCATTACTATCAAAGATGTTATCTTCCTTACCATCTGGAGTATCTTCACGGTTAGTGATATACTTTGCAATCTGTTTATCTGGATTAACGATCGTAGATACGACTTCAGATAAATAAGAATCCAATGATTTAATAAATGGTACGATATGCTGTACACCTACTTCAGCATATTCTAAATGATCTACATAGTGGAAACCATAAGACTTACTCTTTTCAAAAGCAGCCTGTGCACTAGCATAATAGTCCCAGATAGATGCATTATCTTCTTCATTCTGTGCAGCTTTAATACCTTTAATATAGTTTAAAGCAGCATTTGTTGTATCATCCCAGCAGTTTAACCAGTAAACAATCTGAGACTTGATTCTTTCATTACCGCTTTCACGATATACTTTAGATGCATTCTGTAATACTGTGAATTCGTTGATGATGTCATCAAATTCTTCATCAGTGATCTTTTCACCTTTAGATATTTTAGTCTTGAATGCATTGAGTTTTTCTTTTAATTCAACAGATTCCTCTAAACGAGTCACTCTTCCATCCATGTTCTGATTGATCATATGTTTAGATAATTCTCTTAAAGCAGTTGATGCTTCAGTTTCTTCATAACCATTATGATCTACATATTTGAATGATGCATTATAGCACTTATCTGCTTCTTCTTCAGTTTTCCAGATATTCCATGAATAGCAGGCATTACCAAATATTGCGACTTTGCTTGGTTCTGACTGCTGCATTGGGTTTAATACAATACCCTGTATCTTAGAAGGATCAACACCTGGATGAAGGAATGTTGTATAACCACCCATGATTAAGTGTTTCTTAGAGTTATCAGTACATGGCCAGTTGATCCACATATAAGGACCACGACCTACAGTATTAGTGAATGAAGAAGTAAAGTTATTAGTTACTTCACCCCATACACGTCCACCAGTCATAATAATCTGTACGTTTTCAGGGAAGTTGCCATAGTAAGACTGACCCCATCCCATATATTCCTGAGTACAGAATGGTAATGTAAGCTTTAAGCCAGGGTAAGTTGGTGAAAGTTCTTTTAGCCAGTTAGACATATCTGTCAAAGTTCTTGTATAGTTTGCCCCACCAACATTTGATGCATCATCTGCAAGAATCGCAATCTGACGTACACCAGCATCAATCACCTGTTTGAATTTAGCCTTCATTACAGCTAAATCAGCCTGATATCTTTCTTCAGAGCTATAACTGATTGCGTTATACATATAAGGATGTAAGGCAAATACGAAACGGCATTTAGACTTGTTTCCAGCCTCTGCAAGTGGTTTGATTTTTGTATTGATTTCTTCTTCTGTATAAAGTTTACGCCACTCACTATTATGCTTAGGATCATCTTTAGGAGCATAGAAATAAGAGTTAAGCTTATAATAGCCTCCCCATTCCATCAATTTACAACGATCTTCTGTTGACCATGGATTACCATAATAACCTTCAATAAATCCACGGCTTGCAACATCCGCATAATCCTCGATAGAGAAGTTTCTAATTGTTTTCCCCTCTACCTGTTTAAAAATGTGATATAAGCTTGTAAGTCCATAAAAAGCAGCATCTGTATCTTTACCTAAGATAGAAATAGTGCCTTTATCAGACTTTAAAGCATAAGAATCAAGTTTATCAAATAAACCTGCTGAAGTTGTTCCAAATTGTGAATCTACATATTGTTTAGAACCCTTCACACCAACAAGAATGTTTGTCTTTCCAGTTTTCTTTTCACTAGAAACACTTGCATTCATGCCTTTTAATGCAAGAACTTCATTCAGTCTTGCTTTTGTGTCTTCATCAATACCATCTTCATAGACAACATTGACCTGACTTGTCATTTCATAATCCCCATCACTATAATTCATAGAATGTGGATTAGGATAGACTTCATACCCTGTATCAGCTTTTACATTCATTGGAAAAGCTGATACACAGCCTAATGCAATAAGAAAACTTACTGCATAAGTAATGACTTTCTTTCCTCTCATCTTGTTTCTCCTTTCTTTTATATTTTGTCTAATTTCATGCTACTAGTTGATGAAATAAGTATTCAAACATGGATTTTTACAAAAAATAAAGACCAAATAAAGTATGACAAAAAATGTATGTCATAATCTTTATTTAGTCTTGCCTGCTTAGAGTAACAATCCACATTGACTAGTTCAGTATAACAGTATCTTTTATATTATGCAAGCGTTTTCATACCTTATTTTATGATGTTTTTAGGCATTTGAAGTCAGCAGAACATGAAATTGATAATTTAATCATACCAATAACTAATATTCTATTATGAAATTGTGATAATTGATAAGAACGCAAAAAATAGCTACCTCGGCAAAAGTTTGAGGCAGCTACTTTTCTCAAGTGAACGACTTATCCCATAACACGTTTAATATGTATACATAAGAATGTCTGTTCGTCCGGTGATAAATCATATTTATATTTCTCTTTTATATGTTTCACAATACGGTTGATACACATTGAGAGTCTTAAGTTCTCTTTTAATAGTTGTCTGATGTCTTCTGTTGTATCTTTAAAGTTTATTTCCTGTCCTGTAAAGATACGTTCAGCTAAGTATTTTAAATGCGTAGAGAGTCTTGCATAACTGAGTGACTGAGGAGAAATAGTCACCTTCATACTATTTTCAATAATACCGATAATATCAGTCACAAAGCTTAATATCTTAGTCGCATTATGAGTATTATTGTCCATTGAGAAGTTCACTAAATGCAAGGCTATATAGTTGGCTTCTTCTAGATCTAATGTAATACCTGTTTTCTTCTTAATATAGCTTAATGCCCATAAACCAATTTCATATTCATTCTTATAAAGAATACTTACATCCCCAAGTACGACATAAGGGATTCTGATATTCTCCTGCTTACGTTTTAAGGCAAAGGAGATATGATCTGTCATAGTGAGGAATATTTCTCCATAATAGCGTGATTTAAGCTTCTTAATTGCACGAGAGACAATCTTATCAGTCATCTCATAACAATCAGGAGAGATATCATCTTCTCTTTCTAATCTTTTATGAGGGTCTTCTTTAAACATATATGTCTTTTCTATTTTAGTGGAATCAACACTATCCCCTACCTTCTTCTGGAATCCTATTCCTGAACCTGTTAGGATAATATCTCCTAGTTCTGGTGAGATAGCCGCAATGGAATTGTTGTTGAAGATCTTAATAATTCTCATAATAGTCCCCTTTACATTAATATATCGTTCATTGCATCCGCAATGAACTGTGCATTGGTGCCTACTAATATCTGTAGAATATGCTTTCCTGCAATTGTGACATGTTCATAGCCTAATTGAGATATTTCGTCTTTATTAATAGAATGTATGTCATTTATTTCCACTCTTAAACGTGTAATACAGGCATCTGCAGATATACAATTACTTCTACCACCAAGAGCTTCCACAAAACAAATAGCCAGATCATCATAATCAAATGATTGTTTTGTACTAACTTCTTCTTTCATACGTCCTGGTGTCATGAGATTAAAATGAAGAATCATAGTTCTAAATACAATGTAATAGAGCACACCACAGATGACTCCTAAAAGGATCAAATAGTTTGCATGATAGGAGAATGGTGCCTTAAAACTCAATATATAGTCTATAAGACCAGCTGAGAAGCTAAAACCAGAGAGCCAGTGAAATGATGCAGCTATAAACATCATAATTCCGGTCATTACTGCATGGGCGATATATAAACTCGGTGCTAAAAACATAAAAGAGAATTCTAATGGTTCTGTAATACCTGTTAGAAAAGATGCAAGAGCGGCTGAAAACATTAATGCGCCTACTTTCTTTTTTTTATCAGGTGAGGCACATTGATATATTGCGAGTGCGCCTGCTGGTAAACCAAACATCATAACAGGGTAGAATCCTGCCTGATACATACCAGTAACACCTTTAATACCTCCTGATACTGTACCCCAGAAACGTCCAATATCATTAATACCCGCAATACTAAACCAGAAAACAGAATTAAGGGCATGATGTAATCCTGTTGGTATAAGGAGCCTATTAAAGAATCCATATAAACCAGCACTGATTGGTCCTAACCCTGCCATCCATGTTCCAAAATGAATAAATGTTTCATAAAGCATCGGCCAGACATACATAAAGATACCAGCAAATAAAAGTGTAATTATACCTGAAATAATAGGAATGAATCTTTCACCACTAAAAAATGATAAAGGACCAGGTATTTCTATATAATTAAACTTCTTATAACAGAAGGCGACAATCAATCCTACCATAATCCCTATAAACGCATTATCAGCCTCACCAAAGGCAATAGAGACTTGGCTTATATGTAAACCCGAGATCAATGAAATGCCCTCAGGAGAGAGTATTTTAGTAATCATGAGATAATTGATGACTGCTGCCAAAGACAATGATGCACTCTTCTTATCCGTCATACCGATTGCTACAGCAATCGCAAAAAGGATAGGAAGATGATCTATGACTACACCACCTGATAATATAAGAAATGCCGCAAATGGATTATTGACACCCCACCCAATAGGATCAATCCAATAGCCAATACCCTTTAATAATGCAGCCAAAGGCATAATAGTCACTGGAAGCATCAGGGACTTACCTAACTTCTGTAAAAAACTCATATTGATTCCTTTTCTGTACTTATTTATCTACTATTATATATTAATTGTTTTAAAAATAATTCTGATAGGGAACAACTCTCAGTAAGCGTTTTTTGTTTCGAAATATAATCCCCAATATGGGATTTAAACAGTCTCACTATACGACCTCGTTCTTGAATCTATGCTACAATAGTTTTAGATGGTCAAGGAGGTCACTACCATGAAGGATTCGTATGCGACAGATGCGAATGCCATGAGTATTATCTCATCAAGAGAAGTGACATCAGGAATGGATACATCCTTCAGTGCAAGAAATGCGGCAAGCAGCATACCCTGCTTGGAGGAACTATCCTTGATAGCTCAAACCTTACGCTTCTTCAGATCCTTGCTGCTCTCTATCTCTTTTTCACAAGCAGCAGAAGACTGAGTGCGCCTAATCTAGCCAACAGCATTGATGTCTCAGTCAAGACAGCCCGAAGATACCTGAGAAAGTTCAGGATCCTTATGGCTGAAAGCAACAATGAGAAGAAACTTGAATCAATGTTCTATAAGGCTGAGATCATTGAGGTTGGTGGAAGAAATCCTCGCGGCAAGCGTGGAAAAGTCTCAGAGAACAAGCAGCAGGTGCTGATGGTTCTTTCCACTGGTGAAGACAACAAGCATCCCAGGTACATGAAGCTTCATGTGGATGAAGGATTACGTGAATCTTGAGAACTCGAGAGTTGACTACCATGATGGAAACCACAAGATGAAGTGGCTCAATATTATAACCAGCAACTTTGAGAACAATATCAAGACATCTACAAGGGCCTATGCAAGAGGAACCTTCCGCTGCTTCTGGCTGAGCAGGAGTACAGGTTCAACCACAGATATAAAGGAAGACATTTCATGGAGAAGATAGCGAGATATATCAGGCAGTTCGTGCCAATGACCAATCAGGCTAACGGCAAAGCTCTTGACAAATATAATGCTAGGTTCGTCCTTATATAGAGGTTAACTGAGAGAAGTTTTCTATCAGAAAAAAATTACAAAATACAAAAAACAGCTATATTTTCATAACGTGGTAATTATATCATTTTAATACCATTATGTAACCCCTAACAATTATTTTTTTAATACAAGAAAGGAAGATATTAGCACATTTTTTAAGCAAAAAGCCCTTCAAAAAACGCTGAATATATCAGTGTTTCTGAGGGCTTTTATATGTACAACTGTCAAAGACAGGATATTATGATTTCTTCTTTCAATCAAGAATATTTCTAGAAATTTCAAAAACCACTTTCATCAGTATTGAATATCTTTATTCTCCATCCTTATTATAATATATTCTTTCTATCAAAAAGAATCACTCCAAAAGAGTGATTCAAGTTTTATTTGTAGAATTGTTGAATTATGTCTTGAGTAAGCTTACCTTCTTTCGCAATTGTACCATAGAACTTGCCACTTTTCTTAAGTGTACGTTTATAAGTTTCATGATCATAAGTAGCCAAGCCAAATTTAGGCATATATGACCCCCACTCCCAGTTGTCCAACAAGCTCCAATGAAAATAGCCGAGCACTTTTACTCCTTCGTCCATTGCTTGATGAATAGCCTGAAGCATTGAAGCTATATAGATTATACGATAGCGATCATGTGTTGTGGCGATGCCATTTTCGGTGATAAGTATAGGTTTATCTGATAAACGGTGAAGAGCGTTATAGATTACTTCAGGACAAATCTCATCACTAAAGAACGGTTCATCAGAAGAATGAAAGTGAGTGGCATTATAGTGATCAAAACGGAAGAGCTTTTTTCGGCTGTTGATCAGCTGACGAGTATAGACATTAATAGCCCAGAAGTCTACAGAATCCTTAAGTTCAGGTATCATCAATACATCATGTTCAGGCACAACGATTTCCCCCGTACGAATCGCATTGATAAAGAAGCCTTGTTCCATATAATCAATATACTGTGCCATGAGCTGATCAGCTTCATCATATGCACGCATAGGCTGTTTTTGTGCATAGTTAAGAGGAAGTGAAACTGGCTTTGTAGAATATTGTTTAATAAGCTGGTATGCTTTGGCATGATATTGTAGAAGATTGATGCCTTCGTCTCTTGAATATTCAAAGACGATATTAATTTCATTTAATGTAAGATAATAATCCACATATTGATCATATTCCTGAACAACTAACTTTACATAACGCAGCCAATAATCAAGGTTATCCATGATACGAAAAGCTTTCTTCTTTTCAAACCAGACAGGATGAGAATTATGATGTAGTGTTAATGCAACTTGAATGCCTTCCCTTTTAAGTGCACGTAAAACCTTATGATAGTGTTCAATGGCTTCTTGATTAAATTCACCCTCAACTGGTTCAATACGGCTCCATTCCAAAGACATACGGTATGTATTAAGATGCATAGCTTTAATAAGTTGAATGTCTTCTTCATACATATTATAGCTGTTACATGCCTTACCAGCCATTACATAGCCAGGCTTTTTAGGAGCCGTTTCTTCATCGTCATAGAAAGAGTTGTTGTTGCCTTCTATTTGTTGGCCAGCAGTTGATACGCCCCAAAGAAAATCTGATGGAAAAACAACGTCTTCATAATCCTTAATATTAATCATGTGATTCTAACGCTTCCTGTTCTTCTTTTAAAGCCTCATTGTCGAGCATCTTAAAGAATGGATACCAAATCAGACAGCTTAATCCTACCGCAAATAATTCATAAATACCGGCACTTAAAGAACCATTGAGAATGCCATGAATAAGAGGTGGCATAGAGCCAACACCTAGAATACCCATATAAGGCGCAATCACACCTAACTGCATTAAGACATATCCAAGTGTAACTACAACAACAGGACATAAAACAAATGGGATTAATGTCATTACATTCAACATAAGTGGAACACCAAAGATCAGTGGTTCATTAATTGAGAAGATACCACAAGGGAATACAACCTTAGAGAATGCTTTATAACGTTTACTCTTGGCAAAGAAGAACATCATTGTTACTAAGCCAATTGTTGCACCACAACAATTGTTGCACCACAACCACCAATACAAGCTAAATCCCATAAGCCAAAGTTAATGACATGAGCGACAGATTTTCCAGCTTTAATAGCTGCTCCATTTTCAGCCATATAGCCTAACCAAATTGGAAGAACAATTGGTAAAACTGTCTGTGAACCATGAATACCAAAGAACCAGAGAATTTGGGAAATGATCACTAATAAGAGGAAGGCAGGGAATGAGCCTACAAGTGACTGTAATGGTGTCTGTAGAATTGTATAAATAAAATCATTGAATGTTTTGTATGATGTCGCATTAAAGCCTAACTTGATCAGACCAAAAAGCACTACAATGACAACTGCTGGTATCAAAGAAATAAATGATTTTGAAACCATTGGTGGAACGCCTTCAGGCATCTTAATCGTCATATTCTTATTCATAAAAAAGCGCATAATCTGAACAACAACAAGAGCGACAATAATCGCCGAAATAACAGCTTTTGGACCAAAATATGTTGCATTAAACATATTATTAGCGAGTGGACCATTCTTTTGAACGGTCACTGGTGAAAGCATGATGAATGCGACAAGAGAAAGCAATCCTGTATTAAAAGCATTTTCACCAATACCAAATTCCTTAGCACCGTGATAGGCAATAGAGAACGCCATGTAGAGACCAATAAGATTAGTTGTAAAATCAGGTACATAAGCAAGTAAAGTTCCTAAACCCGTTGCCTTTAAAAAAGCTTGATATGGTGCAAAAGTAATAGATGTAAATATTGTAAAGATAGCCCCCACCATAATCACACCAAGCAATGACATAGAGCCTGATGATATTGATTTTAAATATTTATTACTTGAAATTTTTGTTGCTACAGGAAGAAAATGATCTTCCATAAATGATATAAATTTATCCATATTATTCCCCTTCTAACATATTATTTTTAATAACTTTTTGATACCAATAGAAACTGTCTTTCTTTATTCTCTTACAGTCTTTTGGATCAGTATTTGTACGATTGACATAAACTAAGCCATAACGCTTGCCAAATCCTTCATGACTGCTAACAAGATCCACAAATGACCATGGACAATAGCCTAATACCGGATAGCCCTCGTCAACTAAGCGCGCTACTTGAGCCAAATGTTTCTCTAAATAATCAATACGGTAAACATCATGAATATGACCATCTTCCAGTATATCACTATAAGCCATACCATTTTCGGTAATGATCATTGGTAAGTGATAGCGATCATAGATAGCTCTCATTCCCATATAGAGCCCTTCTGGGTCAATACCAAAATGCATCCATTCGGTTGGCTTAAGTTTCGTATTTCTCACCACATAGAACTGATCAGAAACAAAGAATGGAGGCATATGACTTGTGTCATCATCTTTTCTCTTTGCCCTTACTGTTAATGAGGCATAATAGTTAACCCCAATAAAGTCAGGATGTTCTCTTAAATACTTTTGATCTTCCTCCAACATTTCTGGATACCAGCCATGTTTCTTAAGATAGCTTGTAAAATGGTGAGAATATGAGCCTTGAATCGATAAATCTAAGAAACTCCACATCAGTTCATCCTGGGCATTCATTGCCGCCTGGACATCTAAAGGATCACTTGTTGCGGGATAGACACTCTGCATGGCAACAACATGACCAATATGTCCATCCGCAATCATTTTATGAAAAAGTCCAATTGTAATCTTTTCTGCCAAGGTCATATGATAGCTCATTTGGTAAAGAACTTGATGTCTCTTGTCATCATCTTTTTCAAGATTACCATTCATGTCATCAGGTGTTGTGGCACACATCTGTTCATTAATGGTTATCCAGTTTTTCACCTTCTTGCCAAATCTTTCAAAGCAAACTTTGGCATAAGCAACATAGGCATCAACACAGCGACGATCACGCCAGCCACCAAATTCCTCAATTAAATGATAAGGCATTTCAAAATGATAGAGTGTTGGTAAAGGTTCTATACCTTGATTGATAAGCTCATCAATCAATTGATCATAGAAATGTAATCCTTCTTCATTGACTTTATGACCATCGGACATAATTCGACTCCATAAGAAAGAGAAACGATAGACCTTTAAGCCAAGTTCCTTCATCAATGCCACATCTTCTTTAAAATGATGAAAATGATCTGAAGCAATCTTGAAATCAGCTTGACCTTCTGGAATAAAACGCATATCGCTATTGGCAAGACCGCGTCCCCCTTCTCCATAGCCACCTTCTACCTGGAAAGCGCTTGTTGAAGCACCCCATAAAAAGTTCTTAGGAAATTGTTTCATTTAAGTTTTCCTCCTCGCATGCTTATCGTATCACGGTTGATTCTATTTCTAGCCATCAAGAAAAAGCCCGTAATTGCAGAATTACGAGCCGAGTTTCACTTTATGAAATTTTTATTTATTGCCATAACGAATATAGTAGTTCATAATCAGTAATTCTAGAAAACACATGATTGTGATTCTACCTTATGCACAAAAAAACCGACTACTTAGCCGGCTTGATAAAACAATTGACCTTGATAAAACAGAAAGGACAGCTGGAGGGGCGGTCTACTATTTCTAAGAATAGTCATCCCTCATCCAGATACATCAAAATGATGTAAAATGTGTAGACGGGACCGGTTTTTCTACGTCAGCTATCCATTTCTAACTTGATTGAATCACTTTTTGTCGAGCATGTTAACAATCTTCTTGTTTCTAACATCTTTTAATACCACATTACAGAATATTCACTCTTAAATGAATTGTTTTTGAAAGCGTCAGTTTCTCCAATCTTTAATAGCTTCAAAGCAGCATGATTGAAATACATGTCAATTTCATCGTATTCTTCTCTCTTACTGTCTTTTTCTATAATCTCCCTAGTTTCGATGTTGATAGATACATGGCCATATGTCTTTCTATCTTCTGGATATAGTCACATTCAATTATATTATCACTCGTTTTTATCAAGTTTCTTAATATCACCATAAAATTTTCTTACCTCAACGTCATAATTATATCATTTTGCTGATACCTTATGAGCTTGCATATGATTCCATTCCGGATGAATCTTTTTCATTGTCATCTTATAATATTCATGCTCCAATAAAGTAATATCACGCTTTTCTATTTTACCTTCAGCTAGTCTTTGCCACGACAACGCTACCAGTGTATTGTATTCAAAAACTGAATCATCAATATATAAATGTTTTTCAATTGTGTACTTCTTTACTTCATCAATAAGCTCTTTTCTAAATCCTGTCCCATCAGATAATTTATCAGTGTCAGTTAACTTTTTCAATATCTCATGATAATAAGATTCAGCCCATTTTACTGATCTTCACGCTCATTAAAATTCCTAGCGAATTGCAAACTCGCACATGCAGTTGGCATCCATCCCTGTGACGCAAGCGTTATGCAGAAAGTGTACCTCTCTGCCTCATTAGGAACCCAGGCCAACTCGGCATTGTCCCTTCTTGCATTCTTGAGTATGGTGTCAACTCCAACCTGCTTCGTCATTCTCTCTACCGTCGCCAGTATCGTTGAATGCTGATTATTTATGATTCCATATACAGCCATGGCAACTTCCGGATAATCAGGCAGTTTAGCCATCTCAGCATCCGTGCCCTCGCATCCTGAAGCCTTGCAAGCTCATTGTACATCTGGCAAGCAAGCGCACCATTTGCGCTTCCATAAGTCTTGATCTTTCATGGTAATGTCGTCCTGCACACCATTGCGCCATTCTTCTTGAACTCACAGAGCTCCTTCAGGATGCAGTAAATTATCCTGAACATATCATCACTTGCCATGTTCATTCCTCCTTCAAGCATAAAATCCACCATGGCGGTGACTTTTTATCTTTCAATCCAGTTTTTGCTCTCTTCTTTTAAAACTTTTCTATACTGCTCTAATAATTTTCTTTCCTCTTCCGTCATTTTAACGCCATCAATAGCCACAACGTCATTGTGAATGAATTTGATTTTATCTTCAATTTCTTTAGGAGGTAGTATTATCATAATTTTGTCATCTCCATCTTTTTTCACCATTTTTTTATTTCTTTAATCAATACCGTTTCTTTAATTGTTGAATTAGCTTCAGCTATCGCTTCAGAACTATTGTAAGTAGCATACTTGCTTATCTGTGCTTCCATTATATCATCACTTTTCGTTAATCCGCAATTATTTATTGCATCGTCCAATATTTCATTTGCATATTTAGAAGTACCTATATCATTCCCAGCCTGATCAACAGTTTCTGAATGATCAATAGCATATTGATACTCTAAAAAATGTGTGAATTCATGTTTTAAGTATCCATACATACTGCCTTCAGGACTTAACATGTCATTCTCATTTTCAATTAGCCCATGTAACATATCTTCATTCTTGAATATGTTTATATTTAGTTTTAAAGCAAGATCTAGATTCTTATTAATTCTTGCACTAGCTATCTCATTACTGGACAATTCAGTAAAACTTATTTCTGATATTCTACCTTTCAAGACTGGATACTCCTTTAGCAACTTGTGAATATCCTTGTCCAAAACAGCCTTAGTTTCATTTGAAACACCTTGCCCATTAGTGGTTTTTATTCCATAAATATTTCCATTTCTTACCGCTAAAGCTCTTGAAATCTCATTGTTTTTCCACTCTACCCAGTCATTGTAGCTCATATAATGCTGATCGTATGAGTCAAGCCACTCGTAGTACCTCTTCTCGTCAATGTACATAGCAGTCGAGCAGTGGCAGTTTGGATGCATAGGATGGGCGTTAACGCCAGGCATGATCTTCTTCACGCTGAACACTCTGTCGTCCGTCTTCTTGCACACATCGCACACGTCAGAGCCACCGCAGGCTATGTACTGGTACTCTTGGAAGCCGTTCTCCCCGTACTCGCACATCTGTGCGTCGGTTCTCGCCCTTGCCATCTCGGTGCGTATCAGCCTCTCAGCAGCCGACTTCTTGTCCTTGAACTTTCCTTCTCAGCACTCTTTGGGTCTTTCTCTGGATAAGCCCGACCTGGATGAGGCTGTTGATGCCATTTCTCAGGATATCCTGGGACATCCGTATCATGTCGCTGAATGTAGCATTGCGGAAGGATGCTTGTATCCGTTAATGATGCGCTTGGCATCAGCCACACGATGCATAACACAAGAAAGACGTTCGCATCGCTATGCCAACTTAACAGCGTAAACATCTACGTGCGCAAGAAGGTTCTCGGACACAAGATGAATGACATAACTTTCGATGTCTACCCAAACGACTAGAAGAACGTCCTGTACAGGGAGATCAACTGCATGAGGATATAGGAACAAGGGGGGAACTGGCAGTCATCACTGCCGCCCCCTTTCTCATGCGCAGCCGCGGCATTTGGCGGCATGATTCTTTGTTACTAATTAGGTGCATTTCATGACTTTTCATAGCAAAAAAAAACATTTTAAGGGCTTTTTTAGAATAAATGTATCACTTTATGAAATTTTATTTTGAACCATAACGAATATAGTAGTTCATAATCAGTAATTCTAGGAAATACATGATTGTGATTCTACCTTCCGTAGAATTATTCATCTTATTAATATGAATAACTTCATCCGAGAACTGCAAGACTTTCCCCACACGCAACATTGTGATAGAAACAATCTTACATCGATTCTTAACAAGTGTATTCATAATGTCTTCATGATGGTAAAAGAAACTACCTTCTAATGAGACAACAATAGCTAGTGAGCCCTGACTTAGACTTTGTGCTAGCTCTAACTGTTTTTCATCACTTGTCCCGATTTGAACAAAGCGATTAAAGGAAGACATCTTGTTTTGAAAATGCAAGCCTGCATAGTTCGCATATTCTAAGCCAAAGAAGGCAATAGAAGAGGCATCATGAAGCATTTCTGCAATACGTTCCATTTGTCTATAATCTATATTTTCATAAGTGAATTGAATATTCTCAATGACGTTTTGAGTATATGTCTGAAAGATGGATTGGAGATCTGTTTCTTTCGCATTCACAACCTTTTTATCATAATCGACATCAATTGCAAGCGTCGAAGCAATCTCATCTTTAAAATCCTTATAGCTTGCATAACCAAGTTTCCTTACAAATCTTGTAATGGTACTCGCTGAAACAAAGCATAAATCTGCAAGTTCATAGATTGTCAGCTGTGGAATTTCATGATAATGCTTCACTATCATTCTTGCGACATCATATTCCGAAGCCTTACCCTCTCCAAAATTTACAAAATTCAGCAATCTTGCCATGATAGAAATACCCTTAATCATCTTCTCCACACTCCTATATCCCATAGTATACCAAATTATTGCACAACAACCATAGCATTCATTCTTAAACGCACCGTATTTAGCACTCTTTAAAAGAAAGTGCTTATTTTTAGCACTTATTAGTTGACACTGCTAAAATAGAAGAGTAAAGTAATAGATGTAAAAGATAAAGAAACACAAAAGGAGTGGAAATATATGTATTTTAATTTATTCGATGACTTATTTAATGATGATTACTTTGCCCCTGCAAAGAAAGTAAGTTCAATGAAAACTGATATTTATGAACAGGGTGATAACTATGTTTTAGCTATTGAATTACCAGGTATCAACAAAGAACAGGTAAAGCTTAATTTGAAAGATGGTTATTTGACTGTTTCTGTGACTGCATCAGAAGTCAAAGAAGGCAATATGATTCGTAGCGAACGTTATCATGGCGATGCTAGTCGTAGCTTCTATGTTGGTGAAGAATTCAAGCCTGAAGACATTAAAGCACGCTTTGAAAATGGTGAATTGTTTATTACTTTACCTAAAGAAGCACCTAAGAAAATTGAAGAAACTCATTATATTAATATCGACTAACAGAAATTACCCCCTGTTATTCATATAAATTTGGCATCCATCTGGATGCCTTTTTTGTGTTTATTGAGATTGTGCTAAAGTCAAGAGTTTTGTTGACTTTAAAGGGGCTAGAGAATATAATTTCCGTAGGTGAAACCCTCACCTTTTAGTCTGACTTTTTGGACGAAGTCAGAAACGCGTCATAGGAGAAAGGAGTAAAAAATGATTTATTCAAACGAAGTTGAAGAAATGTATTGCGTTAAACAGGGCGGCAATCATGGTTGTGCCCCTATTCCTGAAGAAGGAAAATGGGTTTATTCAAAAGAGATTAAGGATATCTCTGGATACACTCATGGTATCGGCTGGTGTGCACCTCAGCAGGGTACTGCTAAATTATCTTTAAATGTTAAGGAAGGTATCATCGAAGAATGTTTAATTGAAACAGTTGGATGTTCTGGTATGACACATTCTGCAGCAATGGCTGCTGAAGCTATTGTTGGTCGTACAGTACTTGAAGCATTAAATACTGACTTAGTATGTGATGCCATCAACACTGCTATGAGAGAATTATTCTTACAGATTGTTTACGGTCGTTCACAGTCTGCATTCTCTGAAGGTGGTTTAGTCATCGGTGCCGGTCTTGAAGACTTAGGTAAAGGCTTAAGATCAATGGTTGGTACAACTTATGCAACTAAAGCTAAAGGTCCTCGTTACCTTGAATTAACTGAAGGTTATATCACAAGAGTTGCCTTAGATAATGATGATCAGATCTGCGGATATGAATTCGTTAACTTAGGTAGAATGATGGATATGATTAAGGCTGGAGAAGATGCTAACGAAGCTGTTAAGAAAGCTACTGGTCACTATGGTAGATTCGAAAATGCTGCTAAGTACATCGATCCAAGAAAGGAATAAGGAGGATTACATAATGGCTATCGAATTCGAAGGTTATGAAAGAAGAATTAAACAGATCAACGCTAAGTTAAATGAATATGGCATTAAAGACTTAGAAGAAGCAAAGAAGATCTGTGACGATGCAGGCGTAGATGCTTATGGTATCGTTCAGTCTACACAGCCAATCTGCTTCGAAAACGCTAAATGGGCTTACACTGTAGGTGCTGCTTTAGCTATCAAGCATGGTGATAAGAAAGCAAAAGATGCTGCAAAGACTATTGGTGAAGGTTTACAGTCATTCTGTATCCCTGGTTCAGTTGCTGATGACCGTAAAGTTGGTTTAGGTCATGGTAACTTAGGTGCAAGATTACTTGACGAAGAAACTAAGTGTTTCGCATTCTTAGCTGGTCATGAATCTTTCGCTGCTGCTGAAGGTGCAATCAAGATTGCATTAAACGCAAATACAGTAAGACAGCAGCCATTAAGAGTTATCTTAAATGGTTTAGGTAAAGATGCTGCTAAGATCATCTCAAGAGTTAACGGTTTCACTTATGTTGAAACACAGTTCGATTATTTCACTGGTAAAGTAAATGTTCTTTCAAGAACTCCTTACTCTGATGGTGATAGAGCTAAAGTTAACTGCTATGGTGCAGATGACGTACGTGAAGGCGTAGCTATCATGTGGTTAGAAGATGTTGATGTATCTATCACAGGTAACTCAACTAACCCAACTCGTTTCCAGCATCCAGTAGCTGGTACTTATAAGAAGGAAAGAATTGAAGCTGGTAGACCTTACTTCTCAGTTGCTTCTGGTGGAGGAACTGGTCGTACATTACATCCAGATAACATGGCTGCAGGACCTGCTTCATATGGTATGACTGATACTATGGGTCGTATGCACTCAGATGCTCAGTTCGCTGGTTCTTCATCAGTACCTGCTCACGTAGAAATGATGGGCTTAATCGGTATGGGTAATAACCCAATGGTTGGTGCTACTGTTGCCGTTGCTGTTGCAGTTGAAAAAGCTGCTGCTGAAGGCAAATTCTAAAATCATTCAACTTTAATAATAAAAGGAAGGTCTTCTCCTATGAACCTTCCTTTTTTCGTATTTTAAAACCAGTCATTATGACTGGTTTACTGCTTAAATTTAGCTGCTAACTGCATTAATTGGTCTTTAGAAATATGGAAACGATCACATAAATCATCCAACATCTGATTAAGTTCTTCAGGCGATTTATTCTTAATATTCTCTAAATCAATACCGGTCATGTTTTTCATAAGATCAGGATTCTTCTCATACATTTCCTTAGCCTGATCAAACATCGATTTCTGTTTCTCTTGATCACGCTTTACCGCCGCTTCTAAAGCATCAATTTCCTCACTATCAAGTTCAAGTTCTTCAACAAGTTTTAAAATCTTATCCCCAAGCAAACTCATATTCATCATATAAGTCTGTAATTCCGTCTCTTTATTTTCTTCAATTTCCTCAAGATAAGCATGTAGATATTCTTCCTGCAAATCTGTCAAGGTCGTATCTTCATAGACATCATCCTGAATATCATGAAGAATAATACCACCATAATAATAAATAGCATCCACATCACTCATATCATAATGAACAGGAAGATCCTTCAATTCACTCACAGCTTGAGCAATCTTTTCACAAAACTCTTCATTACCATTAAAACGGGCAGTCTTAGCCCCTTTAAGAATAAGCTGATCACTCTTGCCATGTTCTTTATGAATTATGATATCTTCTAAATCATCAAAAGAGACAAAGCCTGGTTGTTTCACACAGAAATAAAAACCTTTCTTTGTGACAATAAAGCCATGAGTAGGATCTATTTCTCCATAGAGTTGGATTGATTGTATGTCTTGATCTCCATAGGCATCAATAGCTTGTCCGATTGTTGGTGGGAGATGTGCTTCATCATAATATTTCATTCTTCTTTTCCTCCTCACGATCATCTTCTAATGCTGAATTAATGAGATTCAAAAGTTCTAGAGCACTGCGAAATTGCTGGGTACGATTATTGTCTATCCAAGTAATATCCCCCTGCCAGATCTTATCATCATTTTCCCGCACAGTAATCATAAAAGACTGTGCTTTTGAACGTATTTTCAAGATAGTACCTCCGTATTCATCACATTTAATAATTCCATAATTCCATGAAATTGAGAGCATTTTCCCTCAATCAAGAGAAAGCCCTGCCAGCCTGCCTCGTGTCTTGATTTCAGATAGATATCTAAGCTCATTTTCTTGCCTTCTATCTTTCTTAGATCATGGTAGTCATGATAGAGCTTTGGAGAAGCTTGATAATTGATATTAGCTTTCTTAGAGCGAAAGCTTCTAAGCTGGACACTTGGCATAGGATTACCAATACTATTAAACATCTGATCACCTTTAATGATCAGTTCGTTGAAATCTATAAAATCAATAGGATCTTTTATAGCAGCATTGTAGATTTTCCCTCTTATTGGATGAATGCCATCAATAGTGACATGCATAAAAGCATGGGGAGCACTTTGTATATAGTTTTCCATCTTATTTCACTTCCTGCATTGCTAGCTGTAATGCAATACCTTTATTATTTAAATTACGATTAATACGGGCTGTGACACGATTCATCACCTGACATGCATCTTCATAATTACACATTGTCAACATCACAACATATTGATTATAGGAATAACGACAAATCACATCACCCGTACGCAGTGATGAGACAAAGGTCGTCTTTAAGTCTTCCATTGTCTTACATAAATAACGCTTGCCTTTTTCATCTTCAGGATAATATTTGACAGTCACTAGACAAATATAAGAACTAAGGCCAACACGGTCAATCACCCTGGATTGTAAAGTAAAGATTGTGCGAAACGTACCATATTCCACATACATAGCCCCAGTTTTATGACAATCTTCTAAGTCCTTCATGACATCAATGATTGTGGATGAGGCAGTATGCGTCTCTTTCTGAATGAGGGCATAAAGACTTTGTAATTCTTCACTTGGATAAGTGCCAAGCGTGTGATAAAAATGATCAACAACAGCCGTATATACCTTTCCCGCTTCTTCATATTGTCTATTTAAATAAAGACCCTTAATCCATAAAGCATAGAGAGATTCATTCGTTTGATCATACTCACTGCCTTTTTTCGCAACTTCAATCATCTTCAAATAATCCTTATGTTCTTCAAGATAATGAGCATAATGAAAAATCAGTGTTGTCGCCATTTGGCGATATGTCATTGCCTCAACAACTATATGACGATCCCCATTCAATTCCGATAAATAATCACCCCGATATAGACTTAATGCCTTCACATAATATTCAGGCATCGTATAGTCTTCTTGATGATCAACAATATCCTTAAAAGTAAAAGCATCCACATCAAAAGTAAAATCAGGATTAAGATGATACGAGCCTCTTCCAGTCTTAATCACACCTTCTAAACCAAGCACTTTTTTCAAGATCGTACGTAAACGATAAACAAGATTTTTTAAGGCATTTGTAGGGCTATCGATATCTTCATAAGCCCACAGGAACTGAATGATTTGTTCGCTTGTAATCTTATCTTTTTGATGATTGAGAAAGTAGACAAATAAAAGAATAAGCTTGTTGGATTTCATTTCCTGCATCGTCATCATCTGGCCATGATAGGAAATTGCAAACTGTCCAAATGTACGTACAGTAATTATTTTGTCATTCATAATATTATTCCTCGCTCCTAACATTATAGCAAACTTTAGCGTCACTTCAAATTAATTCAGTCATACAATTATGAAGTATTGGTAGAAATGTCATGTTCATTTGACCTTTTTACGTAATTTTTTAGTCAAAGGCTATTATAGCGTATATAATAGATACAGAGGTGATGGGTGTGTCAAAAAAATGGTTGATAATTTTATGTATGCTCATCATGGTGGGATGTACACAAAAAAGCACGCATGAAAAAACACGTGACAATACACCTTATGTCGCTATATGTAAGCGAGGAGACAAAGATATTGGCAACAAGCTAGTGACAATTGATATCTCTAACGCCTTAGATGGCTACATGATTGTCATCTATCATGGCACGAACAGCCAGGTGAAGTTTCGTATCTACAATCCCAATGAAACCGATCCCTATACCTATGACCTTCAGCCAAACGAAAACATTTTCCCTTTAACAGGTGGTAATGGCAACTATAAGTTTGTGCTTTATGAACATGCTTCCGCCAACAAATACTACCTTTCCTATACAACCACCGCTTCCCTTAAGATTAAGAATGATACTACAACCTATCTCTATCCCAATCAATATGTCAACTACAACAAGAAGACAAAGACGGTTGAGTTTGCAGCTAAGCTTGTCAAAGATGCTCATAGTGATTTAGATGTTGTGACCAAGGTTTATAACTATTGTGTGAAACATATTCACTATGATGAAAATAAATCCAAGCTTGCCAATAATGGACAGCTTGCCGGATATATTCCCAAAATTGATGAAATCATGGAGAAGAAAGTGGGTATCTGTTTTGATTATGCGGCTGTGATGGCCTGTATGTTGCGTTCACAACATATTCCTACCAGGATGTTGATTGGCTATGCCAATACTCCTGATGGCGTGATTTATCATGCCTGGATTGGGGTTTATACAAAGGAGACAGGTTGGATTGATAATTTGATTAAGTTTGATGGTAAGAACTGGTCACTAATGGATCCAACGATTGCTTCAGAAGATCCTGATAGTGATATTGTTAAGAAATTTATTACGGATAAGAGTCATTATACTGAAAAATATAAGTATTAGGAGAGACGAGATATGCGTCAATTAACGAATAAAGAAATTGCGAATTTTACAGGACAGGTGGCAATGATTCTTCATGCGGGTATTTCACCCTATGAAGGCATCAGCATTATGAACGAAGATAATCATACTTCACCTCTACATGTCCACTTAGCCCGCATCAGCAATGAGCTAGATCAAGGAGCGAGCTTCTATAAAGCCTTAATGTCCACTGAGGCCTTTCCTGACTATATGTTGGAGATGGTCCATATTGGAGAAGAAAGTGGAACATTAGAAAATGTCATGGACGCCTTAAGTAAGCACTACGCAAGACTGCATACAAGCAGTGAAGACTTAAGAAGTGCAATTGCCTATCCTCTTATTATGATTGTGATGATGATGGCAGTTGTCATTATTCTTATCACCCAGGTCTTGCCCATCTTCAACCGTGTCTATATGCAGTTAGGAAGTACCCTTTCAGGCTCAGCTTCCTTCATTCTTCATCTTGGTCTTTTTCTCAACAACTATATCTTTGTCTTTGTGATTTTGCTTGTCCTGCTTGTCCTGCTTTACTTCTATCTTACAAAGACGGCAAAAGGCCAACAAAAACTTTCCCACTATTTATCAAAAGCAAGCTTCTCAAAAAATATCTCACGTAAACTCGCTCTCTCCCACTTTACTTCGGGCATGGCCATTGCCTTAAGTTCCGGTCTTGATATCGATGATAGCTTTAAATTATCTTCTTCGCTTGTTGAAAACGACTTGCTTTTGAAGCAAATAAAAGATGCTCAAAAAATCATGGAAGAGAAGGATATTGCTCAAGGCTTGACTGAATCCAAAGTACTGACTGGGATGGATGCAAGAATGATTAAGCTTGGTTATAAGACAGGTGGGATGGAAGAGATATTTCATAAAATCAGTGCCACCTATGAAGAAGAAGCTAATCATGCGATTGATCATCTCATAAGCATTATTGAACCTACTCTTGTGGCCATTCTTGCTGTTATTATTGGTGTTATTCTGCTTTCTGTCATGTTGCCATTATTAGGAATTATGGGGTCATTATGATGAAGAAGTATATGATGACATTATTGAGTCTTGTTGTTATTGTGGGATTTATTGTAGGAATGCAAAGAATGAATGCCGCCAGCAAGAAACAAGCTTATCATGCTTTAGATCAAGCTGTCGCAAGAGCGATTAATGAATGTTATGCGAATGAAGGTCAATATCCTGAAAACAAAGACTATCTTGAGAAGCATTATCATCTTGTCTATGATCATGACATGTTTACGATTGAATATGTTGCCTATGCGAGTAATATCAGACCAACCTATACAATCATAGAGAAATAAGGAAAGGAAGATTACTATGAAAGAACATCATACAATGGATATCCTCTTTGTCCTAGGCCTCTTTGTCGTCTTTGGGATGTGTGCTCTTGCCGTTATCCATCTTGGCATCAAGATCTATGGTGACTCTGAAGCCCAGTTAGAAGAAAACAACAACAGTCATACAGCCATGACTTATTGCCTTACAAAAATCAGAGAAAACAACAACAAGAATCAAATTACTGTCCACAACAACAGATTAGAAATCAAAGATGGCGAAGCCACAACCTATATCTATCAAGATGGTCAACATTTAAAAGAAGCTTATACAAATCAACCCTTTGATCAGTCACTTGGTGAAACTTTAATGCCAATTGATCATCTTTCTTTAAGTCTGGATGATCATTTATTGACTATTTCCATCACTACAAATAAACATCAAGAAACAAGTACAATAATGTTGCAGGGGGAGTAATATGAAAAATCATCATACAAGTCTCTTTCTCATTGAATTGCTATTGGGTATTCTCGCTTTTCTCTTAGCTTCTGCTCTCTGTATAGAACTTTTTGCGAAAAGCTATCTACTTAATCAAGACAGCAAGAATCTCACCAATGCCACACGTATTGCCAGCAATGTTGCTGAAATCTATAAAGCACATAAACTAGAATCCTCCTATTCTCCTACAACATATTTTAATTCCTCTTGGGTTAAGGTTAATCATCAAGATGAAAATGTGATGCACTATACCATATCCGATCATATCCTCCATATTCAAATCAAACATAAAAACAAGACTATCTATAAACTAAGTGTCAATCAAGGAAGTGAAGCAGATGCGTAAACATACTTATATGAATATAGGCATGATTTCTTTTATTGTCGTTGCGATTGTCTTATCACTCGTCACTTTTGCGACACTCTCCTATGTGACAGCAAGAGATAACTATTCTTTAGCAAAACGCTATGCCACGCATGAACAAGCCTACTATGCCTTAGAAAACCAAGCATATAGCGAACTCAAACATATCAAAACAATACTCCAAACAAGTACAAGTGAAAATGCGGCTCTCCTTTCATTGAAGGAACACTATACGCTTAATGGTCATCAGCTTACCATCACAAAATCCAACAGCATGACAACATTCACTCTCATTGTTGATATTGATTATCCCCATTATACAATCCATTCTTCTCATACCACGCCTTTAAAGAAATGGAAGAAAGAAGAATCACTACATATCTTATAAGAGGTTAACTTATGCATATACATACTATTCTTATGTCCGCAACGACAAAACATGCATCTGATGTCTTTATTATTGCCGGACAACCCATCACTTATAAAATCTATAATCAGCTAGTTGAAGAGGGTGAAAAAACAAGTGCCCCCGAGACAAAAGAACTCATTCAGGAACTCTATCAGCTCGCTCAACGTAAAAAAGACAAAATCGAAGAAACAGGCGATGATGACTTTGCGATTGCCCTCCCCCATGTCTCACGTTTTCGTGTCTCTACTTACCGCCAGAGAGGAACTTATGCGGCTGTTATTCGTGTTGTTCCCTTTGAATTACCACATCCTGAAGAACTTGGCATTCCCGAAGAGATCATTCAATTTGCGGATATCAAAAAGGGCATGATTCTGGTGACTGGTCCCGCTGGTAGTGGGAAATCAACAACCCAGGCATGTATGATTGATCATATCAACAAGACCCAGGCCAAACATATTATTACGCTCGAAGACCCAATTGAACACCTTCATCGCCATGATCATTCAATTGTCTCACAGCGTGAAATCACCATCGATTCCTCATCCTATATCTCAGCCTTAAGAGCAGCACTGCGCCAGGCTCCCGATGTTATCTTGCTTGGAGAAATGCGAGATTATGATACCATTAATACAGCCATGACAGCTGCTGAAACAGGCCATACGATTATTTCCACATTGCATACCCTTGGCGCAAGCAATACCATTGACCGCATTATCGATGTCTTCCCCTCTGAAATACAGCATCAGGTGGCCGTACAGCTCTCTCTTGTCTTAGAAGTTGTCATTAGCCAGCAGCTTGTCCCAACCATCGACAACAAACTCTATCCTGTCTTTGAAGTCATGATTGTAACACCGGCTATTCGTAATCTTATTCGTGAACATAAGATACATCAGATTGATGGCATTATCCAGACATCAAGTGATCTCCATATGATCTCTATGGACCAATCCCTCATTAATGCCTACCAAAAACATATTATTACAAGTGAAACAGCACTGATCTACGCTACGAATCCAGATGTTGTTAGAAGGAAAATAAAATAAAAGAAAAGATGAATCATCAATTCTATAATTGATCATTCATCTTTTTTCTTTTCTAAAGTAATAATGGCAGGAATAATGTCGCAAGTCCTAGGAAAAAGAAGAACCCTAGACAGTCTGTTACCGTTGTGACAAAGACACCACTAGCCAAAGCAGGGTCAACGTGCATTTTCTTAAGAATCACTGGTACTAAGTAACCGGCAAAGTTAGCAGCAATCATGTTCAACAACATAGCCAATGCAGCCACAACGCCAAACCATGGATTATGGGCAAAGATCATTGAACCAATACCAACAATAATACCAATGACAATACCAGTTAGTGCCCCTACGCCAATTTCCTTCAAGAAAATCCGTAAGGCATTATCTTTAGTCACTTCACCTAGTGATAAACCACGTACAAGGATAGTCAATGACTGTGTTCCGGCATTACCACCCATACCTGTAACAATACTCATAACCGCTGACAAAGAGACAACCTTCTCAATTGTTCCTGAGAAGTTATTAACAACCGCCGCAGCTAAAACAGCTGTCGCTAAGTTCACAACAAGCCAAGGAATACGTGACTTGAATGATTCTGAAAGTGTGGAATCAACATCTTCTTCTGAATCCATACCAGCCATCAAGTTCATATCTTCGGTTGTTTCTTCTTCCATGACATCCAAGATATCATCAATTTCAATAATCCCAAGCATCTTATTATCATCATCAACAACAGGCATCAAAGAATAACCATACTTCTTAAAAGTATTGGCAACTTCTTCCTGGTCTTCCAGATAATTAATCGCAATCACATTATCATTAATAATATCCATCATCTTTGTATCAAATGAGCTTCTGACAATATCACGTAAAGCCACAACACCCTTCAAGTGATCCAGTGCATCAACAACATACAAATATGACTTAATTTCTTCTTCATCTTCCACTGACTGCAAGTATTTCAAAGTATCCGCAACCGTATTCTTAGCGAAGATATAGACATATTCCGTTGTCATGATACCGCCGGCAGTCTCTGGGTCATAGCTCAACAATTGCTTGACTTGTTGCTGGTCATCCGGCTCTAGTTCACTAAAGACTTCACGTCCTTCTTTTTCATCCAGTTCCCCAACTAAGTCGGTTAATTCATCATCGCTCATTTCATCCAAGATTTCTTTACGACGATTCTTTGGGAACATATGCAAGAACTCATACTGATCGTCTCCATCGTCCATTTCTTCAACGATGTCGGCAACTACATCATCAGGGATGTCATTCAAGAGTTCTCGACGCTGATCTTCATCTTCTGTCTCTTCTAATAATTCTAGTAAGTCAGCTGGATGAATATCATCGATTTCTTCCTGTATTTCTTCTCTTGTATGATTTAAGAGAAGATCTTTTAATCTATTCTTTTCCATATCGATCCTCCATATTATGTTTTTTTAGAGGCGATACATCATACAATATGCGATTCCTTAATACAGATATGCTCTTAAAAGGAGTGTATTGTATGAGGATCGCGGCACGCTATCGGTTTTATCCATATACTTACATCTCCTTTCATTCTGTTGCAATTCTAGCATAATCCCCTTCAAAAAACCACTTTTAAAGGGTGACAAAAATGTAAAATTTTCTTAAATAAAGGAATGATCAAACTGTAGTGTACAGTTGATTTCCGGATTATACGCTTTCATTTTTTCTTCAATCTTCTGGCGTAGAATTTCTTCATCAATCTTGTCATCATTAGGGATGAGAATATCACAGATGAGTTGGGGTTGTGCTCCCTTAACAAGATGGAAATCATGGATGGAATAGTTCTTGTTGAGATCATGAACAATCTCTTCCATTTTATCTTTTAATAGCTGTGTTGTTTTATCATGAGTTTCAAGGGGATCGTAATGAATCGTTGTCATGATATTGTATTTTTTAAGAATGGTTCTTTCAATGCCATCAACAAGATGATGGGCATCGATTAAAGTCATATCATTGCTTACTTCAGCATGCAGGACGCAGAAACGTGAACCTGGGCCATAGTCATGAAACATCATATCGTGAATACCTAGGATACCAGGCTGACTGAGGACATACTGCTTAATCTCTTCGACAAGCTCTGGATCGGGTGTACAGCCTAAGATTGAGTCAATCATGGTTGAAATGGTTTCCACCCCACCCTTAATGACGATAATTGATACAACCAGACCAACAGCGCCATCAATCGGCCAGCTCGTAAAAGCCCCGCCTAATAAGCCAATAATTGAAGCAATATTTGAAAGAACATCATTCTTAGAGTCAATAGCTGCAGCTTTAAGCGTCTTAGAGCTAATCGTATCACCAATCGCATTATTAAAATAAAACATCCAGCTCTTAATCCCAATAGTAAAAATCAAAGCGACAATAATGACAACATTCACCTTAAGCTTTTCTGGCTTAATAATGTGCATGATGGCTTCATAGCCGGAAAGCACACCTACGACAAAAATCAAGCAGCCTATCACTAAGCCCATAAGATATTCATAACGACCATGCCCATAGGGATGTTCGGTATCTGGATGCTTTTGAGCTAAAGCGAATCCAAGCAAGCTCGCAACATTACTCCCTACATCGGAGAAGTTATTCAACCCATCGGCAATTACGGAAGATGAATGGGCAATAAAGCCAAGAATCAGCTTGAAGGATGCACAGATAATATTGAGAAAAATAGCCACAATGGAAGCAAGCATACCATATTGCACACGTACTTTCGCATTGGTTGTATCACTATAGTCTTTCACAAATTTCTTAACAAGAAAATGAATCATTATTCATCCCTCCCTATAAAAAAAGCAGGAAAGCCCTGCTTAAAAAATATCAACAATTCTTTTTAAATAAACATTACGACCCTGTCTTTCAACAAGCCCTGCTTCTTCCAATTCATTCAAGTATCCAGCAATCTTTTCGCCATCTACTTTCTTATTGGCAATCTTCTTAAGTGTTTCAATAATCATTGGAGAATCATCCTTGATATAAGCATTATTCTCTTTATCAAACATAGGTGATTTCAGCATGACATTTAAACAAGCGACATATGCCCATTTCACTTCTAGACGGACAAGCTTATACTGCATCCCATCAAAGAGTTCTGCTGGTACATAATATTTATCCTTATTGTCATTAACTAAATCATGAATATCTGTTTTATTAAAAGGTTCCATGTCCTACCTCCATTACATCTAGCCCTATTATAACATTCTTCCTCGCTTCTTGCATTCTTTTTAACGAAAAAGACAGTCTAGCTGTCTTTCTTGCGTAATGTAAAGGTTGTAACATCTTCAAAGCCAATCTCCTGATAAGCCTTTAAGACATCTTCGACATGACTACCAACTGTATCCACAACATGGCTATCACTGCCCACAGTGACAATTCTGCCTCCTAAATCATAATAACGTTTGATGATCTCGAAATTCGGAAAGCCACATGTCTTATTCACTTTATAGCCCGAGGTATTGACTTCAATCCCCTTTCCCTTTTTTATCAAAGTTAAAAGTATTTCATCAATGATTTCTTGATAAGCTTGATGGTCAACACGCTTATCATCATAAGGACCATAACGCATAATATAATCTAAATGACCAAGAACATTGAAACAATCAAAGGTCTGTACACATTTTAATGTTTCGAGGAAGAATTCTTTGTGGGCTTGTTCTTTTGTTTTATTGTTGAAATAGGCACCATAATAGAAGTCTGTATGATGAATGACATGAATGCTGCCAATGACAAAATCAAAGGGAGCACTCGCTATAAAGTCATTGATTTCCTGAATATGATCTGTGTCCAGTCCCATTTCTACACCAATCTTGACTTTGATCTGAGGGGCATATTTGTCTCTTAAGGCTTCCATTGTAGGGAAGTAGCTTGCAAGATCAAGTTCAAAGGGATCAATGGGATAATCAAAATCACGATGATCAGTAAAACAGATTTCATCAAAGCCCTCATTGATGGCTTTTTGAATATAGCTTTCTGGATCTGCTTCTGAGTCAAAAGAGAATCTTGTATGTAGGTGATAGTCAATCTTACGCATGTTCATCACCTACAAAAGTAATCTTTTTGACTTCTGGTAAGACTTCATTGAAGAAGCAGGAATAGCTCCCTGTATGGCAGGCTGCACCAACCTGTTCTACTTCTATCAACAACGTGTCTTCATCACAATCAAGATACATTGTCTTAATATACTGTAAATGTCCACTTGTCTCACCCTTATGCCATAATTCTTGACGAGAACGGCTATAGAAATATGTCTCATGTGTTTTCAACATCATATCATAAGCTTCTTCATTGACATATGCGAGCATCAAGACTTGCTTAGTATGGACATCCTGGACAATTGCCGGAATCATGTTATGCATTTTCTTAAAATCAGGTCTCATCGATTTCTCCTTACTGGAATATGGCGCTTTGCACATATTTCCTTCACTTCATCAACAGTTGCTTCCTGGTAGTGGAAGAGACTTGCGGCAAGGGCAGCATCGCAATTCGTCTTTTCAAAGACATCCGCAATATCCTCTTTACCACCACATCCCCCACTCGCAATAACAGGAATATGCACAGCTTCCACAACAGCTTTCAACATGGGAATATCAAAGCCTTCTCTTGTCCCATCAGCATCCATACTTGTAAGCAGGATTTCACCCGCTCCTAATGCTTCACACTTCTTAACCCATTCAAGAAGATCAATGCCCATATTCTCTCTTCCCCCAGCGATATAAACATCCCAGCCTGAATGATCTTCACGCATTTTGGCATCAACTGCAACAACAACACACTGTACCCCAAATTCATCACTGGCTTCTTTGATCAATTGGGGATTCTTGATAGCTGCTGAATTCACTGAGACTTTATCAGCCCCAACAGAAAGAATCATACGAAAATCTTCAAGTGAACGAATGCCCCCACCAACACATAAAGGAATGGAAAGTTCATTGGCTGCACGCTGAATGACATCTTTGATGATTCCACGATCTTCGTAGGTTGCTGTGATATCAAGAAAGACAACCTCATCAGCACATTGACGATCATATTCCTTTGCCAGTTCAACAGGATCACCAACATCCTTCAAGCCCACAAAATTAATTCCTTTAACTACCTTGCCATCCTTAATATCAAGACAAGGAATAATACGTTTAGCCAACATTCTTGATCACCTCTTCTAAATGAATACGTCCTTCATAATATGCCTTACCGACAATGCATGCATAATAGCCTAGCTCACTAACATGATAGACATCTTCATCATCTTTTACTCCCCCACTCACGACAAACTGGATCTTTGAGTGTTGAGCAATATTCTTATAGACAGGAAAGCTTGGGCCTGTTAACGTGCCATCTTTAGAAATATCCGTACAGACAATCGTCTTCACGCCAATCTTTTCTAATTCATCAATGAAATCAAGATAATAAACCTGACTTGTTTCTAGCCAGCCACTTGTCGATACATAGCCATCACGGATATCCACCCCGACAACTATGCGCTCTGGGCCATACTCTTGAATGCAGCTTGCGACAAATTCAGGATTTTGAAGAGCGATAGTGCCAAGAATAACACGGTCAATACCAACTTCATTCAAATAGAAATCAACAGTTTCCTTATCTCTAATGCCACCCCCAAGTTCCATCGGAATAGAAATAGCCTCACGCATCTTCTTGATGGTGTCTTTATTGGATGCTTTGGCATCCTTAGCCCCATCTAAATCGACGACATGAAGATATTTGGCGCCCATATCTTCAAATTTCTTGGCAAGTTCTTCTGGATGGGAAGAATAGACTGTTTTTTGTTTATAGTCACCTTTATAAAGACGGACTGCCTCCCCGCCTTGCAGGTCAATCGCCGGAATCACTAACATGTCACTAACTCCTTAAATGCCAATAAGATTTTTTTGCCCACTTCACCACTCTTTTCAGGATGGAACTGACAGCCAATCACATGATCCTTAATCACAACAGCTGGTACTTTAACACCGCCATAATTGGCATAGGCAATCAGTTCATCATCCGTTGTATGGGCACGATAAGAATGTACAAAGTAGACATAGTCGCCTTCCTGGATATATTTGAGTAATGGATGAGGATGATTGATGACAAGCTGATTCCATCCCATATGGGGAATCTTAGCCTTAACATCATCCATGTACTTCACTTCACCATCAAGAAAGCCTAAGCCCTTTGTTTCTTCTACTTCATAGCCCTTATCAAATAACACCTGCATACCAAGACAAATACCCATGATAGGTGTCTTTTTAGCTTTCACTTCATTGAGAACTTCAATAAGATGTTCATTCTCCAAGTTCTTCATGGCCACTGGAAAGGTCCCAACACCTGGCAAAATCACCCCATCAGCCTGAAGAATAACCTGGGGATCACTTGTCACTTCAACATCCATATCTAGACGCCTTAAGGCATTTGTGACTGAGCCTAAATTACCAACATGATAATCAATAACCGCAATCATCTACAACACCCCTTTAGAAGAAACAATTTCATCACGATATTTCTCATTAATCGTCACAGCTTCCTTTAAAGCTCGCGCAAAGCTCTTAAAACATGCTTCAATGACATGATGCATATTCTTACCATAAGCTTCATTGAAATGCAGTGTCATACCACTATTGAAGGCAAAAGCTCTAAAGAATTCTTCAGTCATCTCTGTCTGATAATTACCAAGCAGGACATTATCAAGAGTCACATTGAATACAAGGAAAGGTCGACCGGATAAATCAAGATGACAAGCAACCAAAGCTTCATCCATTGGAATTGTGAAAGCCCCATAACGTGTAATGCCCTTCTTATCTCCTAAAGCCTGGCTCACACATTGTCCTAAAACAATGCCAAGATCTTCTATTGTATGATGGCTATCAACCTGTAAGTCACCATCGACTCTGACATAGAGGTCAAACTTGCCATGAAATGCCAACAATTCCAACATATGGTCCATAAAGCCCACACCTGTCGCAACATCAACCTTGCCGCTTCCATCCAAATTCAAATCCACTTTGACCTTTGTCTCTTTTGTATCTCTTTCAATATGTGCTTCGCGCATAGATTAATCCTCCTCAAATCTGACCTTTAAACTATTCGCATGAGCATCCAAGCCTTCCTTATGGGCAAATGTCATAACATCATCTTTAAATGTCGCTAAGACATCCTTTGGATAATAAGAATAAGCGGAATGCTTAATGAAATCATAAACACCTAAAGCACTATAGAACTTCGCAGTTCCCCCAGTAGGTAGGACATGGTTCGTACCTGACATATAGTCACCAAGAGGTTCTGGTGAATATTCTCCTAGGAAGATACTTCCGGCATTGGTGATAAGTGGTAATGCTTCAATAGGATTGGCAGTTAAGACTTCAAGATGTTCTGGCGCTAAGTCATTTGAGACTTCAAAGGCATGCTTCAAATCATCGGCAAGTACAGCCCCACCATAATTCTTAATCGACTCGCGAATAATCTCAGCTCTAGGCAAACTGACAATCTGTCTTTCTAGTTCCTGATCCACTTCATCTATAAGCTTTTCACTTGTCGTAATCAGAATAGCTGAGGCGAGACGGTCATGTTCAGCCTGACTCATCAAGTCAGCAGCTACATATTTAGGATTTGCGCTTTCATCAGCTACAATAAGGATTTCTGATGGACCAGCAATCATATCAATATCAACAACCCCATAACATAACTTCTTAGCTGTTGCGACAAAGATATTACCAGGGCCAACAATCTTATCTGCTTTCTTGATCGTCTTTGTGCCATAGGCAGCTGCAGCAACCCCCTGTGCTCCACCAGCTTTATAGATAGTCTCAATACCAGCGACATAAGCAGCAGCTAAAATGACATCCGATACCTTTCCATCAGCCTTAACTGGCGTAATAATATAGAGATGTTTAACCCCAGCAAGCTTCGCAGGAATGGCATTCATCATAACTGTTGAAGGATATGTTGCCGTTCCACCTGGTACATAGAGAGCAACAGTATCAATAGGTGTGACCTTGCTGCCAAGAATAACACCATCTTCCTTATATATCGTCCAGCTTTTTTCAACCTGGTTCTTATGATAAGTGATGAGCTGTTCTTTTGTACGTTCAAGAATACGGATAAAATCAGGACCGATACGTGTTACGGCATCCATGATTTCCTGTTTTGTCACAATCAGATCAGTAGCACTTTCTGGCTTGAAGCCATCAAACTTCGCACAATATTCCAAGAGTGCCTTATCTCCCCCATTAGCAACATTGGTAATAATGTCAAGAACACTCTTGTTGACTTCGGCTGAAATTTCTGTCTTACGGCCATGTAATTTCGTTTCTATTTCCTTAAGATTCCCCTTAAATGTCATTCTTTTCAACATTGTTATTCTTCCCCCTTTAATGCATTAATGAGTTTAAAGATTTCATCACGTTTATATTTATAACTGACTTTATTGACAACCATCCGTGTTGAAACATCAGCAACCTTGTCAATCACTTCTAGGCCATTGGCTTTAAGTGTTGACCCTGTTTCCACAATATCCACAATCGCATCACTCAGTCCTACAACTGGCCCTAATTCCACAGAACCTTCAAGCTTAATAATTTCTACATCTTCTCTTTGACGAGCAAAGTATTCTTTAGCGACCTTGGTATACTTCGAGGCAATTTTCTTACGGCGTTCAAAATGCTTCTCTTTATATTCAGGATAGGCACATAGCGCAAAGAAACATTTCCCAATTTCAAGATCCAACATTTCGTAATAATCATCATAATCCGATTCCATCAATGTATCCGATCCGACAAAACCAACATCCACAATCCCATGTTCAAGAAAAGTAAGAACATCATTGCTTTTCGCAAAGATCATCTGGATACCATCCTTAGTTTCAATAAGAAGTTCACGGTCTTTATGAAAGATAGGATCCATATCAAAGCCTTGCTTAGCTAGCAGCTGACAAACCTGCTTTTCAATACGTCCTTTTGTAATCGCAATCTTAATCATTGGCTTCATCCTCCTTGCTTAATGCTTCAAGTAATGTATTCAGGTGATAGGAGAAGCCAATGGCTGGCACTTCCTTATCAAAATAACTTAGAAGCTTATCGTAGCGTCCCCCTGAGAGTATGGCATAGGCTGAATAGTAGCTATAGCCCTTGATCATGATACCAGTATAGTAATTCTGAGTAGGCACCATGCAGAGATCAAAGACCATATCTTCTTTCATTGTACTAATGTCATACATTGCTATCATTTCATCAATTGCTTCAAGTAAGATATCATCATCGATAATGTCTTTCATCTTCTTTAAATCTTCGATATCACCAAATGAATAAGGCAGCTTCAACAACAACTCTTTAAGCGAACCGGTAAATCCTTTCTCTTCCACAAAGCTCTTCATGCGTGAATTTGCTTTTTTATCAAGGATATAGCGTAAGCGATCATCTTGTACGAGTGTCTCTAAGCGATGGAAGAATTTCGCATGACCGAGTTCTAGCTTTGGATTGGTGATACCAATCGACTTCATAGATGCTTCAACAAGTGCTAAGCACTCAGCATCTCCCTCATAGCCACCTTTACCAAGAAGTTCCATCCCCCCTTGATAAAGCTCACTACTTCTTCCCTTATGACGTTCCTGAATACGATAGACCTTACCAAAATAACTATAGCGTCTTGTTGCACTTGTATGCGCATTGTTGTAAAGACGAGCAATTGGAACTGTAAAGTCAGCACGTAAAGTAATGAGTTTGCCTTCACCATTCACAAATTCAAACATGCTTTCTTCATTATCATTACGGATTTCCTGATAGAGATTGGCATATTCAAATGTAGGTAACATCAGTTCCTCATAGCCATGGGATTGAAAGAGGCTTCTTAGCTGACTTTCGATTGAACGTAATTTTGTGGCATCGAGACTTGCCGCATCGGTACTTTCTTCCGGTATTAAATATTTAAATTCTTCCATAACATCCTCTCCTTAAAGAAAAAAAGTGGGTTACTAATAACCCACTTAGAAATATTGAGTATTAGATCACAGTCCTTTATTTATATGTCAAAGGGGACTGTATCATGATGATACAACCCTAGGTTCTGTGATGATGGCGATGTAATTTTGAATAATTTCTTGTGTTTTTCATAAATATCTACCTCGCTTGTTGTAATAATAGCACAAGAGAACATGAAAAAAAAGAACTAATTTCATAAATTAGTTCTATAAACCAACCGCGAGACTATAGACCATATTTAATAATGGCATGGTGAATAAGCAGAAGATGACTGTCATCGCATTAATAAGCGAAGCCTCTTTTTCTTCATTATGATAGATTGAGGCAAACTGGGTAACAGTTGAAGCACTTGGCCCACTTGCCGCTAGTAAAGAGATCATCAAGACCTTATCTGCTCCTACAAAGAGCTTGTTGATATGGCATAGGACGATGATGGCGAGAAAGAGTGCTGGTAAGAATATTAAGCGGAAGAAACTGATGATATAGACGCGTTTATTAGTAAAAGCTTCTTTCATATGCATCTCAGAAAGCAACATTCCCACTACCAGCATTGATAATGGCCCCATTGGGCTCTGGGCTGAATTGAGTGCACTATAAAGCATTGTTGGTAAATGAATATGGGCAATACAAAGAATTATACCTAAGGCAATTGCCACCATGTTGACATTGAGTAAGATATGTCTGATTTCAAAATGGGCATCCCCACTCATAATCGTCTTACAATGTGTCCAAAGCAGGATGATTTGGACCATCATGTAGCCTGAGGCATAAAAGACCATCTTCTGCCCTAAGACTAGGGTGACTAAAGGCAGTATCAGATTGCCACAGTTACTATAAATCATGCTGGCTTGTTCCATGGCATTATAATGTAAGAAATGATCCAACAAACCAACAACACCAAAATAAAGAATATGTACGCCAATAGCTGCTACTAAAGCTAAAAGAAAGCCCTGCATATGACTAGGTGTCAGTTCAATCTGGAAAGCAATAATAATAGCTGCTGGAGCACACATATAGAGAACAAGCTTGGATAGTATAGAAGCGTCACTTGCCTTCAAGATGCCCGTCTTGACAAGCACATAACCCACAATCACCAATAAAAACAACGCCCCTATCTGCGTCGCTAAAGAAATACTTAAAGCCATAATTCCACCTCGCCCTCCATCTTAAAACAAAAAGAAAAAGCCGTTTAAGCTTTTTCTCAAATTGAAATTATTTCTTTCTCTTTTTCTTATTTTTGTTTTTCTTGTCATCAAAAGCTGCCTTAAGCATCTGATAGTCTGCATTCGCTTTAGCTGCATTAAAGACATAGAGATTAGTCGTACGATTCAGATACCCCACCTTAATACGATGCTTGCCAACAACCTCAAAACTCTTAATATCCTTATATTCCACAAGCACAGGAATCAACATAATGACTTTCCATTCATAAGTCACTAAATAGCTATCATCAAAAGTCACATTATAGCTAAAAATCAATAAGCTGACAGCGAGCACACAAATCACATAACCAATAGCTCCCCTTGTGAAATCCTTTGATACAATCATCGTATAATTCGTTAAAATAAAAAGCAATGCCGCCATCGTACCAATAATAATCGTAAAACGCATATCTTTGTATTTCTTCATATGATCACCCCACACAATATATCACACATTTTGGTTGTTTGACAAAGGTATTTACCATGTTACAATAGGGGCTGGAGGAAATTATATGAAAAATGTAAACTTAAGAGCTTATTTAGCTGAGTTTGTCGGAACACTGATTCTTGTCTTTATGGGAACAGGATGTGCAACTGTTTATAGTAGTTCAGTTGCCGGTATTCTAGGTACTTCTTTAGCTTTTGGTTTAGCTCTTGCTTCAATTTATTATGGATTTGGTAAGATTTCTGGAGGACATGTGAATCCAGCTGTATCGATTGCAATGTACTTTGATGGACGTATGTCTTTAAAAGATTTGATTTTCTATATCATCAGCCAGATTTTAGGTGCTCTTGCCGGTAGTGGTTTATTGTTTGCGATTTTGAAGAATGTCCCAAAAGCCACAATTACAACTCTTGGTTTAGGCCAGAATGGCTATGATGCCGCTAGTGCTATTAATATTGGTGTGACAGGAGCTATTATTACAGAAATCATTCTTACATGTATCTTTGTCTTAACTGTTCTTGGCGCAACAAAGAATGAACGTTATAAGAATGTCGCTGGTATTGCGATTGGTGGCGCATTGACACTTGTGCATTTACTTGGTTATTCGATTACTGGTACATCAGTCAACCCTGCCCGTTCTTTAGCCCCAGCACTTGTTCTTAAGATGGTAGGTGTAAGTACTGCTCTTAATCAAGTTTGGGTCTTTATTGCTGGTCCAGTACTTGGCAGTTTGATTGCCGTATTCTTATTTAAAGTCTTCACATACAAGAAAGAAGATTAATCCTGAGCAGTCATGGACTGCTCTTTTTTCTTATTTCTTTTTCGCTTTTTTAGAAATATTAACGATATTTTTCTTTCATTTATACAAATTTAATAACATATTACTCTTTTGATAAAAATTTACTTTGTCTTTTAGAAAATATGACTTATAATGTTTTTACATACGAGGAGGATATCTTGATGGGATACGTAGAAAGAGTATTAGAAGAATTAGAAAAGAAGAATCCTGGTCAGCCAGAATTCTTAGAAGCAGTTACAGGTGTCTTAAATAGCTTAAAGCCAGTTATTGAAGCACATCCTGAATATGAAAAAGCTGCTTTATTAGAAAGATTGGTTGAACCAGAAAGACAGATTATGTTTAAAGTACCATGGGTTGATGACAACGGTCAGGTACATGTGAATAGAGGTTTCCGTGTACAGTTCAATTCAGCTATTGGTCCATATAAAGGTGGTTTAAGATTCCACCCATCTGTTAACCTTTCAATCATTAAATTCTTAGGTTTTGAACAGATTTTCAAAAACTCACTTACAACATTACCAATTGGTGGTGCTAAAGGTGGATCTGACTTTGATCCACAGGGCAAGAGTGACGGGGAAGTAATGCGTTTCTGCCAGAGCTTCATGACTGAACTTTATCGCCATATTGGTCCTGATGTTGACGTACCAGCTGGTGATATTGGTGTTGGCGGAAGAGAAATTGGTTACTTATATGGTCAATATAAGAGAATCACAAACTCTTGGAATAATGGTGTCTTAACTGGTAAAGGGATGACATTTGGTGGTTCATTAATTCGTCCTGAAGCTACTGGTTTTGGTTGTGTATACTATGGTGATGAAGTCTTAAAGCACTTCAATGAATCATATGAAGGCAAGACAATTGTTATGTCTGGTTATGGTAATGTTGCTTGGGGTATTGCCCAGAAGGCTACTGAATATGGTGCTAAAGTCGTAACAATCTCTGGTAGAGATGGTTATGTTTATGACAAAGAAGGCATTAATACAAAAGAAAAATGGGACTTCTTAGTAGAAATCCGTACAAAGAATGAAGTCAAATTAAAAGACTATGCAGAGAAGTTTGGGGCTGAGTTCCATCCTGGTGAAAAGCCATGGGGCAAAGTGAAAGCTGATATCGCCTTCCCATCAGCAACACAAAATGAAATTGATGAAAATGATGCTAAGGCATTAATTGAATCTGGTGTGAAATATGTATTTGAAGGTGCCAATATGCCTACAACACCAGGTGCTCAGAAAGTCTTTAGAGAAGCTAAAGTTGTTGAAGCTCCAGCTAAGGCATCTAATGCCGGTGGGGTTGCCGTATCTGCCTTAGAAATGGCTCAGAACTCTATGCGTTATAACTGGACTGCTGAAGAAGTTGACAACAAATTAAAGACAATCATGAAAGATATTGTTGCGAATTCAGTAGCTGCAGCCAAGAAATATAACTTAGGCTATGATTTAATTGCTGGTGGTAATATTGCTGGTTTTGAAAAAGTAGCTGAAGCGATGATGGCTCAGGGATTATATTAATAAGAAGGGAACATTTGTTCCCTTTTTGATTAGGGGGATTTATGCGTTATAAAATTATTGAGATATTAGAGCCTGATTTTGGTTGTGAAGGAAGACCGGAAGTCTATGTACAGGTGGATGATGTTGTGGTTGAAGATGATTTAGGATCACAACATATTCTTAAGATGGAAGATGCTAAGCTTTATGAATTAAAGCTTGATATAGGAAGTTATATGGAAATAGAAGAGGTGGACGATTAGTCCACCCCTTTTACTACTTATTCAATTTATGCATGATTGATGCCCCTAAGATATGGGGACCAGTATGACAGACAATGATTTCACTAAGTGGCACAACAGTAATAGGATAATCCATACGCTGAGGGAAAGCTTCAGCAATTTCTTGTGCAAAGACTAGCGCTTCATCACGATTACCAGCATAAGCTACCCCAAAATAACACTCTTTCCCCTCAGGATCATTGAACTTCTCTAAAGCATCATGTTTTAATGCTTTGATGATTTCTCTCTTAATCCCCTTTTTCGTACGTGCTCTTGTGAAGGTATCGAGATGACCTCCCTCAACAATGGTCAGCACAGGCTTTATTTTTAAGATTGAACCAATAGCCGCAACAGCTGGTGTTAAACGCCCACCAGCCTTTAAGAAATCAAGTGTTTCTAAACCAATATAAATCGTATTATCATCATGAGATGCTTCAAGAATCTCTTTCATTTCTTTTGCAGAATGACCTTCATCAATAAGCTTGAGTGCTTGTAAAACACTGATTTTCTGTGAAAAAGATACTTTTCTATTATCGACAACCTGTATTCTTTCCTCATCCAAATCACTTGCAAGCATAATAGCGGACTGACAAGTACTCGATAAACCACTCGTTAAAGGAATATGAACAATTGCATCATAGTCTTTTAATAGATCCTGCCATATTTCTTCAATAGTATAGAGTTCTGGCTGGGATGTATGAATGGTAGCAGTGGGTTTAAGAGCATTATAGAAGTCTTCTTCAGTAATATTGACATCTTCAAAATATGTCTTTTCATCAATACTGAAGGGCATAGGAATCACGGTTATACCGAGCTTTTGGGCTTCTTCTTGGCTGATGCCACTACCTGAGTCCGTTGTTATTGCTATGTTCATGATGAATCACCTCAATAGATAATTATAATGAAGCATGCATGTCTCTTCAAGAGAATATTTGTATACAAAAGATGAACTAGAGTTCTGGCAATTTATGCATGATGGCAGCCCCAAGAATACCTGGTCCTGTATGACATACAACAATCTCACTGAGTGGTTCTACCGTAATAGGGACATCCATGCGTGAAGGAAATGCTTCAGCAATCTCACTCGCAAAAGCTTCTGCTTCATCACGATTACCGGCATAAGCTACCCCAAAATAGCACTCTCTTCCTTCAGGATCATCAAACTTCTCTAAAGCATCTTTCTTTAAGGCATTGATGATTTCTCGCTTAATGCCCTTTTTACTACGTGCTTTTGAATATGTATCAAGACGGCCTCCCTCCACAATTGTGAGTACTGGCTTAATCTTCAACAATGAACCCACAGCTGCCACAGCTGGCGTAATACGCCCTCCTGCCTTAAGAAAAGACAATGTCTCTAAGCCAATATAGATCGTATTATCCGCATTATGATCTTCGAGGATATTTTTAATTTCATTTGCACTTTTGCCTCTTTTCACAAGTTCCAGTGCTTCAAGAACACTTCTTCTTTGTGTCAAAGAGACCTTTCGGTTATCAACAACATGTATTCTCTTTTCATCAATTTCACTTGCCACAAGAAATGCTGACTGGAAAGTACCAGAAAGGCCACTAGAAATAGGAATATGGACAATAGAATCATATTCTTTTAATAATTTAGACCAGATTTCTTCCAAAGTATAAACTGCTGGCTGAGATGTATGTATTGGTAAATGAGATTCTAATGCCTGATAGAATTCTGCTTCAGTAATATTCACATCTTCAAAGTAGGTTTCATCTTGAATCATAAAAGGCATTGGGATAACAGTGACGCCTAAACGTTTTGCTTCTTCCTGGCTAATACCACTGCCTGAATCTGTTGTAATCACAATCTTCATTACTTAATCCTCCTGCTCACGAGGATTATATACTGTATTATTTTGAATTTCAATATTTATATTTTGAAATTCATATTATGTTCATGTCAATTTTTAGTAATATTTTTGTTATTTATACCCCACGAATTGCATACAAAACAAGTATGTTATAAAATAAATCCTCATTTGCACAGTGGACCTATATAAAGAGAAAAAAACGTTGATATTCCAACGTTTTACTTCCATGCATCTCGATATTTTAGCGTCTTTTGCGAATACACTATCGCCCGCAGAAGTGGTACTATGTCAAGTTTTAGAACAACTTAAATGTCCGTTTTTTTATGTTACTGTCTATGCAACAACCTCAACAATTTCATTGCTTGCTATTATGTTATTCACTTTCTTCTCATAGTATTCTTCCTCGTATTCATCTGGCGACTGATATTCACAATGGGAATGGATTCTCACCGTATTGTAGAAGCCTTCTATATAGCTGAATATGATTGACTTCGCTTCATGATAATTCATGATCTTATGGAATCTTATGCACTCCCTCTTGAGAAGGGAATGCCATGATTCTATGCACGCATTGTCCCATGGCGTTCCCTTCTTTGAATAGCTCCTGACCATTCCTTCTGTGGCCTTTCTGTAGGCCTCTGACGTATACTGGACGCCACGCTCGCTATGGATCACGACAGGATGGTCTATGCCTCTTCGTCTCTTTGCCATCTCTATGCACTCAAGGACAACATTCGCATCCATGGTTCTGGTAACGCACCATCCTACGATCTTGCGGCTGTAGAGGTCCATGACGCTTGTAAGGTAGACAAAGCCATCGTCATAGGTCCAGATGTAGGTGATGTCGGTGCAC
>NZ_VUNM01000040.1 GCF_009695655.1 Sharpea porci
ATTCTTCCGAATGTCAATTCTTGTTTTATCTGACGTGTTTCTGTTCAGTTATCAGTGTTCGGCTTGCACTCCTTGCTGAGTGCTTATTAACTATACCATTGCCCTTTTCTCTTGTAAAGCCTTTTTTCATCTTTTTTTGCAAAAAAGTTGCTGACAGCCAAAAATCAGCCTTTTTAAGGCAAAATAAAAGAGAGTTTCCTCTCCTTTATCCTTTAAGGCCTCTAGCCTGGCGATCCATATCTTCTACAACGATATCATAGATTTCGCCAAGTGTACGACAATACTTCAAAACATCCCATGGTTCATTTGTATGGAAATGAATTTTAATCAAATCCTCATCGCCTACCGCAAGCAAGCAGTCACCTTTAAAATGTTCCGTAATATAATCATGAATATCATCTTCATCCAAGTCATGTCCTTCGATTAATAACTGGGTATCATAACGATATTCTAATGATCCTCTTTCATTATCCATTTGTTCAATCCTCCTTGATATTATGATTATAGCACAATTATTAAAATCTTTTAAATGAGATGATTGTAACTTCTTTTTAATCATAAGAATATGTTATAATGAAAGCTATAGGGAGGTCAAAGTATGGAAGAACATATTGATAAAAAGAAAATTCCTTACATCACAACGAAGCTTCGACATAATATTTTAGAAATGCCACCTGTTATTCGTCAAGCAAGTGGTATTGTTATTTTTGGTAGACGAATTAAATCTCTTGTTTTTACAACTGACATTGCAATCATTCGAAACTGTGATGCCGATGCAGTATTTGCGGTCTACCCTTTTACACCGCAGCAAGCCATTTCAAAAGCCATCATTGAAGCAAGCTATACACCTGTATTCTGTGGTGTTGGAGGAGGTACAACAAGCGGTTTAAGAACGGTCGGACTTGCTAAAGATGTGGAAAGTCTTGGTGCCATGGGTGTTGTCTTGAATTCACCAATCACTAACCCAAATCTTCTTGCTGTAAGTAAGGTAGTGGATATTCCTGTAATCATTACTGTCACAAGCCCAGAAACAGATATTGCTTCAAGAATCAGACATGGAGCAACCATTCTTAACGTTGCTGCTGGAGCTAACACTGCTCAACTTGTCGCAAAGATCCGCAAAGAGAATCCTGATATTCCAATCATGGCAAGCGGTGGTAAAACAGAAGAAAGTATCCGGGCAACAATTGAAGCTGGTGCTAATGCTATTACCTATACACCACCTACAACTGCCGAACTCTTTAAAAACATGATGCAAAAATATAGAGAGCCATGATCAGAAAGCTCAATACATAGAGAGATTGATTCTTATTTATTATAAGAGTCAATCTTTTATTTTAAAAAAGAGCTAAGCATGTTGCATAAACAACAGCATAGCTCTTTATGACAGTGTCAATTATTCGCATTGACCAATACCTTCTTCCAGTAATTTCAATTGTAGTAATGTCTGTTCTGGGGTAACAAGCTGAGGCTTGTGGCTTCTTATTGTCTCAAAGATGGCATCATACATACGACTATAGTCACCCGTTACTGTTGGCACCTTCTCTTCGACATATTCATTATGTTCATTGTAGTAAGTGATCGTGCCATAATGTTCCTCACGGTCCATGCCAAAGTCTGGATGTTCAGGAGTTGGCATATAGAAGCGCTTCAGATCCGCCTCCTGGCGATCCTCTGTGGCTTTCACAAACATTCCCTTTGTTCCATATACAATAAATCTAGGGCGATGCTTAATGCGCATATAAGATGAAGCAATTGTCACCTTGAGGGCATTGTCATAATAGAAATCAATATCGAAATAGTCATTCATTCTGCCTTTGCCCATAATCTGCTTGACTTCCATATGATAATCATTGGGCTTGCCAAAATAGCTTAGTGCCTGATCAAGCGTATGACAGGCATGGCCATATAAGAAGCTAAGATAGCTATCGAAATGATCAGTCGCATCAACAACATCCTTGCGATAATAATCATAATGCATCTCTACTTCATAGACATCACCTAGCTTACCTGATTCAATGACTTTTTGTGTCGTTAGAAAGTCTGAGTCAAAACGTCGATTCTGGATGCACATAGCCATCAATCCCTTCTGACTAGCAAGGTCAAAGATCTCTTTAGCTTCTTCACTTGTGTTTGCGAAAGGCTTTTCGACAAGCACATGCTTGCCATGTTCTAGTGCCATTAAGGCATATTCATAGTGCATGACAGGCGTTGAAACAACGATGAGTTCAATTTCCTCATCATTGAGCATGCTTTCTAAGTCATCGGTATAATTGACATTGGGAATTCTTTCCCATTTGATATGATTAAGATTTCTTGCCCAGATTGTCTTGATTGTGAATTTGTCATTACGTCTAAGAATAAATGGTGCCTGATAACGGTGTGTTGATTTACCTGCACCAATGAATCCGACATTAATCCTTGTCTGCATCAAATACAATACCTGCCTTTCTTCTTGCCTCAGTCAAGACTTCACTTGCTATCAATGAATTGTTCATCATTTCTTTTGCTAATGGATAATCTTTTTCATCAATCATAGAAATCATTCTTTTAAATTCATAACTCATCGCATGTTTTTGTTCATCAAAGTCATAGACATATTCTTCACCATTATGAAGATGTAAAACATATTGGGTCATACGTGAGACGGGTGCCTCAATAACAATATATCCCTTATCTCCTTCAATTGTATTGACTAATGGTGCCGCCGTATCCTTTGCTCCTATGGCACTTAATTTGAAATCCCCATAATCCATCAAGAGAATCCCCGAAGTATCAATGTTTCTCTCAATATTGGCATAATAATCAATATCTTTTGGCTTACCAAAAAGGTCTATCGCAAAATGAATATTATAGACATTGATATCATAAAGTGCGCCTCCTGACTTAGAAGGATCAAATGCTGGTGCTATAATGCCTTGTTTAAAACGGTCGTAACGGCTAGAATACTGTGAATAATTGAGTGATACGATTTTTATTTTTCCAATTTCATTTAAATGTTCTTTCAAGCTTATAACAGCGGGCATTGCATAAAGCGTTACAGCTTCAGTGAGTATGAGTCTTTTCTTTTTAGCAATATCTACCAGTTTTCTTGTTTCTTCAATCGTGCTTGTCATTGGCTTTTCACAGATGACATGCTTGTCAGCAAGCAAAGCTTCTTTTGCATAAGCAAAATGCAAGCTATTAGGCAAAGCAATATAGACTGTATCAATATCACTCGCAAGCAATTGCTTAAAATCTACAAAATAGCCATCGAGATGATACTGTCCCACTAGACTTTTGGCCTTCTCCTCACTTCGCTTAGTAGAAAAGAGATAAACTTTTTCAACATTCTGTTTAACTAACATAGGCAACATTTCTTCAACAATCTTGCCTGTACCTAAAATACCTAACTTCATATATTCCTCCTTGTTTTCATTCTAACATAAAAAACAAAGAAAGGTTACCAATGGCAACCTTTTCATAGAAACTGCATTTTCTAAAAATGGTTTTAGCTCGCATGAGTCTTAAAAGCCCAAAGCTTGGCAATAAGATAATTAAGAGGAGCAATAATAAGAAGAATAATGATAGGCGCATATGTTGGGGAAAAATGTGCCCTATCAATAAATAAATACATTAAAAATTCCTTTAAGAAAATACCTGTTGAAAGGTATGTCATGAAGTTCTTTATTAATGCATGCCAGCGATTACGTGTTTCCCCCGGCTTTTTCTTAAATACTACAAATTCATTAAAGATAAAGGAAATAAGCGTACTGACAATAAAGCCAACGATAACACCAATATATGGACTAAACCCTAGCACCTTTAAAGCCAGTAAATAAGAAAGATATTCACCAATTGATGAAATCACGCCACCCATCACATATCTGACAATCTCATTCATTATCTTCCCTCATTTCTTTCTTCACCACAATACAAGCATATTATCGAAAAAAATAGATCGTGTAAAGAATAATCGTCCTATTGATGACATGTCAGCTGATAAAAAGCAACTGCACTAGCCCCAGCAACATTCAAAGAATCAACACCATGATGCATCGGAATAATCACTTTATAGTCCATTTCTTTCAAGCTTGCATCAGACAAGCCCACCCCTTCATTTCCTAAAACTACTGCCAGCTTCTCTTCTTGATTCAGTTGTTTGTTACGAATATCAATGGCATCCTCTTTTAAAGCTAAGCCAGCTATCTTAAAGCCGTTTTCATGCAGTCTTTCATACACCCCCTTTTGTACAATTGTCCATTTAATCTGAAAGACTGTCCCCATGGAAACACGACTCGCTCTTCGATACAAAGGATCAGCATAGCCATCTGTTAAAATGACACCATCCATATTCATTGCTGCTGCACTACGCATAATAGCTCCAACATTTGTTGGATTCTCCACATTATCCAATACAGCAATACGTTTTGCATCATGCAGCAGTTCTGTAAGTGATAAAAGCTTTTTACGTTGCATTAAACACATTGCCCCCTTGGTTAGCGTATAGCCTGTCAGCTTCGTAAGCTCCTCGTAGCTTGCCACATAAACAGGAATGTTTTTAAAATATGGAAGCAAGGCAAGATGTTCATCATTCATTCTTTCATCCATCAAAACACTTACTGGCTGATATCCGGCATTTAATGCTCGTTCAATGATCTTTGGACTTTCAACCATAAATAATCCTGGATCTGGCTCATAGATATGGGCAAGCTCCCGTTCTCTTAAATTTCTATAAGCACTCACCCGCTCATCATGAATATCTCTTATTTTTATCATGACCAAGCCCCCTAAATAACAATTCCATTACAATGATCAATTTCATGTTGAATAATCTGGGCAATCGTACCACTAAAATGGGCATTGACTTTTTTAAAGCTGGCATCATTGTATGTGATGTCAATGTCCTGATAACGCATGCACTGTCTTACGCCATCAAGCGATAAACAGCCTTCTTGGGTGAGATATTTCCCTGATTTCTTGATAATCTTTGGATTATACATAACATATTGGACATTACCTACACATATCGCAATAATAGCTTTATTGTAGCCTATCATGTTGGCAGCCATGCCAACACATTCATTTTTATGTGCTATTAATGTCTCTAATAAATCCTGACCTGTTTCTACATCCTTTAATGTCGCTCTTTTGGCTTTCTTACTAAAAATTTGTTGTCCCTTCTTTATCTCTCTTATCATTGTATTCCTCTTGATGTGCTTTCTTCCATGTTCTTATTGTTTCTAACTTTTCTTTATAACGCTTTTCTAGTCCATAATTTGTTGGTTGATAATAGATTCTATCCTTTAAGCGATCAGGTAGACAAGGCATAGCTGTCAATGCATTGGGTGCATCATGTGCATACTGATAGCCTTCGCCATAATGTAAATCCTTCATCAGTTTTGTTTCGGCATTACGCAAAATCAACGGCACTGGTTCAGCCATTGTCTTGTTGGCATCCATCGCTGCTTGTGTATAGGCAAGATAGAGTGCATTACTTTTCGGAGCAAGTGCACAGAAGGCTACCGCTTCTGTTAAATTCACACTACATTCCGGCATCCCGATAAAATGACAAGCCTGATAGGCTGCTACACATATTTCTAAAGCTTTAGGTTCAGCAAGACCGATATCTTCTGAAGCAAAGCGCGTCACTCTTCTTGCAATATAAATAGGATCCTCTCCTGCTTCAAGCATACGTGCCAAATAATAAATTGCTGCATCAGGATCAGAATTGCGCATGGATTTATGTAATGCAGAAATGAGATTATAATGTTCCTCTCCCTGCTTATCATACAGTAAAGCCTTCTTGCTTGTTGCTTGCATGATATTATCTTTGGTGATATGAATGACTCCATTTTCTTCCTCGGCATTTAAAATGACCATTTCTAGTGTTGTCAGAGCACTTCTTGCATCGCCGTTAGCAAATTGGGCGATTGTCATCATCATTTCATCAGTCATATCTGTCAAAAGATTACCAAAGCCTTTTGGTGAATGCAAAGCATTTTTTAATAGCACAACAAGATCATCTTCACTTAACGGCTTTAAGACAAAGACTTTACATCTTGATAAAAGCGCACCGTTCACTTCAAAAGAGGGATTTTCAGTTGTTGCACCAATCAGGGTTATACTGCCATTTTCAACATAGGGCAAGAATGCATCTTGTTGAGCTTTATTAAAGCGATGAATTTCATCCACAAAAATTATTGTCTTAACGCCTTGCATTTGCGCCATCTTTGCGTCCTGCATGACATTTTTGATATCTTTGATGCCACTAGTGACAGCTGAAAAAGTAATGAAGCGCGCTGATGTTTTATGAGCAATAATACGTGCAAGTGTTGTCTTGCCTACACCAGGTGGTCCCCAGAATATCATTGATGGTACACGGTCATTTTCAATCAGGCGATAAAGTATCTTATCTTTACCAAGCAAATGTCTCTGCCCCACAAACTCATCTAAATCTTCAGGCCTTAACCGACTTGCCAAAGGCTCATTCTCATTTTCAAATAAACTTAATTGTTTCATACTTACCTCATAAAAAAGGAAGCCTAAGCTTCCTTCTGATCTTGTTTTTCTGCTCTTTCAAATTCTCTAGACAAAAGCATAAAGAGTCGTTCTGTATCGATTGGCTTAGAGAGATGGCCATTCATTCCTGAAGCCAAGCATTTTTCTTCTGTAACCGCAAAGGAATCAGCTGTTAAGGCAATAATTGGAATTGTCATGGCATCAGGTGAATCAACGGATCTTATTTCTCTTGCTGCATCAAAACCATTCTTGATTGGCATCATAATATCCATAATGATAGCTTGATAATGATAAGCACCACCATTGATAAACATCTCAACAACTTCTTCACCATCACGGGCTAATTCAGAATGTACGCCCTTTTCGGCAAGAATTTCCATAATCACTTCAGCATTCAACTGATTATCTTCAGCAACAAGTACATTCTTTCCTTTAAGAATGACAGATTCAAATGAATCATTAGCTTTTTCACTAATATGAATTTGTTCATCCGTTGCGAGATCAAATTGGAATGTCAACGTGAATGTTGTGCCTTTACCTGGAGTTGAGCTACAAGTTATTGTACCATCCAATAGATCAACTAACGTTTTCACAATATACAAGCCAAGTCCAGTTCCGTCACGGGTTTCATTGACTTCATCTTCTTGCTCAAATGGCAAGAACATACGTTTCTGGAAGTTCGCACTCATGCCTTTACCATCATCTTTGATTGTATAGACATGGGTAACTTTGCCATCTTTGTAACTTGCTTTGCCGACAAATGAGACATGTCCGCCCTCACTTGTGAATTTCAGTGCATTCGTTAATAGATTGACTAGTATTCTTGTAAGATGCTCACTATCAATCAAGACATAGCGTCCCTGACAATTCTCAAAGTGAGATTCATAATGAAGAGAAGAATCTTTAGCCTTAGGTGAAATAATCGCATTTACATCATCAAATACAGAATTTTCATTCATCACTTCAAATACCGGTACAGTCTTACCTGCATTTAACTGACTTGTTTCAAGAACTTCTTCAATCATATTTAATAAATAGTGAGACGAAACATTAATTTTCTTTAAGTTTTCTCTTGCTTTCTCTGGCAAATCCATATGTAATGTCAAATCAGTTAAACCACTGATTGCCGTCATTGGTGTGCGCATATCATGACTCATATGAGAAAGGAAGGCTTCCTTGGCTTTAGAATTCTCTGTTGCCGCTTTAAGTGCCTTGGCCATTTCTTCAACCTGGGCCATACTATTCGCCTGTGAAGTTGTATCAACGAAGGTAAGGACTAAACCTGAAACAGGTGCCTTATTGTCTTCCTGCTTGCTGACAGCACGATATGGTGAGATACGTAGAAGATATGTCTTACCTGTGACTGAAGCACAATGGATTTCTACTGGCTTTAAGTCAATGAGAACCTGGTGACAGAGGTCAATTAGATTAATGGTGGCAAAGTTATAAGCAATATAGCGTAATGAACGTCCGACATCCTGATCAGCCAAATTAAATTCAGAAGTAATATATTCCGTAAATTTACGTATATTAAGATCTCTGTCAACCATGATAATACCAACCAATGTTGTTGATAAGAAATTGGCCATATCATCATTAACACTAGCTAGTTCTTGTACTTTACTTTGGTATTCAGAATTGACTGTATAAAGTTCTTCATTGACAGATTGTAATTCTTCATTTGAAGATTGCAACTCTTCATTTGCAGTCAAAAGTTCCTCATTTGCAGCCTGCAGCTCGGCATTGACACTTTCAAGTTCAGTGACCGTATTCTTCAAGTTTTCCTGGGTGATAGAAAGTTCTCGCTCTAGATCACTAATACGTTCACTTGCCGCTGTATCCACCTTGTAAACTGACATATCCTTTGTCACTGGGCGCTTCTCACGAATAAAGGCAATAGCCGTCATGGAAGTTCGATCTCCAAGCTTATCAGTAAGCGGTGTAGCAACAATGGAAATATATTCAGGATCTTTTTCAAGCAAAACAGGCACTTCATCATAAGCAACACGCTTTTGTTTTTCACGTGCTTCTTTTAAAGCCTTGCTGACAGCAATCTTTAAGTCATTACGAACAAGCTGGAAAATATCCAAAGTCACTTTACCAGTTGGTATGGTAATAAAGAGTGAACAATCCCCATAACTATGTTCAAGTTCATTCTTTTCATTAATAACAACACAGGCAGGCATGAGATCTTCAAGCACCTTTGTATCAAGTTCCTGTGATGTATACTGATGATCAACATCACGTGATGAAGCATGATAAGTGGCGACTGGTGAAAGGTAATCTTCAACAGACTGTAAAGAATAACTAATTCGATCATGCTTTGGCATTTTGCCACTTGCATCATGGATAAAGATCTTCTCATTAGCACAATAAACTTTAAAGACATTATCATAGGTTGAAACGGATTCACTGCGTCCTAAGAAGAGGAATCCTTTGTCTTTTAATGCCATATGGAAAATTGAGAAGAGGTCTTTCTGTAAGACATTCTGGAAATAAATCAATAAGTTACGACAGCTAATTAAATCAAGCTTACCAAATGGTGGATCCTGGAAGACATTATGCTGGGCAAAGATCAACATTCTTCTAATTTCATGATTAACAGTATATTTGCTGCCTCGTCTTGTGAAGAAACGAGAAAGACGTGCTACTGAGACATCTTCAATGATATTATCGCCATAAACTCCTCGTCCGGCAAAATTGACACTATCAGCATCAAGATCAGTCGCAAAGATCTTAATATCTCTTTGCATATTCAATTCTTCCATCACTTCAGCAAAGAGAATAGCAATGGAATAAGCCTCTTCACCTGTTGAACAGCCAGCAACCCAGACACGAATCAAATCACTAGGTGAAGCTTCCTGAACAATCTTCTTTACAACACGTTCCTTCAAGACATCGAAGTAGTCAGGATCTCTAAAGAAGCGCGTTACCCCAATCAACACTTCCTTACCTAAGATTTTAGCTTCTTCAGGATTGTTATTAAGATAAGTGACATATTCTTTTAAATTACGATTGTGGGTAATGACAATTCTTCTTTCAATACGTCTTAATACTGTTGTTTGTTTATAATATGTGTAGTTGACATTAGTAACGGATTGGAGTATTGAAAAGACTTTATTCATTAAATCATTATCTGTCAATTCAATATCCTTATTGACATTCATCATACTTGCAGAAATATGGCTCATTTCACGAGCGATAGCATCTGGTGAAAGGACAAGATCAACAAAGCCTGTCGCAATGGCATTACGTGGCATGCCATCAAACTTTGCTGATTCAGGCGACTGAACAATGATGACACCATTTTGTTCTTTAATAGAACGAATGCCATTTGTGCCATCACTACCTGTGCCTGACAAAATAACCGCAACAGATTTATTTTCATAAGCGCTCGCTAGCGATCTTAAAAAGATATCAATTGGATGATTGATATGTGTATGGTTGTATTCACTTAAATAAAGGGTATCAGATACAATTTCAATATTATATTTTGGTGGCAACATATAAATAGTATTACGTTCCACCTTCATGCCATCTTTTGCTTCCACTACCGGCATGGAAGTATATTTTCCTAAGATATCAACAAGTAAACTCTTATGATCAGGCGAAAGATGCTGAATGATGACATAAGCCATCCCTGTATCACTAGGCAAAAAAGTCAATAATTGCTGGAGTGCCTCTAAGCCACCAGCACTTGCACCAATACCAACGACACAATGGGGCCTTACTTCTACATTTTTAGCGACCAGCGTAGTCTTTGCATTGTTTTGATTCATATTTATCCTCCTCATGCATCTGTCTTTAAGACAATTTGACCAATAATATCTTCTAGCTGTTTTTTAATCATTTCAAACTGTTCAATATCATGCATTAATTTTCTTTTTTCTTCATTAAGCATGTCTTCATTAGTGACAAGTTCCTGTTTATCAAAAGGCGCACGAATAGGAATCCATTCCAGTTTGATATTCTTTTGATGAATGAGCTTTTCCATTTTTTCAAGAAGTTGTTGCTTTTCTTTTAAAGTTAGATTCTCAACATTCTCACATATTTGTCGATTCAAATCAGCAAGGGCCACACAGTCATTTGCAATAAAGGCCATTTGAGCTCTTTTGAAAACATTCATATTGGTAGGTGATGTATAATAATGCAAGTCAGGATGTATCTTATAGATAATTTCCTTGTATTGATCATAGATAATGCCTTTTTCATAAAAGCCTACATCGTCGCTTTCAAGATATCGTTTACTTGCTTCTACTTTCTCCTTGTATTGAGCAAGTTTATCGATATTCTCTATACGCATAGATTCAAGCATTGCATCTAGCATTGATGATGAAATATATTCGCCTTTTTCTCTATGTTGTTTTACGATTGAGACACGTTTATTCAGGTACTGGCATAGATAGAATAGCTTTGTACGCTCATAGATCAAATCACCGAGCTTGGCGTCATACATTGCCTTAATGACTACACCTTGCTTGGTTTTTTCATCAATTGCTTCTTCCAAAGTTGCAAGCTTTTCTTTCGTATAATCAAACCTGGCCTCAAACATCCTTAATGTTCTTTCGTCCATGCATTATCACCTGCCATTATTATACACACACTTATTGAAAACATGTAGTCACAATCGCATATTTACAAAAAATAGCATACAACAAAATACTTTGATAAGGTTATGTAAAAAAGCTAGCTTTTGGCTAGCTTAGTTTTGATAGGCATGTTGGAAACTTGTTTCCACAAGCTGCTCATAGACATCTACACGATCTTCTAATTCCAATAAACATCCCATTGCCCCTCCAATGACAACAAGCATATGCATGGGTTGTAAATCTTTATCATCTGATACAAAGATAAGATGTCCATCATCATTTTGTGCAATTCCTATTTCACAGGCTTTACTTTCAAGTTGTTGTGAGCGAATAGGCGGACACTGGCTAAGATTGATTTTTGCCTGAACAAAGCTTGAAACTTCATTCATGAAACTTAACGCATCAAAGACAAAACGGGCATCCTGCTTCGTCATTTCATTGACATTTTTATGAATCACAAATTGAGCTATCGCATAAAAGAAGAATTCCTTCAGTCTATTTGTTTCAATGTCCCGCATCGCTTTATATGTGATATTGTTGTCTTCATCTATTTTAAGAACACCCATCATTTCTTTCATCATACATCATACTCCTCACCAATACGATCCATGGCAATCTTGGCCCCAAGTTCAAGCTCACTTAAACGATTTCGCAAAGTGAGTTCCATACGATTCTCTGCTTCTTCTAATTCTTCATCCGTTGGTTCAATGGTCTGTACTAAACCGCTATATTGGGCAAGCAGAACAAGATAGCTCTGATAAAGACGCTTTGTATCCATTTGATCAACATTGACATTTTTTAAATTTATTTTTCCCATAAAATCACCTTCCTCATTCTACCATAGCTTTATTAGAAAAACCACCAGTGATGAACTAGTGGTCATATAATGCAAGGGGATATTTTTGAGTGAAGTTTGGATCATGAAAACTCTTGTTGGCAAGATGGCTTTTTCTAAACTGCAAATCCCCTTTTAAGAAATACATGTTCTTGCGACCTTGAGCATCATTCCAAGTCACATCAACATCATAATAGCGATGATCTAATTTGACAATATTCCACGTATGATTATCTCGTCCTGATGGTTGAACACTTAGCCCTGTAATCATCCGATTATCAATCTTAGCTTCAAGCAATAAACGATAATAGGCAAGAGTATAGGCCTGACAGACACCATGTCCATTGATAAGAGCACCATAGGCCGTATACTGTTCACCCTTACCTTGGTCACTATAATACATATGATTCACTAAATAATCATTAAGCTGTTTGATTTTCTGATAGTTTGTGCCCTTCACAGTCTTGACAATATCTTTTACTTGACGATCAATTACTTCTTCTTGTAAGCGGGTTGTACGATAATTGACATCATAAGCTAAATCATAGTGATAACCATTAATAATACGGGTATTTTTTGAAGAAATCGTAACGCTTGAAAGAGAATAATGGAGATAGTCTCCTTCATTGGGGACACCGGTATGTTTGATAGCTTCTTGATAGATTTGTTGAGCTAAAGCTTGTGAATCTTCTTTTTCTTTACTAAAGTAAACAAGATTAATATGGTGTGTACGATCAATCATCTTTTTACGCAATACACGCCCTGCTGTAAGAACATCCGAAAAATGTTCATCATCAGCAATAATACCGGTCTTCTTGCTTAAATAGGCAACAACATCATTAACCTGCTGACCAGCATCCACCTTCAAACGGTTATAGAGAAAGAGTCCACTATAGCCTAGCGTTATAAACAATGCCACTGCAATGACAATTTTAGTGATTTTCTTCATTTCTGGCCTCATCTAAAAAACGCTTCAAACTTGCTAGCTGTTTAAGGGCTTGTTGTCTTCCTATTTGATAAACACGTTCCTTTTCTTCAGGTGAATGGCATAATGCTGGAATATTTAAAGCATAGGGTGGCTGAATGACAAAAGCATTGCCATGCTCAGCACGTTTTTTAATATAGCTTAGCTGTTTATTATAGACCACATGGCGTTTCATAAGTTTCTGATAGATAGCAGGATATTTTTTCAACAAGATCTTCATCATTGTTTTATGTTTCATCGCTTCTTTACGATAAGAAGAAGGCTGAGTCAGAATAACAACATTCTTCTTATAACCAATCGATTCAAAATATGCCAAAGGAATACTATCCGCAATACCGCCATCTAATAACTTCATCCCATCGACCTCCACTGCATGGGAGACAATTGGCATACTTGCCGAAGCACGAATATATTGCATTGTCTTCTTGTCATTGGCATCACAATGATAATAGAGAGGTTCTCCCGTTAAAGCATTTGTACAAACACAATAGAAATCATGTTTCATAAATTCCTGATAATCAAATACATCAAGCTCATAAGGCAATTTCTCATAATCAAACTTTGCCCCATAAAGATCACCTGTCAAAAAGAACGAACGCCAGGAAGCAAAACGCCAGTCTTTCGCAAAACGCTTATTATATCGTATGGCTCTGCCAATCTGCTTGGAAGCATAATTACAGCCAAATGCTGCACCTGCTGAAACACCAATTGAAGCATCAAGTTCAATCCCATTTTCCATTAACACATCAAGCACGCCAGCAGTAAACATGCCCCTATTGGCTCCGCCTTCCATTACTAATCCAATCTTCACTTCGTTCACCTCACGTGGCATTCTAACATAAATGTCTATTTCTGACCATATCTATACTCTAGACGAAAATACCAGGAGCTCCTGGTATCTTCTTCAATCATAAGTGTAATGATGATAAATGCTCACTGATAATCTGATGATGGCATATTTCTTCATCATCAGAAAGGCAATAGGAAGAATCATCTGCAACAAGATCTTTTTTCATTTCTTCTTCATCAAATTCTTCATTCTTATCCTTTCTTAAAAGATCATCCGCAAATAAAGTTTCGAAAGCAATCATTTCATTTCACCTTCTCTTTACTATTGTAGTCAGTTTTAAGATGTAATCAAGCAAATGACAAAAAAAGGAAGGAATTTCTTCCTTCCTGAATTATTAGAAGTCTACTTCAGTGTCGTAGTAGCAAGCTTTCAATAATTTTTCCATTTCTTCCTGAGTTGGCTTACGTGGATTTGTAAGTGTGCAAGCATCAGCAAGCGCATTCTTAGCAATTTCAGGTAATCTTTCTAAGAAGACATTTTCAGGTACGAAGCCTTCTTCTGTTGGATAAGAATCCTTACCATAATGCTTAATGCAATGTGGAATATTAAGCTTGTCATTCATACCTCTTAATAAAGCAATTAAGTTAGCAATCTTTTCATCAGCAGTTTCACCGCCAAGTTTCAATTCATCAGCAATCTGTGCATATCTTGCTTTTGCTTCTGAATCTTTTGCATTGAAGGCGATAACTTTTGGTAAATACATGGCATTAGCAGCACCATGAATGATATGAGCACCATAATCTGCAAAGACTGCACCTGTCTTATGTGCCATTGAGTGAACAATACCAAGAGAAGCATTTGAGAATGCCTGACCTGCTAAGCACTGTGCGTCATGCATATTGTCACGAGCAGTCATGTCACCATTATATGAATTGATTAAATCTCTTCTAATCATACGGATAGCCCAGATTGCAAGTGGATCAGTGTAGTTGGCATGAGCTGTTGAAACATAAGCTTCAATTGCATGTGTCATTGCATCCATACCTGTATGTGCAACAAGTTTCTGTGGCATTGTTTCAGCTAATTCTGGATCAACAATAGCGACATCAGGTGTGATTTCAAAGTCAGCAATTGGATATTTAATACCTTTATCATAATCTGTGATAATTGAGAAAGCAGTTACTTCTGTAGCAGTACCTGAAGTAGATGATACAGCACAGAAATGTGCTTTATTTCTTAATTTAGGTAAAGCGAACACTTTACACATATCTTCGAATGTACATTCTGGATGTTCATATTTAATCCACATTGCTTTTGCAGCATCGATTGGAGAGCCACCACCAATAGCAACAATCCAGTCAGGGCCAAATTCTTCCATAGCCTTTGCACCACGCATAACTGTATCTACAGATGGATCTGATTCAATACCCTCAAATAACTTTACTTCAAAGCCAGCTTCTTTTAAATAATCTTCAGCTTTCTGTAAGAAGCCAAAACGTTTCATTGAGCCACCACCAACACAAATGATAGCCTTTTTACCTTCCAATGTTTTTAAAGCTTCTAGAGCTCCCTTTCCGTGATATAGATCTCTAGGTAAAGTAAATCTCTGCATAATATTATCTCCTTTTTATTGTTTTCTGTTATGTGATTTGTTTCACAACACCTATAGTATAACGCTTCCAGAGTTATTTTTCAAGTATATAAAGGGTGAAATTGCTATAGTTTTTATATATATTACATCTATCATTATACATAAAAAGGATATCACCTCCCAATAAGTCACCTAGTATACAAAAAGCCATTTTTTCCATGATATGATTCGATCAAGTTGACATTGAAAATGTCCAAAATAAATACTAATCGGGGCTATTGAATTTGCCCTTTTTTATTGTTGTAATTGTTCCTGCATTTTACTTTGCTTTTTACAAAATTGTTCTATTGTTCTAGTTTAACTGCAATTAGTACCTCCTGTCTAAACTGATGTGCAATGTTATCTAAGCAATCTTCACTGCATTCTCTATTGCCTTCTCCCAAATTCGTTGAGTTTTTTTAAGAACTTGACCTCTATTTCTTTTCGTCTCAGTTCTTCCTTCAGTCGTTTGTTTTCCCTTTCCAGTTTTTCCTTGTCAGTAAGGTCTTCTTCTGCCTTGCGATGGCCGCGGTTGTCATTCAGGCCATCTGTTCCCTGGCTGTCATATTTGCCAACCCATGAATAGACCTGAGAATAACTGCACCCATATTTTGCGGCTGTTTCTTTGTAATTGCGATCATGATTGATACAGTACTGAACGATCTCCATTCGTTCTTCTTTCGTTGTTTTCTTTCTGCCATATAGACCTCCGGATGGGGATGATAATCCCTCTGTTCTATATGGTTATTATACCGCTTGATTCATTGAATGATGACTGTTTTACTGGGAATATTTTATTTTGATGCAAGTTCTTTTTGTGATAGACCATTCTGTACTTATCCTCAACGACATAGAGATTCGAGCGGTGACGTTTTCTGCCATCACCATGTTTCCCCATATCTTATCAGTTGCTGATTTCTTTTCTAATTGATAATCCAGTACAGTTCTCAGTTTTTGTTCAAGTGTATATTTTGCTTTTTATTTTTATAAATCCCCATTTGCACAGTGGACCTATATAAAGAGAAAAAAACGTTGATATTCCAACGTTTTACTTCCATGCATCTCGATATTTTAGCGTCTTTTGCGAATACACTATCGCCCGCAGAAGCATTTCC
>NZ_VUNM01000041.1 GCF_009695655.1 Sharpea porci
GTAAAAATATAGATACAAATCCACAGTGCTTATAAATGATATCATCAATGGCCGTAGATGATATCATTCTTAATTCGGCTAGAAAGGAAAAATACTCAATTCTAACCTTAAATTGAGTATACGTGTTGAATATGCGTGTTAATAAAAACAAGGGATTTACACTGATTGAAATTATTGTTGTCACTGTTATTTTAGCTGTATTAATGGCTGTAGCTGTTCCATCAGTCATGTCTTATATCAATGAAGCAAATGATGCTAAGTATGTTGCCGTTGCACGTGCAGCTTTCTTGAATGCAAGAAGAGCGTTCGTCTATGAATATTCAGCCAATGGAAAGGTTGATAATGGCGCTTATAATAAAATTCAAATTTATGTCGGTACATTTGGTTTAGATAAAAAATATCTTGATCAAGTCATTGAAGAGATTGGACCAAGAAAAGATTATGGTGATCAAGTAAAATCATTATATTTATGTAAGATGAAGCTGACACCATCAAAAACTGGGATTGCTTCGATGACTGTTGGTATTCAATTTAAAGATGGAAAAGGTTATAAACTTGTAACAATTGAGTCCAATAATAAAATGACCGTAGGTAAAGAATATTTAGATAATCTTACTGGTGTGACAAGAGGTACTCTTTCGTAATTATGAATGAGCAATATTAAAAAGAAGTCTCGTTGAGGCTTCTTTTTATGCGATAGTTTTCTTTTTTCAGTGTATAATAAAGCTAAAGAAAGTGGGAATGGAAATGAAAAGAGTATTAATGACAATAAGTGATTTTCAAGATAATCAGGTAAAAGAGCTTGAACATATTAAAGGGTTGGATGTAATAGTAAAGAATAAGAAGGATGTTTGTAAAGAAGATATTTTAAGTGTGGATGCCGTTGTTGGAAATGTGGATCCTGCATTATTACAAGATGCGCATTTAGAATGGTTTCAGGCAGAGAGTGCAGGGGTGAATCAGTACTTGGGTGTCATTGCGCCACAAACAGTTCTAACATGTGCAACAGGATCATATGGCATTGCGATTAGTGAATATATGATTGCCATGATGCTGAATATAATGAAGCGTATACCTACATATTTCAAAGATCAAGAAGCAAGAAAATGGGTCAATGAAGGACATGTCATTTCACCTATTGGAAAACGTATCTTAGTTGTGGGAACGGGAAATATTGGTATGGAATTTGCGAAGCGTGCTAAAGCATTGGGTGGATATGTTGTTGGTATGCGAAGAAGAAAAGAAGAAGTTGATGGCTTTGATGAAATGCATACAATTGATGAATTAAAAGAAGAGGTATCAAAGGCTGATGTTATTGCCATTAGTCTTCCTGCCTCACAATATACTTATCACCTCTTTAATCAAGAAATCTTAGAAGCCTGTAAAGATCAATCCATCTTGATGAATGTAGGAAGGGGTAATGTTATTGATACAAGTATGCTTGAAAAAGTACATGATCGTTTTTTAGGTATTTGGCTTGATGTCTTAGAAGAAGAACCATTACCTGTTGATAGTCCTTTGTGGAATATTGATAACTTGTTGATTACACCACATATAACAGGTGGTTATCAACTTGATATTACATTAGAAAAGCTTTATAAGATTGTATTGCATAATATGAAGGCCTATGCGCAAGATCAGGAAATGATCAGTGTTGTCGATAAGAAGTGGGGATATGCGAAATCATAAAGAATAAGGGAGTATTCGGGAAATGAGAAAGAAAGATAATCAAGGCTTTACATTGATTGAAGTGATTGTCTCGATTGCGATTGGTTCGATTGCACTTGGGGCAATACTTTCTGTGATCTTAACGGGCTTTACGACATTTGGAACTTTCAGTACGCAAAAACTCAAAAAAGATGCACTGGATAATATTGTCGATTATGTGCGAGATGAAATACAAAATTCTAGTGATGTCGTCATCAGTACTATTCCACCAAAAATCAATAGTGATAACAATGGAGATTGGTCATGGATAGCAGTCAGCAATGGAAAACTTTACCAGGGAAGTTATAAGTATGATAAAACAAAGAAAACTGGTACTGGTACAGGCAAGCAAGCGCTTGATGATAGCTATTATGCGGTCAAGGATACTTATGACCGTAATAATGATATCAGTAAATTAAGTATGCATTATGTATTGCAGCGTCGTCAGAAAGATAATGATAACCTAAGTTATGTGGTCAATTTTCACTATGTTTTAAAGAGTGACACGGAGACATATAAGAAGAATGATGCAATTGAATTTTCAAATGTCTTAAAAGAAAATGGCACAACTGATAAAGATTATAATACGGGTGATCTTAGAAATACAAAAACATCACAAGGCAATGATAAATCACCTGTGTCATTAGACAATACAATGCAAAGTGTCTCATTTAATCAAGATGGAGATGGCTTGATTAGAATATATTACAATACTAAGACAAAGAAAGAATCAAGTGAAATAGATCCAACAACCAATCCTTATTTAACAGGTACAGTTGCAGATAAGATTAATGAAATAACACCATATTTAAATAGAGGATACTTTATTGGTACAGCAGAATCTGTATGGAATGATGACTTTCTACAACTTCCTTATCTTAATAACTATCGTGCTGGTGACTTTGTCTATTACAAGGGTTATTGGTATATGTGTACAAAAAATCTTCCTTATCGTGCCGCAAACTATAATCATCCTGATTTAGGTGGTTCATATTGGCAACGTCTTACTCCTGATTATGATGATAAGAATACTTACTATATTGGTGATGTCATTAGAATAAATGAAGGTGGTAAGAATATTTATTACCGTTGTATTAAGGACACAAGTGGATATCAAAAGCCAGACCAATATTCTCAATATTGGGAGAAAATTGGTGATAAGCCATTACCAAACTATAAAGGTTACGATAATACGTTCTCAACTATGAAGGATGAACGTATCAAAGACTTGTTGGAACTTAATAAAGACATTAAATCTTCACCAGGATATGAAAAGAGCACACATTTGACTTCTTTTAGCTATCAAGGAAAAGAACAAAAAGTCAGCAATGCAGCTAACTATGCGACTGATTATCCTGAGCTCCAAGAATATAACAGTAACACAACCTACAAGATTGGGGATTATGTCAAAGTAAAAGTAGCTGATTCTGATGGTGGCCGTGGCAGTCAGTATAGTTATTATGAAGTTTATAAGAAAATAGCAGATCCTGAAGTAGGGGCGACTGGTGAATATCAGCTGCCTGGTAAGAGCTTCAAATCAGGCTGGAAATTGATGGAAAATTGTTATCATCCGACAAGCTCTTATGAAAAAGGCGATGCTGTAAGACTTGGAACAGTACAGTTAGATGATAATGCTGTTCAGGGTCAATATCAGGATTTTATACAGCTTAAAGATCCTAAGAACTTGCCAGCTATTAATTTAAGTTCATATGGTTATTATGGCTACACGTATACAGCTGATCATACATCTATTTGTAACTGGGATGCAAAGTTATATTTTGGACTTCGTTATCAATATTTTAGTGACATAAGTATCAGTCGTATAAATAATAGTCTTACGATTGACAGGTATGCCTATGGAGATACGATGGGTCGTTCTAATGAATTTTGGCTTGAAAGAGCTATGATTTATTATGATGAAAATGAAGCAAAAAACCACAATATTGACACTGATGATAAGTATACTATTGGTGGATTAGACAATACAGCTATCCGTAATGCCATATGGGAAAGAAAGAGTTATAATGATTTGATACAGGAAGGTGAGGGAGCATGAGTAAAGTAAAGAATGAAGAAGGTTCTACGATTGTTGCAGTTGTCATCGTTACCATGCTTGTACTCATCCTTACGGGTGCAATGTATATGCTTGCACAGTCCTATTATAATCGTAGCGTTAGAAATAATGATGAGCGTCAGGCTTATCTCTATGCAAAAAGTGAAGTAAAGATTATTGCGGATAACTTAAAAAAAGAAACAGGAAGCTTTACTACAAGTGTTTATTATCCTAAAGATGCATCCGGAACCTGGAATCTTAATTTGAGTAAAACATCCAATGTGGGTTCTAAGGATTATGTGAAGTTGATTACAAAAAACATCTGTGAATATAAAGTGACAACGAAGGATGATGGTTCTCATGTTGTGACTTACAAAGTCACTGTAGGGTACAACAATAGAGAATCAACTGTCTCTATTGATTGTACAATTGATAATAAGAATAAAGTAGAAATAGGAAAGTATTATTAGGAAGGTGTCGGAAATGAATAAAAAGGGATTTACATTAATCGAAGTTATTGTTTCTATTGCCATTCTTTCCATTGTCCTTGGTGTCCTTTCTACAAGTATCAGTATGATCTATCGTCATTATAATGCTTCCAATATGTATAAAGAGGATAGTGATCTTGCGCTCTACAATGTTCAGGGAGGCTATGATCAAAATGTACAGATGAAATCAGCAGATTACAAGTTAGAAATCAATGGGACAAATATGCATGATGAAATCCAGCTTAATGCCTTTGCTTCTGCTTCATATCATCAAAAGACCATCAATATTGATTCTAGCGTTAAAGAGAAAAAGGAAGCTGTCTATTTAACGAGATTTGAAGCTCAAGCCAAAGATATTGATACAAAATTCTTTATCGTTGACGCTAGTACAGGTAAAGTCAGTAAGATGCCTGGGCTTGAAAACTTAGGCGTTGGTAGTTATGATGATTTGCCTAATGCAAGTTGGGAAGCTTTAAAAAATATGAATAAAGAGTGGGGCAAATGGTCTTTTGCCGGCTGGTCATTATCACCTGCTACTTATGATACCAATGGTAATGTGACTTCTGTAAAAGAAAATATGTATGATTCTTGGGATAAGAATCGTAAAAAGCCATATTGGGTCAGTGTTCCTACCAATGGTGCTAATAATCCTAACAATCGATATTATTATACGGGCTGTACTTATGAGCTTACATATGATAATGGTGAATGGAAAGGATTGATAACTGAAGATAACTTTGCTGACTTCAAGGAGAAAGTTGCGAATGGAGTCATTGACATGAAGCATTATGCATTAGTTCCTACCTATTACTTCTCTAAAGATATTTATAATAGTGATCTGGATACGATTCTTTTAAATGATGCTGATAATACTTTGCGTGAAGCACGCGACACAAAAAATATTCAGTTACTTGCACAGGCAGCAGCACGTTGGATAAAAAAGAATAGTTTACAAAAACTTGAACAGGAAGTTAGCTATTCTAATAGACAAAATGGTCTTTATGGAAAAGGCTTAGAAATTATTCATTTTAGAGAAGCGGGATGGGGTGTACTTGGTGAAAAGGATTATAGTCGGTTTGGTAATAGAAATAAAGGGAAACCTTCTTCTTATGAAAGTAGTGCGACATACAGGGATTTGCCCCATCTTAATGATGGAACATGGAATCAGGATAATGGTTTTATAAAGGCAATGTTTGAAAGTATCGGCTTTGATATTACGAAGATTAATGATGAGAATGACTGGTTAGGTATACGTTATAGTTATAATCGTTTGTTATTTGCAAATAAGATGGCTGATTCAGAAGACTCACATCCTTATTCTCTCTTTATAAAAGTTAATCAAAACAAGCAAGAAGTGACTGTTTTCGTTGGAAAAAGTACAAGTAGTGGATCTTGGTGGAATACAAAATGGTCTGATCCTAGAGAGGGAATGGTCATTAATCCAAACTACGTTGCAACTGCATCATATGCTTAAAGTCAGGAGGAATACCTGACTTTTTGTGAGCATAATAGAAGGGAAGAGATTCACTCTATAATGTAAGATATTTATGTAACTGAGTTTACAATCTATTTAATGGAGGAAAGCTATGAGAATACCAGACTATATTCAACCAGGCGATATTATTGCCTTTAGTGCGCCATCATGTGGATGTGCAAGTGAGCCAGCTTTAAGCATGATGCATGATGCTAAAAGAGTGCTAGAAGAAAGAGGCTATAAAGTTGTTATTGGCAAAACGTGTTATTTAGAGGATGGAAAGGGTATTGCCACTGATCCAAGAGTGGCTGCTAAAGAATTAATGGATTTCTATCTTGATCCTGAAGTGAAGGCTATTATTGCTGCTGGTGGGGGAGAGTTAATGTGTGAGACAATCTCATATGTTGATTTTAAGAAGCTGAAGAAGTCAAAGCCTAAATGGTATGTGGGGATATCCGATAATACCAACATGGTCTTTACACTAGCAACACTATGCCATACCGCAGCCATTTATGGTCCTGTTGTTCCTGATTTTCGATTTCCTCTGACAAGAAGAGAAGAAGATACACTTGGCATTATGGAAGGTAAGATCAAGAAGGTTTATGGTTATGAAAAATATGCATCACCTGATAAAGGTTATCTCAATTTAGCTCAAAATGAAAAATACCATCTCGATCAACCCAAAATCCTCCATAACTATTTACCCATTAATAAATCAATAAAAGAAGTCTACAATATGCCTATCAATATGAAAGGCGTATTAATGGGTGGATGTCTTGATGTTCTTGTTAATCTTTGTGGGACACGTTTTGATGAAGTAAAAAAAGCTATCAAACATAAAAAGATTATCTGGGTACTTGAAGCATGTGATCTTACACCAATGGGTATAAGACGTGCTATTTGGGAACTTGATGAAGCTGGCTGGTTTAAAACGGCTTCAGGCTTTGTGATTGGACGTCCTCTTGCTGCTAGCAATAAAGAAATGATGGGCGTCAATCAATATAATGCTGTTTATGAGCTATTAGAGAAATACCATGTGCCTATCATCATGGATACAGACGTGGGTCATATTAACCCCAATATGCCTCTTGTCATTGGGGCATATGCCTATGTTTCTTCTTACAACAATACAATTGAAGTCAAGATGGATTGTTGATTTTCTATTTGAGAAAATAGCACATTTCTTAATGACTTTTGATTATAGTTATTGTTATTGAAGAGGTGCTTGGTTATGAAACATTTACAAATGAAATATAATTGGGTACAGATGCTCTATTGGATAGCAACATGTTCCCTGACAGGCTATATTGCTGTCTTCTTGCAATGGAAAGGACTCAGCAATACGGAAATAGGTATTGTCACAGGAATGGGGTGTATCCTGTCGATTATTGTTGGACCGTTTATCAGTGGCTTAATTGGGCAAATAGAACATCTTACAATCAACAAGCTTTTGACGATGATTATTGTCTATCAAATATTGATATTCCTGTTGATTACTTTTTTGAAATTACCAACAGTGATCATCATGATTCTTGATATCTCGATTATTACATTAAGCTATGCCTGTGTTCCTTTGCTTTCTATGATATGTATGAATCATTTAAAAGTGGGGCATTATATTAATTTTGGCATAGCACGAGGTCTAGGGTCGATTGCTTATGCGACAACGGCATTCTCTATCGGGCTTCTTGTCGATAAGCTCAATCCTTCATTACTTGTCATATTCTTTGTATGTGGCATGATACTGTTGTTGATTGATTTGTATTCAATCGAAGATGTGGAAATTAGCGGTGATGCAAAGAGTGCTGAACATATTTCTGTTTTCAATTTTATAAGAACTTATCATTTTTATTTCATCATTCTTCTTGGCTTTGGGATTACTTTTGGGGCTTCAGCCATGCTTTCTACATACTTAATCAATATTGTTAAGCACTTAGGTGGAACAACGTCATTCTATGGCATTGCAGTCTTTGCGATGGCGGCAAGCGAACTTCCCTTTATGGCCATCACCCATACACTTCTCAAACATTTTAAGAGTGAGCAGTTATTTGTGGTTGCAGGTATGATGTATCTTGTACGTAATCTATTGATTTGCCTTGCGCCGAATTTGCCTATTCTGATATTAGGCATGCTTTCTCAAGGTGCAAGCTATGGTTTATTTACTGCCACAATTACTTATTATGTTTCTGACCATATTGATGGAAAACATGAAATGATGGGACAAACAATGATTTCGATGATGTCAACAGGACTTGGCTCCTTTATGGGGAATGTCATGGGTGGATTATTACAGGATAACTTTGGTTTATCCATTATGCTTATAGCAGGAATCATTATGACAATTGTTGGTTCATTGATTCTTGTTGTATTCTCATTGAAACAACTTCAAACATATAAATCTTAAGGTCATCATAGGATGATCTTTTCTTTTGTATACAGGAAACTAAATATAACAATTTGGTTTCTTGCAATCGCTTACATAAAATGCTACAATGGAAACTGTAAAAGATGTAAGAGTTTCCAAGGGAGTAACATATGGAAGATTTAAAAGAACATATACTACAAGCAACAATAGATGTATTCAAGGAAAAAGGAATTAAATTCACAATGGATGATATTGCAAAGAAGCTTTCAATCTCCAAGAAAACCATCTATACCGTAACAAAGAATAAAAATAGTTTGATTAATGAAATGGTCAAATACTCATTTGAACGCATTAAAACAAGTGAACAAGAAGTCTTACAGAATGAAACACTTTCAACGCTTGATAAGCTTATACAGTTGTTGTCAGTCTTACCTGAAGGCTATAAAGATTTGGATCTAGCTAGTTTGTATGATCTAAAAGAAAAATATCCGCAGGCTTATAAAGAAGTAGAAAAAGGATTAGAGACAGGTTGGGAAAGTACGATTGCATTACTTGAACAAGGAAAAGAGGAAGGTGTCATAAGAGATATCAATATTCCTATCTTTAAAGCAATGTTTGAAGCAAGTCTAGAGCGTTTCTTTAAGCGTGATGTTCTAAAAGGCAACCATCTGTCTTATAGCGAAGGGCTAGAATGTGTTGTGGAAATATTAGTAGAAGGGATAAAGAAGTAATGGAAGATAAGAGTCAAGTGATTTTTGATAACAAGATCAGTGAAAAAGATTATAGGAAAGCACTGAAGTCTAAGAAGAAATATATCAAAAAGTTTGGTGATGATAGTGATGTTAATTATCCTATTCGTATTCGAAAGAATAGAGTGCTAGGGGATGTTTTTGATTTATATGATGTTCTCTTGCCTGAAGAATTATCTGGTAAGGATGTTGAAAGTGATCCTTTCGATAAGAAACAAGGTATTATTGTTGGTAATATCAGAATGGGTTTTGGTCATTATCGTATTTCGATGGCAATGGCAAGCTGTGCCAAGGCTTTGGGCTATAAGCCATACTGGATGGATCTCAATAGTTACCCACAAACAACATGTACGAAAGTGATTTCAGCTCAGAATGATCTTTATTCCTTAGGTTCACGTCTTTCCCGCTTCAAGCTTTTCAATAAATTTGTCTGGGAACCAATGAATTATGAAGGATTTAGAAAGCTCAGTTATAATGCGAGTGATCAGAAGAATGCAGAACTGATGGCACCTGTTTTTAGAAATGTCCCAAAAGATATTCCTGTTGTGGGCACACATTGCTGGCCAGCACAGGCAGCTATTCATGCTGGAATGCAATATGTTGTCGAAGCTATTCCTGATAACTGGCCGATGGCTTTGCATCTTGCCGAGGGTTCTGTTCATACAATCCAATGTCACAATGCTTACTTGGGATATCGTGTACTCAATGGAATGAACAAAGATAAGGTGCTTAAACCGATGGGGAAAGATGATATTGTTTATACAGGTCATTATATCGATCATGAACTTGTTGTGAATATTGAAGATGACTGTCAGAAACGTATGGATCGAAAAGATCAGCATGAAGCTATGCGTTTCTTGCTGACGATTGGTGGGGCTGGTGCGCAGAAGGAAATTTTTGCAGCCATCATCAAGTATCTCTTGCCTTATATTGATAAAAATGAAGCTGTGCTCTATGTCAATGTGGGTGATTATCGCAATGTATGGGATGAGTTATGTAATGAAATTCCCGAAATGAAAAACTTTGTTTATGAACATATGGATGACTTTGAAGAAGCAACAGCCTTCGCAAAGTCAGCTATTAATGGCAAAGTCGCAGGTATTCATGCTTTCTATCATCATGATATTTTTGAAGCTGTTTATATTACGAATCTGTTGATGAGAAGCTGTGATGTTCTTGTCACAAAGCCTAGTGAGCTTGCATTCTATCCAGTACCTAAACTTTTTATCAAAAGAGTGGGCAAACATGAAATGTGGGGCGCTATTCATTCAGCGGAGATTGGTGATGGCACGCTTGAAACAAGGGATATTCCTCATACATTACAGATGCTTGAACTCTTTATGACAGATGACAACTTCCTGAAAGATATGTGCAACAATATTATTACCAATAAATCCATTGGCATCTATGACGGCGCCTATAAAGTCATAGAACTCGCCATGCAATTAAAGAGAGGAAAGAAATAATGGAAACAAATGAAAAGAAGCTCAGCATGAAAGGTAAGCTGAGTTATGGATTAGGAGCTGTAGGTAAAGACATGGTCTATATGCTTTCAGCAAGCTATGTCCTGTATTATTATCAAGATTTATTACATATTGATGCTGTCGCAATGGGCATTATCTTATTAATCGCAAGAGTCTTTGATGCCTTCAACGATCCTATCATGGGGGTTATTGTCGCTAAGACAAAGACGAAATGGGGCAAGTTTAGACCCTGGCTTTTCTCCGGTACACTACTTAATGCCATTGTCCTCTATGCTTTATTCGCAACACCAACTTCATTGAAGGGTGGAGCGCTTATTGCCTATGCAGCGATTATTTATATCTTATGGGGTGTTACCTATACGATGATGGATATTCCTTTCTGGAGCATGGTGCCAGCTTTTACTGAACCTGGTAGTGACCGTGAAAATACATCGGCCTTTGCCCGTAGCTGTTCAGGTGTTGGTTCTGCTCTCATTTCTATCTTTACAATGATGTGTGTCTATTCTTTAGGTTCTGGTAATGAAATTGTTGGTTTTAAATGGTTTAGTCTTATTATTGCTTTATTCTTTGTGGTCTTTGAAACCATTACATGTCTTAATATCAAAGAAACATCAACCGTTGATATGGAAACTGCAAGTGTCAAAGACATGTTTAAGAGTCTTCTCTCTAACGATCAGGCCCTAGCTATCGTTGTGACTATCGTTATTGTTAATTTATCAATTTATATTACATCCAACCTCCTTATTTATTTCTTTAAATATGATTTTGGTGGAGCCAACTGGTATAAGAGCTATACTGTCTTTAATACTTTTGGTGGAGCAATGCAGATTCTTGCCATGATGTTACTTTTCCCATTGTTAAGAAAGTTCATGACGACAATAAAGATCTTCATCACATCTTTAGTGATGGCTATTGTAGGCTATATTGTCTTGTTGGCATTAACTTTTACTTCAATGAATAATGTTATCTTGTTATTTATTCCTGGTTTTTTAATCTTTGCAGCTAATGGTATGTTGATGGTTCTTACAACAATCTTCCTCGCTAATACTGTTGATTATGGTGAATATAAGAATGGTCGTCGAGATGAATCCGTCATCTTCTCCATGCAGACATTCGTTGTTAAGCTTGCAAGTGGAGTTGCAGCACTCATTGCGGCACTTGCGCTTGCCATCTTCCATTTTGGCAATTCATCCCAGTCAGCACACGTTGTCAAAATGGCCACAAGCTCGATTGTTGGCTTACGTATGACGATGACGCTTATTCCTATTGCTGGCCTTGTCTTCGGTATTCTTTTCTTCAAGAAAAAATACATTCTAACAGCTCAAAAGATGGATGAAGTCACAAAGGCCATTAAGAATAAAGAGGCTTAATATGATAAGACAATATGATCAGTGCTTTGTTCTTGAAACAGCACATTCTAGCTATATCTTGCGTATCCTGCCTACAAAACAGCTTGAACATCTCTATTATGGCAAAAAGCTTACCATCACTTCCTGCCAGGATATTGTCCCGTTGATTGAACAACATGCCTTCGCCCCAGGCAACACAAATATCTATGATGAGGAACATCCAGAATATTCTCTTGAAGATATGCGCCTAGAAGTAGGGACAATAGGTAAGGGAGATATCCGTGTTCCTTTTGTAGAGATTATTCATGACGATGGATCAAGCACAAATGATTTTCTCTATCATGATGCTAAAATCAACACTACACGTACACCTATTAACACATTACCCTATGCTACCAACAATCAAGAGGAACTGGAAATCACATTGGTTGATGAGGCCTATGATGTGACACTCAAGCTTTATTACAATGTCTATGACAAATATGACATGATTACAAGACGTGCTGTTCTCATCAACAATAATAAAAATGCAATCAGACTTAATCGTCTCATGAGTACACAGCTTGATTTTTCAACACATGACTTTGTCTTAACGACATTTAATGGCAGCTGGACAGATGAGATGAATAGACACGATTATGTTGTAGAGAGTGGATTACATATCAATGCTTCTTTTACAGGCAGTTCCTCCTCAAGGGCTAATCCCTTTGTCATGCTTTCAAACAAACATACATCAGAAGATGCAGGTGAGGTTTATGGATTGAATTTGATCTATAGTGGCAATCACTATGAAGCAGTTGAAGTGAGCAGTTATGGAAAGATGAGATTTGTTTCAGGTATTAACCCTCAGAACTTCTCATTCTTGTTAGCACAGGGTGAGCAATTTGAATCACCAGAAGCTGTGATGTGTTATAGTGATCGTGGCTTTAATGACATGAGCCAACATATGCATAAGTTCATCAATGACTGCATTGTAAGAGGTTCATGGCAGCATCAAGAGCGTCCCATATTACTGAATTCCTGGGAAGCCAATTATTTTAAGATCAATGAACAAAAACTCATCAAACAGGCTAAAGCAGCTAAAAAAGTTGGCATTGAACTCTTTGTGATGGATGATGGCTGGTTTGGTAAGCGTGATAATGATCAATCATCCCTTGGTGACTGGCAATATGACCCTAAGAAGCTGCCTCATGGTTTGAAACACCTTGTTGATAAGATTAATGCGATTGGGCTTGATTTTGGAATCTGGGTGGAACCGGAAATGGTGAATGTTGATTCTAATTTGTATCGCTCTCATCCAAACTGGACAATTGCGATACCGGGGCATGGGCAATCAGAAGGACGTCATCAGCGCATTCTTGATTTGTGTAATCCTGAAGTTGTGGACTATCTGACAAAAGTGATGAGTAAGCTCTTTGAGAGTGCCGATATCAAATATGTCAAATGGGATATGAATCGCACTTTCAGCGACATCTATTCTCCTTATCTTCCTTCCGACAAACAACAGGAAGTCTTTCATCGTTATATCATTGGTTTATACAAGCTTTTGGATAACCTGACAAAAGCATTTCCTGATATTCTTTTTGAAGGCTGTGCATCAGGAGGCAATCGTTTTGATTTAGGCATGCTTTGTTTTATGCCACAGATCTGGGCAAGTGATAATACCGATGCACTGTGTCGTGCACGCATACAAAAGAATTATTCTTATGGCTATCCCCTATCTGTTATCTCTAATCATGTCTCATCAACGCTTAATCATCAGACCTTGCGTACAACACCTCTTAATACAAGATATAATGTTGCCTGCTTTGGTATTTTAGGCTATGAAATAAATCTGGCCGATTTGTCAAATGAGGCTCTTGAAGAGATCACAAAACAGATTGCAGCATACAAAGTTCATCGCAAGACCTTCCAGTTTGGAACATTCTATCGTGTCAATCAAGTACTTCATAACTGGTGTGTTGTCAGTGATGATCAAAAGGATGCAATGGGCATGCTTTTACAGGAGCTTGTTTTACCTCATCATCAGTATCATCAGTTTATTGCAAGAGGATTAAAGGAAGATAGCCATTATCATTTCTTCAATGAAGCCAAACAATATAATGTCAAGCTCTTTGGAGATTTGATTAATACGGCATCCCCTGTTCATATTAAGCAGGATTCTTTAGCCCATCAGGTTGTTGCGAAATTTGTGAAAATGCCTGGGGAAGTTGAAGATATTCATACAACAGGTAGTGTTTTAATGCAGGGAGTAGGCTTAAAACAAGCTTTTAGTGCCAATGGCTATAATGAAAACGTTCGTTATTTTCAGGATTTCGCATCGCGTTTATATTTTATAGAAGAAGAATCCGAAATGAAGTAGGATTCTTTTGTTTTATCGAAATCTCATGATTGGATTTTGTGAAATTAATGAAATTATGAAATAAATTCTTTTCTTATTCTTAAATTCGTGTATGATAGGTAGTAATCACAAGGAGGAATGTATAATGGAATCAATGACTATGGAATTCGTGAGAAAACTACCTATACCACAGGAAGTTAAAGCACAATATCCTCTCACTGAAGACTTAGAAGCCATTAAAAAAGCAAATGACCAGGAGATTGCAGATATATTTACAGGTAAATCAGATAAATTCTTACTTATTATTGGCCCTTGTTCAGCAGATAATGAAGAAGCTGTTCTTGATTATATGCATCGCTTAAGAGGCGTTTATGAAAAGGTAAAAGATAAAATCTTCATCATCCCTAGAGTCTATACAAATAAGCCAAGAACAGTTGGCAAAGGTTATAAGGGAATGTTGCACCAGCCAGATCCAGAAAAGCCAGAAGATATGCTTGAAGGGTTGTTAGCTATTCGACATATGCATATTCGTGTTATTAAGGAAACAGGCTTTACTTGTGCTGAAGAAATGCTTTACCCTCAGAACCACCGTTACCTATCCGATGTACTTAGCTATGTCGCATTAGGAGCACGTTCAGTAGAAGACCAGGAACATCGTCTTGTCGCAAGTGGTGTTGGTATTCCAGCAGGTATGAAAAATCCTACTGGTGGTGATCTAAATGTCATGATGAACTCAATCACAGCTGCTCAGGCTCCTCAGCGTTTCATCTATCGTGGCTGGGAAGTCCAAACACCAGGTAACCCTTATGCGCATGCTATTTTAAGAGGCTATGTAGATAAATTTGGAAACTCTATGCCTAACTACCATTATGAAACATTGAAAGAAGTCTACAATCTTTACAAGAAGGAAGGCTTAGAAAATCCTGCTGTTATTGTTGACTGTAACCATGCCAATAGTGGTAAGAAGTATTTAGAACAGATTCGTATTGCCAAGGACGTCATGCATTCTAGACATGTTTCACGTCGTATTCATAGTCTTGTCAAAGGGTTGATGATTGAATCTTATATTGAAGATGGTAATCAGAAGGTGGAAGATGGTAAATATGGCTGTTCTATTACTGATCCATGCTTAGGCTGGGAAAAGACAGAAAAATTCATCTATGATCTCTATGATATCATTAAAGAAGATGAAGCTAAGGCAAAATAACATTATGGACAAGGAAGCTTTTAAAAATAAAGCTTCCTTTCATTTTCTGATTTTGTAAATAGTTTGTATTGAGGATAAAATAGCATAGAATAGACATACGAAGGTGATAGGTAATGAAAGTATTATTTTATGATGCAGATGGTACAGTCTTAACAAAAAATAAAATATGTGAAAGTACATATGAAGCATTTAGATTGCTTCAGGCTAATGGTATCCTGACGGTACTTTCAACAGGGCGCTCGCTCCCTAGTATTAAGTCAACACCGTTAGAAGATCTAGGTTTGACGAACTGCATAACGGCAGCAGGTGGGTGTGTTATTATCAACAATCAAATTGTTTCCCATGAATATCTTACGGAAGAGCAGCGTGATGAGATAACGGATTACTTTGATCAATACCATGTTCCCTACAATGTTGAATGCAATGATGGACTCTATACTAGAGTGGGCGAAAAACAACGACAGCTAAGAAGAATGCCCATTACGTTAGAAGAAGCAGGAAGTCTTGCGGAAGTTGAACGTAATATAGATAGACGTCATCATTTTCTTAATCAGCTCAAGGAAGTCGAGAGCTTTAAAGGCATGCATGTGAATAAGATTCACTGGTATGAAGACAAACGTATGTATGATGATGGCATCATTACTCTAAGTGTTGAAGATATTCAAAAACATTTTTCTTCTCGTTATAATGTCAACCCCTTGAGTTTTAATGGCAATAGGGGTGGTGGAGAAATTAATGACAAAGCAATCACTAAGAAGAAAGGTGTGGATATGATCATAAAGCATTTCCATATTGATCCTAGTGATGCTTATGCGATTGGAGATGGCTATAATGACTTGCAGATGCTTGAGAATGTCCATCATGCGATTGCAATGGGGAATGCACCTGAAGATGTCAAGAAAGTATGTAGCTATGTTACAAAGGCTATTGATGAGGATGGTTTCTATAAAGCTATGAAACATTATCATTTAATCTAGGGTTTGTCCCGAAATAACTAAATATATTGAGGTCTGCTAAGCAGATCTCTTTTTTTACCCTCGATTCTATGAGTGACAGAGGATTTCTGCAATATTAAGGCATAAAAAAACACCATTCTATATGG